>JAMFSA010000007.1 GCA_026225055.1 Mucilaginibacter xinganensis | reverse complement strand
TACCATCAACAAGAAGCTATGGATTTTCATTGAATGCCACTTTTTAATTTTTTAAGATTAGTAAAAACATGAAAAAGATATTTATATATACATCTGTTTTGCTTACGCTGGCTGTATCGTTTAGCGCGTGCAAAAAAACGATTGATCAGGATTATCTTAATCCCGAGCTGTCAACAAAACCAATTATCAGCGGGTTCTTTACCGAAATGTTGAACAGTGACCGTGTAAGGCCTGCTTATTGGAACCTGCGTACCTATTTCTTCCCCCAGCTTTCGGTTTACGCACAAACCACAACATTTGATAATGGCCCGGGGCTGTATCAGCAAAGTGACGGATATGTGGGTAATTATTGGTCTGATTATTACTTTCCTGCCGGTAATGGCAGCGGCCCTATGGCTGTATACCGTTCAATGCAGGTTGCATATGCAGCCCTTACCACAGCAAACCAGGCAGATCAGCAGGTTTATATAGAAGCTGCAAAGATAGTTTTGGATGATAAGACCGCTAAAATGATAGATGCATTTGGCGATATTCCATTTTCGCAGGCAGGTAACCTGGAAACCGCAAGTACTATAAAAAACCCTGTATTTGATGACCAGAAAACCCTTTACCTATCGTTGATCAGTGATCTGAATGATGCGGCTACTTACTTTGGATCTGTAAAATTAAGTGATAATGTACAGTCGGCTTTTAGCAAAGCTGATATATTAAATCAGGGTACTTTACTTAAATGGCAGGAATATGCAAATTCAATACGTTTACGTTTGTTAATGCGTATATCTTATTATGATGAGCCAACAGCAAAAGCGGCAGTAACAGCCATGTTAAGTGCCCCGGCATCTTACCCGCTGATTGATGGCGCTGGTGTGGCAGATTACAGCCCTGCCACCACTGATGTTCTTTTGCAGCCATTAACAACTACAACAAGCAGTACATTGTACTCGGCATTAACTGAAATTGATAGCTATTGGGCTCCTGATTATAAGTTAAATACGGTGATGCTACCTGCAAACGACCCCCGTATACCTGTTATGTTTGATAAATACGGATCAACCGTTAATGGTGTATTTGTTCCAAACCCTACCTACAGGGCAATGCCAGTAACTTATGGATCAGGACAACAGGATACCGCGTATTCGCACTATTCAATTGTGGATTCGGCTACGTTTTTAAACAACATTAAAATGCCCGGTATAGTTATAACAGCATCTGAGGTTAACTTCCTTAAAGCTGAAGCTTACGAACGCTGGGGATTGGGTGTTGCGGCAACTGCCTATAATTTGGCTTTAAACCAGTCTGTTTACTTTTATCAGTACTTAAATAGCATAGGAGGCGGCACAGTAGCAACCCCAACGGATGCTGCCATAGCAACCTGGGAAGCAAGCCCGACCGTAAGCTATACAGCAGCAACCGATCAAACGCACAGGCTGGCCTTAATATGGGTTCAAAAATGGGTGCATTTTGGCTTCCTGCAATCAGACGAGGCATGGGCTGAATTCCGCAGGACTAAGTACCCGGTTTTAACTTTCCCTGTATCCAGCCCTTCGGATTATGCAAATCCTCCAACAAGGTTATTATATCCAACAGTTGAAACCACCTATAATACAAATTATAACAGTGTAAAAGCTAAGGATACCAGAACTACTAAGATATTCTGGGATGTTAAATAGCATGACTATAAAAGTGTAGTAATATATTTTAGATAGTGTTTAGTTTAGTGTTAAAAAAAAACCGGAGCTTGCTCCGGTTTTTTTGTTTTTATCGTAATAACACTTATAGATCGTCAATTAAATGACCGCCTGAACTCCAATGGCGAGAGATTGGTTTTTGTTTTGAAAAGTTTGCTGAAGGACTGCGGATGCTCAAAGCCCAGCTCGTAGGCAACTTCGCTTATAGATAGGCTGGTGGTAGATAGTTTTTCCTTAGCTTTTTCTATGAGTTTATGGTGGATGTGCTGCTGCGCATTTTGCCCGGTTAGGGAACGCAGCATATCGCTTAAATAGCTTGGCGTTATATTTAATTTTTCGGCAAGGTATTGTACGGTGGGGATGCCACGGTTTAATGACTGCTCACCCGCGAAGTATCCGTCTAAAATTTCCTCTAACTTTTGCAGCAGATCATTGCTTACTGCCTTGCGGGTAATAAACTGGCGTTTGTAAAAACGGTTGGCATAATTCAACAGCAGCTCGATTTGGGAGATGATCACATCCTGACTAAAATCATCTATACGGCTGTTGAGCTCATCTTCAATTATCCCGAAAATGGAAATAATAGTTACCTTTTCCTTATCCGACAAGTGCAGCGTTTCATTAGCTGAGTAAGAAAAGAAGCCATACTGAGTGATCTTTTTAGCGAGGGGATAACCCAAAAAGAAATCCGGGTGGATGAGCAAGGTATACTCAGAACATATTGTTCCTTCATTTTCTCCTCTGCCTACAACCTGGCCGGGCGAAGCGAAAAGCAAACCACCTTCATCAAAATCATAATAGCCCTGCCCATATTTTAATTTACCGGCAAGCTTTGGCTTGTACGAGATTTTATAAAACCCCAATACATGGTGATGAGTGGGCTGGAGTATTTTTGACCACGAAGGTGCCCCGTACATGATACTGATCAGTGGATGCTTCGGCAGCGGCATGCCGAAGGCCCGGTGAGCATCAGATAGTGTCTCAAATTTATGCGGGCCTTTTTCGTCTTTTTTCATTTCGATAACAAATATACCATAACCGGCAACCATTAGTTACCGGTTATGATCGGTTCTTAATTATTTAGCTTCGCCCTGGGCCGAAATTGAAACAGCGTCCCATTTTTCCCAAAGTGCCAAACGTTCTTCATAGGCGCTACGTGTCCATTGCAGATTATGGCTGCCCAGGTTAAATCGTAATGGCGGGTTTTCTGCATCAACAACCTGAAATAGCGCTTGTGGTGTAGCCTCAGGGTCACCTCTTTCTAATCCTCTTAACCTACCGAAAAATTGAGTTTTAAAATCTTCGTAGATGTCCATGCCCGTGGCGAATTTCAAAGAATCCTGACTGCCGAATTCGGTGGCATAAGCACCCGGTTCAATAATGGTCACTTTTATGCCGAAATCTTTAACCTCTGCGGCCAGACTTTCGTGGATCGCCTCAAACGCCCATTTCGATGAGCAATAATAGCCAATAACCGGCAACGTTACATGACCAAGGTTACTGGAAGTGCCGAGGATATGGCCGCCGCCTTGCTTACGCAGCAAGGGCAAAGCCGCCTGTATTACAGCAAGCGTGCCGAAGATATTTGTTTCATACATCGTCCGTACGTCATCGGCGCTGGCTTCCTCTATGGTGCCAACCAGTGAGTAGCCTGCATTATTAAGCACAATATCCAGTCTGCCGAAATGCGCGTAGGCCTGCTCCACGGTAGCCTTTGCCTGTTCAGCATTGGTTACGTCGAGGGCTAAAGTAAGCACGTTATCGCCGTATTTTTCTTTCAGGTCGGCAATGCTTTCCAGCTTTCGTGCTGTGGCAGCTACCTTATCGCCACGTTTAAGCGCAGCATCGGCCCAAACGCGCCCAAAGCCCCGGGATGCGCCCGTGATGAACCAAACTTTAGGATTACGTGAATTATCATTTTGATGTGTCATGATCTTTATATTTAAATGGATAATACAAAGGTGCAGCAACGCGATTGCCCGCTTGTAGCCTAATTGAGGGTTTTAGTAGCCAAAATGAGGGAGTGATCTTGTCCGTCCGTCCGGGAGATAAGGTAGTGCGGACACTTTCCGGACACCCTTACCAGGCGTCATTGCTTCGTACCTCGGCAATGACGATTGGCGAGAGGCTCACAAATATTCCCACCGGGAGCGAGGGACACTATAACCTCCTATACCTAAAAACGAACATCCGTTGTTCGCTTCTGATACAGTTAAGGGGATGTAAAATTGCTTTAATATATTTATAATCAGTTTATTATAAATTTGGCTTATCTTTTGGCATTCTCTGCATTATTAGTTAGTTATTTCAAACGCTGTTATCATGATAAAGAACTACTTAAAGATCGCCTGGCGCAATATTTTAAGCAATAAGGTTTATAGTGCCCTCAATATTTTGGGGCTGGCGGCTGGTATGGCTGTGGCGCTGGTTATTGGCCTGTGGGTGCAATACCAGTATTCTTTTGATAAAAGCTTGCCCGGTTATAGCCAGTTATACCAGGTTAGGCGCAACTTTAACAGTAATGGTACAACACTAACTTTTAGCAGCACATCGCTGAAACTGGCTGATGCCTTGCGGAATAATATCCCGGAGATTGAAGGTGTAGCCGAATCAGATTGGATGTGGGCGCATGGGCTTAGGGTTGATAACCGCAAATTTTACCTGCCGGGAGCGCAGGTCGGGGGTGATTTTCTGAAAATGTTCCGCTATCCTTTTATAGAAGGTAACGCGCAAACAGCGCTTAAAGAGCCCTATTCAATTGTACTCACCGAATCAACGGCCAAAGCTTTATTCGGTAATGAAAATTCACTGGGTAAAACTGTTAGGATTGATAATCAGCACGATGTTAAAGTAACCGGGGTGATTAAGGACCTGCCTGCAAACTCATCTTTTTGGTTTAAATACGTTCTCCCATTTAGTTATTTTGAGCAAACCCAAAGCTGGGTAAAGGCAGCGCGTACCGGTAATTTCGCTTATAACGGTTTTCAGATTTTTGTGAAATTAAAACCCGGCATCAGCTATGCACAGGTGGAGCCTAAAATAAGGGATATTGAAAAAACTGAACCCGAAAATACAAACGCGCGTAATTCAAAAGTAATACTGCAACCCGTGCAGGACTGGCATTTGTACAACGAATACAAGAATGGCATTGCCAATAGCGGCTTTATTGATTATGTGCATATTTTTAGCGTAATAGGTTTGCTGGTGCTGGTTATCGCCTGCATCAACTTTATCAACCTGTCAACCGCGCGATCAGAAAAACGTGCCAGGGAAGTTGGCGTAAGAAAAGCCATCGGATCGTTACGCAGTGATTTGATCTTCCAGTTCCTTATCGAATCGGCGCTGGTTACTTTCATTTCATTTTTATGCTGTTTGGCAATGGTAACCATGGTGCTGCCTTCTTTTAACAGCCTTGCCGGCACATCCATAGCTATCCCGTATAGTAGTTTTACTTTTTGGTTGATCTTGATTGCCTGTGTATCACTAACCGCTTTAATGGCTGGCGGCAAACCCGCATTTTATCTTTCTTCATTCAACCCGGTACAAGTTTTAAAAGGAACAATAAGCAGCGGAAAATCCAAATCGTTTTCGCGGCAGGTATTGGTGGTGGTGCAATTTACCTGTTCCATAGCGCTTATCATCAGTACCGTGATTATTTACCAGCAGATAAGGTTTGCTAAGGACAGGCCCACAGGTTATAGTATAGACCGCTTGGTAGCAACGGATTTGAACGATGACCTTGACCATAACTATGTAGCGCTAAAGAACGAGCTTTTGCAAAGCGGCCTGGTGCAATCGGCTACCACGGCTACCAGCCCGGCTACCGATGTTACTTCGCATAGCGATATAGATCACTGGCCCGGTAAACTACCCGGCGAAACCGTAGAGATGGGTAATATTGGCGTATCTGATGATTACTTTAAAACCCTGGGCATGAAAATTATAGCAGGCAGGGATTTTCTGCCCGGTGCAAAAACTGACTCCAACAATGTTGTATTGAATGAGGCTGCTGTTAAGCGCCTGCGTTTAAAAGATCCGATAAATCAAATATTGATGAACGGGAAACAGCCGATGCGAATAATAGGCGTGGTGAAAGACGCGCTGATGATCTCACCCTTTGCTCCGGCCGATCCTACTTTGTTTTTCCCAGGTAAAGGCGGAAACATGATCTATAAATTGTCGCCCAATGTACCAACCCACGAAGCCGTTGAAAAAATAACCGCCATTTTTAACAAATATAACCCGGGTTTTCCGTTCGATTACCGTTTTGTTGATGATGTTTATAATAAAAAATTTCAGCTCGAAATGCTGATCGGGAAGCTGTCGGGCATATTCGCGGGGTTGGCTATCTTTATTTCGTGCCTGGGTTTATTTGGCCTGGCAGCATTTGTGGCCGAGCAGCGCGCCAAAGAAATAGGTATCCGCAAGGTGCTGGGCGCAACCATAGCGCAGGTGTGGCTGCTGCTTTCAAAAGATTTTATATTACTGGTGATCATCAGCTGTATAATCGCCTCGCCTCTGGCCTATTATTTTTTACAGCACTGGTTAATGAAATACGATTACCGCATCAGCATCGGCCCGGGCGTATTTCTCATATCGGCATTATTGGCCATTATTATTACACTGGTAACCATCAGTTTTCAAGCCATAAAAGCCGCGTTGATGAACCCGGTAAAAAGTTTGAAGAGCGAGTAGGAGATGCACACTCGTGCGCCAGCATCGAGGATGAGGAACGACGTGGCAATCCTCAACTGAACCAAAATCCTTTTCCGCACATCATTGCTTCGTACCTTACAGCAATGACGCTTGGTGAGAAATGTCGGAAGATGTTAATATTAATGAACTTTTCTCACCAAGCGTGTCCGGTTTGTCCGTCCGTCCGGAAGTACGGGTACCCCGGACAGGACGGACACCTGTCTATTCTTTTCCGCACGTCATTGCAAGGTACGAAGCAATCCCCGGCTATGCAGATCAACTATGCTTATCTATTCGCCCTGTACAGTTAGGGATTGCCACGCTATCGCTCGCAATGACGCTTGGTGAGGAGCGTCCGGAACTGTCCGCAGGTGTCCATCCGGAGGAGCGGACGGACACCATTCCATCTCCGCACAAATAATAATTTTAATTATATATCTGTGTAATTTATAATTAATTGTAACTTCATTAAGTCTACTTTCGTTAAAGTAATGGTTAATGCTTGCCTTTATAACTACCCGGTTGGTCCCTTATCTGAGATTCTTTTTAACTGCTTTGCTGCTGGGGGCTTCGTGCGCTTTATCGGCCCAAAACCAGCAACTTCACTTTGAGCATCTCAGTACCATTAATGGCTTATCAGAGCGTAACATCAATTGTATTCTTCAGGATAGCAAGGGCTTTATATGGATTGGTGCCAGGGACGGCTTAAACCGTTACGATGGTTACCAGTTTAAGGTCTTTCGTAGTGATCCTTCCGATCCTTGCAGCATCAGCAATAATTATATCTCCCACCTTGCCGAAGATAAAGACGGTAACATCTGGGTTGCTACCATTGGCGGCGGCTTAAACAAATTCGACATTAAAACTGATAAATTTTACCACTATCGGCACCACGACCAGGAGGCTACCAGCATCGCCAGCGATTTTATCAATAAAATAGCGTTGGATAGTGACGGGCATATATGGCTGGCTACGCAAAGTGATGGTTTGGATAATTTTAACCCTGCAACAGGTAAAGCGGTCCATTACCGTAATAACAGTGCAGACCCGCACAGCATTAGTGGGAATAATATTTACATTGTATACAAAGACCGGGAAAATAACCTGTGGGCGGGCGAACAGACAACCGGGCTGAACTTATTTAACCGCAAAAGCGGAAACTTTACAAGGTTCAGCCATCAGGATAATGTGCCGGGCTCCATTTCGGGCAATAATATTACCAGTATTTTTGAGGGTAGCCGCCATCACTTGTGGGTGGGTACTTCGGGCACGGGTTTAAACAGGTATGAGGGTAATGGGTTGTTTAAACATTTTGTAAATAACCCGGCGGATAATTATTCGCTGGTAAACAATAATGTACAGAATATAGCCGAAGACAGCGATGGGAATTTATGGGTTGGCACGGAAAATGGCGGGGTCTGCATTTATAATTATCGACAAAATAAATTCAATACCTACACGCATGACGATGTAGATGCCAGCAGTTTAAGTGGTAACTCGGCCGATGTGATCATGAAAGACCATTCGGGTAATATGTGGGTAGCTTCGTTTGGTGCAGGGCTTAATTTATATAAGAAAAGAAAAGAGAATTTTGTGCATTACAGGCATAACAGCGATAAGCATAGCCTTTCTAACAATTCCGTTCTTTGCCTTTTTGAGGATAGTGACCACCATTACTGGGTTGGTACGGATGGGGGAGGCATAAACCTTTTTGATAAGGCTACCGGCCGTTTTACATCCTTCACGCATCAGGAAGGAAAAAATAGCCTCTCGGGCAATTATGACCTCGACATAAAGGAAGATGGCCGTAAGCAATTGTGGATAGGCACCTGGGCCGATGGTTTAAGCGTGTATCAGCTCGGCACCAAAACATTTAAAACGTTTAAACACAAAGCCAATGACCCCAATAGTTTAGGGTGCGATAACGTATATACCTTACTGCCAGTTGCTGGTGACAAAGTATGGATAGGCACCTTTGGCACGGGGCTGGATAGGTATGAGCCGGAGAGTAACAAATTTGTCCATTATCGCCATAACGATAATGACCCACAAAGTGTGGCCAGCGACCGCATCAATTCGCTGTTGCAGGATAGCAAAGGTAATTTATGGGTAGGCACCAATGATGCAGGGCTCGACAGGTTTGATGCTGCAAAAGGAACTTTTACCCACTTTAAATTTAAGGAACAGCAAAACAGTATCAGCAATAATACCATATTGGCCTTACATGAGGATCGCCGGGGGCATATCTGGATCTGCACCTTTGCGGGGCTTAATGAACTTGACCCAGCAAGCGGGCATTTTAATCATTATACAACTGCAAATGGTTTGGGCGATAACTTTACGTATGCTATACTGGAAGATGACAGTCAGAACTTGTGGATAAGCACCAATAAAGGCATCTCTCGTTTTGATGCAATACACCATACATTTAAAAATTTTACGGAGGAGGATGGCTTGCAGGAGGGTGAATTTAAACCGCACTCCGCCTTAAAGAGCCATACCAGCGAACTTTTTTTTGGTGGGATAGATGGCTTTAACCTGTTCTATCCGGATGAGATAGGTGAAAAGCCCTATAATGCCCCGTTGGTACTTACCGGCTTTTCCTTATTCAATAAAGCTGTACCGGTAGATAATTCATCGCCGCTGAAACAGGATATCAGCACTACAAAGTCGATTACTTTGCCTTATAATCAGTCGGTCATCAGTTTTGAATTTGCAGCGTTGGATTACGGGCCCGCTACCAAAAAGTTTTATGCTTACCGGCTTGATGATTTTGATAAAGCCTGGAACCTGGTAGGTAATAAAAATTCGGCAACCTATACCAATCTGCCGCCTGGCGACTATGTATTAAAAGTGAGGGTACAGGATGATGAAAAGCGATGGTCGCCTTCAGTTATCCGTTTGTCTTTAACCATTGTTCCGCCATTTTGGCTAACCTGGTGGTTTGAAATATTGGCAGGCCTTGTAGTGGTGGCCGGCATTTACATGATCTATTACCAGCGCGTAAAAAATATTGTAGACCAAAAAGCTAAGCTGGAAAAATTAGTGGAGAAGCGTACCGCCGAGGTTTTGCAGCAATCGGAAGAATTACAGGCCATTAATGAGGAGCTGACGGCACAGTCAGAAGAACTGGAACTGCAACGTGAGCAGGAGCAGGCTGCGCGCTACGAGGCAGAAAAAGCTAACCTGGCCAAAAGTGTTTTTTTAGCGAGTATGAGCCATGAGATCCGCACGCCTATGAACGGGGTTATCGGCATGGCATCGTTGCTAAACGAAACTCACCTGAATAGTGAGCAGCAGGAATATACGGATACCATTATCAGGAGCGGCGAAACGCTGATGAATGTAATTAATGATATCCTTGACTTCTCGAAGATAGAATCGGGCAAACTGGATATGGAGCAGGACGACTTTAACCTGCGTGATGCGGTAGAGGAAGTTATGGACCTGTTCGCCCAAAAATCATCAAAACAGGGTATCGATCTGTTGTATGAGATAGATCACCAGTTACCCACCCAGATCATTGGCGACAGCCTGCGGCTGAAACAGGTGCTGATCAACCTGATTAATAACGCTATTAAATTTACAGAAAAGGGTGAAGTGTTTCTGAAGGTTAAATTGAATAAATTGCTCGGTAACGATAGTCTGGAGATAGGTTTTAGCGTAAAAGATACCGGGATAGGTATCCCGGCGCATAAGCTTTCAGATCTGTTCAAGCCTTTTTCGCAAGTGGATTCATCAACCACCCGCAAGTACGGTGGTACAGGATTGGGCCTGGTTATAAGTGAGCGGCTTATTAATTTAATGGGAGGCGAGATTGATGCCGAAAGTGTGTTGGGAAAAGGCTCAAACTTCAGCTTCACCATAATTGCGGTAAAAAGCAATGCAACGCCGCCCGCGCCAGCCCCATTAAAAAAGGTGGAACTGGAAGGCAGGCAGATACTGATAGTGGATGATAACGACACCAACCGCATCATACTTCAAACCCAACTTGAACTGTGGGGATGTGTGCCATTGATGGCTTCGTCGGCACAAGAAGCGTTATTACTTCTTGAAGATAACCATGTGCCTGAACTTGTAATTACGGATATGGAAATGCCGGAGATGGATGGTGTTAGCTTTGCTAGGATTGTAAAAGATAAGTACAGCAGCCTGCCCATTATTATGCTTAGCTCTATCGGTGATGAAAGCATGAAAAAATATGCTTACCTGTTTAGCGCTATCCTGGTAAAACCGGTAAAACAAAAGCAGCTTTTCAGGGCTATAGCAACATGTTTTACGGCTACTACCGGTATAATACCTGTAGTTGAAGCACCTGAACGCTTGCTTACCGAAAGTTTCGCGGCGCAATATCCGATTAAAATATTAGTAGCCGAGGATAACGATATCAACAAAAAACTGATAGAGCGTATTTTGAATAAACTGGGCTATGAGATAGGTATGGTAAATAATGGCCAGGAAGTTATAGATCAATTAGCCATAAAACATTATCAGGTGATATTGATGGATATACAGATGCCGGTAATGGATGGGCTGGAGGCTACCCGGGCCATTAGGTCGTCGCAAAATTATCAGCCTTACATCATCGCTTTAACGGCTAATGCCATGCCTGAAGAAAGGGAAATTTATTTAAGTTCGGGTATGAATGAATATCTCTCAAAGCCAATGAAGATAGAAAGGCTTAAGGAGGTGCTGATAATTGCTTACGAATATTTAACGAGTCATTGATGATGTGGGGTAGACACGAAAACGAAATTTATCAAAAGGCTGCAAGCCTCGCTCATATAGGTATTTGGGAACGGAACATGGTAAGCGGTGAGGTTTATTGGAACGCAGTAGTAAGGGAAATATATGAAGTAGGGCCTGAGTATGATCCTACGGTTGAGGACTCGCTGGCTTTTTATACAGAGAAAGAGAAGATCCGCAACCTGCTGACAGCAGCAGCCGAAACAGATAAACAATTAAGCGGGCGCTTACAGATAAACACAGCTAAAAATAGCACCAAATGGGTTGAGATAAGGGCAGCCTCTACTGCCGGTACCGTTTACGGTACCATAATAGATATTACAGCGCAAATTGACCTCGACCGTAAAATAGCGGAACAGGGGGAGCAGTTCCATCATGCTTTTGAATACGCGCCAATCGGTATGGCGCTTGTTTCTACCACGGGGCAATGGATGCGGGTGAACAAAACGCTTTGCCGTATTATAGGCTATGGCGCCGATGAATTGCTGGGGCTTACCTTTCAGGATATCACACATCCTGATGATCTGAATACTGATCTACAGCAAATGTACCAGTTACTTGATCGTGGGATCAGTTCTTACCAGATGGATAAACGCTATTTTCATAAAAATGGGCATATCATATGGGTTTCATTAAATGTAACCCTGGTGCGTGACCTGCAAGGAAAACCTTTGTATTTTGTTTCACAGATCAAAGATATTACCGAACTCAAAAAGCACATGCAGCTCATCAGCGCCCAAAATAAACGGTTGCTTAATTTTGCCAATGTGGTATCACATAATATACGATCCCATACCGTTAATATTCAAATGTTAACTGAATTGATAACGCAGGAAACTGACCCGGCGGAAAAAGAAAGACTGATCATTATGCTGGGTACCAGCGCTGCCAGCCTGCAGGCCAACCTGGTACATTTAAATCAGATAGTGGATAGTCCGGACGGTGAACAGTAATTTACTTTTGCATTTTATAGGTGCAGGAAAGATCTGGTTGAGATGATTTCCGGTCAGAATTTATAAATTAGCGGCATCATCAACCAAACACAAACATGACCCCGCAGCTTAATACATTTATCCACCTTGTTTTTGTAGGTTTTGTGGCATTGTTCCCGGTTGTAAACCCATTGGGCACGGCTTTCATTATCAGTCCGTATTTCTCTGGTCTTACCCGTAAGGAGCGGATAACTGTAGTTAAAAAAATCACTTTTTATTCTTTCATCATTTGCGCTGTCACTTTATTTATCGGGCATTGGATATTGGAGGTATTTGGTTTATCTATCCCTATTATCCAGCTGGCGGGTGGTATCATGATCTGCAAAATAGGCTGGGGACTTTTATCAACAGACAGTAGCGATACAGTTCCGGAAACCAAGCCTGCTGCTAACGATGTTGAGCTGGATCATATCCCTATAATTGAAAATAAGCTGTTTTATCCTATTACTTTCCCCATGACTACGGGTGCAGGCACTATAGCGGTACTTTTTACGCTGAGTGCTGATGGTGCTAACAATGATACTTCACAGTACCTGATTAATGTGGGGGCGCTGTTGGTTTCAATTATCGGGATCTGTATCCTGATCTTTATTTTTTATGTGAATACCAACCGGTTGCTCAGTTACATTGGTTCGCATAACGAAAAGATCATCAACAGCCTAATGGCTTTTTTGATCTTTTGCGTTGGTTTACAGATAGCCGTGGGTGGCATTGTTCACCTCATAAGGCTGTCGTTTAAAGTATAGCTTTCCGCAATTAACAACCCTAAAACTCATCCGCAGTGCTGCGGCTTTCGGCATAAGGGGAACTATAAAAGATGATCTTAGACAATTGCTGATCGATTGAAAATGTCCATTCGGAGGTCTGTTCTGGTTTTTTCACCAGCAGATCTTCGCAGCCAAAGGTATAATTGATATCCAGCACCACGCGAAAACTGCCTTTGCCTGATGGTGGTTCATATTTAAGCCGATCAATATTCATCTGTATCACTTCAGGCGCACCATTCTGCCTGAACTCGCGCTCAATAGCGTGTTTCAACTCATCATAAGGTTTGCTGCCTGGCTTAAATAAGTTCGGGATAAAGGTTTCTGCGGAGAAATCATCCTTGCTCAACTGAGTCTTATCCGATTGTATTTCGAAACTATCCATATCAGTTTAAGATCATATCAATATGTGGGATACCGTCTTCATCATAGATCTCGCCTGTTTCCTGAAAGCCAAAGCTGCCGTAAAACTTCCTTAAATAAGCCTGTGCCCCAATTTTAATAGAGCCCGGGCCAAATATTTCGCGGCATTTTTCAATGGCGAGGGCCACAAGTATTCGCCCATTCCCCGAACCACGGCCCTTTGAACTAATTACCACGCGGCCAATTGACATTTCTGTAAAGGAAATACCCGGAGGCACCAGTCGGGCATAAGCTAATAGTAAGTTGTCGCCAAAGATCATTAGGTGATGGCATTTGCTGTCTTTTAGGTCGGCATCCTGGTAAACGCAGTTTTGTTCAACAACAAATACTTCATTCCTGAGCCTAAGGATGGCATATAATTCATCAGGACTAAGTTGATTAAAGGGTTTTAGTATATGCATAAGTAATGGCCAAATATACAGATTGTGCTAAGCATATCTATTTTTAGCTTTTTTGTCCCGTACGATATTTCGCATTAATTCTCACTTAAATAATATAAACCAATAAAAAAATAATTTACCCATAATGAGAATATTGCAGTTATTTATTGAAACTACTTTAAGTATAATACGTATAACAACTTGCGTTTGAGTTAAAATAAAATAAACTAATAAAACATGAGAAGACTTTACACGGGGCTGTTTCTTTTAGGCTTGGCGGGGCTTGTATCCTGCAAAAAAAGCAATGATAATTCAAAAAAGGGGAGTCAACCCGTAGTCAAAATCGCTCCTGACGGCTTTAATTATGCCACAGCAAGGGACGTTAAAGTAAATTTAACACTGCAATCACCTACAGGCCAAGCCTTGAGCGGCATTGTGGTGAGTGTTTACAGGCCGGATAGTACAGCAGCAACCAATGCGATATATAAAGGCACAACAGATAAAAATGGGAATCTTACGGCTACTATCAGCGTGCCTACGTCTATTACTTCATTAATTATAGATCCTGCATATCTGGGGCTAATGCGTAATGCCCATGCTAATATTAATGCCAGCGCGATTACCGCTACAATAGGTGGTTCGGCAGGATATAGTGGTGACATTGTTCCGGATGCTGTGCCTACAGATGGTTCAGGTTCTGGTACTACTTTAAGTTTAAGACGCACATTAAGTGTTGTAAGTGGGGCAACTACTTACAGCTATCCATCGCCATATACAACAACATCAAGCGCGGTTTTAAATACACTGCAATTCCCGGCTAATGAAGGCGTGCCTAAATATTTGGTAACATCTGATGTGGTAAGCTCCACTTTATTGTCGTATGTAAATGCCTCTCTTCCTGAAGGGAAACCGATAACTACTACTCATCCCAACTATCTTTCGAGCACCGCGGTTTCCACACTTAATGTAACCGCAACAGCCGATGTTTGGGTAACCTTTGTTGCCGAAGGAGCAGGAAATTTAAACAGCCTGGCTTTTTATACCTATCCAACCAGTACGCCGCCAACAAGCGCTGCCGATATTAAAGCAGCAACCCTTGTATTTCCTAATGCTTCGGGCCTTGGTTCTGGTGGAGGCCTGCAGGCGGGTAATAAAGTTAAGTTGGGCACATTTTCGGCAGGTACTTCTATTGGTTTTATATTGCTTGGTAACGCGTGGAACGGTGCAGGAGTAGATGTAACAGCCCCTAAATATTATTCAACAGATGTTTTAAACCCGGAAACTACGGCCAGCTTGCAAAAGCATACAGTGGTTTTATATGATAGTGCGGATAACCTAACACTGATAGGTTTCGAGGATTTGAACAGGCAGACAGGTGGCTCGGATAACGACTTTAATGACCTGGTATTCTACGCTACATCCGACCCGGTAACGGCCATATCAAATACCAATATCCCGCCGATAGCCAAACCATCGGATACAGACGGCGATGGGGTTCCTGATGCTACCGACGCGTTCCCTAATGATCCTACACGTGCTTATATTACTTATTATCCTTCGCAAACCGGGTTCGCCAGTATAGCCTTTGAGGATAACTGGCCATCAAAAGGCGATTATGATATGAATGACCTGGTGCTGAACTATCGTTACACTTTTGTGAGCAACGCGCAAAACCAGGTTGTAACTTTGCAGGCCGATTATAATGCAGCAGCAGTAGGGGCATCCTTTAAAAATGGTTTCGGGTTGCAATTACCTGTAGCGGCTTCGGCAGTGCAGTCGGTTACTGGGCAGTTGTTCAAGAATAGCTATATCACTTTAGCATCAAACGGGGTGGAAGCCGGGCAAACTAAAGCGGTTATCATACCTTTTGATAATACAGATGAAATGCTCAACAATCCCGATTTCTCCTTTTTTGTAAATACTGAAAACTCAAAAAGTAAGGTAACGGGTACAACATCCTCTGTGTTGGTTACATTCACCACGCCAATTGCACAGTCAACTTTGGATGTATCAACATTTAACCCATTCCTGATTAGTAATGGCAGGCGTACCTATGAAGTACACTTACCGGGTTACGCGCCTACTGATAAAGCCGATACCAAATTGTTTGGCACCAATGATGATGCTTCCGTACCATCGCAGGGAAAATATTATCTCTCCAATGCCAACTGGCCATGGGCTATTAATTATACCACGCCGTTTGTTTACCCAATTGAAGGTGTAAATATCATCAACGCTTACCTGCACTTTGCAGATTGGGCAGGTTCTGCCGGTGCATCTTATACGGATTGGTATAGCAACACGGCCGATGGTTATCGTAATACAAGTAACCTATACCTTAAATAATAAACTACATTTCTTAATAAAGCCGCTGGATTTTCCGGCGGCTTTATTATTTAATACCAGTTGGTACTGGCTTTATTAGCCGGAACTATTAATTTAGCCGGATAGCTATTAAGTTTACATGACTATAAAATACCTGGCATTAGGCTTTGCCATAGCTCTTTGTAATTTGGCAAATGCCCAGCAAGCAACCATCCGCAATAATTATAAGGACGAAAATGGTTTGCCGCATTTAAAAATTGAACGCGAAATGATATATACGCCAGGGAATAACTGGCTGTATAATCACCATGCGGCCATTATTGAATTTAAGGGGAAGCTGATTGCCACATGGTCGAACGGGATGGTGGATGAAGATTCGCCGGGGCAGCGGGTTGTTTTTTCTGTGTCGGATGATTTTGAACACTGGTCGGCCCCTGGTATAATAGCCGAGCCCGGAAAAGCTGCTAATGGCATACAGAAAGTGCTCACCGCAGCAGGCTTGTACAAATATAAAGGCACGCTGGTTGCCTATTATGGCGAGTACGAAAAGGACAGGACGCATACGCATTTATGGGCGAAAAGAAGCACCGATGGTGAGCATTGGAGCAGCCCTATTGACATGCACATCCCGCTAATACCTAATCACGGGCCCGAGGCAATAAAAAACGGCAGATTGATCATCAGCGGTAATTTCAGTTTTCCTTATACTGATGATCCCACCGGTATTTCCGGCTGGAAAATGACCAGTTTTTATCCTGATTCATTGTATCAGCAGGATAATTCCGCCGCTTTTTATAAGCCGGCAGAAAAACTGGGCTTGCCACCGCTTTGCGAAGGCTCATTTTTTCAAACCAATGATGGTGTATTACACATGTTGTTACGGGTAACAGGTAAAGGCTGGAAAGGCAGGTTGTGGCTTACTGAAAGCAGGGATAATGGATCATCATGGTCAAAACCGGTTGAAACTACTTTTAGTGATAACGATAGTAAATTCCATTTTGGCCGCTTGCCTGATAAGCGTTACTATTATGTAGGGATACCTGATACACTGCATCATTATGACCGTAACCCGCTGGTACTGGCAATTTCGGCAGATGGAAAATACTTTAATAAGCAATATATTATTGCCGATGAACTATACCAGTTAAAAACCAAAGGTTTGTACAAGGGCGGCCAGTATGGCTACCCGCACACCATCATTTGGAACGGTTATATGTACGTGATCATCTCCCGCCAAAAGGAAGCGATAGAAGTGATCCGCTTTAAACTCGACCAATTATAGGGCCTTTTAACTGAAATATGATTAATATAATAAAGACTATATTTTTTTGCATAAATTAAAGAAAAAAGGCTCTTTTTATACTTATTTAGCTGTATTATAAGCCATGAAAGTGTACGGCTTACACTTTGAAAATATTATTTTGGATAAAAAAATGCTACAAGTGTTGATAGGACAATAAAATAAAATCCTTAATATTGGTTTAATATTTTATGTTCGATTAGTTAACAGTTAAATGTCCGGGTATAATTCTTTTAGTGATGATGAATTAATTATCCTCCTTAAACAGGGCGATTTGAATGCTTTTACAGCAATTCATAATCGGTATTATGGCATTTTATATAACCATGCTTATAAACGGCTTGCGGATAGGGAAGAGGTTCAGGATATTCTGCAGGAACTTTTTACCTGTATCTGGAACAATAAAGAAACCATCACTTTTAATATTAACCTGCAGGCTTATCTATATACCGCTGTACGGAACAGGGTATTGAATGTTTACAAGCATAAAAAAATAAGATCGGACTACGTGGCATCATTCGAAAGCTTTTTGGTGAACAATGAGCCTACCCCCGATGAAACCCTGCGGATAAAAGAACTGATAGCCCTTGTTGAGGCTGAGGTTCAATCGCTGCCTGCAAAAATGAGGCTTATATTTGAAATGAGCAGAAATGCCCATCTTTCGCACAACGAGATAGCCGAACAATTAAACATTAGCCCCCTTACCGTAAAAAAACAGGTGAATAATTCACTTAAAGTGCTGCGCCTTAAATTAGGCACTCATTTTTTTATGCTGTTTTTGTAAGGTTTCTCTTTTAATGGTGCACTTTTTTTACTTTTAATGGCATTGGAAGTCTGCTTTTTTAAGATTATTACAGCACATTTACAAAACATGCTCATTTACCATTGATGTTATGATCGAAATAATAGTGTGACACTATTCACAACCAATATTATTGATCCTCAAACCAAGATGGCTACCGATCTTCTGTTTTTCAGATGGGTTATTTAAAAAGAAGTTTTAAGGCCGAGCGATGTTTGTAACATATATTTAATTAAAGAATCAAAAGGCAGATCTCAGTAGACATTTACCAAGATGAAAATTTATACAACCTTTCGCATTTTTTATATTTTATGGAGATGTACATTTGGTTGTATCTTTTTTTTGCTATCAACCGCTGTATGCACAGCCCAGCGTGTTACTTTTAATAAGGGCGGTACAGAAAGCAAAAATTACTACGAAGAAATTCCTTATGAATTTGTAAACGGTGTTATGTTTTTGACCCCGGAAATTAACGGTATAAAACGAAAATTCATTTTTGATACCGGTGCCCCTGTACAAATCACTCCCGAACTGTTTAATGAGCTAAAGCCCGAGATTATTAATCATACTGAAATAACTGATGCCACGGGGAAAAGAACCTCATTAAATATTGTTTCCATAACAGCGCTTAAACTTAATAACCTTTCTTTTACCGGGATACCGGCTTTAGTGTCCAGCAGTAGTTTATACAAATGCTGGCATATTGATGGCATAATAGGCAGTAATTTGCTTCGTAAGTCCATCGTACAGATCGTACCTGCGAAGCATATTATTATTTTAACGGATGATGAAACAAAACTATCTATTAATAAGAAAATGCAGACACCACTTATGACGGGTGAACCGCAAAGCTTCCCTTATTTTAATATGCAGGTGGCGAATAAAAAGACCCAGATGGTGGGTTTTGATACCGGCAGCCCTAACTTTTTAAGGATGACAGCGGCAGATGCCAAACAATTTAAAAACGAAGATGCATTTGAAAAGATCTCAACCGGTTATGGAATTAATCATATGAGCCTTTTGGGTTTACAAATACCGGATAGTTTGTATAGGCTGAAAATTTCGTCTTTAAGTATAGCTGGGGGGACATTTACTAATGTTGTTACAGAAACCAGTAAATCAAGGAACAGCCGAATAGGTACAAAAATATTAGACTATGGTATCGTAACCATTGATTTTATACACCATTTTTTTTATTTTGAACCAACGGCCAATACCGTCAACCTTAGCGAAAAGCTGTGGCCTTTAAAAACTATTGTAGCTGACGATAAATTGATAGTGGGTGTGGTATGGGAAAAACTTAAAGACCAGGTTAAGTCTGGTGATCAAATTATGGCTATTGATGATGAACCTTGCCAGGCTATTGACCTTTGCGATTGGCTAAATGGTAAAGTTGATAGGATACTGGACAAACAAACCGCAATCCTTACCATAAAAGACGAACGAGGAAACATTAAAAAAATCAGTATGAAAAAAGAATGATTCAATCGCTCTTTTGTACCCATTAAAAATGAATAGGCTGATGTCTTGCCTGCTCTAAGGACAGCAATGACCCAAGCTCAAAAACCGTGTTTTCGACGCTATTAAAAGTAAAAAAGTGCGCCACGAAAAGAGAAAAATTACATTTTTTTAAACTATTTCTTTTTCATCTACTCCCATCGTCATTTACAGTTGTATAGGTTATAATTAGGATCCTTATCCTCAAGACTATTATGCAACCAAAAGAAATAGAACAATTACTGGAAAAATATAATAAGGGTGAGGCTACACCTGCGGAGAAGGCGTTGATTGAATCGTGGTACCTTACTTATAGGAACGATGCCCCCGGTACATCGCACCAGCAATTGGAAGAAGACCAGCAAGACAGCCTTAACAAATTATTATTCCAGATAAATTCCAAATCAAAAAGATCATATACCAGCGCTTTTGCAATCGCGGCATCAATACTGGTATTTATTACCGCCGGTGTTCTGATGTTTAAGCACCATCAACCAGCAAAGCAACAATTTGCTGCTGCCAAACCTGTAAAGAATGACATAGCCCCCGGTGGGAATAAGGCTATATTAACCCTTGCAAATGGCAGTACAGTAGTATTAACAGATGCTAAAAATGGTAAGCTTGCCAGTCAGGGTGGGGTAGTGGTTAGCAAAACAGCTGATGGGCAGGTTAAATATGCAGAGACTGGTAGCTCATCATCAAATACACTCGCCTATAACACAGCCACTACGCCAAAAGGCGGGCAATACCAGTTTATCCTGTCGGATGGTACCAAGGTGTGGTTAAACTCTGCTTCATCTATAAAATACCCGGTTAACTTTATTGGTAACGAACGTAAAGTTGAGCTTACGGGCGAAGCTTACTTTGAAGTAGCGCACAATGCCGCCAAACCATTCAGGGTAGTATCAAGCGGGCAAACGGTTGAAGTTTTGGGTACGCATTTTAATATCAATGCTTATGCTGATGAAAACGGAGTAAAAACAACATTACTGCAGGGAAGTGTAAAAGTATCATCAGCCGGTGGCGGTAGCAGCGTTATAAAACCGGGTGAGCAGGCGCAGTTTAACAACGGTAAAATAAATGTGGTGAGCGATGTTGACCTGGATGCAGCAGTAGCCTGGAAAAATGGCCTGTTTTATTTTGAGGATAGCAATATACAGGAAGTAATGCGCCAGTTTGCGCGCTGGTATGATGTTGATGTTAAATACGAAGGGGAATTGCCTTCGAGACATTTCTCAGGTGAGATACCGCGCAATTTAAACGCAATACAAATGCTGGATATCCTCAGCTTTAAGAAAATACACTACAAGCTACAAGGTAAAACAATTATTGTAATGCCTTAACAATCAAAAACTAACTAAAATTAAAAACTATTAAAAAAGAAAATATGAAGAAAAATTAACTCACTCTCAGGTAGGCCCCGGCCTCCCTTCATGCGGTTAATTCAAAAAAAAACGCACCCCGACGGCAATCGGAATGCGAATAATATCTGAGTTAACCCTTACCGTAAAACGGAAATAAGTTTAGTGTCTCTCTAACTATCTGTTAACCCAAACTCAACAAAAGTATGAAATTAAATGCTTTTTCTACGGTCATGCATAAACCATGGC
>JAMFSA010000085.1 GCA_026225055.1 Mucilaginibacter xinganensis | reverse complement strand
CTTATATATAATTTATGACCAGGAATGTTGATTTCCTTGTAGTGGGATCAGGGATAGCCGGATTGAGTTTTGCACTTAAAGCAGCAAAGCATGGTAAGGTTCTGATAGTTACAAAGGCTAACGAAGATGAATCGAACACTAAATATGCTCAGGGTGGTGTTGCAGTAGTTGTGGATAAAAAGGAAGATTCTTTTGAAAAACATATAAATGACACCTTAATATCGGGTGATGGCCTCTGCGATATAGAAGTTGTGGAAGCCGTAGTAAAAGAAGGCCCGGAGCGAATCCGCGAGATTATTGATTACGGAACCAATTTCGATAAGACAAATGAAGGTTTTTATGACCTGGCGAAAGAGGGCGGTCACTCTGAATTTCGTGTATTACATTATAAGGATATTACCGGTTTTGAAATTGAACGTTCCTTATTAGAAGAGATACACAAGAACCCTAATATTGAAATATTAACGCATTACTTCGCGGTTGATGTAATTACCCAACACCATTTGGGCGATTATGTGAATAAAGCCAGTGATGATATTACCTGTTATGGTATTTACGCTTTAGATACACATAGCAATACTGTTGATAAGATATTATCTAAAGTAACGGTAATGGCGTCAGGCGGTGCTGGTCATATTTATTCTATTACTACTAACCCAACTATTGCCACCGGTGACGGTATTGCTATGGTTTACCGTGCGAAAGGTAAGGTTAGGAATATGGAATTTATACAATTCCATCCAACAGCGTTATATAATCCGGGTGAGTATCCTTCATTCCTGATTTCAGAAGCTGTACGTGGTTTTGGAGGTGTATTAAAAAGAACAAATGGTGAAGAATTTATGCAGGAGTATGACCCGCGTAAATCATTAGCACCTAGGGATATAGTAGCAAGGGCTATTGATGCCGAGATAAAAAAATCGGGTGAGGATTATGTTTACCTGGATATACGCCATCGTAATAAAAAAGATATACTGGCGCATTTTCCTAATATATATGCCAAGTGTTTGGAGATTGGTATTGATATGACCAAGGATATGATCCCGGTTGCACCAGCCTGCCATTATATGTGTGGTGGTATTATGGTTGATCATGTTGGCAAATCATCTATATTAAGATTATATGCCTGCGGCGAATGCTCATCAACAGGTTTGCATGGTGCTAATAGGTTGGCATCCAATTCATTATTAGAAGCATTAGTTTTTGCGCACCGTATTTATGAGGATGCTATAAAACAATTTGAAAATAATGTAATCCCAACTGAAATACCTGATTGGGATGAAAAAGGTGTACAGCTCTCAAACGAAGATATCCTGGTAACACATAACGTTCGTGAAATGCAAAAGCTGATGAATGATTATGTAGGTATTGTACGCTCTGATTTCAGGCTTGAACGTGCCATGCGCCGTTTAGGTTTATTATATGAGGAAACAGAAACCTTTTATAAAAAAACCAAGCTATCAGTAAAACTTTGCGAGCTGCGTAATTTAATACAGGTATCGTATTTAGTTGTAAAATCGGCTATGGTAAGAAAAGAAAGCAGGGGTTTACATTATACTACTGATTATCCGGTGCATGAAGAGCAGGTGCATGATACTGTGTTTTAATATATTTGTGCATGAATAAGAAGGCAAAATATTCTGATATAATATATTTATTGTTTTTTGCCTGGTTAATTGGCGTAACAATAGTTAATTATCTGACTTATAATTATACAATTTCGATAAATGCTTATGCTGGCTTTTTAGGTTGGATAATTGTAATTATATTAAAGTTTAGAGATAATATTAAAGCGCAATACGGAGTATTAACTCTCTTAATACTTTCTGTATTCAATATTATTTGTTTTTCATCCGAAAGTATGTCATTTGGTTCGGCCAATACTTTTTGGATAGGTAGCTTATATTTTAATTATCCAGGTATAGATCCTTTTATATTATTAATTGCACTGATTTATTTATCTATAAACTGGAAATTTATTAAACCATTATATCAACGTATTTTTACTCCATCAGATGAAGAATTTATAAATGAATATACTCGTAAAGTTGATTTTTACTACAATAAATTTTCAAGCTACAATAATGTTGAGTTTAGTACAGTGCTTTCAGATATAAAAGATTATCCTGTAGAAGCACAAGAAGCTATAAATAAAATTGCCGCTCAAAAAGCAAAGTATGTTTTATAAAAGAGCGGAAAACGAGGCTCGAACTCGCGACCTTCAGTTTGGGAAACTGATGCTCTACCAGCTGAGCTATTTCCGCTTTAAAATTTATCAAACATAAAAAATTAAAAATCAATAATTCAATAAATCGCTCAATCAATATTTGAATATATGCCACTGATATTACCAGTAAAAGATAAAAGCCCTGTGTGGGGATCGGAATGTTTTATAGCCGAAAATGCTACCATAGTTGGTGATGTGGTTATGGGTGATAATTGTTCCGTTTGGTTTAACGCGGTTGTCCGGGGCGATGTGCATTATATTAAGATAGGTAACAACACTAATATACAGGATGGGGCTGTGATCCACTGTAGCTACCAGTATGCACCAACAAACATTGGTAACAACGTTTCAATAGGGCATAACGCGCTTGTGCATGGCTGTACGCTGCATGATAATGTATTGGTAGGAATGGGAGCTATCGTGATGGATCACGCCGTTGTAGAGCCGTTTGTGATCATTGCAGCAGGTTCAGTTGTGTTAGAGAAAACTATATGTGAATCAGGGTATTTATATGCCGGTACTCCTGCAAAAAAAATAAAACCAATTACTGATGCCCAACGCGAAATGCTGACACGTTTGCCGAATAATTATATCATGTATTCAGGTTGGTTTAAAGAGGAGAAATAATCTAAGATTGTCATTCTGAGTTTTAAAATCCGCGGCCTCTGAAGGTGAAATGACAGATTTTTCAATTCTGTCATGGGTAGCGATAGCGAAGAATCTGTCCGCATTCCTATACCGCATGTATAAAAGATGCTTCGTTCCTCAGCATGACAATTTGGTTATTATGGGATAACTACCTCCCTCGGTATCTCCAGCTTATCCTCCGCATCCCAATTAGGCCTTAGGGTTATTTCTGTTGGGTCTATCCATATATTCT
This sequence comes from Mucilaginibacter xinganensis, assembly GCA_026225055.1. GTDB lineage: Bacteria > Bacteroidota > Bacteroidia > Sphingobacteriales > Sphingobacteriaceae > Mucilaginibacter > Mucilaginibacter xinganensis_A. The sequence continues at coordinate 31,818 of JAMFSA010000085.1, read as the reverse complement.
CCGGATACAATTTCTTTTTCACGTTACCAGTATCCCACTTACCATTTCGGTTGGAGTCGTAAATAACTCTTATATGATATTTACCCGTTAAGTAATTCTTATAAACTATATTTCCGTTTTTACTTATCGGGTAACTGTTCAGTATATTTCTATTATCCTGGTAAAACTGAACTATATATTGTTTTGATGTATCAGGTACAGTTACATGCAGCGTTAGTGTGCTGTAATTCTCAACTTTATCAATTGCGAATGACTTAATAAACTTTATGTTTTTCTGCCCGTAAATACTGGTAAATGCGCCAGGCTCAAAATCAATGATATATTTGGCATCCTGTTTCCAATGGTATTTAATGGAGAATTTCCGTGTACCGGATGTATCTTTTACCAGGTTAAAAGGTACAGAAGTTGAATCCTCACTTAAGGTTATTTGTGCTTCATCCACGTTATCTATTGGCGCCGTTGAAGTGATTAGCAGGTCGGTAAAGGGTTTTAATTTATTACCGGCACCACTGCTTAATGCAAAAGTAAAATCCTTTTTAAAGGTTTCTTTTCTGCCTTTATCTTTTGATATACTATCTATAGGTTTACCATTTTCAATAATGGCTACACGTAACGAATCAAAATCCATGTTCTTCATGTAGAGCCTTGCCGTGTCATTAGTTTTGCTAAACTCAACTATTTTTAAATTATCAAGCGCTGGTGGATAGATAACTTTTATGGATGGATTGATCAACTTTTTATTAAATACCATAAGTAGTTTACCATCCTGCTCAAATTTGTTTTCAACCATTCTGAATTTTTGAGGATCCTGTTGAAACAAGGATAACTTTATATCAGAGGTATCAGAGTAGAGACGAATAGGTTTTTTTAGGAAAGCGATCAGCTCATCATCTTTATCATAAATTCTATCCGGACTATTTTCTTTTAAAGCGTAGATGGTATAATCACCATCGTGCAAGTTATTTAACGAGAAGTTGCCGGCAGTATCAGTTGTAGCATAAATGGTAGGTTTCTTTTTACCGAAGTATACCGAATCTTTATCCAAAGGGAAAAGCATTACAGTTACATCTTTCTCTCTTTGCTGCGTTATAGAGTTAGTAACATTACCAGATACGCTAAGTGAATCAATATGCGGGCCCGTTGAAAAAACGTAAGTGAAATTTTTTAAAGTGTTGCCTTCATTTACATCCTGTATCGCTTTGCCAAAGTTGATAACGTAGGTTGTATTTTTTTGCAACGTATCCTTAAAATTTATGACCAGGCTTTTGTCCTTAATTTTAAACTCAGGTTGTTTGTCCTGCACCGGGCTCATGGTGATTTCTGTAAACTGGTTATTCAGTTTAAAATATTCATCAAAATCCAAACGAACAGTTTTGGCGGCAAAGTGTCGTGTCATGTTTGGAGGGGTCGCCTTCAACAATCGGGGTGGGGTTACATCTTTTGGACCGCCATGAGGTAATTGCTGGCTGGCGCACCCAAAAATCATTAAAACTATAGCTGTAAACAGTAAATTTTTAAAAAAAAACGGCTCCCTTTTATTTAACATAGTTTTTATTGGCTATAATCGATTTTTATGTTTTGACAACGACTTATATTAGAAATTAAAAATAATGGCTCTAATCGAAAATTTTTATATTGTATTGATGTTCAGTTATTTATAAACCTATCTCGACATGTGAACCATTAAAACTGAAATATCAGAAGGTGAAACCCCCGAAATGCGCGATGCCTGGCCTAAAGTGCGTGGTTTTATCTTCATCAGTTTTTCGCGTGCCTCTTTTGAAAGCGACTGCAAAGTGTGATAGTCAAATGCCGCGTTTATTTCACGGTCCTCCATTTTTTTCATACGATCAACAATGTCCATTTCCTTTTCAAAATAACTCTCATATTTAATTTTTATTTCAGCCTGCTCAATAGTTTCTTTATCATATTTTGATAAGAGCTCATCAAGTGCTGAATCTGCTTTTCTCAAATCTGTAAATGCGACCTGAGGCCTGCTTAATAAATTAAATAATTTGGCACCTTGCGAAATAGGGCTCGTCTCTAATGTCTCCAATAAGGTATTAACATTTGCCGGATCTATCGACTTTGCTTTTGTATAAGCTACAATCTCATCTGAATTTTTGATCTTCTTATTTACCTTCTCTAAACGCTCATCGTTGATCAATCCTAAGTCATGACCAATTGGGCTTAACCTGATGTCGGCATTATCCTGGCGAAGCAATAAGCGATGTTCTGCCCTTGAGGTAAACATGCGGTATGGTTCTTCAGTTCCTTTAGTAACCAGGTCATCAATTAATACCCCAATGTATGATTCTGATCTTTTTAGTATCAACTCATGTTTATCATTGATCTTTTGGTGCGCATTAATGCCGGCCATAAAGCCTTGCGATGCCGCTTCCTCATAACCAGTTGTTCCGTTTATCTGCCCTGCGAAATATAGGTTACTGATCAGCTTAGTTTCTAATGTCAGGCTTAGCTGGGTAGGAGGGAAGAAATCATATTCAATTGCATAACCCGGGCGGAACATCTTTACAGTTTCAAAACCTGGTATTTGGGTCAATGCTTTATATTGAATTTCTTCAGGTAATGAAGTAGAGAAACCATTTACGTAGATCTCCACTGTGTTCCATCCTTCTGGCTCAACAAATATCTGGTGGCGCTCGCGTTCGGCAAAGCGGTTTATCTTATCTTCAATTGATGGGCAGTAACGAGGGCCAAGGCCCTTGATCCTGCCTGTAAACATGGGTGATCTTTCAAAGCCTTCCTTCAAAGTTTCATGTACCTTACTATTTGTATAGGTTATCCAGCAACAACGCTGATCATTGGCAAGTTCTACATCTGTATAAGAGAAACGGCCACGCTCTTCATCGCCCCATTGTTCTTCCATTAATGAATAATTCAGGCTTCTGCCGTCAACGCGGGGTGGGGTGCCTGTCTTCATTCTACCCGATTCAAAGCCAAGTTCAACCAATTGCTCAGTTAAACCCGTTGCTGCTTTTTCACCTGTACGGCCACCACCAAAACGTTTCTCACCTATATGTATTACGCCGTTTAAGAAAGTACCATTAGTTAATACTACTGAATCAGCTTCTATCTCTATACCTATGGATGTTTTTACACCACAAATAGCATTGTTCTTTACTAATAGCGAAGTAACAGTATCCTGCCAAAAATCAACATTTGGAGTTCTCTCCAATGCCAAGCGCCATTCTTCAGCAAAGCGCATACGATCACTTTGAGCACGTGGGCTCCACATAGCAGGGCCTTTCGACTTATTCAGCATGCGCACCTGTAGGGATGTTTTATCGGTGATGATACCTGAATATCCACCCATTGCATCAATCTCGCGTACTATTTGCCCTTTGGCAACACCACCCATAGCAGGGTTACAGCTCATCTGTGCTATGGTACCCATATTCATGGTTACCAATAATACGGACGAACCAAGGTTGGCTGCTGCCGCTGCTGCTTCACAACCGGCGTGGCCGGCACCAACTACTATAACATTATACTTCTTAAACATGGCTATTTACCTATAAACCGCTCTGTATATAGAACGTTATTCTTCTATTTTTATTGATGTTCCACGTGAAACATCAACGATATATTCTTTTAAAATCGCTTTTAATACTCATATGTTCCACGTGAAACATTGAAGTAAGTTATTTATCGGTATCCGATGTTCCACGTGAAACCTTAAACAATGAGGCTAATGCAAATAGTGACCAGATGCTCTCAAGTACAACGAACGGATAAAATTTTATTAAATAGGAGGAGAAACCACATATAGCAGCTCCTAAAAAATTCATAAACGTATATATTCTGCTTGATGCAGGTAGCTTTTTATACAGATTTAACAGGAATGCTATTAAAAGAATAATAACACCTACTGAAGCTATAATATCCGATACCTTCATTTTTTACGACTCTTTTAGTTCGGTTAACTCAATCCAGCGCATACTTTTCTCATCAAGCTGGCTGTTTAGTGTGTTGATTTTATCCAGTATATCATTCAATTTGCTGGGTGCGATACCAGCTGTATCCAGTTCCTTATTACAACCAGCTATTTGGTTTTCAATCTTAGCTATCTCCTGTTCCAACGTTTCCAGCTCCTTCGTTTCCTTAAAGCTTAGCTTGCTTTTCTTAGCCTGAACAGGTTGCAGTACGGCTACAGTTGGATTCTTTTTTTGCTGACGAGCTTCTTCCTGCTCAATGCGGTATGATGAATAATTGCCGTTATAAATCCTTACATGGCCTTTTTCTTCTACTATAAATAGCTGATCGGTTAACTTATCCAGTAAATACCTATCGTGCGATACCATCATTAGTACGCCGCCATAATTAGTAAGGAACTCTTCAAGCACGTTAAGCGTATCAATATCCAGATCGTTAGTGGGCTCATCCAGTATCAGGAAGTTAGGGTTCTTCATCAGGATACTCATTAACTGAAGCCTTTTCTTCTCGCCACCACTTAAATTGGCAATAAAGCCATACTGTTTAGCTGGCGGGAAAAGGAACAAAGTAAGCAGGGCAGAGGCTGAGATGGTCTTTCCATCAGCCATAGTTATAAACTCAGCAACGTTTTTAACTACATCAATTACACGCTCATCATCCTTAAAAGTAATACCCGCCTGGTGGAAATAACCCAATACAGTAGTCTCACCGGTTTCTATGGTTCCTTTATCAGGATTAAGTGAACCGGTTATCATGTTCAACAGGGTTGATTTACCACTACCGTTCTTGCCTGCTAAACCTATACGGTCGCCTTTTTTAAATACATAGCTGAAATTATCAGTATAAGTAATCCCGTTAAAAGCTTTGCTGATATGGTGCAGCTCCATGATCTTGTTGCCCTGGCGTGCAGTTTTTACGCTCAGTTCAACCTTTTCCTTTAAGCCGGTATTCTTTGTTTTATCTTCCAGTTCATAAAAAGCATCAATACGCGCCTTTGATTTTGTGCCACGGGCTTGTGGTTGCCTGCGCATCCACTCCAGTTCCTTCTTTAATAAATTACTGTTTTTTTGAAATTGTGCTTCGTCAGCGCTTTCACGTTCTGCCTTTTTCTCCAGGTAATAACCATAGTTACCTACGTAGGGGATCATCTTGCCACGATCTATCTCCAGTATCTCGTTACAAACATTGTCCAGGAAATACCTGTCGTGTGTAACCATCAGAATGGTTTTTGATCCTTCAGTTAGTAATTTTTCCAGCCATTCAATGGTATCAATGTCCAGGTGGTTGGTAGGCTCATCAAGAATATAGATATCCGGGTCTTCAATTAGCAGTCGAGCCAGGGCCAAACGCTTCTTTTGTCCACCCGATAAGGTATCTATATGCTGATTCAGATGGTGAATATCCAACCTGCCTAAAATGGTTTTGATCTTATATTCATACTCCCAGGCATCCACATCGCCTAATTCTTCCATTGCTTTATCAATGGCTTTGGCATTATCGGGGTCGTTTTCCAGCAATTCTTCATACTTACGTATGGCCTGCTGCTGCACGTTATCAGCATGAAAAATGTAATCGCTAATAGTGATAGCGTTTTTAAAATGCGGATCCTGTTCTAAATAGCCCAATCTCAAATCACGACTACGTACAACTTTACCCTCGGTTGGCGAAAACTCACCAGCCAGAAGCTTTAACAGGGTTGATTTACCTGCACCATTAATACCTACCAGCGCAACCCTGCGCCCGCGGTTAATACCAATGGTTACATTTTTAAACAACCACTTATCATGAAAAGAATGGCCGAGGTTTTCGGCAGAAACATAAGTACTCACGCTATTTGTTTTATATTATCGGAGGGGTGTATAAATAGGCCCTCTTCGTTAGTAATCGATTCTTTGAACATAGCCATCGCAATGGTTTGCGCAGGTATGCTCCTGTATTTTTTAAAACTGCCAAATAATAAAGGATCTATCAACTTCATTATCGGGATCAGGATCTTTTCGGAAAGCCTGTGCTCTTTCCTGTCGCCTGTTATAAATGACGGCTGATAGATATGCACAGTTTTTAATCCAACTTTCTCAATATCTTCTTCCGTTTCACCTTTCAGTTTGAGGTAAAAGGTTGATGATTTAGCATCAGCACCAAGAGATGATGCCAAATGAAATTGCTTAACGCCATTTTTCAATCCTAATTGTGCCAGCTTAACCGGGTAGTCATGATCTATTTTACGATAGATATCTTTATCCGGCGTTTTGTTATTTGTTGTACCCAGGCAGCTAAATATGGCATGACCGGAAATCTTATCAGCATAATTATCCAGCTGGTCATAATCTATCACCAGTTCCTTTAATTTTGTATGCTGAATGCCGGTAGATTTCCTGACTAAAATCACCACTTCGTTGTACTCCGGCATACTTAGCAGTATGGTTAACAATTTACTGCCAATTAGTCCGCTTGCGCCCGCAATTATAGCTTTATATGCCATTTGTAAACAAATTTCCTTGCAAAAATACATATAATTAAATTATGGAATAAAAATTGCGTGTTTAAACATGTAAATACAATAATCATGGAAAAAATATATTATGCCGCTGATAAACGCGGCCACAACGATATAGGCTGGTTAAAGGCAAATTTCTCATTTAGTTTTGCCTCTTATTATGACTCAGAGAAGATTCATTTTGGCGCTTTAAGGGTATTAAATGACGATATTATTGCAGGCGGCAAAGGTTTTGGTACGCATCCGCACGATAATATGGAGATCATTACTATCCCAATTTCAGGTGCATTAGAGCATAAGGACAGTATGGGCAACATCGGTGTGATACATGCGGGCGAAGTGCAGGTGATGTCGGCAGGGAGCGGGGTTACGCACTCGGAGTATAATCACTCCAAAACAGAGGCCGCCAATACCTTACAGATCTGGCTTTTCCCGAAGGAAAAAAATATAAAACCAAGGTACGACCAAAAGAATTTTACCGATGTTTTAAAACTGAATGAGTTAACCACATTGATATCAGCGGATAAAAATGCTGATACGCTTTGGATAAACCAGGACGCTACATTTTCGATGGGTGATTTTGACGCAGGCAAGGAGTTTACTTATGACATTAAACAACCGGGCAATGGGGTTTATGTATTTGTTATAGATGGTGCTGCCGAAATAGATGGCACAACATTAAACAAAAGGGATGCATTGGGTGTTTATAATACCAGTTCGATATCAATTATAACCGAAGCGAAATCCCGTTTACTTTTAATAGAAGTACCTATGTAATAAGCTGCTGCGTTAAGCCAAGGTTAAGTTTTTTTGAACGTTAAAAAAACAAATAAGCAATTATTTGTTGTAACATACACTTAACTAATACCTATGGCAGCAGTACAGGAGCAGGAGCTCACGGGCTGGAGAAAATGGTTTGCAGGCATTGGCGATCAATGCGTTTTCTTCACCAGCTTTTTAAGAAATATTTTCACAGGAGGTTTCGAGTGGTCGGAATTTGTGCGGCAGTGTTATGAGATCGGTTACCGGTCGATGATGCTGGTTGGCATAACCTCCTTCATAATGGGGGCGGTACTTATACTGCAATTAAGGCCCTCATTGGTATCGTTCGGCGAGGAGAGTATGTTGCCTACTACTTTAAGTGTATCGCTCATCCGTGAAATTGGGCCGGTAATTACCGCGCTCATCTGCTCAGGCAAAATAGCATCAAGTATAGGTGCCGAGCTGGGCAGCATGAAGGTTACCGAGCAAATTGATGCTATGGAGGTATCGGGCGCTAATCCGCTGCAATATTTGGTGGTTACACGCATTCTTGCTGTAACCTGCATGGTGCCTCTGCTTACCATAATTGGCGATATAATCGGATTGATAGGCGGCTTTATCGCCTTAAACATTACCGATAGCATCAGCTATGTATTATACTTCCATAAGTGTGTAGCCGCTATTGATTTCTCCGATTTTTTACCCGCATTTGTTAAAACCATATTCTTTGGCTTTGCCATTGGTTTTGTGGGATGCTATAAGGGTTACAACTCAAACAAAGGTACCGAGAGTGTTGGTATAGCGGCAAATTCGGCTGTTGTAACGGCCTCTTTATGGGTTTTTGTGATCGACGCGATAGCTGTTCAAATAACCAGTATATTATTTTATAAGTAGTATGGAAGAGGTAAAAGAACATAAAGCTCAATCGAAAGCGCCTGCAAAATCGCCTAAAAAAGAGGTAGTTATAGCTATTAAGGGCCTCAAAAAATCTTTCGGTAAAAAGGAGGTGCTTAAGGACATTAACCTCGAGGTGCATGCGGGCGAAAATGTGGTGGTGCTGGGTAAATCGGGCCAGGGAAAATCTGTTACTATACAATGTATAGTGGGCATGCTGGTGCCTGATGGTGGTTCGCTTAAAGTTTTTGGTGATGAAGTGGCGGATATGAATGCTGAGGAACTGAAGCATTTGAGGATGAAAATAGGCTTCCTTTTCCAAAGCGGGGCGCTTTATGATTCCATGACGGTGCGTGAAAACCTTGAATTTCCGCTTACGCGAGTTTTAAAGCTAAAGGATGAGCATAAGATACAGGAACGCATAAATGAGGTTTTAGAAGGCGTAGGATTGATTGATGCGGTAGATAAACTGCCCTCTGATCTATCGGGTGGTATGCGTAAGCGCATAGGATTAGCACGTACGCTGATCATCAAGCCCGAAATAATGTTGTATGATGAGCCAACAACAGGCCTCGACCCCATAACATCCAGGGAGATAAGTGAGCTCATCCTTTCTATGCAAAAGAAATATAAAACCACATCAATCATCATCACCCACGATATGGAGTGCGCACGCATAACGGCCGACCGTGTAGTGATCATGAACGATGGAAAATATATAGCCGAGGGCACATTTGAAACCCTCCACAAATCCCAAGACCAAATTGTAAAAGAATTTTTTTAAGGATATATCATGAAAACTACCGCATCTCAAAAAATAAAAATAGGGTTATTCACCTTTGCCGGCTTAGTGGTGCTGGTATTGGCTGTGTTTCTGTTAGGGAGTAAAAAAAGCCTTTTTAACTCCACATTTAATGTTTATGGCAGGTTTAAAAATGTAAATGGCCTGCAGGTTGGTAACAATGTGCGGTTTGCCGGTATTAACGTAGGTGTAGTTGATGCCATAACCATTGTAACAGATAGTTCTGTAAGAGTGGACCTTACGTTGAATACCAGCGTTAAGAAATTCATCAAATCAGACTCAAAAATGAGTATTGGCAGCGATGGTTTGATGGGCGATAAATTAATAGTGGTTGCTCCCGGCGGCGCTGGGGGTACAAAAGAGGTACAAAACGGAGGCCAACTGGCTACGGTAAACCCGATGGACATAGACAAAGTTATGAGCAAGTTAACCGGTATAGCGGATAATGCAGGTAACCTGATACAAAACCTGGCAGATATTACCGGGAAAGTGAATGGGGGCAAGGGAAGCCTGGGCCGATTACTGAATGATGATAAAATGGCCAAAGATTTGGATGCCACCGTTAAACAGGCAAAAACAACCATGGCAAATGTGCATACCACCACCTCAACATTAAATGAGGACCTTACGGCGGCACAGCATAACTTTTTGTTAAAGGGTTATTTTAACAAAAAGAAAAAGGCGCAAAAAGCCAGAAAGGATTCAGTAGCAAATGTTAAGAAAGACCAAAAAGATCAAAAGGCGCAACAGGATTCGACTAAAAAGGCTAAGAAATCGGGTAAAGATTAAAATTGAGATATAAAAGAAAAGCCACTGAACATTTCAGTGGCTTTTCTTTTATATCTCGTTAATGCTTACAATGCATTTGTAATTGATGGGTCCAATGGTTTTACTGCTGAACGGTAACGGTGAATCAGCTTGCCATTTTCATCAAGCAGGAATTTTTCGAAATTCCATTTTACTTCACCTGTAAAATCAGGGTTTGGTGCTTCTGTCAAATATTTAAACAGTGGTGCAATATCATCGCCTTTAACACTCACCTTTTCGCTTAACGGGAAAGTAACGCTGTATTTGCCTGTGCAAAAGCTTTTAATTTCGGCATTAGTACCAGGTTCCTGACCGGCAAAGTTGTTTTCAGGGAAACCAACTACTACAACTTTGTCTTTATATAGGTCTGCCAATTTTTGCAGATCAGCGTATTGAGGGGTGTAGCCGCATTTTGATGCAGTGTTAACTACCAATATCTTTTTGCCTTTGTATTTGGCTAAAGAAAAGTCCTGACCGTCAATAGTTTTTAATTTGAACTGGTAAACTTCAGCTGCGGGTGTGATCAGCATTAAAGTTAAAAAGATCGCTAATAATTTCATGGCTAATTGTTTTTATAATGATGTGTTTATAACGTAAAATTAGCTAATAAAGCTTCGCTTGTTCAAATAGAAATCTTCTTTTTGTGTCATTTTATTCTTATCCGCCGCTGATTTATCCTTGTAGCCTAAAAGGTGCAAAATGCCATGTATAATTACCCGGTGTAATTCGGTTGCTTCGGTAACGCCAAACTTGGCAGCGTTCTCCCTGATACGGTCTATGGAGATAAAGATATCACCAACAATTAAGCCTTCAACCTCCGAGTTATCAAAGGTTACAATGTCGGTATAAGTATCATGATCAAGGTATTGCTGGTTTATTTGCAGTAGATAGGCATCAGAGCAAAAAATATAGGTAAGTTCCTTTAATTTATAGCCTTCGGCAAGTATGGTATCTGTTATCCATTGCCTTACCTGTGTTTTGTTTTTTAATTTATAAACAATATCCTCTTCAAAAAACTGTATAGCAGGCATTATATCTTAAAATGAAGTTCAATCTCGTTGCCGGAGGCATTAAATATGCACTGATCGGCAAGGTGTTTTATAATAAATACACCACGGCCGGTTAAATTTTCTAAATTCTCGGGCGCGGTAGGATCTGCCAAATGTGTGTAATCAAAGCCATCACCTTCGTCGGTAACGGTCCACACAATGCGTTTTGGTTCAACCTCAGCATTTATAATTACCTTTTTATTCGGGTCCATTTTATTGCCATGTTTCATGGCATTTATCAAAGCTTCATTAAGGCAAGTCATCATATTAGCAAAGGTATCTACGCTTATTTCATATCTGTCCGCTATGCTTTCAATTAAATTTTCCAGTTGAGCTATACTTTCCTCTTTGGCCTGAAGCTGTAAGGTGTATAATTTGCCTACCCGAACTTTTTCCTCTTCCATATTACTTGGCATTAATTTGATCAAAGTACAAATTTATTCTTTGTTTATAATATAAGTTAAGTGCCGGAGATACCGTTCTGATCTGTTCTGTCTGTTTCGCTTTAGCCTGTTGGTAGTCCTGCAATGCTTTTATATACCCGGGAGGCATGTCTTTGCCGGCATGACTTTCGCGCTGCTGATCCTGTTCGCGCTGTTGGTCAGCCTTTTCCGCGTCTAGTAATCTGCTTTGAATTTGCTGTTGCCTTTTTAATGCTTCATCGGTGATTCTCTTGTTTACGAGATCGCGCTCGTTTTGTTCCATTTGTTGCGAAATTTTATCCAGATCGCCCAAACCATTTCTCCCATCCTTGTTTTCGTCCTGGTTAATTTGCTGAAGCATCTCACGTATCATTTGCTGCTGCCTCGCCATTTTAGCCAATTGCTCGCTCATGTTATTGCCCTGGCCCGCTTTTGGAGTTCCCTGACCTTGTTTTTGGCTATTTTGTCCCTGGTTACCTTGTTGCTGCATCTGTTCTCGTGCTTTTTGCATATTCTGGTTCAATTGCTGTTGCATTTGGGCTAATTGTGCAAGAGATTGTTTTTTTCCTTTTCCTTTTCCCTGGCCGTTTTTTTGCATATTTTGCAATTGTTCAAGCGCTTCACTCAACATTAGTGCCAAATTGTTCATCGCCGTCATGGCGAACTGCTGATTACCGGAAGCCTCGGGTGTTTGGCGGTCGCCTAAATTAACAAGCGCTTTATCAATATGGTCGTTTATCCCGGTGATCTCTTTATTTACGGTTGATTGTATTTGCGGCACCCGTCGGCTCAGCGTATACAAACTATCCTCTGCTGTTTTGAGGTTATCCTTTATATCCTTTTGCTTTTGCGCAAGGGTAATATAGTTAGGATCGGTAGGACTGGTACCCTTTAACGTTTGCATGATATTTTCCTGCTGAAAAGAACTGTTTACCAGGCTTTTCAACAATTCGCGCAGTTCCTGTATATCTATATTGTTTTCAGCTTCCTGGCCCTCTTCATCTTTTTGCTTCATTTTGCTGGCAAGCTGCTGCATTTGTTTGGCGGCTTGCTGCTGCGATTGCGATGCTTTTGAATTATTGTTTTTTTGCAGGTCATCGCTGCTTTGCTGCATTTGATCATCTATATTCTTAACATCCTTTGCAGGATCTTCAAAATCCATCTTCTGCTCATTCTGATCGTTTTCTTTTTTCAACTCATCCAGCGTTTTTTTAACATTCTGAAAATCATTGGCTACTTTTTGCTGCTCCTGCTGTGCTGCTTTTGTATCAGTATTCGGCTGTTTGTTCTGATCGGCTAATTTTTGCTGTTGCTGCGCCAATTGGTTAAGCTGTTTAGCCGTTTGATCCAGTTTTTGGTCGAAAGCCAGCTTTTTATAAAGCTCCAGCATCCGGTCAAGTTCCTTTTTTAGCGATTTATTGTCCGTTTGCATTTTTGCCAACTCATCGCGGGTAGCATCCTTTTGATCTTTTTGTAAAAGCTGCTGCAGGTTTTGGAGCATTTGCTGTGTTTTAGGGTCAAGCACGTTGTTAAACAGCTTCTCCATTTCCTTTTGCTTCGCGATCATATCCTGATCCTGCTGTTGATTTTCCTGGCGGTTATATTCGTTCTTTTTGTTCTCGTTCTGTATATCCTTTACCAAATCATCCAGGTCTTTCTTCTTTTGCAGCAGGTCTTCTATCTGCTTTTTTTCATCAAAGGATATGGTGTTCTTGTTCAATAGCATTTCATTCAGTTTTTGTGAATCATGCTCCACCTGCCCGGCAATTTTTATAGCCGATTGCATTTTTTGTTTAACCGATTGTGTGCCCGCATTTAATTGCTCATTCAACTGCTTTGCATCCGGAACGTTTAGGGTATGTTCGGGAGAACGCACTCTTTTGGGGCCGTTAACACCATCGTTATCGGCAACCTCAAAAAAATAAGTTACCTGGTCGCCGGGCTTTATGCCCAGGTCCTTTAAATTCCAGTAGTAAAAGAAACCGGCCAGTGGTTGGCTCAAATCAGCCTTAACAGGCAGCGTATACAAATGAGCTTTCCCTGTTTCATTTTCACCGGGCGCGCCAACTTTGTAATGGAAAACGAGAGATGAAAACCCATGATCATCCTGAATCTTACCCGAAAAATAAAGTGCTTTCATGCTGATGGAGTCTGGTTTCTCCTCAACATAAATGGTAGGCGGCTCATCGGCAATTACATTAATGCGGTAGCTGGCCGAATCGCTGTTTTTAACAGAAGTGTTGAGCGGGTTTATTTTATAGACGGTGTTTTTGTAGATCTTCTCATTATGCTCGAACAAATCATGACTACTTAAACGAAGCGCCTGTGTTTTATTATCCATAGAAAAAGCCATCCCGGTAGCATTTTGGGTATGGAACTGCCAGTTTACAATAGTTCCTGCCGGGATAGTAAGATCTCCTGCATTAGGCAGTGTTTCATTCTTTTTATGCAGATAAGCAGGGTAAGTTAACCGCACATCAAAATGCAATAATGAGGGGCGCAGGTTTACTTTGATCTCATATGGAGTTGATGTGAAACCATTAGCTGTTAATTTAAAAGCTGTATTCTGCTGTAAATTGCTAAACAGGTATTGAAATCGGCTTATATTTTGTTTGTCGAGCTTAAATGTATTATTAGATGTTTCTACATAAACATCAGCGGGTAGTTTATTGCCCTCCAGCTTCAGATCCAGCTTAAAATCCTGCCCTTGTACCACGGCTAACGAGTTGTTTAAAACAATAAATTTAAACGGCGAAACTGGGGCGAAATATTCATTATGCCTTAATAACCTTTTGGTACTTTCAGTTAAAACCGATGGTGCAGCTAACGCGATAACACAAATTACTGCCACAGGAGCTATGATCCATTTAAGGTATTTACTGTTCTCCTTAATGTTTATGGCCGATGGAAAACTGACCGGTTTTAAAAGCTCTATCTTTTGATCGATACTGGCCTCGATCAACGCGCGGTGCCTTTCATCAACAACGGCCTGTTTTTTTAATTGGAGTGTATTAAGCAGTTTATCATTAACGCCGCTAAAGTGTTTGCCAATAATTTCGGCGGCTTCATCATGGGTTAAGGTTTTGCCTAATTGCAACCAGGCCAATAATGATGGCATCACCAGCCAGCAAATAAGCCCCAGATTTAATATGATGAAAAAGTAAAAGAGAATAGTACGTAGTACCACGCTGAAGTTGCCGAAATATTCGCCCAAAGTGATAACTACGTAAGCTGAAAATAAGCCCGCTCCTAAAAAGATCAACCCCCGTAAAAGATTATTTAAATAATACTTCCGTATAAAGGTGTTGATCTTGCCGATTAAAAGCTCATAATTTTCAGTAGCACTCATTTCAGCAGATTTTCATAGGTTATATCATTAACGGAAAACAGTTAGTAATGATACACGTAGATGTTCAAGATAATAAATTTAATGGCTAACCTAAAATAGTATAAAAAATTTATAACAATAGGATGATAATGGCTGTAAATACAATTAACAAATAGACTGTATATTTGTAAGGCAAACTTATTAGTATAACTTACTATAATATGAGTAACGAAAAAGACCTTCAGTATGTATCAGACCTGCGAACAGTTGTAACCAGACTGATAAAGAAATTACGTAAGGAATCAGTAACAGCACAGCAGCTTTCGCTTACCGAGCGCTCAACATTGGGGTTGCTATTACAGCACGGAGGCTTATTGCCAAGCGAGCTTGCCTCAATAGAAAAGATCACCAACCAATCGATGTCGCAGATATTGAGTCATCTTTTGGAGTTGGAGCTGATTACCCGCACCAATTCAGAAACAGATAAACGCAAAGTGGTTATATCGCTAACTGAAAAAGGGGAGCAACTTATATTAAAGATGCGAAGCGAAAGGGACAAATGGCTGGAAAAAGCCATTAACGCAACCTGCACTGCCGAAGAGCAGGAAATACTTAAACAGGCTATAGCGCCGCTAACCAAAATAGTTGATTTTGAGTAAGGCGATAGCAATTAAATAATAAAATAGAGGGTGATAATGAACATAAGCACATTCAGAGCATTTAAGAGCAGAAATTACAGGTTATATTTTGGCGGACAATCCATTTCATTAATAGGGACATGGATGCAGAAAACCGCGGTGAGCTGGGTTATATATTCGCTTACACATTCCACATTTATGTTAGGGGTAACGCTTTTTGCAAGCCAGTTCCCATCGTTTTTATTTTCATTGCTGGGTGGGGTTGTATCAGACAGGTATAACCGTTACCGGGTGCTGCTCACTACACAGGTGGCATCAATGATACAGGCTGTTTTGTTAACGATCCTCATATTTTCAAAACATTATGTGGTTTGGGAAATACTGGCATTGAGTGTGGTTTTAGGTATTATAAATGCTTTTGATGTTCCAGCCAGGCAATCATTGGTTTATGAAATGATTGAGGATAAAAATGACCTGCCGAACGCGCTGGCTCTTAACTCATCTATGGTAAACCTTTCCCGGCTTATTGGCCCGGCAATAGCAGGTATAGTATTAGAAAACCTTGGCGATGGCGTTTGCTTTTTAATGAATGCTTTAAGCTTTGTGGCGGTTATCATCTCCTTATTATTAATGAAGCTGCCAAAATATATTAAAAAGCCACATCCTAAAAATGTATATGGCGAACTTAAGGAAGGTTTCAGCTATATAAAACGAACACCCGAAATATCATTTATACTGGTAATGCTGATGCTGGTGAGCTTATTCGTTTTGCCATACAGCACGCTTATCCCATTTTATGCCAGGGATGTTTTTAAAGGTACTGCATCAACCTTTGGTATTATTGACAGCTTTATTGGGCTGGGTGCATTTGCCGGAGCTATATTTCTGGCATCACTTAAACCAGGGCATAACCTTAAAAAAATACTGGGTATAAACACACTGGTATTTGGCGCAGGCCTTGTTTTGTTTTCGCACGAGCATAATTATATATTGGCGTTGATGTTTTCAGCAGTTGCAGGTTTTGGTATGATGTCGCAGATCACGATCAGTAATACGGTGATACAAACCACATCAGATATCAATATGCGTGGCCGGGTTATCAGCTTTTATGCGATGGCGTTTTTCGGGATGCAGCCCTTGGGTGGTTTGCTTATCGGGAGTATCTCCAAATGGATCGGTACCACCAATACTGTATTGGGCGAAGGCATTGTTGCATTATTGATAGGTTTATTACACCTGCGCTTTTTACGTAAAGCAAAAATGAAAAAACAACAAGAACAGTTGTTAAATCAGGCTGTAGTAAGCGCGGCGTAATGATATGCTTTTTGGTTGTATAAAAGTCGAATAAATTTCATATAACCAAAAACATTTGGTTCTTTTATGAGTTTTAAGATAATCGCAGAATTATACCACTTCCATACTGATGAGCAAAACAGGTAAAAAAATTATCATTTTTGATGACGATGAAGATATCCTTTCTATCTGTAGCTATATTTTAGAGGAACAAGGCTGGGAGGTATTCACTTTTACCAATTGCAATAACATTGTCGACAGGGTTGCAGGCATTTTACCAGATGTGATATTGATGGATAACTGGATCCCCGACGATGGCGGTATTATGGCCACGCAATCACTCAAAATGAACGAGGCTTTAAAAGCGATCCCGGTCATCTATTTTTCTGCAAACAGTGATATCCAATTACTTGCCGATCATGCTGGTGCTGAAACTTATTTGGCAAAGCCATTTGATCTGGAGGATCTTGAACAGGTTATAAATGCTGTATTAATAAAGCAATAGGTACATTATATACAGGAAACGCAAAGTATTGAGTCTCTACAAAAAAAGCTCACATGATCTTACCATGTGAGCTTTTTTTATGTTCTGATAGGTTGAATTGAATTACTATTGAGGTCCGCCGCCAAAGCCACCACCACCTGGGCCGCCTCCGCCAGGTCCGCCACCACCCGGACCGCCGCCGCCTTCTCTTCTGAAACCACGCGGGCTGTCTTGCTGAACAGGCGCTTTACCTGCAAATTTTTGCAGCCTGATAGTAAAGGTTGCTAAATAATAACGAGAAAGTCTGTTAGTTTGAGTTTCGGTAAATGAACTTGCTGTAGATGTTGCCGCGTAGCCGGTGTTTTCGTTAAACAAATCGAATACCGACAGGCGTATAGTAGCACGGTTTCCCTTTAAGAACCTGCGCTCCAAATAAACATTTAAAATGTTAGGGTTGGTAATATTTAAACTTTGCGCGTAACCGTAGTTAAATTGTTTTGAGTAATCATAGCTGAAGGTCCAGTCGCCAAAGTAGTTTTTGCCGTTAGCACCAAGGTTCCAGCTGCGGATGTTTGAAGTACCTTCGGTTATAGCATCCTGTACAGAGTTGTTTGTGCGGTTTATAGCATAATTGGTGATGAACTGTGCATCAATAATGTTAGTTAAATCAACCCTGAATTTTAAACCCGGTGTAAACTGTAAGTTTTTCGAGATGTTTTTTTCAGTTGTCTGCGCAAATGTTGTTGAATCAACACTGGTTAAATAACCAACGGTATTGGTATAAGTTACAGCACCGGTAAGCGATAAAGTGTATTTGCGGTTATCAAAAGGTTTTGCGTACACTACATTGCCAGATGCTGTGTAGTAGCCATCGGCATTTACATATTTTGTTAATATGGTGTTTGCAAACCGTGGGTCGGGAGCATAGGTACGTGGGAAAGTTATGGTATTTGTAGTTATATAATTGCTTATCTGTTGAAAACTAAGGCTTGTAAACAATATGTTCCCTGTATTAAAGTCGAATGAATTATACCTAACAGTTAAGTTGTTGGTAAACTGTGGTTTCAGATCAGGATTACCCTGTACCGGGTATAACGCGTTTGAGAAATCGGTTACCGGCTGTAATTGCGAAAAGCTCGGCGAAGAACTTGAACCATTATAATTAAACATGAAAGTATGGCTTCGCGAAAAATTATAAATGAAGCGAACCGTAGGTATAATGTTAAAAGTAGTAACGTGTGTTGTTGCTCCTGTTTGCGGCGAGTTACCATCTAAAACAGATGGCTGTGCTGCCAAACCTAAAGTGTAGTTATATTTTTTCTCGATAAAACGATAATTTAAGCCAACGCGGTTGGTCATAAATGTAAAGTTGTAATGATTGCTTAATGCGCTGTCAGGTGTGAAAAATGCCGCCGGGGGTAGGACAGAGCTGGTATCGGCGGTTTTATCATTTGTGGTTGATGCATAGTTGAAAGCATAATTTACTTCCAGATAATCGCGACGGCCTATTGGCGATAGATATGATAAGGTTGTACCCACGCTGTTTGTTCGGCTATAGGTGGTGATCATCTGATCAACCGGAGCGGTTGGTACACCCACGGTATAGTTATATTGTGGATTTTGGTATTGATTGCTGGTGGTAGAACCTAAAGTAACATAGGCGCTGAAGTTATGGCGATGCTTAAATTTATGATTATATAAAACATTCAGGCCAAAATTTGGTGCCGATGATGTTGCATAGGTATTAGAGGTATAGGCAGATGTAGTATCACCTTTTCTTAATAAAGCAACAGACTCACTTTCGTTGGTATTAACGCTGCCGTATGAAAACGTAGGTGTAATTTTCACATAGTTGCTTGTATCAGGCGTGTACTCCATATTCCAGGTGAAACGATGGTTAATGTTCCTATCGGTTTCATTACTGTTCTGATTATTAACACTTGGGTTTGTTGCAGAAAAGTTTTGTTGATTATTATTAGTAATAGTATTAACGGTGTTATCGGCAAAGCTATAACTACCGTATACGGCAAGATGTTTACCCCACTGATCGCGGAAGTTGGCACCAATAGAATGTGCATCGGTAATACCATTTTGGCTGGTTATAAGGCTACCCGAACTCATAGCGGCACGGGCTGCATTTCCGCGGCCGCCACCGCCGCCGCCACCTCCTCCAAAACCACCGCCGCCTCCGGTACTGGTTGAGCCAAAAGAAAAGGTATTTACGTTAGTGTTATTGATGCTTCCCAATAAGGCTATTTGCTGATCACCGTTAAAAATAAAGCTATTCACAGTACCTAAATAGCGGTTTTCATTAGCAATACCATCGCTTTTAGGGAGCATATCTTCACCATCGCCGCCTGTGGCCTGCAGTGTGTAACCATAGTTCCTATCTTTGCGGATGGTGATGTTCATGATCTTATCCGGATCGCCAGTTTTAACCCCGGTTAAATTTGCCTGATCGCCGTAGTCATCAATCATTTGTATATTCTCAACCACATCGGCTGGTAAGTTTTTGGTGATCGACTGCACATCGCCCCCCATAAAATCTTTACCGTTTATACGTACTTTGGTTACCTGCTTGCCCTGTGTGGTGATATTGCCGTTTACGTCTACATCAACGCCAGGCAGCTTTTTAATTACATCTTCAATAGGTGCATTATCCCTAACCTTGTAGGCACTGGCCTTATATTCGGTAGTATCCTCTTTAAAGGTAACCTCATTAACCCCGTGAATGGTTACCTGTGCCAGTACATTCGATTCGGTTTGCATAATAATAGAACCAAGCATCATAGGCGTGGTATTATTATCAAGCGTATAGTGTTTTTTAATGGCCTGGTAGCCTATTGATGTTATGCTTAGTGTGATCTTGGTGCCCTTTATGCCTGTAAAAACAAATTTTCCGGCATTGTCAGCAGCGGTAATTGTGCTGTCGCCTTTGTCTGATACCAGTTTTATTATTGATCCGGGAATAGATTGTTTTGTTGAATCAATGATAGTTCCATGTACTTCGCGGCCCGTTTGGCCAAAAGTATATGCAGTGGTTAAAAAAATAAGTGATAATATAAGTAAAAAGGGTTTCATAAGTTTTTTTTGATGCGCTTGCTTTATAAATACACGCATAATACGCAAAGGTTGCATTTATAAGTTTTAATTGGTTAATAATCATATCATTGTTACACATCAGCTGTAAAACGGACATATATTGGTCCTTGTTTGTGTCACAATAAAATGACTTTTACGCTAAGTGCAAGAAACACAGGAGTTTTGCACCAAAAATGTTAACAATTGTGTGGAAAATTTTCTCGGTGGTTGAAACAAGTATGATTATTTTTCGTTTAAAAATTAAAACGTTAACCTATGAACAACATTCGGCCCAATTTGCACTCGAAAGTGCACAGATGGATTGATAGCATTGGCTTCAGTCTGAATGCATCACAAACCAACACGAAAAATAACATAACAACCAATCATTATTTTTTTAAGACATTCAATTTTTTCGAAAAAGCGAAAAATAATGATGTTAAGAAATCACAGTTTTTGTGTTTTGATATGTATGGAGAAAAAATGGACGTAAGGTCGTTATTGGATCTGCAAACAGCCTTTTTTGAAAACATCAGTCAACTTAAATAGCAATATGTTGGGTTGCTATTAAATCCGGCGCTTTAGGGTAATGATCACCTGATCATATTTGTTATCGTGGAAAATTTCTAATAAAATAGTCCGCTCGTCTTTTGATTTAAACAGGGCATCAATCTCCTCAAGGTTCATTTTCGAAACCGCTCTGAAGTTTATAGTTACAATTTCGTCACCCTTTTCAAGCCCAATTAAATCACCTGCCGAACCAGGTTCAACCCGGCTGATGATCACGTGCTGGTAATCGGTACCGCTGGCGTAGTATTCCAAACCGCTCATGTCATGATCATAGCTTTCTTTGTAAAGAAAGCCTGGTTTTAAATACATGGCGTTATTGGTATAATCAAAAATCACATCAAATTTTTTAAGCAGGCCAATGCCCAGGTTGCCATCACGCGGTACACTGGTAACAATTTCAGATTTTCTATCATCAGGAAAAGATGCCAGCACATTTTTAATTTTATATTTTCCCAGGTCAACCTCGTTTACCCGGCTTATAAAACCATCAATGGGCCCGTTTAGGCCTATACCTAAATTAGCTGCTATAAATTTTTGAGGCAGGCCATTATTTTTTATCATGTTTTCGATAGAAATGGGATGGCCGGCACCAATATCTATCACCAGTTTACTATCTATCTTTTTACCATTTGGGTAAACGATATTAGCCTGCATATAAGGTTTTCTATCTTCAATAGTGATGGGTATTTTGTCAGCATTGCGGTAAGCATGCAGATCTTTTGGCCTGCAAATACTCATAGTGCTATCACCAAAATCAAGTTTAATGGCGAGGTTATTGAAAAACTCGTAGCCCAATAAACCATGTATTGGCATACCTGCATAGTTCGACAGGCCGAAATAATCAGTTTTTAATATGGCTGCGCTAACATTATAGCTATCCAGCCCCTGAATGCCGACGTTTAATACAGGGGTAACATAGGCCTCTTCATCTTCACCAGCACCCAGGCCGGGTATTTTTATGAGGCGTTTTGAGGAAATGCTTATTGAATCGACCAAAGACGGTTGTGTAATTACCATAAGACCAACACCGGTATCCAATATAAAGTTATATGGCCCGGTGTTATTTATTTTTAGGGGAATAATAACCATGTTACGCACTATGCGGAAGTGAATAGTAACATGCTTCTTGTTTGGCTGCAAGTCGAAGTACTGTGCTTTTGCTGATAAAAAGCAATAGCATAGCAAAAAGCACAAGCATATAGCACGCAGCCGTTTCATAAATAACGATTTGGTTGAGGAAACCGGGTCTGTAATCAGTAAATTAAATTTACGAAATTAAACCGGTATTAAATAAGTGATTACAACCAAAATGCGTGGGATATATGTTGATCTTAATCGTAGATATGAGATTATTCGGCCTTTAAACTTTTTACAGGGTTAACGCTGGCAGCCTTAATGGTTTTAAACGCGATGGTACAAAATGCTATAATTACACCTGCAGATAACGATACGGCAAACATCCACCAACTGATACCTATTCTATAAGCGAAACCGTTAAGCCATTTGCTCATATAATACCAGGCAAGGGGCAAGGCAATTACGTTGGCTATGAGTACCAGTTTAAAGTATTGCTTATAGAATAGCATTACAATATTGGTTACACTGGCGCCTATCACTTTCCGGATACCGATTTCCATTGCCTTTTGACTAAGCGTATAGGTAATGAGGCCCAATACACCAAGGCATGAAATAAGGATTGCTATAAAAGCGAATGCACCCATCATTTGCTGCTGATGTGCATCCTGGTCGTAATCATAATTAAATACATTATTCAGGAACTCGTACCTGAAAGGCGCATCGGGATAAAGTTCTTTCCATTTTTGGGCGATGAATTTAATGGAGGCCTCGGCGTTTTTTCCTTTTATTTTGGCAATTACGGTAGTAAAACGATCAGGGTTTGAGGCAATAATACCAATAGGCCCAATGGTTGAATGCAGCGAAAAGAAATGATAATCTTTAACAACACCCACAATTTTGTAGGTATACACTTTGCCGTCGCGAAAATGTAAAATGTAATGGCCGGGCGCGGTGTAGGGGTTTAAACCATATTGTTTAACAGCTTGTTCATTCAATACTATTTCACGGCCTATATCGGCCACTTCCATATCTTTTGCAAAATCACTCGGTTTGGTGAAAGTTGATGTACTGAAATTAGTTCCCGAGATCAATTTAAGATCGAGTGTTTTCAGATAATTCTCATCGGCAAAATCAAGAAAAACGTCCTTTTTGTCCGTCACCGTTTTATCGGTTGGATAAAACATCATATCGCCTGAAATCAAGGAAGCGGTTGCGCCCGTTACGCTTTGGAAATTAGGGTTGGCAGCAAGCTGATTAATAAAATAGGCGTTATTGTTATGCACAGGATCGCTGCTGAGGTACATCACCAATTGTTGGTCCTGATCGAACCCCGGGTTGGAGTTGATCATAAAATGCAGCTGGTTCCAGATAACTATGGTAGCAAAGACCAGGAAGGTTGAAATAATAAATTGTACCGATACCAGCACCTTGCGTAAATTAAACAGACTGGCAGAATCAGTCACCTTGCCTTTTAATACTCTTACAGGTTTAAATGCCGACAGATACAGCGCCGGATATAATCCCGCCAGTAAACCGGTAAATAAGGAGATCAGCAGGAGCCATAAAATAAGGCTCCTGTTCTCTGGGGCAAAAAAGGATAATGTTTGCCCGGTAAGTTTATTAAATGCAGGTAAAAACGCAAAACCAAGCACAATGGCCACAATAAGCGCAAGCACACTTATGGCGATGGTTTCCATCAAAAACTGGTAACGGATGGCCGATTTGCCAGCCCCCATAACCCTGCGCACACCAACTTCGCGTGCACGGTCAACAGCCTGGGCGGTTGAGAGGTTCATATAATTAATGCATCCTAATAATAATATAGCCAGCGCAATGCTGCCTAATAGATACAGATAGCTTAAGTTGCCCTGCTTAACCTCCATATAACTTTGGTACTCGGATGAATGCAAATGAATGTCAAGCAAAGCTTGCAGTGAGTTGGTCAGCTTTGTGGCAGTCAATTTTAGATCGGGCCCGGCATGCCTTTGGGTGTAGGCATTCAGCTCATTTATTACATGCTGCTTGTTGCTGCTTGGTTTCAGCTTTATATAGGCGTAATAGTTGGGATCGGTAACCCAGTTAATTTTAGCGGCAATACCTTCGCGTACGCCATTACTATTATTAGATGCAAAAAAATCGGCACCGAAATGATTGGTGAAATCGTTTTTAAAAACCCCGGTAACGGTATAGATATTATCGCCCGCTTTTAAAGGCTTGCCGATAGGGTATTTATCACCAAAAAGCTTTTGAGCCAGCGACGCTGATAACACGATGGTATTTGGCGCCTGCAAAGCTGTTTTGCGGTTGCCCTGCGAAAAGTGGAAAGAGAAAATATCGAAAAAAGATGGATCGACCCAATAGCCATTGTCAACAGTAAACGGGGTAGAAGCAGAACTATCTTTTACCTGAACAATACAAGTGCATTTTGAAGCATCTAAACGACTTGCCTCCTCAATCTCAGGTATTTCACTTTTTAAATAGGTGATATATGGCATGGATACCGTAGGTGCTTTGCCGCCATCATTAAAAGTAGAGGTTACGCGGTAGATATCCGCACTGTTATCAAAGCCTTTATCAAAACTAAGATCGTGCTGAAAGAAAAGAAATACCAAGGAGCAGCATGCTAAGCCTATCGACAGGCCCCAAACATTAATTGCCGTAGTTGTTTTACGTTTCCACAGGTTGCGAAGGGCAAGTTTCAGGTAGCTTTTGAACATAATGCTTAAGGTTATATTCAAAAATAAGGGGATTGTGGTAAAGTAGTAGTTGTGAGCGGGTTATTTAACAGATTTTAACGAAGACAGAAATTTAAAAAGCGCGTCATTGCGAGGTACGAAGCAATCCCCGATTAGCAGGTCCGCTCTGTATAGTTAGGGATTGCTTCGTACCTCGCAATGACGAGTGGGAGAAAGAAGTTCCTACGATACCGTAATTTCCCCGCGCAAATCTGTTTCCAGCCATTCTTTTACCAATAGCGGGTCATCAGTTTGGCCCAGCAGGTACATCATTTTGGTAACGGCAGACTCATAGGTCATATCGTAACCATTTGCTACGCCGATATCCTTTAATTGCTTGCTGGTTTCGTAGCGACCCAGTTCAACAGTACCAACCTTACATTGCGAAATATCAAGGATCACTTTACCGCTGTCGATGGCGTTCTTGAGCAGATCGGTAAACCATTGCTCTGTAGTGGTATTACCCGCGCCGAATGTTTCCATTACAATGCCGCGTACATCTGCCGTTAAAATGGTTTCAACCACTTTAGGGCTTATGCCGGGATAGAGTTTAAGCACGGCAACATCACTCACTAAATTCTTGTGCACAATCATCGGGCTATCGGCAGGTTCCCTGATGTCGTTTGCGCTAAAACGTAGGTGTACGCCTGATTCAGCCAGGATAGGATAATTAGGTGAACGGAACGCCTCGAATTTTGATGAATTATATTTGAACGAACGGTTTCCCCTGAATAATTTATAATCGAAATAAATACAAACTTCAGGAACGCGTGCACGATCATTCTTTTTAGCGTTGGCAATTTCAATGGCGGTCATCAGGTTTTCCTTAGCATCTGTACGGATAGCACTGATGGGCAACTGCGACCCGGTAAAAATTACCGGTTTGGCCAGATTCTCGAGCATATAGCTTAACGCCGAGGCGGTGAATGACATCGTATCAGAACCGTGGAGGATCACAAAACCATCAACCTTATCGTAGTTTGATTCAATCAGACCGGCCAGTTCGCTCCATATTTCGGGATTCATGTTTGATGAATCGATGATCTTATCAAAAGAGTGTACCTTGATCTTGCAGTTTAAGCGGTCAAGTTCAGGTACATTATCCATTATTTGCTCAAAATTTATGGGTTTGAGCACCTTTGTAATGGGGTCGCTCATCATACCTATTGTCCCACCGGTATAGATGATCAGTATTTGGCTCATTAAAATATAGTAAAGCTAAAAAAATCTGTTAATTACACACCAAACACCTGTATTGAATTTGCTGTGGTTATCTCAGCAACGGTTTCAATTGGTTTTTGGTACAGTTCTGCAACCTTTTGGGCAACGTATATTAAGTACGAACTTTCATTAGGTTTACCCCGGTACGGAACCGGCGTAAGGTACGGAGAATCCGTTTCTAAAACGATATGCTTTAAATCAATTTGAGGTAAAATTTTGTCTAACCCGGCATTTTTATAGGTAATTATGCCACCTATACCTAAATAAAAGCCCAATGCTATCACTTTTTCGGCCTGCTCAAGTGTACCACCAAAGCAATGGAATATGCCGCGAAGGTCGTCGCTTTGCTCTTCCAGCAACACATTATACACCTCGTCAAAAGCATCACGACAGTGAATAACAATAGGAAGTTTTAATGATTTTGCCCAGGCTATTTGCTTTTTAAAAGCGAGGATCTGTTCGGTTAAAAATGTTTTATCCCAGTAAAGGTCGATCCCGATTTCGCCTATGGCATATATTTTATGATCGCCATGCGCGTTCATAATGGTATTTAACTCTTCTTCCCAATTTGCTTTTACCGAGCAGGGGTGCAGGCCAAGCATAGGGAAACAGTTAGCAGGGTAGGCTGCGGTTAGCTCAAAAACCTGCGGTACCGAACCGGCATCTACATTGGGTAAAAACAGGCGGGTTATGCTGTTGTTATTACAGCGTTGTATAAGTTCTGCACGTTTTGTGCCATCGGTTTCGTAATACAGATGGGTATGCGTATCGGTAAGTACCATGGTGCAAAAATAAAAAAGTCCCCCGGGTAATCGGGAGACTTTTTTATTAACTTTTCTTTTTAGCCGTTGTTGCCGTTTTCTTTTTGGCTGCTGGCTTTTTAGCCGGTGCAGCCGCGGGGTGCGGTATTGGCTTAACTGCCACCAGTTCCACATCAAAAACTAATGTGCTGTATGGTGGTATAGTATCGCCCTGGCCCTGATCGCCATATGCCAGGCTTGATGGTATAACAAACTTGGCTTTAGCGCCGGTGTTTAATAATAATATGCCTTCGTCCCAACCCTTAATAACCTGGCCGGTACCTAACACAAAGCTTATAGGCTCATAAGTGCGGCCTTCCTGTAGCAAACCTGCGTTTTCAGCAACAGAGGCAACGCTGGTATCAAAAACCTGGCCGTTAAGTAAATGGCCAGTGTAGTTTACCAATACGGTATCGCCAGCGCGTGGTTTTGGTTTGGTTGATAGTTTAAATACTACATATTTTAAACCAGATGGCGTTGTTTTCATAACCAGTTTATTGCTGGTGATATATTTATTCGCATCAACCGATTCATTGGCTTTTATTTTTTCAAGCTCGGCGTTTCTTTCAGCAATAGCATCATTTAATGATTGCACTTTTACAATCTTCATATAAAAGTTGAAATAACTGCCTGCCGGAAAAAACGGAGGCCTGCTGTTTTCATGTCCTTTAAATACAGAGTCGGCAGGAATTTTTACCAATATGCTATCGCCCAATGTTAACAAAGGGAAGATCTCCATCATGTCGGTAACATTCTGCGTAGGTTGTACTTTTACTTGTACCGGGTGCCCTAAAGCATAGGTGCTTGAAAGTAAAGAGTCCTTATCGGTTTTTTGGATGATCTGTAATGTTACTACATCATCATTTTTGATCCTGTCGCCGGTGTTGTGCGTAAAATTATTATATAAAGCACCTTGCGAGGTTTTCTGCAGATCATTTTGCGCGTTTGCTGTAACGGTAAATGCGCAAAGTAATAGAATACTATAAATATATTTTTTCATCTGAAAACAAAAAGCCTTCCCGCTTTAACGGAAAGGCTTGTTTAAATTTATTTTTTAACAGGTGCCTGTGCCTGTGGCATCATTGGCATTTGTACTGGTTTTGGAGCATTCGGGTTTGGTTTGATGATATCAACGATCTCAACATCAAACGCGATAGGCGTGAATGGGCCGATAATTGATACACCACGCTCGCCATAAGCAAGGGCTGATGGAACAACCAGTGTTGCTTTTGAACCTTTGTTTAGTAATAACAATCCTTCATCCCAACCTGCAATAACTCTTTTTTGGCCAACAGGTATGTGGATTGGTTGGTATTTACGCATAGGGTCAACCTGCATTTTTTCTTTGGTTGCAGTATCTTTTACCGAAGTATCAAACACTTTGCCACCAAGCAAACGACCGGTGTAGTTAACTACTACAGTATCGCCAATAACAGGTAGCGGGCCAGAGCCTTGTTGGGTAATCTGGTAGTATAAGGTATCAGCTGTTTGTGTAACGGTTAATTTTTGGTGAGCAATGTATGCTTTGATCTTAGCGGGCTCTTCTTTTTTAAGCACTAAGCCTTGTGATTTTATAAAATCAGTTACGCGGCCGTTAAACACCTGGTCGCTAAGGTTACCTTTTGCAATTACCTTTTCAATTTTCATGGTGTAGATAACATAGTTACCTTTAAAGCCGGGAGGCTTAGGTTGTCCTTTTTTAAATAATGAATCAGCAGGGATCTTGATAGTTGCGCTATCGCCTTCAGCTAATTTTGCAAGGCCTGTAAATATATCGCCTTTTGTTTGCGGTTTTTGGGCAGCCAATTGTACCTGGCGGCCAGCGTCGTAGCTACTGAATAATATAGAGTCGCCATCGGTTTTTGCTACCAGGTTAAGACTTACAAAGTCACCCGGTAATATAGTTGGGTTTCCTTTAGTTGTATGTATCTCATACAAAAGCCCTCCGTCAGCCTTTTTAAATCCGCCATTGCAGCTTGCTAATCCTAGTCCCAGTGATGCAAGAGCTAAAAACATTAAGTTTTTCTTCATTTTGATTTTATTGTATTAATAGATTTTTATATTTCGGTAAAATTAATTTAAACTGATTGACAACCTCTTCAAGGCTATCAGTTGATACGCCGCCCGCCGCGTTACGGTGGCCGCCGCCGCTAAAGTACTTTTTACAAATGTCATTTGCAGGAAAATCGCCTTTTGAACGCAAAGAAAGTTTCACTTTATCTTTTCGCTCCACAATAAATGCAGCTAAACGTACATTGCTTATTGCTAAGGCGTAGTTCACAATCCCCTCGGTATCACCCGTAATTACATCATATTTTTCAAGATCCTCGTGTGTAATAGCAATAACCGCAGTATTATACTCATTATAGACCTGGAGCCTGTTAACCAAACAATGGCCCAAAAAGCGAACGCGGTTTTCAGATGCATTATTGTATACCAGCTCATGTATGCGCCAGTTAACTGCACCTGCATCAATCAGGTCGGCGGCTATACGGTGTACGGCTGAGGTAGTATTGGGTAAACGAAAGGAGGCAGAATCCGTCATGATGCCTGTATATAAACAGGTAGCAACGTCGGCATTTACCAGTTCTTTATGGTTAAGCACATCGGTAATAAAAGTATATACCAGTTGCGCGGTAGCACAGGCGTTGATGTTCCAGTAACGGTAATCGTCAAAATCTGCCGGTTCAAGGTGATGGTCTATCATCACTTTTAAGGCAGCGCTTTCACCCACTTTTTCGCCCATTTCATTAATGCGGTTAAGGGCATTAAAATCAAGGCAAAAAATAATATCGGCATCGGCAATAAGGGTATTGCTTTGTTCTGTGTGATCGGTGTAGATGATAACCTCTTCGTCGCCGGGCATCCAGCTTAAAAAGTGCGGATAATCGGTAGGGGTGATAACCTTTGCATGGTGACCCAGCTGTATCAAATAATTGTACAAGCCCAATGATGAGCCCATAGCATCGCCATCAGGTTTATGATGGGTTGTTATGACTATTTTTTGGGGCTGTGCTAAAAGGTTAACAAGCGAAGCAGTATCTAACATCCAATTTAAAAAAGAGTTGCAAAGCTAAATAAATTTCCAACTCATTGATATATATAGAAAAACATTTTTTACGCAGGCAAAAAGCTTAATGTAAGTTTAATAATAGAGCGCTATTATTTACCAATATTCTCATATTCAATACGGAACTTTAAATTTTAATTAAAAACGTTACTTTTGCGGCAGTTTTTAAAAAACAAATTATGGCAACTAACAGAACATTTACAATGATTAAGCCGGATGCTGTTGCAGCCGGACATATTGGCGGAATTTTAGAACAAATCATAAAAAGCGGCTTTAAAGTAGTAGCATTAAAATATACTGCTTTAAGCCCTGAAAAAGCAGGTCAGTTTTATGAAGTACACAAAGAGCGCCCTTTTTATGGTGAGCTTTGCGAATTCATGTCATCAGGCCCGATAGTAGCAGCTATATTGGAGAAAGATAACGCTATTGAAGATTTCCGTAAATTAATTGGCGCTACTGATCCTGCGAAAGCTGAAGTTGGTACTATCCGTCAAAAATTTGCACAATCTATCAGCGCGAATGCTGTTCATGGTTCTGACTCTGATGACAACGCTAAAATTGAAGGTGACTTCTTTTTCTCAGCGTTCGAAAGATTCTAATTTTTCTGATACCTATATATAAGGTAGGGTAATAGTAAAAGGTATATGGTGTTTATTTGAAAAATAAGCACCATATACCTTTTTTTCGTTTATAGGAAGATGATCTCTTCTACCAAAATCTCTTTGGCTTTATCGTTTATCTTGCCGATGATCTGGCTGCGCATCATCATTAATTCATTTTTTATTACCGAGGACTCGATACGCAGAAACAATTTTTTATTGCTGATATATAATTCCTTGGTACGGTTAGCTACTGATTTACCCACCAGTTCGGGCCAGACAGCTACTATGGAGGTTTCCTCAAACTTCCGTTTTATCTTATAAACATTAAGCATTTGCTCAATGGCCTCTTTTAACGATTTATCATTTGTTTTACGCATCAACTGTTCCTCCTGCAACTTTAAATAATTTAATAGCTACGCCCATATCACTAAAAATAGTTTGCACCCGGCTCAGGCTGGTATCGGTAATAAACACCTGGCCGAAATCATTGTCGGATACCATTTGCATGAGCTTGGTAACGCGCTTATCATCCAGCTTGTCGAAAATATCATCCAGCAACAACAGCGGTTTAAATCCTTTTTGACGGGTTAAAAAAGTGTATTGGGCAAGCTTTAGTGCTATCAAAAAAGATTTTTGCTGCCCCTGCGATCCGAATTTTTTCATCGGCATACCGTGGATGGCAAAAAGCAGGTCGTCCTTATGTATACCTGTGGTTGTGCGCTCAAGAGCCCTGTCGCGCTCAACGGTCTTCTTCAGCAGATCTGCAAAATCATCCTGTAATAACTGCGATTCATATGTTAACTCCACCCGTTCAGCATCACCGGTTAAAAATTGGTAATGCTGGTTGAATATCTCGGTAAAGCTCTCCATAAAAGCTTTACGTTTTTTAAAGATGCTGTTACCGGCAGCAATAAGTTGCTCATCCATCACCTCCAGCAAATGCGGGTCGTAACGGCCAGTATCGGCAATCTGCTTTAAAAAAGCATTACGGTTATTTAATACCTTATTATAGTTGATCACCTCATCCAGGTAATGATTGTCGGTTTGTGACAGTACATTATCAATAAACTTACGGCGTTCATCGCTGCCCTCGGTTATAATACTGGTATCATAGGGCGATATCATCACCAGCGGGAATAAGCCAATATGATCGGCCAGGCGCTGGTAATCCTTTTTATTGCGTTTGAATTGCTTTTTATGATTGCGTTTAACCGCGCATGCTATCTTTTCATCGTGGTCGTTTTTACTGAACGTGCCGTTCACGATAAAAAAGTCAGTATCCTGCTTTATTTGCTGGGTATCAATTGGGTTAAAGTAGCTTTTGCAGAGCGACAGGTAATGTATGGCATCCAGCAAATTGGTTTTACCCGCACCATTATCGCCGGTAAAGGCGTTAACACCCTCGCTGAAGGTAAGTTCAGCTTCGGCGTAGTTTTTAAAATTGATGACGGATAATTGTTGCAGATACATATTGAGGGGACAAAGGTAGTGATTGGAGGTTAGAGATTAGTTACTAATAGTTAGTTAATGGGATGGGTGGTTAATGTCGATCATATTATACAGAATAAGCTTACTCTTAACTGTAATTTTGGGCATTCTATTACAGATTTGTAACTCATTTATAACTAATCACTAACCTCAAATCACTGATCTCTAATAATTAATTCAAAAGGTATTGTGAAAAATTTAGAAAACCGTAAGTTTGCAAACTTAATTTTAGAATAGAAAT
>JAMFSA010000084.1 GCA_026225055.1 Mucilaginibacter xinganensis | reverse complement strand
TGACGCTTTTATACGATGTGTACGTCAGCGTATGATTAATTCATACTAAATCCCTAACTTTGAACATAGTGAACGAACTAAAAGACCATATAGCGCAAATAAATCAATTATGTGATACACATGATGTAAGATCTCTTTTTGCTTTTGGTTCAGTAGTTTCAGGGAAATTAAATTCACAAAGCGATATCGACTTGATTGTTGATATTGAGAGTAAGGATCCAATTGATTATTCTGACAATTATTTTGCATTAAAATTTGAATTAGAAAGCATTCTTAACAGGCCAATTGATCTGCTCGAATCAAAAGCGGTAAAAAATCCATTCCTCAAAAAGCAAATAGATAGTACAAAAGTGCTTGTTTATGGAAGATGATATCAAAACCTGGCTTTCAGATATAAAACAAGCTATTATTGAGATTAATGAATTCCTGCCGGATCAAAAGAACTTCTATCAATTTAAAAAAGATCTCAAAACAAAAAGAGCGATAGAAAGGAATGTAGAAATTATTGGTGAAGCTGCCAATCGCATTTTAAAACAACTGCCAGAAATTCAAATAACTGATATCAAAAAAATAATTGACACACGTAACCGGATAATTCACGGTTACGATAGTGTATCTGATGAAATTATCTGGTCGATTGTTGTAAAATATCTACCAATACTTGACAAGGATATTACGGAGCTTTTAAAATAATCGATTCTATAAATTGATTATTAAAGCAACTCCAACCCTAACCCATTCTCACCCCCCAACACCCATTTCCCATCCACAAACTCCGGCAGTTTAAACGGGTTATTGCTGGTCAAAAATGGCCCGTCCAGATCGGCCCAATCACATTGCGGGGCGAGGGCTGCACCGGCGAGGGCGGCACAGCTGGTTTCGGTCATGCAGCCTATCATTACTTTCAGATCAAGCTCACGGGCTTTCAGCAGCATCTGGTGTGCCTCGTATATACCTGCCGATTTCATGAGTTTGATGTTGATGCCGTGATAAGCTCCTTTCAGTTTTTCTATATCAGCCAAACGCTGTACGGCTTCATCAGCAATTATGGGCAGCGGGCTCCGTTCCGTAAGCCAGGCGTTGCTATCAGTATCCGTTTTTAGCATGGGTTGCTCAATCAGTAACACGCCTTGTTCCTGCAGCCAATAGGTGAGCTCGAGGCTTTTTTCAAGACCGGTCCAGCCCTGGTTGGCATCTACATACAATGGCAAATCGGTTACCGAGCGGATGGCCTGGATCAGTTCCTTATCATTATCGCGGCCCAGCTTTACTTTTATTACTTTATAATCATTGGCAGCTTCCAGTACTTTTTGCCGCATTACATCCAGCGTATCAATACCAATGGTAAAGCTGGTTACGGGCATAGTGGCAGGATTGCTGCCTAATAATTGCCAGCAAGGTTGTTGTTTCAGTTTGCCATCCAGATCGTGCAGCGCGATATCGATCCCTGCTTTAATGGCGGTATTGCCTGGGGCGATGCTATCCAGATAGGTGATGATCGCCGCGAAATCAAAGGGGTATTTAAACTGCGATGCATCAACCTTACTTAAAAAAGCATTAGCCGTTTCATAAGTTTCGCCCATATAGGGCACCATTGATGCCTCGCCGTAGCCGGTAAAGCCCTCATGCTTAATTTTCAGCAGCATAACCGGGGTTGAGGTGCGCGAAAATTTAGCAATGGTGAAAGTATGCTTCAGTTGCAGTTCAAAGGGTTGATAAGTCAGTTCCATGTTATAATTCAAAGCTAAAATTTTCAGATTGAAAATCATATCTATCTTTGCGGCTATGCCGGCACAAATTTATTATCCGTTCGAGAAATCTAACTTCAGCAATTCCACCTGTTTTTTAAGCGGACAAAAGTTACATTCCGAAGAAGAAAAGATCCAGATCTTCCCGCAATGGCTCATGAGCATGTATGGCCTGGAAGATAAGCCCTTTAAACTGCTTGATGAAAGCATGGCTACCTATAAAGATTTGAAACTACCCTGCTCCGCACAGATAAACGAAGCTTACCTTGAACCTTTGGAAGCTGAAATAGCCGCCGCGTTTAACATAGGGTACGATGCCATAAAAGAATTGGACGAGCAAAAGCTATTTCAATGGGCAGGCAAACTACTTTACGGTATTATTTTTAACGAGATCCAATCAGGCATAAAATTACAGCACTCGCAGGGTGAGGAATTTAATATCTCACAATCCATTATCCATAAGTTCAGCCAGCTGCATTTAATGTTGCAGAGCATTAACCAACCCATTTATTTCGAGGATTTTAAGCCTTTCAGCCTATTTTTATTTAAGGTAGAGAACAATGAAGAAGAGTTTGGCTACCGCGACGAGATCAACACCATGACCTTCGCTTTGCGGATTAAAGATTTCGGGCTGATCATCTGTTTGCAGGATAACGGCGCCAACCGCATGTATCACCGCGAGGTATTGGAAAAAATAGAAGGAAAAACCCTGCACCCTATACAGTTTGAGGAATTTAGCGGGCGGGTATTTTATTCGGCTTACCTGTTTAACCGCTTGCCGGAATATAATATTTTGCCTGTAGGCGATGATATTTATATTGAAGCTATGCCGCTACGCGGTATGAGCAGCAAACCACTCTTTGATACCTGGAACAATAAAACCTACGGCCAGGTGCTGGAAAGCTTCTGGAAAAACTGGGGTTTCCTGCTGTTGGAGATCATCAAAGATCCGGAAAACCCCATGAGCTTTTTGTTTGATGCCGATGGTGATTTTAAAAATGCAGATGATATTTCGCTCCCTCGCTGATCTGCTGAAAAAAGGAATGAACAACACTCGGATGCAATATAATGGTTAGCGCCAAACCACATATAGCGCCGAATAAGTGCGCGTCGTGGTTAACATTATCGCGCGAGTATCTTGCAGCATAATGGCAATAAACCAGGTACAATACGCCAAAGGCAAAATACCAGATTGGGATGGGGATAGGCAATATCATCATGGTGGCCCATGGATTGTATAATATCGAACCAAAAATTACCGCGCTCACTGCACCCGATGCTCCCAGACTGTGATAACGATAATCATCCTTATGCTTGAAGATAGTTGGCAGGTCGCTTGCCGCCAAACTCACGATATACAGAACGGCGAATTGCCAATGCCCGATGATGGGTTCGAGGTTAAAGGCAAAAAAGAAATACGAGAACATGTTAAATATCAGGTGCATCCAATCATTATGAATAAGGCCACTGGTAAATAAGGTGTAGATATTCTTTTTGCGATAAACCGTGTAAGGGTGCAGTATAAATTTGGACAGTAATTCTTCATTACTGAAGGCCATTAATGAAGTAAGGATAGTTATTATAAATATGACCGACGCTACAGGTGCCGCCATGAATGTTTGCATCATTTAAGGTTGGGTTTTGTAATTAAAATTAAGCTGCCTAACGGTGGCGAATATAAGTTATTTTAAGAATAAGGGCAGGTAAATCAAACCACCGCCCATAAAAAAACCCTCCATTGCTGAAAGGTTTTACAATACGGTTGCTATACCAATTAAAGAACCGGGTGATGTTGATCTGTATCATGATCAATCGCATATTCCAGGTAACCTTCTTCATTCACTAATATGTTGCTTATTTGATGTGGTGTTTTGGCTGGTTTTTTCTGAGGGCCGCCCAACGGTATTATAATAACGGCTAATAGTGCGAGTACTTCAAGCACTGTGTATAATGTTGTCATCACTTAAAATGTTAATATTGTTCATAGCCTTTCAGCTAAACCCATGCCAAAAAATTATAACCACTAAAAAATTACCATTCTTATACAATACTACGCCAAAACTTAATTTTTAACTATTAAAACATCTTATTCCTTTTGTTTTTTTAAGCGACGCAATTATCAAAATGAAACGGATGTATACTCAAAATGTATCGTTTTGAGAATTTCATGGCAAAAATAACACATCATATTTTTTAGTTTACCCGGGTGTGCAATGCCATTATATATAGGTTAATTTTTCATGAAATATCGCCGATTGGCGGTTTCAAAACATATTTATTGTAAATTAGATCATCACATCTAAAACTATCAATATGAAAAAGACCTTACTCCTGGCATTTATCGGATGCTTAAGTGCGGCCGGTTACGCCCAAACAACTACCCAGGCTGCACCTGCAGACACTACCCATGTTTGGACAATTCACGGGCAAAACACCTTACTTATTAACCAGAGTTCATTCTCAAACTGGGCCGCAGGTGGGCAAAACTCCCTGGCGGCAAATATTGTGCTCGATTATGATTTCGACTACAAAAAAGATAAATGGAGCTGGGATAATAAAGTGATCCTCGGTTACGGCCTAAGCAAGCAAAATGGCCTGGGCTGGCGCAAAAACGATGACCGCGCAATCCTGAACAGCTTACTGGGCTATCAGGCGGCCAAATACTGGCTGTATACCTTTTACGCCAATTTCCAAACCCAGTTTAGTAATGGCTATACTTATGATGATGCTAATCACCGCACCTTAATATCGGCACCATTCGCGCCTGCATACCTTACGTTCGGCCCGGGTTTTGCCTATAAAAGGTCGGATAACTTTAGGATCAACTTTTCACCGGCAGCTATACGCCTTACCTTTGTTGAGAACGACTCGCTTTCAAACATCGGATCATACGGCGTAACGCCAGGCAGCAAAAGCTTGCTTGAATTTGGTGCTTCACTTGATGCTTACTACAAATTTAACCTGGCCCAGAACATCACTTTCGAGAACATCCTGAAACTATACTCCAATTACCTGAGCAAGCCGCAGAATGTTTATATGGATTATGCCGGTAACATTTTCATGAAGGTAAACAAGCTGGTAACCGTGAACCTGGGTGTTGAGTTAATCTCTGACCCGCAGGCCAAAATCCCGGTTTTAAGCAATGGGGTAACTGAATATCACTCACTTTTACAGGTGAAGGAGATTTTTGGTGTAGGGCTCACGTATAAGTTTTAGCTATAATACTTAGCAATAGCCCGCCATCGCAAATAAAAATATCAGGCTTTATATCAGGCTGTTAAAGTATTTTAATGGCCTGATTGCCGTTTTAGCCATTTAAAAACGTGCGCTTAAGCGTTGAAATTATATCTTTACAACGGAGGATTTAGCGCATGGGATTACCATTACGAATAACATTTAAGGATAATGATTACGTTTACCAAATAGTAGACAGTAAATCAATTAACCAAAACACTACCGAAATTGAACTACTCCTGAACGGCGAAAAGGTAGAGTTGATACGGGATATAAAATTGGTTTGGAAGCAGAAAGAAGGCCATCAGGAACTGGACTCAGAACTGGTACAGGCCCTTGGAAGATCTGTGTCGTTAAGGCTTAGAATGTAACAGAACGCTCTGTTACCATCATCCTATCACTCGTGGTATAAAATTATCAAACTGGCCTAAGCGTACCCTTTGCGTGAGTAAACTCTCCGGCAGGAGACGTCCAGTTTGAGTAGATGATACCGTTCTCATAATCCTGCACCTGGGTAATGGTGTTGCCATTTTGCTCTTTCCAGGTTACCATAAACAGTAGCGGCCTTAGTTCGGTCATTTCAGTAGCAACTGTTTCTTTAGTATCTTCCTTATTGTCATCTTTTTCTGTGATGGTAAATGTTAAAGACGTTTCACTCTCTATGTGCAATATGGCTTTCGCCATGCCAAAATCTACCTTAAATTTATTCCCGATGATGTTCATGATCCTGATCATTAAATCTTACATAAAGTTTAACAGAGGGCGGCAAAAATCAAACCAGCATTTGAGACATAGTACGAGGGCGTTTGAGACAGAGTTACGTTATCAACTTTTCATTACCTTATCAACAGCATACGCATCTAATACCCGTTGAACTGCTGGCTGGATATACCAAACACCGAAAGGAAAGAACCAAAAGCCAAAAAAGCCTTTTAAGGAATCACTTCTAAGCACGAGTCTACCTTCAATCATTGATTCGAGCATCTGTGCTGCAAACATGAACATGTATAACATGCTCCAGATTGTGTACAATATTAATGGCACAAGAAACCAAATGCTGTTGCCGTATTCTTTGTAATTATCCTGGTTTATAGTATAACCACCGGTAAAGCTGAGTGTAATAAAAAGAACGATGATAAACAAACAGCTGATCTTGAAGTAAGTAATTCCAGGTTTCCGTTTGTCGGGCAACAGTGAGTGCATTACAAAACCAACCGAATAGATCCAACCAAGATAAATACCTATAAATAATAAATTGGCAACTCTTTCAAACACATATCCCGAAGGCAAAAAATAGGAAATCAAAAGCAAAAGAAACAATTGCCACGATTTGAGGCGCAATAATATGTCCGTCATATTTATGATATAGGTTTATTAAGTTTGCAGCTATTACTCTGCTAAAGGTATAAATTCCCCGCTAAAACACCTCACTTACCCGCAATATTTTAATAATGGCTCGGAAACCGAAGCAGAATGCACTTCTGAAACCTGGGCTGCCCAGGCAGTACTTTTTTGGTGTATTGCTTCAACGCCTTCTAATTTATCACCGTTCCCTTCTATACTTACAATATCATCCGCATAAAATATATCTTTTGCTTGTTTGTTTTTGCCTTCACGGATTAGTGTTGTTACCTCTTGGGTTAGTTGAATTTTCATGTTTTTTTAATGTTATTAATTAAGTAGATGCTTTTTAAACTGATTAGGCGTTACACCTGTCTCTTTTTTAAAAAGCCGTGAAAAATAGGACAGGTCCTCGAAACCAAGTTCATAAGCAATCTCGGACACACGCTGATCATCACTTCTCAGGCGGTTCTTGGCTTCATTGATAAGATAAATATGGATCAATTCGATAGCCGTTTTACCGGTTTCCTGCTTTAACAGATCGCTAAGGTAACGGGGCGATAAATTAAGTTGCGAAGCCAGGGTGGTTACGTTGGGTAAGCCACGGGTGAACACAGTCTTAAAGTAAACAACACAAATGGTTAATTATATTATAGTTATCAAATTTTCCTATGAAAATGGCAACCAAATGAGTTTCATTTTATTAGGCGTCATTTGATTGCAAACTGTTTTTCATAATATCAACCATTGTGCTCAATTTATAACATAAACATCAGCTATGCCTTTTCTATAATCACTACTGCTGTTGCGGTAGATTTAACATGGCTTACAGAAACCATTATATTAAAATCACCCAGGGAGCTAACCGTATTATGGGTTAAGCCCAGCAAAACAATTTCTGGTTTACCCTGCTCATTATTTATTATTTCAACCTCGTTAAAAGCGGTACCATTAAGCCAGCCCGATCCAAGTGCTTTAAAAAATGCTTCCTTCGCAGCAAAGCGGGCGGCATAATGCTCATGCTTGTGGGTCTTGCTTTCGCAATAGCTTATCTCTTTGGCCGAAAATACTAACTCGCGAAAGCCATTATCTTTCTCGATCTTTTCTGCAATACGCTCCACTTCAACTATATCAATACCTAAACCTGCTATCATTATTAGTCTATTTTAACCAAACTTATATAAAGTTCAGCAAAAAAGCCTGATCGTTTTACCGGTTAAACATCAGCAGGCTCAAGGAGTGTGACTAAGGCAAGCTTTTTACCAGCGCGTTCAGTAGTAACAGAGGCCACTATGCAGGTAACAAGGATAAGTACAACAGTGCCATTCAGGATGTCGTCATCTATAATTTTACTTTTATAGCCTATTAAAATAATGGCCAGTGTTGCCGCTGCGTGTGAGCTACTTAACCCAAAAATAAGTTTGCGCTGTATAGCCGAATAGCTAAATATTTTTTGGGTAAAAAATGCCGATACCCATTTCCCTACCAGGGCCACAACCGTAAGGCTGATAGCTACAATTAACGCACCCGGGCCTCGGAAAAATACATGAAGGTTAACCACCATCCCGACGCTAATCAAGAAGAACGGGATAAATATGGAATTACCCATAAACTCAATATTGCTGAATAGCTTTGATGGCCTCGGTATTAGCCTGTTTAAAGCCAGCGCGCCAATAAATGCACCTATTATGGGCTCAAGTCCGGCCATTTGCGCCAAAAATGCCGCAAAGAACATCCCTGTGAGTATAAAAACAAAATGCGATGTTTTATTGCTTTCGGGCTTACTGAAAAACCATTTTGCTATACGGGGGATAACTAAAGAAACGATCAACACAAATGCAGTAAAGGAAGTTATTAACTGTAGCCAAAAAGCAGAAGTTAAGCCGCCATTTTTGGCACCGATAATTACCGCGAGTATAATTAAAACTGCGGTATCCGTTAATATCGTGCCACCAACAGTCACTGATACTGCTTCGTTTTCAGATATTTTGTATTTACTTACAATAGGGTAAGCTACCAATGTGTGGGTAGCAAACATACTTGCTGTAAGCAGTGAGGTAATCATCGGATATCCCAACAAATAATAACAAACGGGGAAACCAATAACAATAGGTACTGAAAAGGTTAAAAAACCAAAGATCAGGCTTTTGTGCTGCTGCCTTTTAAACTCGGTAAGGTTAAGTTCAATACCGGCGATAAACATAATATATAAAAGCCCTATGGTAGCGAAAAGCTCAACCGCCAAGTTTTTGGTAAGCAGGTTTAATCCGTAAGGCCCAATGATGGTTCCGGCAATAATAAACCCTACTATATCAGGCACCCTGATCTTCGCCATTAAAATTGGCGCAAGCAGGATTATAAAAAGTACGAGTGTAAAAATAAGCACCGGGTTAGTGAAAGGCAAGTGCAACTGCTGTAGCGCATGATCCCAAATGTTATTATTCATTATCCGCTTGCTTTTTTATTGCATTTTATGATTTTCTGTTTTACAGATTCCTCTTCCTCTTTTGTGGCGATAACTTTGGTTAAAGCCTGTTGATAGTAACCACGTGCCTTATTGTATTGCTTCAGCTTAAACGAGTAGTCGCCGGCAACTATATAGGCGTTATAGTATTGCGGATCATTAATAATTAAGCTGTCCGGGTCAACCGTTTTGTTATCGTTTACCCGCTTTACAATATTTCTGTAAGCTACAAAGTTTTTATAGGTCTGCGTATTTAAAAAAGTATCGGGGGCTATGGTAAGGTTACTGTCTATAATTTCCCGGTCTTTTTTCATTCCCTCCAGGGCAAAAACCTTTTTCAGATCGTAACACACAAATTCTCCCAGCTGCCATGGCGATGTTGAAACCCATACTTTTAACTTTTGAGGCTCAAACACAATGGAATGGTGGGCAATAAACTGGTTAATTGACTTCTCGTTGCCGATACCAATATTAGCGTTATTTAACCCTTTGGTATCTCTTAATATATCAACGGTTTTTTGAACGGTATTTTTACCATTGTTTTTTAACAGGTCCATTAAATGATTATACCGGTAAAATGATGCGCTGTTGTTCATCTGTTCGATATTCTCTTTTGTATGAACCAATCCCTTGCCCTGGAAATGGTTAGTGCAAACTATATAATTACTATTCGGGTCATAAACATCATATGTTGTAGGCGTTTTTTCAATAACAACTGCCTTTTTATCATTTGCCGATCCTATCAGCAAAGATTCAGAAACAAACATTTTTCTTTTTTTGGCGATCTGAATAGCTTCATTAATATTTTTCGCATACTGCAAAATTTCGCGGGCTACCAATGACACCGGGGTAGCGGCACCTGTTGGCAAAGTGCTTTTAGCAGCATTAATGGTAATGCTTAAACCCTGCTCATTCATACCCGAAACTGCGCCTATAAACCCGCCCCAGGTAACCGTCATAAATTTATAGCCCTGTGCAGGGTTATAAAAAGCGACGATCTTATCAACGGCAAAATCATCGTTTACATAAAAATCAAAATTACGGCCGATGATCATAGTACTATCCTGTGACCGCGCATCCCAGGTGCCGAATGATGTACAGCCTACCAAAGCCATACCCTGTAAAGCATGCCCTATGTCATGCGCGCCATGATAATTCAGGATACGTTGATAGTTAGAGCCGATATATTGATATTTATCCGAGGCAGATTGGGATATGCCATAAATCTCCTCTTTATATTCTTCGGTTACATTTTTGGATAGATCACGGTTAAACCAGGCAACAAAATATTTCAGAAAAGACCGGTAAAATTCCGAAGGGACCATCTTCGCGATCTGGGCGGTAAAATAGTCTTCCTGCTTTACTACAAGTTCTTTAGTAAGCTTGCCATTGATTACGCCCCGCTCAAAAGGCTGCCCCTCAACATACAATTCATACAACCCACTTTTACTTTTGCGGAACCAGTTATTTTTAAGCGTATAAAATCCCGGCGAAGGCTCACTACGCACCAATTTTTCGCTGCTGATGTCTTTTGGTTTTGGTGGATAATCAATAGCCACGCAATACAAATAAACAGCCAGTATTAAAAACAAAGCAACAAAGCCCAGAAACACATATGGAATGCATTTCAACAGCTTTTGCAGTATGGTTTTTTTCTCAGGCATTTCTTATTTTAGTTATAACGCTATCATTACCCAATAGAGCGCAGCAGGTAACAATACCACTCATAGATGCGCCCAGTATACCATGCAGATTAAGGTTTTGACCCGTTAAGTATAAATTAGGCAATTTAGTGCGGGGCGATATAAAGGTTTTTAAGGTATGCTTATAATCTTTTACTATACCATAAAGTGATCCATCGTCATTACCAATATAATCGCGGTATGATAGCGGGGTGGCTACGTAGTACGATTTTATACAATCCCTTAATCCCGGGAATTTTCTTTCAACAGCATCCAGTAAAATTTCGGCCTTGCGTTTTTTAAATTGGTTATAGGTTTCTCCCCGGTCATTTACATCTGATACTGTGTTATAGGTATCTTTCCACTGCGCCACTTCCTCAAACCTCATATAACTGAGTATGGATAAGCCGTCGGCATATTCGGGCGATTTGGACGAAGCGCCGCAAAATATAGCATAACCCAATGGCCAATTTTCTTCTGTATGGTCGGCGGTAGTCCAAACATACCCTTCCCGGCCGCAGTAAAAATTATGTTTTATATATTTAAAGGTATCCTTCTTAAAAACAATATTTAACGTGAATGCCGATGTAGAGTTTTCCAGGCTTTTTAAACGGTTCCGATAGGCGTTTTTTATAAGGTGCGTATCTGTGATCTCGAGGGTTTTAACCGGGTGCATATTTGAGATAAAGTATTTGGCGTACATTTTAGCGCCATCTTTTAGCTCAACATAACTAGCCAGTCCGCTCTCTTCTACAATCTTTTTAACCTCACAATTACGGATGATCTTCCCGCCGTTTTCCTTTATATTTTTTGCCAGCAGCTTCGCAATCTGCGAGCCGCCATCAACACATTTCCACGAACTTTCAATATAACTGTTCAGTATCAACGCATGAACATATAATGGGGTTTTATCAGCCTGACCGGCATATAGCGCGTTGTTAGCAGCGAGGATCCCCTGCAATTTAGTATTGCTGGTAACTGAATTTATGTAGGCCTCCGTATCAATCTCCAATACGTCCGATTTTTCGTTAAAATCATTTGACGAACGTAGATTGTATAGCGGAAATTTGCTGCAAATCTCTTTTATCTTATCGCAGTAAGTACGTATAGCCTCTTCTTCATCCGGGAAATTGACCAGTAATTTGGCTATAAAATTTTCGTATCCCTGTGCAAAATCGTAAACATTATCATCACCTTCAATCAGTATGCGGTCAAAAACATCAACATCCTGTTGTTGTAATTTAAGCTTATCCATAATACCCAGGTATTGAAATATCTGGTAAAGATTCTGCCCTTTTGAAAGACCGCCCAGGTAATGTAC
This sequence comes from Mucilaginibacter xinganensis, assembly GCA_026225055.1. GTDB lineage: Bacteria > Bacteroidota > Bacteroidia > Sphingobacteriales > Sphingobacteriaceae > Mucilaginibacter > Mucilaginibacter xinganensis_A. The sequence goes on along the minus strand of JAMFSA010000084.1, from coordinate 43,620 downwards.
GCCTGAATCAAAAATCACCTTATCGCGCACATAAGTTTGCAGGCTACCACCTATTTGCTGGTTTTTTTCGAGCACACAAACTTTAAAACCCTCACGGCCTAAAATATCGGCACATACCAACCCGCCCATGCCACTTCCGATTATTAGAATATCAAAATTCTCCATTTTAATTTAGCCGCCCCTATTTATTACAAAAACAATATCAGTTGTATTCTTTACCTGGTTTATAACGGCACATTGCATACCATTAGCCGCTGCCACATCCTCCACCAGTTGCCCCGAAAGATAAGATGCGCTTTTTTCTTTTGAATTTAGATCTTTATTATCAGTCCTTATAATAAGCCGCCCTTCGGGGTTTAGGTGGCTTATGCACTTTTCAATTATTAATTTTTGGTCTGCCTGATGTACGCCAGCCAGGGCATCAGCCATAATTATGGCATCATAATTATCAAGCGGAAACTCCAATATATCTGCAAAAATAAAATTTATTTTGTTATCCTTACTAAAGCAGTTATTGGCCATCTCAACCTTCTCCTCATCGTTGTCAATACCTGTAAACTCTCTCTCTTTTGATGCAAAGTGCAGCAAATAGGTCATAAAGCCGTAATCGCTTCCAATATCAAGCATTTTACCCTTTGCAGGTAAAAGCTCATGAAAAAGCTGGTAATTTTTCTCGCGCCATAGTTTTATTTTTAGCTGCCACTCCAGTAATGGGCCCTTATAAAGGTAGTTATATATCAGTTGCTCTTTAAAATAAACTGGTTGCTCAATAGCTATGCTCAGTTTTTTATACTCATCTTTAAAATAGCGGCCTATCAGTTTAGTTCTTTCCGAGTAGCCGGTTCCAAACTGCGTATCGCCCTGCTTTATTCTTGGTAGGTATTTAATAGTTATTTTTCCATCCTTCAATAAAAAGTCACCTTTGGTCATGGTGTAGCCTGTGCCATGTATCAATACAGGTAAAATGTCAATATTCAATTGCTCCGCAAGATAAAATGCACCTTTGTGAAATCTTTTGATCTCACCATCCACCGTCCGGGTACCTTCGGGGAATATTACTACCGAATAGCCATGTTTTACCCTGTCCGCTAATAGCTCAATGCTATTTTCGGCACCATTAGCCACCGGGTAAAAATCTGCCATACGTGCTACTGCCCCAAACACAGGCGAGTTCCATACCCAGTTATTTGTTAATAATATGAGTTTAGGGTGCAGCATAACCATCGACAGTATATCAAGAAAAGATTGGTGGTTACAGATAATTACTGCCGGGTCTGAAAAATTTGCGTGCTGAGGGCCAATGATCTCCTTTTTTACATTCATCATAATGTAAATCATCGACTTGGTAAATTTTGAAAGGATATAGTGATAAACGAATTTACCTTTCTCTTTATTAAAGGGGTTTAGTTTAAACAGGAACCCTAAAATGGTTAACAAAATGCAGCCGGTAACAAAATAGGAGAAAGCGAAAATGCTTTTCAAAAAGCCGGTAAACGTCCAGGGGAATCGTTTCTTTTCGGTACGATTTCTCACCAGTATGTTAAACAGAAATGGGATAAGGATCTGCGCCATTATAACAACGCAGCAAATACCTATTATAGAAATAAATGCTATTGATTTTAATGCCGGGTGCCTGGCGAATATCAACACCCCCAAACCTGTTATAGTAGTAATAGCTGAAAGAAAGATGGATGTTTTGTAGGATGAAAGGATCTTTTTGCCGGTTTTATACTCCTGCAGCAACCCATCCATAATATACAGGCTGTAATCATCGCCCAAACCAAAAATAAGGGCCGAGATGATAATATTGATAATGTTAAACCCTATGCCGAATATTCCCATTATACCGAGTATCCATATCATTGATATAAACATAGGGATAAAGGAAACCAACGTGAGCTCTATACGGCCATAGGTTAACCACAGCACAATTAACACCAGCAGGGATGACATTACCGCAATCTGGGTAAAATCCGAATTGATGATCTGAACCAGTTTAGTGGTTATATATTGTTTATCAACAACAGTTACATTGGGGTTATCCTTAAAGGCATCATACACTGCCGCTTTATTTTTTGGCGTGGTTTGCACCAGCGTAACTACGGTTGAGTGGCCTGGCTTTTCATTAATAAAATCGTCAAGAAAACTTTTCCTTATGGCGGCCAGGTTCTGCTTATCTCCTATAGGGTAATCTTTGTTAAGCAGGGCCTTAAAATTATCAAAGGCAGCTGCCTTAAAACCCATGGCAATACCTTGTTGCTCAAGCGCGGCAAATAATTGTTTCTTCTTTTCGGGTGTCCAGTACTTATTCCAGCGTTCAATTCTTTCTTTTTGTAACGAGTCGGAAATAATGAGCGATGAAACCCCTGAATACTTTATTACGATATTCTTTTGCTTCAGCACCTCAATTTCAGCTGATAGCTTTTCATTATTAACCAGGGCATCATCCAGCGTTTGGCCTTCGGTAACCAGGTAAACAGATTGTAGTGAGAATTTATTGATCCGGTTAAGTTTAGCTTCGGCCAGCTTTAGTTTGGGCGTCATGTAGCTCATGTCGGCCAAATCAAATTCAAAGGTTACATAATTTGCAGTATACCCAAAGGCTACAGTAAGTAATATAATGCCTATAACTATAAACTTATTATACTCGGGATTATAAGAAGCCATCTTATCGATCCACGAAAACTGTATTATTTTGTGCTGAGACTGCTCTTTCTTAGTAGAAATAAATTGCGGCAGAAAAATCAACGAACATAAGGAAGCCCCTATTAAACTAAACCCGGCAAACAGGCCCAGGTCCTTTAACATTTCGGATTGTACAAACTCCAGACAAAAAAAGCCGCCTATGGTGGTAAAGCTACCTACGGTTAATGGAAGCGTAAGATCCTTAATTACCTGTTCAATACTTTTAGTGTGCCGGTAATGGTTAAATACGTGCAGCGAATAATTGATAGCAATACCCAACACCACCGAGCCTGTACCTAAAGCTATAACCGAAAGGCTGCCCTTAACAAAGTAAATAATGGTTAATGAGAACAGGGCACCAAACAAAACGGGGATAAGAATGATAAACGGTGCTCTTTTCTTACGGAAATACAAGCCCAAAAATAAAACCAGCACTACTACCGTAATGCCGAGCGTAAGGTTTGTATCCTGCCGCAGTTGCGAGGCATTGCTCACAAAACCGGCAACGGCACCAAAGTAAGAGGCATTTATATTTTTAAAACCCTTGCTGTTTAAATCATTTAAAATATTGTCAAGTCCCTTTAAAAACAGCGTGTTCTTCCCGGTATTATTTGGCGGGTATGCCGGGGTGATGAACATTAACAGGCTTTTATGGTCTTTGGTAATTACGTAATCATCGTACAGCTCAAAGTTTTTGTCGTATTGTAATTGTTGTAATTTTTTCAGGCCGATAAATGACAATCCTACAGGGTCATTAACTATGATCTTTTTAAGCGCTATACCTGCCGGCGATGAAAGCGTTCTGATATCGGACTGCAGTGTCGCCTTAACCTTTTCAGGGGTTATAAGGGTATCAATGGTTAAATAATCCTTTTCATTTAAGTAAATGGGTAACCGTTGGCTTATAGTTTCAAACAGCTTTAAGGCAATCTCATCATCTATCCTGAAATTTACCTTTCTGATATAAGGGGCAAGCTTATCCTGCACTGCAGCGCCAAACACATCGGCGTAGGCTACCAGGCTATCCGGATTTTGCGCCGTGGTATCTTTTAATGATACCATGATCACCAGCTTATCTATAAACTTGGAGTTTTGAAAGATCTCGTTAAGTTTCTCTATCTTTTTATCCTTCGGTATTATTTTCGAGATATCCTCTTCAAACTTTACCTGTAATGCAAAGTAGGTGATAAACAGAAATGTAGCTGCAAAAACCAGGTAAAAGGCCCTGCGGTTCTTTGCGAAATAGTGATAAATAATTAACAGGCTTTTTTCCATGTACTTAAAAAGCCGAAACTGTTTTTCTTTTAAACAGCCTGAGTGAGATAAAGGTTAATAATGCGGCCAACAAGCCCGCAATAACAGCCAGCGTAATGCTGCCATAAATATATTGCTCAATATGCTGGCTAATTGATTTTAATGTGATATGAAAGCTAAAAGCCATATCCGAAGTTTTATTACCCAGCCATAGGCCGCCTGTTTTATAGCTAAGGAAAATGATCAACGGGATCATGGGTGGGATACTGATGTTTGAAGCAATAACAACCAAAGCCTTATTTAGCCTGAAAACTACAGCAATAAACAGCCCTATCCACATCTGGAAGCCCCATGCAGGCAGTATACCCGAAAAAACACCTATCCCAATTGATAGAGCCTTAAGATGATCGGGTTGATTAAGGTTTAATAACTGATCGAAGAGTTCCTGTCTACTTTTTTTTTTACCGAAAAGTGCCCGAAAAAAATCACGGGGTTTTATATAGGCAAATGCTATAATTACTAAAAAGGTGTTTAAAATGCCAACCCGCGTAAAATCCTGAAATGGCCTGAAGTGTGAAACCCTTACCTCTTTTGGCGCATAATAAACAGTTACGGGTATAGCATCCAGGGCAATGCCTTTCCAGGCCGACTTAACCAGCACCTCAATCTCAAACTCGTATTTACGGGTAATAAAATTGATGTTTCTGATTAATTGCAAGGGATACAAACGAAAGCCTGATTGCGTATCGGGGCAATCGATCCCGGTTTCAACCTTAAACCAAAAGTTAGAAAATTTATGCCCGAAACTGCTTTTGCCGGGTATTGTAGCCTGATCCATATTGCGTGACCCTACAATTATAGCATTGGGTGCATCTGCAAGCTTATCAATAAAAGCAGGCAAGTCGGTAGCAAAGTGCTGCCCGTCGGAGTCAATGGTTATAGCGTAATCATAATCTTGGGCTACAGCAAACTTAAATGCTTTGCGCAGCGCCCAGCCTTTACCAACATTTACCGGGTAACTTATAAACTGTACAAATGGAAAGCCCTCTACTATTTGAGCGGTATCATCAGTTGAACCATCATTTACCACAATAATCTGTGTAGTATACCTGGCCACATCTGTAATAATTTGGGCAACGGTGCCTGCGTTGTTATAAGTAGGTATAATTACGCAGACCTTTAAATCGTCAAACTTTTTGGTAATTGTTTCTAAATCGTTCATCGGCTAATAAATCTGTACTAAGGTATTGGATTGAAGAATCGATAAAAAAACATGCTTGACAAAAGTTTGAGGTATAGGGGTACCGTTATTTTACTTTGCAAATTTAATTAAGTTTTAGCAATATGGCTTTTTTTTGCCTAACTTATTTTTATGATCTGCCAGGTTAACTGTAGCGTAATGTGATGCTTATTTGTTATTATTCACTCTCTTACATTGGCCTCTCAATGAAGTTAACCTTTTAAATTTGAAATATTTGACCTATTTTTGCAAAAATTCTTTGAGTCACAATTTGTAAATTATCATTAGTAAAAAAGTTAAAAAGCTGTAGATCGGCAAATTGTAATAAACCTGATTAATGGCAAACCCCGCCTTAATTAAAACCTTAATATCACATTTAAATCATAACATCTCTTTTAAGTATAAATATATGAAATGCGCATTAGTAACCGGTGGATCAAGAGGTATTGGAAGAGCTATTTGCTATGAAATGGCTAAAATGGGCTACTATGTTTTGGTTAATTACAAGGCGAATGAAGCTGAGGCCAATAAAACCCTCGACCAGATAAAAGAAAATGGCGGCGATGGCGAGCTGTTAAAGTTTGATGTTGCCGATAAGAACGACATTAATAAAGTGCTGGGTGCCTGGATTGAGGGTAATACCGAAAAATATATTGAAACACTCATAAATAATGCAGGTGTTAAGGATGATGTGCTAATGATGTGGATGAAGGATGAGCAATGGGATAATGTAATAAAAACCAGCCTCGACGGCTTTTTCTATGTTACCCGGTTGGTGTTAAACGATATGTTAATCAGGAAATATGGCCGTATAGTTAACGTAGTTTCTTTATCGGGCTTAAAGGGGTTGCCGGGGCAAATCAATTACTCGGCTGCTAAGGCAGGTGTAATTGGTGCCACCAAAGCGTTAGCGCAGGAAGTTGGCCGCCGCGGTATAACCGTAAACGCGGTTGCTCCCGGTTTCATCAAAACAGATATGACCGAAGGGCTTGATGAAAAAGAACTCAGGTCAATGATCCCGGTTAAAAGATTTGGTACACCCGAGGAAGTGGCGCATGCCGTAGGGTTCCTGGCATCAGCAGGGGCGGCCTATATTACCGGTGAAATATTATCGATTAATGGTGGTTTATACTCCTAATATTCTTCGAGCCGAGCGATTAATACAATTATAATGATAAATTGTTTTGAACTTTAAGGCGCTTTTGTATTTTTATAACAACTAAATTAAAACAACGAAGATTATAGTGTATGAATAGGGTTGTAATTACAGGTATAGGTATCTATTCATGTATAGGTAAAAACCTTGACGAAGTGAGTAAATCACTTTACCAGGGGCAATCGGGAATAATACTTGACAGGGAGAGGAAGGAGTTTGGTTACCGCTCAGGTTTAACCGGTTTTGTTGAAAAACCGAATTTAAAAGAGCTTTTAGACAGGCGATCACGCATTATGCTTCCTGAACAGGGAGAATATGCCTACGTTGCTACGATTGAGGCTTTAGCACAGGCGGGTATCGACCAGGATTACCTTAATAAAAATGAAGTTGGGATACTTTATGGTAATGACAGCTCTGCAAAAGCCATTATTGACGCTACAGATATTATCCGCGAGAAAAAAAATACAATGATGATCGGTTCCGGTGCCGTGTTTCAAACCATGAACTCAACCGTAACCATGAACCTGGCTACCATATTTAAATTAAAGGGAATAAACTTCACCATTAGTGCCGCTTGTGCAAGCGGGTCGCACTCAATTGGGGTGGCTTATCAATTTATAAAAACAGGCCTGCAGGATTGTATTATTTGCGGTGGTGCCCAGGAGATCAATCAATTTGCTATGGGCAGTTTTGATGCTTTGTCGGCATTTTCGGTTAATGAAGCAGACCCATCCAAAGCATCCCGGCCATTTGACCGCGGTCGCGACGGGCTTATACCCAGCGGTGGCGCGGCAACTGTTATTTTAGAAAGCCTGGAATCTGCAACAAAAAGGGGCGCGACCATTTTAGGCGAAGTTATAGGTTATGGGTTTTCATCAAATGGTGCCCACATATCAAACCCAACAGTGGAGGGTCCGGTACGATCCCTTTCAATGGCATTAAAAGATGCCGCCTTGAGTGCTGCCGAAATTGATTATATAAATGCACACGCTACATCAACCCCTGCGGGCGATTCAAGCGAAGCGAAGGCTATTTATGAGGTTTTTGGTGCAAGCAACCCTTTGGTTAGCTCAACCAAATCAATGACCGGACATGAATGCTGGATGGCCGGTGCCAGTGAAATTGTGTATTCAATGCTGATGATGAAAAACTCATTCATCGCACCCAACATCAATTTCGAAACCCCTGATGAGGATTCGGCTAAACTGAACATCGCGAAAAAAACAATTGAAAAAGAAATAAACGTATTTTTGTCAAACTCCTTTGGTTTTGGAGGAACAAACTCATCCCTAATAATTAAAAACTAAATTAAACCTACGCCGCTATGCAGAATGAAGAGATTATTGAAAAGATAAATAGCTTTTTGGCTGAAGAATTTGAAATTGATGCTGATAAAATGCTTCCGGATGCTAATCTGAAAGACACGCTTGACCTTGACAGCCTGGACTACATTGACCTTGTTGTAGTAATTGAAAGCAATTTTCCGTTTAAAGTAAAACCAGAAGACTTTATCAATATCGTCACCTTTCAGGACTTTTATGATTATGTTATAACCAGCAGCCAAAAGGAACTGGTATAATGTCAACCTGGCAAGGTAAATCAAAAGGAAAGCCTTTAGGTTATAGGGTCTTTGTTTTTATCCTAAAAATAGGGGGCGTTTTACCTGCATATGTATTGCTTTGGTTTGTTACCTTTTATTATTTAATATTCTCTTATAAATCCACAAAAAGCACTTTTAATTACTTTCACAAAAGGCATAATTACGGTGTTATAAAGTCGCTTTATAAAGTGTATATAAACTATAACCTACTGGGGCAAAGCCTTATTGATAAGGTTGTTGTAATGTCGGGCATCCCTAATAAATTCACCTTTAATCTTGATGGCATTGATAATTTACATCGCATTGCCGCATTAAAAAAAGGCGGGTTGCTACTAACATCCCATATTGGCAATTGGGAGGCGGCTACTCATTTATTAAATAAAATAGATGCCCGCATCAATATTGTGATTTTTGATGGCGAAGATGAGGGCATAAAAGAATATATAGAATCGGTGACCGGTAAAAGCAGCGTAAATTTTATTGTCATTAAGGATGATATGTCGCATATTTTCAAAATAAGCGATGCCTTTTTAAACGATGAACTGGTATGTATGCCTGCCGATAGGTTTTTGGAAGGCAATAAAACCATAACCAGGAATTTTTTAGGTGCAGATGCGAGATTTCCGATGGGGCCGTTTATGCTGGCATCTAAATTTCAGGTACCTGTTTCATTTGTATATGGCATGAAGGAAAGCACTTTCCATTATCATTTTTTTGCCAGCGAGGTAAAGGAATATCCAAACCTGGAAAAGGATAACGGAATAGAACAAATGGTAACAGATTTTGTGAGCGATATGGAACGTAAAGTGAGGCAATATCCCGACCAGTGGTATAACTATTACAACTTTTGGCAGTAGATAAAATGAGTATATTGCAAGAGAATATAACCTCGTATATCCCGCAAAGGCCACCTTTTGTGATGATTGACAAGTTAGTTGGCTGTGATGACACCTGCTCAAGCACAACATTACAAGTTAGGGCAGAAAACGTACTTGTTTATAACGGGGAATTAAGTGAAGCTGGCTTAATGGAAAATATTGCGCAAACGGCGGCGGCTGGGGCAGGTTATGTTGCACTAAAAAACAACGAACCAGTTTTAGTTGGATACATAGCCGGTGTTAAAAACCTGGAAATTTTTGCATTGCCAAAAGTAGGTGATATTATAGAGACTACAGTAATTATTAAAATGCAAATTTTTGATGTAACCATCGTATCAGGAATTATTAAATGTAATGAGGAGTTACTTGCAACTTGTGAAATGAAAATATTTATCAAAAAATAAAAATCAGAATAATTTAAATTATGAAACATATCGCAAAAATTAAATGGTTTGTAGCCTTAGTGTTAATTGTTACAAACGCGCAATCGCTTTTAGCACAATCAAAAGCTGATGTATTTGATACAAAAGTGCCTATTACATGGCTTGGGGTTGATTATTCTCAAACCAAATTCATAGGCTCCGCCACATCAAAGGATGTTAATATATCGAATGATGAGTTCAGGGACACCTATGTTTCATCATGGAATTATCTTTTTATTAATGAACAAAAGAAATATGATGTTGCGAAGGCAACACACCGCGAATCGGTAAAATATGATATCGACGTAACTTTACAGGCAAATAAACAGCTTACCAAAAAGGATTTTTACTCAAATAGCCCAAGTGATTTTAAACTGCTGAATGAAGCAGCTATAGCCAACCTTGTAAAAAATTATGATTTCCAGAAAAATGACGGCATTGGGCTGATATTTTTTGCCGAAGGAATGAGCAAAGGCATAAGCTCGATGGGTATATGGGTAACTTTTGTTGATATGAAATCAAAAACTGTTCTTTTTACCACATACCAAACAAACCCTCCGGGTGGCTTTGGATTCAGGAATTATTGGGCTAAACCATTGTACACTACGTTAAAGAACATGGAGTCTGATTTCAAAAAGTGGAGTAAAAACTAACTATTCATATTGTTATTAATCATTGCGTAAAGATAAGTTGGAAAAAAGTCTGATAAACACAATAGAGCAAGACGTAAAGTTCAGCGAGGTAGATTCATTAGGTATAGTATGGCACGGGCATTACGTGCAATACTTTGAAGATGGCCGTGAGGCGTTCGGCAAAGAACATAACCTGCGTTACCTCGATTTTTACAAACAGGGATATGTTGTGCCTATTGTGAGTATCCAGTGCGATTATAAACGCGTTTTACGATACGGCGACAGGATAATAATAGAAACCACTTATACCCCTTGCGAGCCTGCTAAGATAAACTTTAACTATCGCCTGCTGAATGCAGTTACAGGTGAACTGGTAGTAACCGGTTCAACTACGCAGGTATTTTTAAGCAAGGATAGCTTTACCCTTCAGCTAATTAATCCCGGTTTTTTTCAGGATTGGAAAGTGCTACAGGGCTTACATGAAACTGCTGCCAGATAAAACTGTAGCAGGTATTCAAAACCCATTAATACAATGAGTATAGAGAAAGTAGATGTTTTGGTAATAGGCGCGGGCCCGGCAGGTACTGTAGCAGCCTCGATAGTTAATAAAGCTGGGTTTAAGGTAAAGATTGTTGAAAAGCAAAAATTTCCGAGGTTTGTGATAGGCGAAAGCTTATTACCGCGCTGCATGGAAGCGCTTACCGAAGCTGGCTTTGTTGACGCGCTGAAAGAAAAGGGTTTCCAGGAAAAATCGGGAGCTAAGTTTGTAAAAGACGGAAAGATCTGCGATTATTTTTTTGCCGATCAGTTTACCCCCGGCTGGAATTGGACTTGGCAGGTACCGCGTGCCGAATTTGACAAAACACTTGCTGATACAGTTGAAAAGATGGGTGTGCCTATTAGCTATGAAACTGCTGTAACTGGTATTACATTTAACGGTTCAGATTCTGTAACTACGGTTGAGGATATTAACGGCAACAAAACAGAGATTGCAGCCAGGTTTATTATTGATGGCAGTGGCTATGGCCGGGTAATACCAAGATTGTTTAACCTTGACAGGCCATCAAACTTAGCCCCGCGCAAAGCTTTATTTGCCCATACGGTTGATTTAAAACGCTCAATGGTTGATGAGCCTAACCGTATCACCATAGTTGTACACAAACCCGGGGTTTGGATTTGGGTTATTCCGTTTTCAAACGGGGTTACTTCAGTTGGTTTTGTAGGCGATCCCGAGTTTTTCAGCAGTTATGAGGGCAATAACGAACAAGTACTGCGCGAAATAATTTCAACCCAGCCGTACCTGGCCGAACGTTTGAAAGATGTTGAGTTTGTGTTCGATCCCAGGATTTTGGAATCGTGGTCGACCACTACCAATCAGTTTCATGGCGAGGGCTTTGTATTAACCGGCAACGTAACTGAATTTTTGGACCCCATTTTTTCATCCGGGGTTACATTAGCAACGGTATCAAGTCAAACCGCGGCCAATCTGGTGATCCGCCAACTAAACGGGGAATCCGTAGATTGGGAACAAGAATATACAAAGCACATGTTGCAGGGAGTAAACACTTTTCGCTCTTACGTAATGGCGTGGTATGAGGGTACACTTGATACCATATTTTTTGCGAAGAAGCAAAATAATGAAGTTAAAAAAATGATCTGTTCTGTATTGGCAGGTTATGTATGGGATAAACAAAATCCTTTTGTAAGAAACCACGAGGTTGCATTGAAAAAATTAGCCCGCACCATCGAATTAGAGATACTGGCTGATGAGGAAATATAGATTAAAATTGGTAAATACATGGAAAACTTAATAGCTGATCTGAAGGGACAGATCGCGGTTCAACTAAAATTAAAGAATATAAAACCAGAAGATATTGGTGATGACGAACCGCTGTTTGGAGCGGGTTTAGGGCTCGACTCTTTAGATGTATTGGAGCTGATCGTATTGTTGAAACAGAAATATAAACTCAGGGTTTCTAATCCCGAAGATGGATTAAAAGTGTTTAAGTCGGTAAGGTCTATGGCCGAATTTATAACAGCCAACACGGCACAGACCGCTTAAAATGAATACCGCTGTTTTTGTAGTTGGGATTGGCGTAATTTCGGGCATTGGCAATAATGTAGCTGAGTGCCTGGATTCATTAGAGAACGAAAAAGCAGGGATTGATAAAATTAATTATCTAAGCACTAATCATCGCGATCTATTACCAGTCGCCGAAGTTAAGTTAAGTAACACTGAGCTATCGGCAATTTCGGGTTTTGCACCCTCAGCCAGCCGCACCGCTATGTTAAGCATGATAGCCGCCCGGGAAGCGTGGGATAATTCAGGTGTTAAGGATCTTCCAGGCTTACGCACAGGCTTTGTTTCAGCATCAACCGCAGGCGGCATAGACAAAACCGAAGATTTTTTTACCAGTTTTTTAGCTGATAACAGCAAAGGCAGGCTTAGGGATGTAATTAACCACGAATGCGGCAATATCACTACAATGGTTGCCGAAAAGTTAGGGATCAAAAATCACATCAGCACTATCAGCACCGCGTGTTCATCATCGGCAAATGCCATTATGTACGGCGCGCGCTTAATCAAACACAATATTCTTGATGTGGTAGTTGCGGGGGGCACAGATGCCCTAACCCGATTTACGCTCAATGGCTTTAACACCCTTATGGTGCTCGATGATCAATATTGCAAACCATTTGATGAAAAACGTAATGGCTTAAACCTGGGTGAAGGCGCGGGATATATTGTGATGGTATCTGAACGTGTGGCAGCATCATTAAAGCAGGCCCCTTATTGCACTCTCAGCGGTTATTTTAATGCTAATGACGCCTATCATCAAACATCAACATCAACTAATGGCGACGGGCCGTATATGGCCATGGCAGGCGCATTAGCAATGAGTGGCTTGCAACCAGAGGCTATTGATTATATTAATCTTCACGGCACAGGGACTCAAAACAATGATAGTTCTGAAGGAGCTGCTATACAACGATTATTTCACCCGCATTACCCTAAAATGAGCTCTACAAAATCATTTACAGGGCATACGCTTGGTGCCAGCGCCGGTATCGAGTCGGTATTTTCGGCACTGGCAATACAACAGGGAATAGTTTACCCTAATCTGCGCCTGCAAAACCCAATGGTGGATTTTCCTTTTGCTCCTGAAACAGCATTTTCAAAACAGTCGGGTCTTAAGCATGTGCTATCTAATTCTGTTGGTTTTGGCGGTAATTGTTCATCACTTATCTTTTCAAAACTATAAATGATGAAGACGTATATCAGGTCAGCAATAACCATATCGCCGCAAAAAACATTTAATAACCCCTTGTTTTTAAATGAGCTTGCTGAGTATAATGAGGGCCGGTTAACAAGTATAGAGCCAGATTATAATGAAGCGATAGACCCGAGGTTGATCCGAAGGATGAGCAGGATCATAAAAATGAGCGTGGCAAGCGCGTTAGCCTGTTTAAAAGATGCGGAAATAACCAGTTCCGATGCGATAGTTACCGGTACTGCATATGGGTGCCTGGAAGATACCGGCATTTTTTTAACTAACATGGTGCAGCAGGACGAGGAGCCGGTTACCCCGGTTGCCTTCGTACAATCAACCCATAATACCATAGGCGCGCAGGTAGCTCTATTAATTAAATGTAATCGTTATAATAATACGTTTGTTAGCGGTGGCGCTTCTTTTGAAAACGCGTTGCTGGATGCGATTATGCTGTTAGCCGAAAACAATACCGCCAATGTGTTGGTAGGCGGCATGGATGAAATAACGGATATGAGCCATACCGTATTAAGCAGGATGGGCTTATATAAACGCCAGCCGGTTTCAAACCTCAACCTATTTAATACAAACTCAAAGGGTACCATAAACGGCGAAGGAGCCGCGTTCTTTCTGCTTCAAAATACATCATCGCCCAATGACCTTGCTTGTATTGATGCCGTTTCCACGTTTTACAAACCACATGATACTGCAGAAATAGAACAATTTATCGGCTCATTTTTAAAGGGCCAAGCTATCGATTACCGGGATATTGATCTGCTGATAATTGGCAATAACGGGGATTTAAAAAACGATGAGATCTACGCGCAGTTACAACAGTCGGTTTTTAACGGCATATCATCTGTCAACTATAAACACCTCTGCGGGGAATACCCTACCTCTACCGCTTTTGCTACCTGGCTGGGTGCAAATATTATAAAGGCCAATAATGTTCCTGCTGTATTAGATCATCAGGAGATCCCGAAAAATAAAATAAATAAAGTACTGATCTATAACCATTACCAAAACATTTATCATTCCTTAATTTTACTATCATCATGCTAAATTTCAGGAATATGAATATACTTTTTATCAGCCTGGTAGTGTTATGCCTGGCTGCGCAAAGGGTATATAGCGTTCCTGTTTATTTTTATATAATTTTAGTTGGGGTATATTCATTGGTATTATTCTATGGCTGCTATTATGTAGGGTCAAATTTCTTTATCCCGATCATTTGTTCTATAAAAACTGATAAAAAGGTAATAGCACTCAGTTTTGATGACGGGCCCGCTGCCGAAAATACGTTACAAATATTACAGATGTTAAAGAATAATAATGCCGAGGCTGCATTCTTCTGCATAGGTAACCGCATAGCCGGAAACGAAGAGATATTAAAGCAAGCTTACGACGAGGGCCATCTTATCGGTAATCACACTTTTTCGCATCATTTTTGGTTTGATATGTTCCCGGCAAAAAAAATGCTGGCCGATATGCGTATGATGGATCAGGCGATGAATAGTGTAATTGGTAAAACACCTAAATTGTTCAGGCCGCCTTATGGGGTTACTAACCCTAATCTAAAAAAAGCAATTATTCAGGGTAATTATATACCGGTTGGCTGGAGTATGCGTTCAATGGATACAGTAATAAAAGACGAAAAGAAACTGCTAAATAAAGTTATCAGCAAAATAAAGCCTGGTGCTGTTTTTTTGTTCCACGATACCAGCAATACAACTGTAGCCGTGTTGCCTGCCATAATAAAACATATCCAGGCAAACGGATATGAAATAATCAGGCTCGATAAAATGTTAAATTTGCAAGCGTATGCGTAAAATAATTTTAGTGCTTTTTATATTGATGTATGGGTTTACTGTTCAGGCCCAGCTTGCCGGGTACACGCCGGTTACCGATATTGCTAAATTTAAGGATCAGTTTGCGGCAATTGCAAAAAAAACCGAAACCATAAAAAGTGATTTCACACAAGAAAAAAACCTGAGTATGCTTTCAGAAAAGATTGTATCCAAAGGGAAATTTTGGTTCAAGAAAGACAATTTGCTTAGGATGGAATATAACAAGCCATTTGAATACCTGATGATATTGAATAAAGACAATATGTATATTAAGGATGGACAAAAGGAAAGCAGGGTTTCAACCAAATCAAATAAATTATTCCAGCAAATAAACAAGATAACGGTTGATTGTGTGCAGGGTACCGTTTTTAGTAATCCTGATTTTGTAACTAAGGTGTATGAAAATAAAGGTACTTATATAGTTGAAATGTCGCCGGTTGGGAAAGCATTAAAAGAGTTTTTCAAAACTATTGATGTGGTTATTAACAAAGATGATTATGAGGTTAGTACCATTCAAATGAACGAAAATTCAGGCGATAATACCATTATCCACTTTACAAACAGAGAATTAAATACCCCTATCCCCGATGCGATATTTGCTGTTAAGTAGTTGTCTTTTTATCCTGACAGGTTGCTCATCTGTTTATAAAAACCTGCAGCCGGCAACGGGTGATATCAATTCTATAGAAAAATTCAGGCCCGATTTTAAATCAGCGCTTTATAAAGCTGAAATAGATGTGATCACCCACCATTTAAGTGGGTTATTGCTGATAAAGACCTTGCCTGATAGCAGTATAAGAATGGTATTCTCTAACGAGATGGGAATAAAGTTTTTCGATTTTGAATTTAGGCCGGGTGGTGGCTTTAAGGTGTTTTATATTGTTAAGCAAATGAACAAAAAGCCGGTTATAAAAACCTTGAAAAAAGACTTTGAGTTGATATTATTGCCTGATAAAAACGAGCAAGCAGCTTATTTGCGTAAGGATGATCACAGCCTGTATTACATCTTCCCTAAGCAAAAGGGCTCATTCTGTTATATTACCAATTTAGACGGTACTGAAATGACAACTATGGAGATCTCGTCGCCCCACAAGCCAATTGTGAACGCCATCATGAAAAATTATATCAATGGTATTCCTGATACGATTGGCATATCGCATAAAAACTTCACCTTTAATATAGGCTTAAAAAGAATAGAAAGATAAAGTCACAAAAATGGCTTTTGAGGATATTGAACTATTGTTAAAATTGGATGAGGGATGGCAGGCTGATCAATGATCTCCTTCATGAGTAAAAAATCTTAAATGAATTTACCGGCTTTCCCTTATAAGCATTATTGATATTTAATTTCAACCGATCCTGGTCATCTAATATCACCAAAGTGTACGTCTTCGTTCATACTGCCAGACATGTTTAGTAATTGTATGGTCGTTGATGGGCCCAGGTCTATAGGATCTGTCCACGAGCGCAATGCCCATACAATTTTTTTATCAGGTGTAACTTCTATGGCTTGTACTGGGGCATTAGCCGCATCAAACTTACTATCCCATTTATTAAACCAGTTATTGATCAGCGTATTTCCATCTGGCAAACGCAGAGAAACCTGCGGACTTGTTATTTTATACCCGGGTATTTGATCCAGTTTATATTCCCAAACGATATCGCCGCTGCGTGTAATTTCCTTAACTAAATTTGAGTTGTTTGTTGCCAGGATGTTACCATTTGTTAATGGCACTGCCGACCAAACGCCTTGAAAATCAATTGATAAAAGCTGTTTCCCGCTAATGTCGTATTCACAAATCTTTCCCAAATCCATATGCGCTATTAGGTAAGTACCGGCAGCTGTTAACCTGGCATGGCGTACCTGTCCATGCACCCCAGTATTCGCGGGTATTACAAATTCCTTGGTTATAGTATTGTCGTGAATATTCATCACAATTACTTTGGCTGGATTACCATTTTGAACGAATATTACATGATCGTCTCCGATTAGCTGGGCAGTATGTGTTTCAAAACCTTTAGGGGCATCATAATTCCAAAGCACCTGTTTATTATGGTTTATTAACGTAATGCCAAACTGGTGTGCGAACAATACGTTGCCATTGGGCAGTAAGGAAGCATCACTGATCTCGCCGTTACCCGTTGTGTCAATATATGACCATACAACCTTTCCCTTATGCACAATATACATTTTACGTGATTTATCTTCTCCAGCGTAAAAAAAATCGTATTGCTTAATGCCTTTACCGGGTAAAACTTGCGGAGCAGCCTGCTTACTTCCATCATTTGTTACCTGGGCAATTGACCGTTGGCCCGAAATCAATAAAAGCATCAGTACCATTAATGATACGGTGTGGAATAACCAGCGGTTAATAGAGCGTTGTATGTGTTTCATTTATGAGGATTTAATTAAATTGATTTGCATGAATTAATTTATTCATCTTCCGAAGTAAAAGTTGCAGCGGCAAGTCCTACTCGATAAAAAAACTGGAGGTGCTACCGTCGCTCCAGATATGCCTTTACTTACAGACACAGGGTTGATTAATGACCAAAATCAAACCACAATGTTCCGCTGAATTCACCGCTTACATGATTCTTCTGCCCCTGGGGTCCCATCATATTTGCTGCATGAAACTTGGTGCCAATAGGGCTGATCGCATTTAAAAACCCAATGCTTCCGGCCGGAAATGCGGGTTCAACATTATTATTTTCAAGCGCGTCCTTTTCACGTGCCGGGTGCAGCATTTGCAGATACATATTTTTATTGGCGGTATAAACTGTAAATGGTGATTCTTTATTTTCAATAACCACCCAGTTAACTTCAGCATGGTAGCCTTTAAATTCAGGATAGCCCCAGGTCTCACCAGTTATGGAATTATTATAATCTTTTTGCCAAACGCCAAACTGCTGGCCTTTTAGCCTATTTTTCCAAACACGGTACGGGCCGCGGCCAAGCCATTTCATACCTGTGATCTTTTCTTCGGGATAATTGAAAATGATCCCCATATAATCGACATCACCTGTTTGCGTATAGCTGTACTCCAGTTTAACAGGGTGGCCGGGTTTAAAAATCCATTTCACGTGCAATTCCCCGGCACCCTGATAATCTGCCTGCACCACATATTGCCCATTAAAGCTTTCGTACTTGAATTGTTTTAGCTCCAGCTCAACACCTGCTAAAGCCGGGCCGCCCGAAAGGGATATTGTGCCGGCTCGTTTTACTACCTTTTCAATATATCCGGTTGTTTTGTCAAAATAATAATTGATTCCATCGCATGTTACCCGCAAGTCATTGCCGATACCGTCGCTCGTTATGTTTTGTTTGTTAGTTGAAACAGGTGGAACAACCACGGCCGGCGGCGATTTTATAGCCCAGCTCCAGGTATATATTTCCTTTTTATCTGGCCCATACGCTGTTAAATAAAGTGCATCATTTTTTGCCCATGTTACCGGTAAATTCAACTTCAGCATTCCTTTATCACCGGGAGCCAGTTCAAGTGGTGCCGGGAAACCACTTACTGTTACTGTTGCCTTGATGCTTTTGTTCTGAGGTAATGGAAATTTAACCAACTGCCACTTAAAACGGCACCGGCTTAAGTTTGTAAATTCATACCTGTTTTTAACCGGCACCTCACCATTAAATGTTTTTTCAATAGGCTGAGGATCAATATAAACTGGCGACCAAATCTCTTTTATGGCAAAAAAACTGGCTTCCTTTTCACGATGCGGGCCCAAAATACCATCAGGGGCATGGTTACCATCCGTATCATATATGCCGTTTTTATCGGTACGGATAACAGCCTCGTCCAAAAATGCCCAAATAAAGCCCCCGGCGCTGTGTGGATATTTCAACATCTCATTCCAAAAATCATCGAGCCCTGCTCCTGCTCCGCCGTCATAAAGCCCGTGCATAAACTCCGTTGGAAAAAACACATCCTTTCCGGTAGCAACTGTTTTTAACAGATAATTATAGTCGGGGTAATGATGATTGTCGGCGCCATTAAAATTTGCCCAAGGATGCAGTACGGTACGTTTTTGCGGATCATATAAGGCGTAATCGTTATCGAGGCCGGTATTCCAGCCACCCTCATTACCATTATCCCAAAAAACTATCGACGGATGATTTACATCACGCACCACCATTTCCTTTACCAATTTATGCCCTACAACAGTATCATATTTTGCCTGCCAGCCTGTTAACTCATCCAACACATATAACCCCAATGAATCGCATACATCCAAAAAATCAGCATCCGGCGGATAATGCGACATGCGCACCGCGTTCATATTCATTTCCTTCATCAGGTTAACATCCATTAAATTAATACCATGGCTTAATGTACGTCCGCTTTCAGGCCAGAAGCTATGGCGATTGCTCCCTTTCATGATCACTTTTACCCCGTTTACATAAAAGCCGTCATTTGCCCTGAGTTCAACCGTACGGAAACCAAACTTTTGTATAACTTGGTGAATAACGCCCTGCTTGTTTTTTATGGAAACCAACACCTGGTATAGATTGGGAGTTTCCGCGTTCCATAATAACGAGTTTTCAAATTGATGCTTCAATTCAATAAACTCTTTTGTGGTATCGGCAGTAACTGAAAATGATTTACCAACATTTTCGCCGCTGGTTTTTTGTATTTGGGCTTCAACAGTTTCATCATCTTTTAAATGCTGCGGATATACATCCATACGGAAAGTACCATCTGCCTTTGCATTTATAGCCACCCGGTCAATAAAAGTTTCCGGCATAATTTCAAGGTAAACAGGCCTGAAAATACCGCCAAACAGCCAAAAATCGCTATTCCTTCGTTCCGCATCATTTACAGATGAATTGGCCGATGTTTTATCAACAGTAACCTCCAGTAAATTTTTATCATTAAACTTAATCAAGCCGGTTATATCATATTTAAACCGGTAAAAACTACCCTGATGAACAGGACCGGCCAGTTTGCCATTGATCAATACTTTGGTATCCGTCATGGAACCCTCAAAAACAATAAATACCTTCTTGTCTTTCCAGCTATCGGCAAAAAACTCATATTTATACAGCCCCTGCTCGTTGCCCTTTACTTTGTCGTGGCCATAATTGTAGTTACCAAAGCCTTGCAGTTCCCAATTTGAGGGTACCGCGATCTTTGTCCATTGCCCACTATTCCTTCCGCCGGTACAATAAAAATCCCATTGTTTGGTGTTATCTTTATCTGTTCCGGACAAATATTTAATAATGGTACCCTGTGAAAACGCGCTGAAATGAAACACCGCGAATAAAACTAACAGAAATATTCTCTTCATAATAGATTGACAATTATACTAAATGAAATCCATGTTTTTTTACAGGCAATTCCCTGATCCTGAAACCTGTCGCAGCAAAAATGGCATTACATAAAGCCGGCCCCACTGATGGAACCGCGGGTTCACCACCACCACCCGGATTATCAGCTCCCGGAATCAGGATGATCTCAAATGGCGGCATTTCGTTTATACACAAAACCTGGTAATCCGCAAACGATTGCTGATCGACTATTCCGTTGGAAACTGTTATTTCATTTTTAAATATACCGCTTAAAGCCCAAACCAGGCTGCCCTCCACCTGGGCCTTCAGCCCGTCAGGGTCTATAACCAGCCCGCAATCAACCGCGGCAACACAGCGGTGAATCTTTACGAGCTTTTCTTTGCTAACCGATATCTCCATAGCATGTGCAACAATTGACGAAGAATGCCCATAGATGCAGCAAGCAACTCCACGGAACCTGCCTTTGGCCGGTTTTTGCCACCAGCCGATTTGATCAGCACATTTGGATAACACATTTTTAAGGCGCAGGTTATCTTTGGAACCTGCTACATCAAGTATGTTTAACCTGAATGTTATCGGGTCTATATGGTTGTGAACCGCCAGTTCATCAATAAAACTTTCAACAGCAAATACGTTAGGGCTAAATGAAATTGAGCGCCACGAGCCCAGGGGAATTGGCGATTCTACAGGGTAAAATGCGCTTTGATAATCGCCGGTGGTATAACAAAGATCATTCATCACGCCGCCGAAGGTGTGCCAGGGCCCGGATATCTCTTTACCAGGAAAAGTAGCTATACCCAATTGATGCCGCCACTGGCTGATCTGGCCAGGATTAGAAACCGCAGACAGATGGTGATAACTTGCGTGCCTGTAAAAATCATTTTGCAGGTCATCAACCCGGCTATAGATTACCTGTACCGGTGCTTCTATAGCTTTGGCAATTTGCATAGCATCTGCCACGCCGTCAATTTTTTCCTTGCGCCCGAAACTTCCGCCCATGGGCATCAGGTTAACGGATATATCCGAACGGTCGATATTAAAAAGTTTGGGCAAAACACTGTTGATAAACATTGGCGCCTGAAAGCCGCCCCAAATCTCAAACTTTCCGTTTTTATACCAGGCAGTACAGTTCATGGGTTCCATGGCGGCATGCGCCATATACGGAATCTGATACGTGGCTTCATAAACTTCCGGATGTTGAATTGACTTAAAAGAAGCATTTTTTTCTTTACCGTACACCTGTACCGGTGTGGCACTGGCAAGCTCTTTTTTAAACTGATCACTTAATGATGGTGTATCGTTTACGGTATTTAGCGCATAATCCCATTTCACTTTGAGCAAACGCTGGCCCTGCAAAGCCGCCCAGGTATTGGTGGCAATAATGGCGACGGCGTTACGGTTAAGCGCTTCATTCATCTGCGTAACCTGCACCACTTTAACAAATCCACTTAATCCATTTAAAGCACTGCTATCCCAACTTGCTACCTTACCGCTATAAACAGGGCAGCGGACCAAAGCGGCGTACAGCATCCCTGGTAATTTAACATCCATAGTGTAAGCATAATGCCCGGTTAAAATGGCCGAAATATTTGTTTTAGATGTCTTTTGCCCAATCAACTTAAAATCTTTGATTTCCTTAAGTGTAACATTATCGGGTGGTGTAAGGGTGCTGGCTTCTTTTACAAGATCCTTATAATATAAAATTTCGTTTGTGCGTTTATTGATCACGCTGCCAGCCTGCGCTTTACATAAGTCAACAGGCACCTTCCACCGTGTAGCAGCTGCGGTTATCAGCATTGCTTTCGCCGTTGCACCCACCTTACGCAAGTGCATCCAGTTCCCGGTAATACTACCGCTTGCCCAAGTTGTATAATTGCCTGATTTTGCTGCTTCGTAAGGTAACGCTTCAATAGTTATTTCACCGAGATCAACCTCCAGTTCTTCAGCAATCAGCAAGGGCAAAGAGGTGATAACGTTCTGGCCCATTTCCTGTTTAACCATAAAGATGGTTACTTTACCTGTTTCGCTTATTTTCAACAAAGGATCGGGCGAGAAGCCGGGGTTTACGGATTTTCCGGATGCTGACAAACTTACCGGCACTAGATCAGTGAGCAGCCATGCGCCAGCGGTAAACGTGGAAAGTCTTATAAAATATCTTCTTTTCATTTTTTTTCCGGATCAGGACTTACTGCACCATGATTTATCCACTCATTAAATGCGTTTACAAACGCTTTATGTGTCAGCGGTGGTTTTGACACTCCTTCAGCGGGTGTCCAGCCACTTAATACCAGTGTATCACTGGTAATATGATCGATCAGGGCTTTTACTGACCTGCCACCGTTTCTTTTTTTATCGAGTAATTGCAATGCAAGCTGATGAGGGGTGCGGCCCTGGAAAACCATCTTCATATTAGCCGGAGGCAAATGCCATTTAGGATTACCCGGGGGCATGTGTAAGCCCGGCAAGTTATGCGATTGATGGCAATTACTGCATTTCAGGGCGTATAAACCTGTACCGTCAGGCCCGCGCTTTACACCCTGAAAATGAAGATGGCTATCATCGCCTTGCAGGGGTATGTCACCCGAGGGATGGCAATTCATGCAACGCGGGCTCATTAATACCCGGTATACCTGTAAAAAAGCCTTTTTTGATATCGTGCTATCTTGTTTACTAAAACGTGGATTAACAAACTTAGCTAACCGGGATTCGCTTTTGAAAGCCGACATATTAACCAACGTTAAAAGCGCAATGATAGAAGCTATGACATAGCAATATCTTTTATATGGACGAGTTGAACCTATCAATTTTTCTTTATTGTTGCGGCTGATCATTACTGCTTTGCTCTTGATTTTTGAATGGCGGCGGCCAGGTGTATGGCTTTACGTATCCGCAAATAAGTTCCGCAGCGGCATATATTGCCTGACATGGCATCATCAATATCCTGGTCTGTAGGTTCCGGGTTTTCTCGCAGCAAAACTGCTGCCGACATAATCTGGCCAGCCTGGCAATAACCACATTGGGGCACATTTACTTCGGCCCAGGCTTGCTGTAACGGGTGGTTGCCTTGCGGTGAAAGTCCTTCAATCGTGATAATTCCCTTGCCAGCAGCGCGGGAAACCGGTGTAACGCAGGAGCGCACAGCCTCGCCGTCGAGATGAATGGTGCAAGCCCCGCATTGGGCCATTCCGCAACCAAACTTGGTTCCTGTTAAACCAATTATATCACGAAGTACCCAAAGTATAGGTATCTCAGGCTGCACAGTTACCCTGATTTCTTTGTGATTAATGTGAAGTAAATATGTGTTATCGGTAATTGGCATTATAGGCTATCTATGCAATGGTATATTACAGATTCAAATATCGCAATAAGTATCGACCATTACACCCCCGAAGCACTGCATGTCGGTTGATATGCATAATCGGTCAAGAAATATGTATGATTTGACAACTGCCAGTATTTGCAGAATCGCTGGTTGCGATTGCAGAATTTTAAAAATACCTGAAATAAACAAGTGCTATGAAACTATAAAGCAGCTTTACCGGGTGTCTCCCCTTGTGACCCCGTTCTCGCCGAAGGCATCAATGGCAAACCAGTATTGTTGGTTTTTGTTAAGGCTGTGAATGGTTAATATACTATCGCCATAAACCTGGTAAACTCTATTCAGTCTGTCTTTTTGAACACCGAATCTGATATTGTAGCCAGTAGCGTTCGCTTGTTTTTTCCAGTTAAGGGTAACGTTACGCGGATCATTTGTATCCCTTACGGCAATAAATGAACTTACTTTTGTTGGTTTTTTACCCGTACCCGTTCCAAATACCCGGAAACCTGATAGGGCAAATGTACCGCCGGGAACCCTATAATTGATCACTTTAAGGTAACGCGCCTTGACAGGAATTTTCAAAGCATAGTATTGATGTGTAAGGTCCTCCTCATTGTGCGTTTTGTCAGACAATACTTTCCATGTCTTATTATTGGTGGAGTATTCCAAAAGGTATTGCTGCGCCAATATGCCTTCGCGGCCGAAAAGATGGGTATTATTTTCGGCAAAATTGAGCTGAACGGCTTTTACAGTCGATATGGAGCCCAGGTCAACACTAAGCCACTCACCCTTATTGCCGGTTTTGGCGCTCCAATAGTCGCGTATGTTTTCATCAAATGCAAGCGAATCCGGGTGACCATCCAGGCTGGAGGAAGACTCAGCCCGTTTCCGGTAGGACAACATCATCCAGGCCGGAAAAAGCTCACTTACATCGTTGATTTTATGATTGGGTATGATCATCGGGTAATCGCCAAATTCAGTATGCGCAACCAGTGCGCCGTATTTATCAAATGTTACCGCGAACAAGCCCAGCCTGCGTTCAAACATATGTTTTACGGAAATAGTCATGGTGGCTATATGCCAGTAATTACCATATTTATCCGCAAATGTCGCAGCATGCCCTGCCCCATCAATAAAGCCTTCCGGTTTGGCAGAAAACGGGCTGCTTTGCGCGTAAATGAACGGCCCTAACGGTTTATCACTTACATAATAACCATCGGCATAGCTTTTATACTGCGTGCCAGGTGCCGAATATTGATAATAATATTTGCCGTTGTGCTTATTCACCCACGGGGCCTCTGTCCAGGGCCTGTCAGTTTGTGTGTTATAATCGCCGGGCCTCTCCCAGCCATGCATTTCCGGCTGACTTGTTAACACGTTTACCGGTTGCCCGATGGGGTTAAGTTTTTGGTTTACATTCAGTTCCACTGCGTGCAGGTATTCGCTATTGGTACAGCCAAAATATAAGTAAACTTTTCCGTCAGTATCCTGGAAAAGATCGGGATCACCTATCGCCAGCGGAAAGGCATCATTATATATCTCCCATTTGCCGCTTAACGGATTATTTGTTTTATAAATGATATGGCTATTCAAAGGCAAATAATATACCGATCCGTTAATTACGGTTACTGCCGGCGCGTCTTTTTCAAATGGCAAATCTTTAGTGGTCATAAAGGTCCAATGAAGCAAGTCCTTTGAATACCAGTAGCCCCCTGAGGCCGTCGCAAATAAATAATAATAATCTTTGTATAAAATGATAACCGGGTCTGCGGCAGTTCGCCGGGATGGCTTGTCAAGGGTAAATCGATAACTAATATTCAGTGGATTACAAAATGTTCGCTGACTTTTTGCCTCCATCGGCAATAAAATGCTGGCACAACTAAATAAACAACCAATTAAAAATCTCAAAAAGAAAGGCTTTAAATTCATAAACACGTAATTAATAAAAGACTTTAAGCAAATCGTAATTCCTGCAGTATTATAAAACAAATTAACGCGGGCTGACAAACCTGCCGACCTGGTTTTAGCAGAGAATGAACCGCGATATCATTATACTCATTACAAATTTTCTTCGTCAAATCATTCTGTACTGATAACCAATTTCTTGCCCTTCAGTAGTTCCTCATTATCAATAAAATAGCCGTTAATTTTTCGACCATCATAAGTAATCTGGCTGATTTTTTTTCCGGAGTTAGTTTTAATGATCGTAAAACCTGTATTAGTCCCCCCAAATTTAAAGTCCACTTTATCAAAAATGGGCACCGAGACAATGTACCTGGGATCAGCAGGAGAAAACGGATAAAATCCTATGGCGTTAAAAACGTACCATGATGACATTTCGCCCGCATCATCCATCCCGGCATAAGCCAGCTTTTCTTTACCCATACCATAAAATTGGTTCATGATGCTATCTAATATTACTTGTGATTTTTCCTGTTTACCAACAAAGTAATACATAAACGGCGCGCTATGGTCGGGTTGGTTACCCTGACAATATTGACCTATAAAACCAGTTAGGTTGTAAGCTTCAATGCCATCCCATGGAATAGAAAAAAAGTCGTCCAGTTTTTTTTCAAAAGCGGCCTTGCTTGGGTAAAGAGCAACTAATCCGTTCGGGTCCTGCGGAGCAAAAAATGACGACTGCCATGCATTAGCTTCGCGGTACATGTATTCGTAATAAGGGTACTCCGGGTCAAAGTGTTTTACCCAATCCCCATTTGCCAACCTTCCACGCATAAAGCCTGTAGATGGATCGAATACATTTTTATAATTACCTGTTTTGCTCATCAGCATTTTATAATTACCCGTATCGCCAAGCTGTTTTGCCAATAAAGCTACCGCGTAATCATCATAAGCATACTCCAATGTTTTTGTAACTGCTGCTTTTGTTACTGTTTCTGTAACCGGTTTTTCTACCTCCAGTTCTGCTATATAACCTTTAGTATTAAACTCGGTAATATAAGGCCGGGTACCACCCTCAACCGTAGCGTTTCTTAGCAACAGGTTATAGGCGCTTTTAACATTGTAATCCTTTAAGCCTCTTAAATAGGACCCTGCAATAAACGCGGCCGCATGATCGCCATGAAAAAATGTAGGCATAAATCCTGTTTTCTCGCCTTTATCTATCAACGATTTAATTACATCATTGGTTACCTTGGGCGAAAGCATGCCCAACAGAATAAGCTTATTACGATAATCATCCCAAAGTGAAGGCTCGGTATAATAATTAAACCCTTTATTTACAACCTTGCCACTCTGATCGGTAAAATCACCATTAATATCGCTCCGCAAAGCAGGCCAAAGGAAGGAGCGGTACAGGCATGAATAAAATAATCCTTTTTGCCGTTCGGTACCGCCTGATACTTTAATTTTTGATAGTAGATGCTCCCAGGTAGCCGTAGCCTCTTTTCTTACCTGAACAAAGCTTTTTCCCAGCATTTCCTTTTCCAGATTTTCTTTGGCATTTTTAATACTTACAAATGAAAATCCAATCCGGAGCTCCAGCGGTTGATCACCATCTTCAAAATTAACAACCGGTACTATCTTCGTATCTTTTCTCAGCGAATCGATGTTTGTGATTTTATAATTGGCAACGGCATAGAAATACATTTTTTCGCCAGCTTGCTGAAATCCGGTAAAAACGTGGTCATCCTTTTGTTTGATGTCCCATTGCCTCACTTTTTCGTTGGACATGGATAGATCAGCAATTAATTTTTTGTGCTGACCTTTCTTAAATGTGTATTTATGAAAAGCGCAACGCAGGGTAGAAGTTAATTCGGCATTAATGCCGTAGCGCTGCAGGTATACCTGGTAATAACCCGGATGAGCCGTTTCATTGTTATGACTGAAGGATGATTTATAGTCGTCAGCAGTAAAGATACCTGTAGCGGGCAGCAACGGAATGTAACATAGATTCCAATGCCCTTTACTGGTGTGGCTGAAACCATAAATAACGGTATCCTCATACTGATACCCTGACCCGCTGTGAAATTTGGTAACAGGGGTTAGCTGAACCATAGCGTTCGGAAGCGAAGCCCCCGGAAATACTTCGGCGCCCCAGGCCCTGTGTGTAGGAACATATCCAAGGTCCTTCGGGTCCCATAGCGTAGCCGTACCTAATAATGGGTTAACATAATCAACCGGTAATTTTTGCGCTTTTACATGGCTTATTACCAGCAACAGTAAAACGATGGATAGAATCTTCTTCATTGTAGTTGACTTAAAGGCGTGGTTTTAAATCGTGTTATTTATTAAATTAAAAATGCAGCTGCCGGTTTTTAGGCTGGCAGCCGCATTAGTTGGCATAATGCCATTTATAATAGATGATTAGGTTGCTTTTATTTATTTAACTGGATCTGGTAACTAAATGTTGCCGGTTTGGCATAAGGCCTGTATTGCTCTAATGGCCGCGGACCGCATCCGTTAGAACCTACGCCCAATGTTTCATGGCTGATCACTAAAACCGTTCCTTTACTTTTCGGAAGATCGATTTTGTATTCAACCGGTTCCATTTCTTCGTCGCTATATGGCAACGCCGAAATCTGCATCAGTGATGTATCTGCTTTAACTGTTAAACCCAGCCCTTTAGCTGAGGTTAAATTGGCCCAGCGCACATCTTCATGGTTACCGCAATCCATCGGTTTTTCGTAAGGGGTCATTTGCTGCGCGATACTGCTTGAATAATGGGCTACATCCGAACCTTGCTTACGGTCAGCATAATTCTCCATCGGGCCACGACCGAAATAATTAAATTGATCAAGCTCTTTGTTAAGGAACATGCGCACACCAAGCCTGGCCAAAACCAGTGATGGATCACTGAAACTTACATTGTTTTCAGCATTGATAACACCTTTAGCATATACCATATAAACAACCTGGTGATGAACTGTAAAGCCTTGTTTGCCCGTTCCCGTTAAGCTTGCTTTGATCTCTACCACACCTTTTGAAACCTGCGTACTTTTTACATCATCGGCAACCCAGTTAAGGTTTTTTAGTCCTTTCCTGTCCCATTCTTCATAAGCCCACATGTCATCTTTCTGGTGAGGTGCGCGCCATAAGTGCAGCATCGGGCCACCATTATCTCTCAAAACGTTTTCACCATTCTTAACCATTTTGGTAAAAGTTCCTTTGGCTTTATCAAAGGTTAAGCTAAAATCAGCTCCCGTTACTTTGATAATACCGGTCGAATCGTTCAGCGTTAAACTCCCTCCGCCTGTATTATCAACATTAACAGGTTTTGGGGTCGAAAGATCGAATTGCTGCTCAGCAACCTCATAGCCTTTTTTCGCCCAGATCTGATCTGCGCCCAGATCAAATGAAATCCGCAGAAAGTACTCCGCTCCCGGTTTTGCTTTAATATTGAAAGGAACTTTTATATCCTTTTCTTCACCGGGATTAATAAGGCCAATATTTAAGTTTCCTGACGATACGTTGGTACCATTTTCGCTCAAATCCCATTTAGCGGCAAGGCCATTCAGATTGATGAACTGGTAACGGTTTTTGATGGTAAATACTTTATTTTTAAGGTCTTTTGCTTTGATAGTGATCCACTGGTAAGCATGTTTCAATTCAGGGTAATGCGGTTTAGGTGATCTGTCAGAAAAAACAACCCCTTTATGAATAAAAAAACGATCGTTAGGATATTCTCCAAAACCTCCACCATAGGCAGTTATGTGGTGATTAGGATCGCGGTCGTTATAAATACCCTGATCTTGCCATTCCCATATGGCACCGCCCAGTAATTGCGGATATTTATCAAACAAATCGTTATAAATATCAACCGAACCCATGGAGTTGAACATGGCATGCGCATATTCACACAAATAGAATGGCTTGGTGAGGGTAGTATCATTTGCATGCCTTACCAGGTTATCCACGTCGGTATACATTTCGCTATCCATATCAGCCGGATTTTTAGCGCCGATACCGAACCCCTGATAATGTGTTGGACGGGTGGTATCGATAGACTTAATGGTGCTCAATATCGCCCTGAAATTTGAGCCACCGCTGCCGCACTCATTACCCAGCGACCATATGATAACCGATGGATGGTTCTTGAAATTCTCCACATTGGCGACGTTCCGTTCAATCAGCGCGGCTTTTATACGCGGGTCTTCATTAAATTCATCCCATGAACCATGGCATTCCAGGTTAGCCTCAGCAACCAGGTAGATACCATATTCATCGCACAGCTCATACCACCTTGGGTCATCAGAATAATGGCAGGTACGTACGTGGTTGCAGTTTGCCTGTTTAATAAGGGTAATATCTCTTATCATCTGCTCCTCGGTGATGGCGTGACCATCATCGGGCCAGTTTTCGTGGCGGTTCACACCTTTCAGTTTAATAGGGACACCATTTACGGTAAACAATCGCCCTCTAATTTCTATTTGCCTGAAACCAGTATGCGATGATTCAGTTTCAACCTTGCGGCTGCCATCATTGATGGTTAAAACTGTGGTATATAACTTCGGTGTTTCCGCGGTCCATTTTTGGGGATTACTTACCGGGATGTCCACATTAAGTGTTATCTCTTCGCCGGGCTGTAAAGCCGGGATATCTTTTTTAGCGACAGCGCCTGTTACCATTACATCTCCGTTATACAGCGTAACTTCCAGTTGTTGCGCTTTTACAGGCTTATCACTGTAGTTCTTAACTTTTGTTGCCACCAACAGATCCGCATTATGGAAATCCTTATCGAAAATTGTTTTTATAAAATAATCCCTGATATGCTCCTGCGGCGAACTCCACAAGGTTACATTTCTGAATATCCCGCTTAAGCGGAACATATCCTGGTCCTCCAGGTAACTACCAACAGTAAAGCGATAAACTTCGGCGGCTATCATATTATTACCGGGTTTTACATATTTGGTGATATCAAACTCAGCGGCATTACGGCTGTTAACGCTGAAGCCTACTTTTTTGCCGTTTATCCACAGGAAAAAGCCGGCATCAACACCATCAAAGGTTACAAATATGCGGCGGCCATCCCAGTCGGCAGGGACTTCAAAATTGCGGCGATAGCTGCCTACCGGGTTTCTTTCCTGGTAAGCGGTGTAGCTTACCGGGGGCGTACTCATTACACGCGGGAAATCTTTTTGGAAGATATAAGTGAAATTACTGTAATACGGTGTTCCGTATCCCTCTACCTGCCAGCATGATGGCACTTTAATATCGCGCCAGCCCGATACATCATAATCGGCTTTATAAAAATTAACCGGGCGTTTCTGCGGCCAGTCTACCCAATGAAATTTCCAAAGACCATTTAAGCTCCGGCTAAAAGATGAAGCATGACGATTGGCGGCCAAAGCTTCCTTTAGCGAGGCGTAGGGCATTAAGGTAGCATGGTCGGGTTCCTTGTTAATACCTATACATTCCGGATCTTCTATTTCCTTCGGAACAAACGCGGTATCGGTTTTTGAAAACAAATGGTTTTCTGATAATTGCTGGCCTATACTTATCTTGTAGTTAAAAACAAAAATAAAGATCAGCAGAAGGGTGGCAAGTTCTCTTTTAATTAGGGCTCTATTCATAAATGGTTGTTATACTTGGCTAGACTATCGATTAATATTAAATTAATGTTGCAAAGAACTATAAATTTTGAGTCGGCAATTTGTCGTTAAATACATATTTATTGGCATGGTGTACTTTAAAACATAAAAGTTATTGATATTGGTCATGGTTGTTGATTGATTCGGGGTTATTTGGTTATTTGCCAGGCTTACTGATTTTTTCCAGCACCCAGTACCCCACCTTATTTCCTTGATGTAGGCCGTTGTTTATAGCATCCATAAAATGAATACCACCCCAGAAGCGGGAAATGGCAGCTTCCTGTGCAGCTTGCTGAAATGAACTGAATTTTCGTGGGGGAATACCGAAATCATGCTCCACATTATCGGTATAAGCAAATTTATCCCCGAAATAATGAGTAAGGATAACCGCTGATGTAGCCGATACCACTGAGTGCCCGCTGATATATTCAGGAAATGGCGGAGTTTGCAGCAGCGGTTTCCAGTTGGGGTCGATATATTCCCGTATAGCCGTTTCGGGGCGGATGCGGTTGGTGCGATATTTATCCTCCCAGCAACAGATGAAACAATCCAATAGGCCAATAGCTTCAACCGTATTTACCTGTATGGTTTTTACAAAGTCTGCCTTTGCTTTTTCGCAGGCGATATTAGTGATACCCATCCAGTGCGCCCCGGGCGAGATTTTCTTCAGGCCAACCAGCATATGCCCATCATTCTGCACCGCGAAGGGGTTACAATCCCAGAAATTCGCGATGTTCTTTTCTTCCTGTGTTAATCCGTTGCCGCTTTTGGTATAGCTTAACAGGAGGTATTTGTAAAATGCAGAATGTTTATCGGTAGAAAATGGGATAGGAGCATCAGGTACAAACTGTGCTGCCGAATCAAGTGTCAGTGGCCTAATAGTATTAAAATAAGGTTCAACTGGTAACATGTACGATGGCGCGGTCGGATCCCAGCTGCCCGGCGTACCTGTTGGGGTGTAGCGCCGGTAATTGCTGATGCGGTTATATTTATCGGTATTGGCATAAGCCAATATCTTTTTGCTGATGAACGCCGCGTAGCTTTGAGAGCTGTCTATCGTTTCTTCATCAAAGCCTATATTTTTACAGGAGTCGATAAAATCCTGTTCGTTCTTTGCCATCAGCGTACTGCCCGATGGCTGCAGCTTTTCGGCGGTTTTGTACATGGCCAGTATAGCGCTAAGCTGGTAATTATAGCCACTTATTTGTTTTGGTTTATTGATGATTGGGTACTGATTGAGTTTACCCTGCATACTTTTTACCTGTTTATCATTCTCTGTTACCACTTCGTAACCTGATAAACAGGTATAAGCAAAGAACCGGGCCGCCAGCGGGGGATTAGTCACATCATGGAGCATAACAGCGCTCATCTGGCAGATCACTTTGCTTACGTCCTTATTGGTTAATGTATTGTTATTATGACAACCATTAATTACTACGATCAGCACCAGGCCTATGATAACGCTACAGATATTTTTCATTTATTTTCCTGATAGGCTAACACTCCGCTTCCGTTAATACCGAAGAGCAATGTATTATTGATATTCAATACGCTTCTTATGTCTCCTGATAATTTAAAGCCCGATTGCAATTGTGGTACATAGGCAAAATTGCCCTTGCCGTCGCCTTTGAGCAGCACCCCGTAACTGGCATCATATCTTCCGAAATGAATCCGTGCCTGGTTCATGTTGCCGCAAAGCAATAAGTCGCTTTTACCGTCTTGGTCATAATCCAGCGTGGTTATAGTGTACACCGGGGCGTATTGCGCCTGCAAAGGCAATTTCATTTCATGAAGCTTTCCCTGCACGTTGCTGATGAATACCGTGGTAGACAGGGTATTTGCCGAAAGATATTTTACGCCTTTCATTTCTTCCGGTGTAAATATCTGGTTGATGGTGGCATCCGCATAGCTTTTATAATCCGGGAAACGCCCACGCATCATGCTGATCTGATCGAGCAGTTCATCACGGGTTACACAGGGATAGCTCTTATGCTGAATGTAAAAACATAGTATCGGGTCAACCGAGCCGTTGTCGTCAAAATCCTTGTAATACATTTCAGCTGGTTCCGCATCCGATGCTTTGCACTGGGAGTTTAGGCCCAGGTTGCCTGCAACCAGGTCGGGGTGACCGTCATGGTTGATATCACTTACCTGTAAACAGTTCCACCAGCCAGCGTATTTTTTATTAAAGTATTTGCTGGTTACATCGGTAAGTTTGCCATTATTGTTTTCTAAAACCGTTATAGGCATCCATTCACCTACTATCACCAGGTCGGGCTTTTTATCATTGTTCATATCCACCCAGGCAGCATCTGTTACCATGCCGATATGTTTCAAGGTCGGGTTGTAACTATTTGTCTGGTCAGTAAAATGCCCCTTGCCATCATTGATCAGAATATAACTTTCCGGCGTTTCGGGGTAACGGCCGGGAACTACCCTGCCGCCAACAAACAGGTCCAACTTGCCATCACCGTTGATATCCGCCGCTTTTACACAGCCCTTGCTGCTCAGCATTTTGGGCAAAGCATTTTTTGATTTTACGAAGTTGCCTTTACCATCATTTATATATAGTCTGTCTTGTAACAGCGGATCATCGGGCATATAATCGCCATAGCCGCCGGAGGCTACGTACAGATCGGGTTTACCATCGCCGTTGGCATCAAAAAAGATGGCTGCCGCATCTGTACTTTTCTCATCGGCTTCAAAGGCAGGTTCGCTCTTTAGAATAAAGCTACCGTTCATTTGCTGGACATATAAGCTACCTGCCTTGCCGTTTTCTCCGCCTATGTAAATATCTTCCAACCCATCGCCATTAACATCACCCTTTATCATACATGGGCCGGAGAAGGACAGCGGGTTTACCAGCAGCGGTTGGCGCTTAAAATCATTGGTCGGGTTTATACTTTCATGGTAATTTACCGGCGATTTTATCTGTGCAAATAAAGGCTTTATAGCTGCTGCCCTTAGCCCTTTATCAGCCGCGTCTTTTTCATTTAGTGTGATCTGTTGATCGCCTTTTACGTTTTTCAGCAACTGGGTCTTGCCGCGTTGCCAGATGATCCTTAATGAATCTACCTTTTTATCCTTACCCAAACCAAAGTGCAATACCGGCGATACGCTTGACTCATAACCCCGTGTAGGCATTTGCTCCAGGTACTGGTGCTTATTGCCGCTGTAGATGATCACTTTGGCCCCTATCCCCTGGGTATTTTTATCTGCACCCTTTAGGTTTATGGATAGGTAATGATTTCCGTTTTGTGTAGTAGCCTGATTTTGGTAAATAAAGGCAGGTTTATTAATATTGTTCACCACCAGGTCGAGGTTGCCGTCATTATCCAAGTCGGCATAAGCCGCCCCGTTGCTGTTGGAAGGCTGGCTGATGCCCCAGTCGGCACTGGTATTGGTAAAAGTGAGGTTGCCATTATTTTTAAATAAATAACTTTCAATATCTGAGGATGGCATTTGGCTGACCAGCCTTAATAAATCCTGCCGCATAACCTCCCTGTCGCGCAGGTTATCACCCATAAATTTCAGGAAATCCATATTGGTATAATCACGGGTGTAGCCATTGCTTACAAACAGGTCCTTCCAGCCGTCATTATCGTAATCGGCAAAAAGCGGCGCCCAACTCCAGTCTGTATTGGAGATACCGGCTGCCTGCCCTATCTCGCTGAAGGTATTATTACCATTATTTACCTGAAGCATATTCCGCATATACTGGTAATAGAAACCCACCCGCAGATTCAGGTTAAATGCTTCATAATTATCAGACCCGAACAATAATTTTTGTCTTTTATTATCTTCCGGCAGCATATCAAGGGTATAAATATCGGGCTTAAGGTCATTATTAATATCGGCCACATCATTACCCATGGAGTAGAATGAAGTGTGACCGATCTGCTTCGTCAGCTCATCGCTAAACGTGCCATTGCCTTTATTAATGTATAATCTGTCAGGTACGTTATAGTCATTGGAGATATAGATATCCGGCCAGCCATCGCCATTTACATCAGCTATGCCGGCAGCCAAACCATATGATAAAGGGGTATTAATAATACCCGCCTGTTTGGTTACCTCATGAAACTTCCCGTTATCATTTCTAAATAATCTTATCCCCGCTTCATTATCGTTTTTACTCATCAGATCGCTAACGGTAATGTCGTCCACAATACTTAAACGCTGCGGACTATGGTTTACCAGCAGCAAATCAAGATCGCCATCCCGGTCATAATCAAAAAAGTAGGCTTGTGTACTGTATGATGAAAAGTTGAGGCCGTATTCAGCGGCCATTTCTTTAAAAATGGGTACGCCGTTGCTGTCGTTCCCCTGGTTAACAAATAGCTGATCAACCCGTTTATCAGGCCCTAAATGCCCCGAGTAACACACAAAAATATCCAGTTTGCCATCACCATTAATATCAACGAGGGTAACCCCGGTTTTCCAGGGGCCGGGCCTGCCTGCTACCCCAGCAGTGGCGGTAACATCAGTAAACTGCATATGCCCTTTATTCAGGTACAGTTTGTTATCTGTCATGTTACCGGTAAAATAAATATCCTGCAGGCCATCGCCGTTCAGGTCGCCCACGGCTACGCCGCCACCATTATAAAAATACTGGTACATGAGCACGTTAGTATTTAACCCTTCGGTCAATGTATTGGTAAAATCGATGTGTGTTTGTTCAGGGCTCAATAATTTGAATAATGTTTGCTTGTCACTATTCGTCCCCACATTCACCGGGCCGCGATGGCAGTTGCATAACACTACACAAAAAAGCAAAAATGGTAAAAGGCCTGAAGGCCGGTTACCATTTGCAGTTACACCCAATAGTGTACGCTTAATTAAGGAACGAGGCATAAATCATAGTTTATATTTAAACTCAAAAAAACAGGTTACAAAAAAAGTCACAATCCCAGGAAACGGGATTGTGACACATTAACCAATTAGTACCCGGGATTCTGAGTAAGATTTTTATTTGACTGGATTGCAGTAAGCGGTATTGGCAACCAGTTTTGGTATTCCTTATAGGTATTGCTAAATATAATAACCTTTTTATAAGTTAAGTTAGTAGTGTGAGGCACGGCATCATTCGGCGTTATTTCCATACCATAATCCGGATTGGTTAATACACCATTTGGCCCGGTGGTAATATCCCAGCGCCTGATATCATACCAGCGTTTATCTTCAAACGCCAGTTCTATACGTCGTTCACGGCGAATATCAGTCCGCATATCTGTCTGGCTTAAACCGGTAGGCAGGTTAGGCAATGCCGAACGTGTTCTAACGGTATTAACTGCGGTATACACTGACTGATCCGGCCCCACCGCCTCATTTTGGGCTTCGGCATAGCTCAGCAATACTTCGGCATACCTATAGAATATGTAATTAGAAGTGTTAGAGTGGACGTTCAAACTTACTTGCCCGTTAATTCTTGGGTCAAGTGTTTTTATTCCATTGTATCCGGTATTTGAAATATCACTTGTAGAACCTAAGTCGATCTGATTATTTCCTCCAATCCTTGACTCCCAGATATCACCCTGCCACATTGCACCATCGTACAATATCGACTGGTAGAATCGCTGTTCGCGATGAACATAAGGATGTTGGGGATCATAACCTGAAGTTGGGTCGGTAATTGGTTTGCCGTTATCCATTTCATAATCGTCGACAAGGTTTTGGGTGGGCGCCAGGTTTCCCCATGCCTGCTCACCACCATTAACGATAACCGGACCTAAAATACCTTCCCTTTTATGTCCATTGTTTGGAAGTGCGTAGCCCCTGGCAAAAATAGTCTCCGAATTCCAGTTATTTTCCAACAGGAACTGTGATTGAAAACCTGTTCCATCTGCGGGCGCGAATAAGCTATAAACGTTCAAATCCATTACCTGCTTGTTGGTAGCAGCAGCAGTAGCCCATTTAGTAACATCATTGGTTGTGTTTACTAACGGACTGGCCGCAAAAAGCTGAACCCATCCTTTTAATGTTATAGCCGCCCCTTTAGTGGGCCTTCCATTATCACTGGATGCCGTTGTAGTAGGGAGTGCTGCGGCAGCGGCGTCGCAATCTGCCTCAATAAATGTCAATACCTGGTCACGGGTACTTGTAGGTGTAAATATATCACTCCCGTTCTGGTTATCCAGCGGCGTAGTAATAATAGGCACCTGCCCGTAATTGGTATATAATATGGAGTAAAAAAATGCACGAAGGAAGGTTGCTTCTGCCATACGCTCCGTTACCCAGGCCGCTGTGTACGCACTTTTATTTGCGGCAACCTCAGCAAGAAAAACATTGCACTTTCTGATCTTGTCATAAAGGCCGGGGTTTCCTGGTGAAGTATTAGATACGGCATTGCTCCAGTAAAATTCATTAGCAGGGCCTCTGGGTACATTACTTTGGTTAATACCTCCTGAACGAACCAGCGATTGCCCTGTCATCCATGATGCACCTACGAAATCATTATCCGTGTACTGATCGAGAATTTCATCCTCATTATTTATATCCGGTAAATTGCTATATATATCATTCAAAAATAAATCAGCATTTGAAGATGTACTAAATGTAATCTGATTGGTTAACGTTCCTTTTGGCGGCACGTTTAAAAAGCCGTCCTTTTTACAGGCTCCTATACTTAAAACAAGCAAGGCAAGTAAAAAAGTTTGTCCGTTTTTTAAATATCTATTTTTCATCGCTTTCCTTTTTTTATTAAAATGTTGCGTTAACGCCTATTGAAATTACCCTTGACTCGAAATAATTTTCATTATTACCGCCTTCTTCCGGATCAACCACTTCCTTTGTAGAAGGAGTCCATGTAAAAACGTTCTGACCGGCTACATAGATTCTCAACTTATGTACAGTATTGCCAAGCCATTTAGTAGGTAAGGAGTAGCCTACTTCAAAGCTCCTCATGCGGATATAGGCTGTGTTCCTTATCCACCACGATGATTCCTGTGTGTTATTTGTAGTTGGCGTACCTGATAAACGCGGATACAATGCATCGGTATGCGTAGGTGTCCAATGGTCGGTATAAGCTAATTCAGTTGCTGAACCTGAGGACTGAAATGGCCACACAAAATAGTTGTTAACATACAGATCGCTATTACCTGATCCCTGAAATAACACGTCCAGATCAAAGTTTTTATAAGTTAAACGAGGCTCCAATCCGTAAATGATCTCTGGCGTGCTTGGGTGACCGATAGGTTCAATATCAGTATTATCAATTTTTCCGTCGTGATTTAAATCGGCATATTGAATATCGCCCGGACGAACTACGCCGAACGTTGGTACAGGAATACCAGGTTTAAGCACGGGGTTTTGGGCATTAGGGTCAACAAAATCAGCTGGCGTAAAATAGCCAAGTGCTTTAAGGCCGAACTGTGTGCCATCAGGCCTGCCTGTACGACGGGTATTGGGGTTATTATAAGTACCCGGGCTTTCATCTATCTGTAATAGTTTGTTCCTGGCGAATGTAAACGTACCCTTTATATCCAACCTTAAGTCGCTTGAAAATTGTTTAAAGCTTGTAAGTGTAAGTTCGACGCCATGGTTGGTCATTTCACCTCCGTTAACCGGTCCTAAACCTACACCGTATTCTCCGGGAAGAAGGCCGGTAGGTGTAATCAACATGTTCGATCTTTTATCCAGGAAGTAATCGGCTTCAAAGCCTAATACACCCCTCCATAATGATCCTTCCAAACCGATGTCGGTTTTATCAGATTTTTCCCAGGTGATATTCGGGTTTCCCTGTAAGCTTTCAGAAATACCCTGGGTTGCAGAACCACCGATTACGCCGGAGTTTGAATTCACGGTATAGCCGCTCAGGTATTGGTACGTTTGTATATTATTTCCAGAAACCGGATAGGCACCTGATTGGCCCCATGAGCCCCTCAGCTTTAAATTATCTATCCAGGTAAAGTTATCCTTGATAAATTTCTCCTCTGAAAGGCGCCAGCTGGCTGAAAATGCCGGGAAGAATCCAAACCTATGACCCGGTGCAAATAGGTAGCTGCCATCGTAGCGGCCTGCTGCTTCAAGGTTATATTTTTTATCGTAGGTGTAATCCAAACGGTAAACATAACCGATCTGCTTCTGGCCACTTGATGATCCGCTGTTCGTTTCATCTGTAGCTAAGGGGCCACCATAACTTAACTCATCAATGTCAAGGTTATAGTTTATTCTTGAGGCGCTAAAGGTTTCGTAATTAACAGTCTTATACTCTACTACCGCTACACCACTAACATCGCTTTTACCAAAGGAGTGCGCATAATTTAACAGGCCCTGGTAGGTCATCGTATGATTTTGCGAGCTGGATTCGGTGAAGCTTGGCTTTGTATTACCCTGATTATTTACGGTGTACGTAACAGGGCCTGTCGGGCCTCCGCTTTGGGTTGCATTATAAAAGGGGATAGGGGTGCTCCAGGACCTATCAAAAGAAGTACCATTACCAGGAAATAAGGCATCTGGACCACTATCGTAATTAATTACTCCCTTTAAGCTTAATCCCGGCACGGGCAGTTTTTGATCAATAGACAATTGCGTGTAGAGTGCTGTATTTTGATTCACTGAATAACCGCTTTTGTAAATTTCGCCTATTAATGATTGGCCTATATACCCGGAGTTATCACCGTTAGAATATAAAATTGGCGCATAAGGTGCCTGGCGCATTGCCTGGTCTATAATAGAACTTGCATTTTCACCCGGGTAATGACCTTCCTGTAAATAGCTACTAACATTTAAGCCAACGGTGGTTGTGCTGGTAGCCTTGGCCGTTAAGTTTAATGTCCCGTTATACCTATCCAGATAAGTTGTGCTCCAATAACCATCCTGGTGAAGATATCCGACAGAGGCAAAATACTTCACATCGTCGTTTCCGCCGGATAAGGTAACGTTATGGTCAGTTATCAAACGGTTTGGTTTAATGATCTGTTTGATCGGGTCACCATCAGAATATATGTCAGGGTCTGAATGATTCTGAAACAGGGCAATTTGCGCCGGTGTGTAAATAGGCGTTAAAGTACCTGCCGCTGCTGCAGCAGGATTATCATTTACATTGGCTTCATTACGCATTAACGCATATTGATAAGAATTG
The DNA here is from genome assembly GCA_026225055.1 of Mucilaginibacter xinganensis. Taxonomy (GTDB): domain Bacteria; phylum Bacteroidota; class Bacteroidia; order Sphingobacteriales; family Sphingobacteriaceae; genus Mucilaginibacter; species Mucilaginibacter xinganensis_A. The sequence continues at coordinate 3,390 of JAMFSA010000084.1, read as the reverse complement.
ACAAATTGCGGCACACGCGTTGGGTTTTGAAAACCTACGTACCCATCATAAGTTAACGAAGCTTTTCCGGCCTTGCCTTGTTTTGTGGTGATCAGAATAACACCATTGGCACCGGCAACACCATAAGGAGCTACGGCAGCGGCATCTTTTAAAATGGAGATGGTTGCAATAGTGTTCGGGTCAAGGAGACTGAAATCACGGGGCACACCATCAACAATGGTAAGCGGGCGGGTACCCCCTATTGATCCGGTTCCCCTGATCTGGATATTTCCTGCATCAAAACCGGGTTCACCACTTCCCTGTGTAACAATGATACCTGAAGCACGCCCTATAAGTGAGTTTGTTAGATTGGGAACAGGCTTTTGAGCTATTGTTTCCGTATTTACGGTTGATACAGCTGCGGTTATGGCATTTTTCTTTTGAGTACCATAGCCTACAACAACAACTTCGTTTAAGTTTTTGTTAGATAATGACAAAGAGGCATTTAATTCAGTTTTGCCATTAACAGGGAGTTCAACAACATCATACCCAATAAAACTGATTACCAAAACAGCATCAGAAGGAGTCTGGATAGAAAAATGTCCTTTTACATCAGCTATTGTAGTAACCTGGATTCCCTTGACCTTTATTGTGGCACCCGGAATAGTTTGCCCGGTTGCGCGATCGGTAACCGTTCCCTTTACTGTTATCAGATCTGCGTTGACTTTTTTTATTGCAAGATGTGATGTAGTATAATTGTTATTTAATGTAGCTGCATTACTAAATCCTGCCATCAATAAGAGGAGAAGACTGCCCAGATAAAACTGGGGCTTTTTAATAAGATAAACTTTTTTAAGTAAAGTCTTTTTCATAATTGAGTTTTTAATTAAACTTAATGGGAGAGTAATTTGAATTAGAAAAGTGGTGGTGACTGGTTTTCAATTTCATTGGCTTTTTTAAGGGTTGTTTATTGGTTTTAGTAATTGGACCATCGCTTTACCCGGCTTTTAAAAAACGAAATGTATAAATGACATTTAATAAAAGAGATAATGTGCCTGGTCCGTTAATTGGTTGATACAAATAACTTGTTTAATTAAGCCGGCAGGTTGCCAAATCATGCATATTTTTTGACATTCCATACATATTAATATATATCTGCACACACAAGGGCTACCTTTAATATATGAGCATCCATTAAATCATAATTTTAGATTTAATGTTGTATGATCAATACTTAATTTAATTATGAAGCCATCAAATTTTTAAAAATCTGATGGCTCCTGATTATTTAAACCTTGATTATTACTTAACCGCTATATTGTTATTATTGCAGCTTCCAGCGTTGATTTGTTCCGCCATTCCAGCCCCATTCAATCAACTTATAGCCGTTGGTAGAGTTGCTCGAATTATCCAGCGCGCCGCTTGTGGCCTGGCTCCAGATCTTGTACGTACCATCCGATTGCAGATCAACCCACCAGCGCTGATTATTGGCGCGGGTCGAGGTCCATTGATCCAATTGTGTTCCGTTAGTCGCATTGCCGCCCGGTACATCCAAAGCCATCCAGCTTTCCTCACTAATAATATTCCAGGAGCTATCCTCGTTCTGGGTAAAGTTCCATTTCTGGTTTTGTCCATTATTTAACCCCCATTGAACAATACCAGCACCATTGGTGCTTGATCCCCCGTTATCTACCGCGATGCCATTTTGGGCGCTCACAATAAAGTGCATACCGGCAATATTATCAGGTTGGGCGCCCGGTGTAAACTGCAGCCAGGCAACCGCACTGGCAAATTTACTGGTGGTTAATGTATTGTCGCTTGGGGTTTGCTCGTTCCAGCCGTTCCAGGTAATGTTATAGTCAGTACGGCGATTGGCCCAAATGGCATTGGCATTTTGCTGCATCCATGAGTAATAGGTGCTCCACATTTGATTATCCCGAACAAAATGCCCTAAGCCGCGGGCAAATTCATCGCCCCAGGTATTCAGGTAACCTGCGTCATTGGTAATGATGCCGCCGGTTGTCATATTGTTCTTTACATAATCTATCGATCTTTTGGCATCATTATAATAATTCACATTCCCGGTAATCTGGTACAGGTAATTGGCATAATCAACAAATGTACCCTGATTATACACTGCAGAGCCAGTATTAACCACGTTACTTTCGTTTATGCCTGTATAAACCTGGCCTGTAGTTGAATTATAAATGTGGTTCCATACCCAGTCATATATTTGTACAGCATCACTTAAATAAGTAGGGTTAAGTGTGCTTTGATAAATTAAACAGGCCACTTTACCCAGGCTATTGTTTGATAGTGCTTCCTTATCAATGGTTTGGCCGGCAGGTGTCATATTAGGTTGTTGCTCCCAAATGCCGCCGCCATTGTATTGTGTATCCCATCCGCGCGAAAAAGCAAAATTGAACCCGTATTCGGCCTGTGTTAAAAAATTACTGTTACCGGTCATTTGGTAACCCCTTATCAGCGCCAGCGAAAACCAGCCGATATCATCGTTCCATCCATCCCAGCTCCATGGCGGTGGGGTATTGGCCAACCAGGTTGTCAGTAGGTTATTAATAAGTGTTTTGGTAGTCGCATTGCCAGAGCGTTCGTAATCATCCTCAGCCGCGAGAATATCCAGTGAAGCTACCCAGGTGCCATCGGCAGTACTGCTACTGATAGATTGCTTGTAATACGTTTGCCCGCCGGAATTCACTAAAAACGCGCTGTTATAGCCATTAAAGGCCGCATCAGCATTTCCGGAGTTAACTACGTTCGTGTTATGCACCCCCGCCTTGCTGGCAGTTGTCGTTGTTGCCGGGCTAGTAGTTTGCATTTCTTCTGTTTTCTTACATCCGGATAGCATAATGGCTGTAACTACCATTAATCCCGTTGAGATACGTAGCACGTTACCTTTGGTTAGATACTTCTTTTTCATAAATTTTCATTTAGGTTTAAAAATTGGTTATATAAGTGTAATGGTCAGGCAATATCACATACTATCTTATTGATGATAGCGCATCATTAAGGCAGGGTAAATTAATCCGGCAGATGGTTGTTTTATAATTGGCCAGGCTATTCTTCAGCACTGGCAAGACAAAGATGCTTTACTTATTAATTAAGAAGTTTGTCAAATCATGCATACTTTTTAACATCATATACATATTATTGTGTATACTAATAAAGGCCATTTAAATCCAACTAAGATTTAAATAGCCTTTGGTTATGCTTAACCTTGAAGGTGTTATAAAATAAGCTCCGGAATTTAATAAATTGCTAAAGCTTGCTTTTATTATTTTTTGCTCAGGGCTGCGTTAATTGCTTTTACAGCAAGCGGCTCCATTACTTTGTAACCGGCAAGGTTAGGGTGTACGCCATCTTTTGAGAAGTTGGCAGGCAAGCCCTTTCTTT
>JAMFSA010000083.1 GCA_026225055.1 Mucilaginibacter xinganensis | reverse complement strand
CGCTATCTATACGATTAAACCACTTAGGTGATACAAACTTGCTGCTCTCGTTTTAATCAATATTGCAAAAACAAGTTATAATCTCAAAATTATAACACTATAGTTGCGCAACAGTCACCAAGTCGCAGAGAGGGTGGTCGAGCGTAGCAACGACCGGGTGAGTAAAATATGCGGGCGACAACGCGGGATAGTCTTTGCGCGCTCCGTTGACTCACCCCGACTGCGCTACGCTGGTCGGCCCTCTCTGCGACAAGTCGCAAAGAGGGCAAAAAATTCTTTACTGCCTCGCATACTTTTTAATCATATCATCAACTATCCTAGCCGTTTCATCGGGGAAATTCACCGGTATTACTTTGCCATTTTTAAGCCAGTCGTTAATTTGGGTATCAAAGTGATCATCAATTTCATTTATGACCGGCACACCCAGTTTTGATGCCGATAGCGCGTTGCAGCGCTGCTCGTACTGACCAGTCATGGGGATCATTAGCACCTTCTTTTTTAGGAAAAGCGCCTCCGCAGGACCTTCGAAGCCACCGCCGGTGAGCAGGCCCTCGCAGCTGGCCAGGCTGTTATTAAACTCCTCGTTATTTACCGGGAAGATATGTACGTTACCTTCGCGGTGCGGCGTTTTTTGTCGTTTGGAAAAGATGTGCCACTCTACATCCTTTGCCCTGCTCAGGTGCTTAAACAATATTTTATCATCATAAGCAGGCAGGTAAACGCTGTAATGACCCTTGTTTGATGTTTCCATATTGCGGATCTCGCTGCGGATAACCGGGGTATGGATAAAATCGGCATAACGCTCAAAGTGGAACCCGATATGGTGCGTGGTTGGCGAATAATATTTAAACAACCACTCAGCATAGTTCCATTTGGCAGGGCGTGGGGTATTTGGCGATACAAATGAACACTGGTGGCTTAATGATACCGAGGGAATTTTTTGCAACCTGCAGGCCCAGGCGCTAACGGGCTCAAAATCGTTAATGACCAGATCGTACTGACTGAGCGGCAGGCTGTGCATATCGCGCCAGAGCTGAGGTAAGTTCATGATCTTAAAGGTAGCCCAATTATCAACCCCGCCCTTTGTACCGAACACAAAGCTAAATCCATGAAAGCGGTATTTAAGCGGCTGCGAGAGGCTAACTTCGGCTTGGGTACCGCTCACCAGCAGGTCGAGCTCGCCATATTGCTGCAGCAGGGGCACAATTTCGCGCGCGCGGCTGATGTGGCCGTTCCCCGTTCCCTGTATGGCGTAAAGTATTTTCATGCGCGATAAATGCGGGGGAAAGTTAGTAAAGAAAAATGGCTTGTGGTGAAAGATTCAGACTAGTGTAGTGTTTCAGATTGAATTATCTTAGTAATTATCGCATAGATTTAAAACTAAATACAAAAATCACCCATATTAGTAAAACGGCAATGATACTTACCCACATGTATCTATTTTTTTCTTCCGATTTCATTTCATCAAACTCAGAAAAATATTGTAAAGATTCATCATTCTTAATTAAGAAATAATTATTGAAAAGAATTGATGGTACTATTAATATAAATAAAAATAGAATTTCATTGGTTCCATTCTTGTATATCCAATCGCTTAATGAAGATTTAAAAAAGTATTGGCAAAAATTGAAAATGCTCCAACCTATATTGATGAGTAAAATGCCCATAAATATACCTGCATGCATTGTGGGTCGGGAGAAGGATTGATTTACTAAAAAACGATAAACAAAGTAATACACAATATTCCAATACCATACAAAGTTTTTTGTTCTCATCATATAAATAAAAAAGCCACTCGTTAGGTGGCTTAAATATATGAATAAGTAATTAATCTGCTATATTACCCCTTATCCTGCCTGAATATTTCCAACAGATTTTTCACATCCATTTTAGCATCCAGGTCCTCGGCATCGGTATTGTCGTCTTCGTTTTCGTCTTTAATGAAATCTTCGGGTTTATATTGAAATATTTTCCACTGCTTGTTGTGGTACTCCAGCGCGGTAAGGCTCTCCACCCAGTCGCCCGAGTTTAGGTACACCACGCTGCCATTTTTCTCGGTCGATTCTATCTTCCTGATCTCAGCATGGTGGATATGCCCGCAGATCACATACTGGTAGTTTTTGTCAACAGCCAGGTCGGCTGCGGTTTGCTCAAACTGGTTGATGAATTTCACGGCATCCTTAAATCTGGCCTTTACTTTTTGGGAAAAGCTCATCTTTTCACGACCCATGGCGGTCAAAAACCAGTTGGTAATACTGTTTAAAATAATAAGTGTATCGTACCCTACCGCGCCCAGTTTGGCCAGCCATTTGGAATGCTGCATGGTAACATCAAAAACATCACCATGAAAGATCCAGGCTTTTTTGCCATCAATATTTAAAACTATTTTGTTGGATAACTGGAACGACCCCATATTAAAATCGGCAAACTTGCGCAGCATTTCATCGTGGTTACCGGTTAGGTAATACACCGGGATGCCTTCGGTAACAAATTTCAGGATACGGCGCACCACCTTCATATGCGCCTCGGGCCAGTAGGATTTGCTGAACTGCCATATATCAATGATATCGCCGTTCAGGATCAAAGTTTTGGGCTTAATACTTTTCAGGTATTTAAGCAATTCCTTTGAATGACATCCGTAGGTACCTAAATGCACATCGGATATAACTACTATATCTACTTCGCGTTTTGCCATGAAAGTTTGGGGGTTGATTGTCCGGACCGGTTTTTAATCCGGTAATTTGAGAAAGGGTTACAGTTCCGACACTTATTCGTTGTCGTCTTCTTCATTAACACTTAGTTCGTAAGGGCTGATATAGAACACTGCCAGTAACGACAGCAACACTACAACAACCAGATAAGAATACTCAAAATTCATTATCAATTAAATTTAAAGGCAAATATCAATATAACAGATTATCTATATGTTAAGACTGTATTAAAAGATAATAGTTTAACGGAAGTTATAAACATTTGTTAGACTGGCATATACAAGCAAAAATCAGGCGATTTTCATCTCTTTTTTAACCCTGCCAATCTGCCTTAAGTGATGCTGTAAGTGTATGCGGATAAATTTGAGCCATTGCTCGGCATTCAGCATGCCCAAGCGCGGGTGCTGCGAGCGGCGCACCGAGGGGGTAGTGTTGATAAGTATTGCCATTTCATCAACGCGCTTGCGCAGTTTAATGATGAGGTTACGGGCATCTTCCTTGCTTATTTTTGTGGCGGGCCATTTAGCCTCCACCTTTGGTGGTACCTTTATCTTAATGGGTGGAAAACGGTTCGTGAGCATTACATACATGCCCCAAAAGTTCAGCTTTTTATTGGTTGGCTTGGCGGTACCGTGGGTGCAGCGCTCCATAGCTATGGTTGATGCCATGCTGGCCTGCATAATGTGCGAGTAAACTTCGGCGCACGACCAGCCGCCTGCCGGAGGTGTTACATCAAATGCATCGTCGGGGATAAGATCCAGCTGCTTACGGTAATCATCCAATACGGCGCTGATGGCTTTTTGCTCTTTTATAATACTCACAGCGATAAAGGTAGGGGTTTTAATGATAATTTGCGAAAGCAAGCAACTAGGCTTATATTTAAAGTATGTTGATAGAACCTTATAAATCAGTAGGTAATTTATTGTTTACTGATAACCGACAACAAATAAGAGAAAAATTAAACGAAAGCTTTATCTCTGGAGTAAAAGGAGTTACAGATTACTATGACTACTTTGAATCAAGTGGACTATTTGTATATTATGACAAGAATGATAGTGTAAATGCATTTGAATTTTTTGATTCAAAACCCTTATTCAACAGTGTTAATCTAGTAGCAGTATATTATATTCCTTTGTTAATATTATTTAAAGAACTTGATCCAAAATTGATTATTGATTATAATAGTTTTACTTCAAATAAATATGGCATTGGTATTAACACTAATGATGACCCAGAAAGCAATTCGGCACTTTCAGAAGCTGTGATAATATTTAAAAAAGGATATTATGATTCACTACCAAACGGGTCTTAATAAATTATAATATCCATACCAACTCCCCCAGTTTACCAATCTGCTCCGGCACATCATCCGGTTGTGATAATCCCGTCGGGTTAAAATAGATGGCATCCATACCAAAATTTAATGCCCCGCGCACATCAGCTTCAAGGCTATCACCTATCATGATACTTTCTTCCTTTGTAGCCCCGGCTGATTTCAGCGCATGCTCAAAAATGGCCTTATCTGGTTTGTTAATGCCTATTACTTCGGAGATAATGATCTGATCAAAATAACCGCCAATATTGGTGCCCGCTATCTTTATTTCGGTTGATTCTTTAAACCCGTTTGAAATTAGATGCAGCACATACCTCGATTTTAAATAGGTAAGCACCTCATGCGCCCCCTCGAAAAGATTTGTTTTTGTAGGGCACAGCGCCACATAAGCATCCTCAAACCCAACTGGTATTGCATCCGGGTGCATACCCAGTTCAAGAAAAGTGGTTTTAAATCGCGCCTCGCGCAGGTAATCCTTGGTGATCTTACCCACGTGATATTGCGCCCACAGGCTATGGTTATTGCGGGTATAAGTTTCGATGAACAGATCGGCGGAGCTAAGGCCAACCTCTTTTAGCTTATATATCTCATAAAGTTCTTTTAACGCTTCTTCGGCATTTTTATCAAAATCCCAGATGGTATGGTCGAGGTCGAAGAAAATGTGGCGGTATTTTTTCATTGTTCAAAGTTAAACTTTCTTGCAAATAATAAATTCATCTTACTTATCTATACCCTCTTTATCGCTTGCGATAGAGAGGGTGGTCGAGCGAAGCAACGACCGGGTGAGTCAAAATATGCGAGCAATAACGCATGCCGATCCTTTCCGCGCTCCGCCGACTCACCCCGACTTCGTTTCACTCGTCGACCCTCTCTACGCTGCGCGCAAAGAGGATTAAAGCTATTGATGTTATTGTTCCATGTTAGACCCAAAGAAAAAATATTTTTTCATCCATCCTATCATCCTACTGACATAACGTTGTCACACCCCGGTAATTACTTTGCATTAAAACGAATGGAACATTTGAAAACCAAATTCGTTATTAACTAATTACGTATTTTTGTACTACCAATGGATTTTAGTTTAACCTCTCAATACAAACCCACCGGCGACCAGCCCGAGGCCATACGCCAGCTGGTTGAAGGTGTTAATAATAACGATATTTATCAAACGCTGCTTGGTGTAACCGGCTCGGGTAAAACATTTACCATTGCCAACGTTATTCAGCAAACGCAGCGGCCTACTTTAATATTAAGTCATAACAAAACACTGGCCGCCCAGTTGTATGGCGAGTTCAAGCAGTTTTTCCCGGAGAACGCGGTGAACTATTTTGTTTCGTACTACGATTATTACCAGCCCGAGGCGTTCATAGCTTCATCAAATACTTATATTGAAAAGGACCTGCAGATAAATGATGAGATAGAGAAATTACGTTTGCGCACTACTTCGGCATTAATGTCGGGCAGGCGCGATGTGATTGTGGTTTCGTCCATTTCCTGTATTTATGGTATGGGTAACCCCGAGGATTTTGCCAATTCGGTATTTAAGTTCGCGGTGGGTACGCGTATCAGTCGTAATGCTTTTTTACACCGTTTGGTGGAGATACTCTACGCCCGCACCACTGCCGATTTTAAACGCGGAACTTTCCGTGTTAAGGGCGATGTAGTTGATATTTTCCCTGCGTACATGGACCATGCTTACCGAATTTCTTTTTTTGGGGATGATATCGAAGAGCTCACCACTTTTGATATCTCCACCGGCAAAACCATTGAGAAAATGACGCATATGGTGGTTTATCCCGCCAATTTATACGTTGCGCCTCGTGAACGTTTCACCCAATCTATATGGGCGATACAGGAGGAACTGGAAACCCGTAAAAAGCAGTTTATTGATGATGGCCGCTTTTTAGAAGCCAAGCGACTGGAAGAAAGGGTTAATTACGACCTGGAAATGATCCGCGAACTGGGCTATTGTTCAGGCATTGAGAATTATTCGAGATTTTTTGATGGCAGGGCACCCGGTGCAAGGCCATTCTGTTTGCTCGATTATTTCCCGGAAGATTATTTAATGGTGATTGACGAGAGCCACGTTACCGTACCGCAGATCAGGGCGATGTATGGCGGCGACAGGTCGCGCAAGATCTCACTGGTTGATTATGGCTTCCGTTTGCCTGCTGCTTTAGATAACCGCCCGCTTAATTTCAACGAATTTGAAAGCCTGGCACCGCAAACCATATATGTGAGCGCAACCCCTGGCGATTTCGAACTGGAAAAATCGGAAGGTATTGTGGTACAACAGGTAATTCGTCCTACAGGATTACTCGACCCTATTATAGAAATTCGCCCGGTGATAAACCAAGTAGATGACCTGCTGGATGAGGTTGACAAAACCGTAAAAATGGGTGACCGTATATTGGTGACCACATTGACCAAGCGCATGTCGGAAGAACTGGCGAAGTATATGGACAGGCTGGGCATTAAATGTCGTTATATTCACTCCGAAGTAAAAACACTGGATAGGGTGGAGATTTTAAGAGGCCTGCGCCTTGGCGAATTTGATGTTTTGATAGGCATTAACCTTTTGCGTGAGGGGCTCGATCTGCCCGAAGTATCGTTGGTAGCCATATTGGATGCTGATAAGGAAGGCTTTTTACGATCAGAACGCTCATTGATACAAACCATTGGTCGTGCCGCACGTAACGATCGTGGCCGGGTAATTATGTATGCTGATAAGATAACCAACTCCATGCAGATAACGATGGATGAAACGAATCGTCGCCGTGAGATACAGATAGCCTATAATACCGAGCACGGCATAACACCGACCACAGTAGGCAAATCCCGCGAGGAAATATTGGAGCAAACCTCGGTTATGGACTTTAAAGGTGGCGTACAGCAAGCCTATGTTGAAAATGAAATGGTAACCCTGGCTGCCGATCCAATTGTACAATACATGACCAAAGCTGATCTCAAAAAATCCATAGAAAACACCAGGAAAGATATGGTTGCAGCCGCCAAAAACATGGACTTCTTATTAGCTGCTAAACTGCGCGATGAAATGTTCGCGCTGGAAAAGATGATGGAAGAGAAGTTTTGATTGGCAAATATTTTCTATCTCTTTTCGAGATAGTCTTTGTTTAGTTATTCTGAAATTATTTTTGAATAAAAACTTTGAATTAGAATAAATATGGTAGGTAATAGTGGTAGAAGTTCTTCTTTTATAAGTGATGAAACAATTCCTCCAATGACTATTTTAGCCCAATCTTCCTTTCCAAGCCACAAAAACTTCCCACTTAGTTTTTTGATTTCTTTTTGAACATTCTTTACAGATTCGACTTTATCAGGCCGTTCGATTTTGATTTCTTCCAGCGAATCGTGGACAGCTAAAATAAAATTTTGGCTTGATTTATAAGATTCTTCGTCAAATAGGTCGGTAGGTATTTTTATATTTTCCTGTTCAATTAGTCTATATAGAAAGTGCAATAATGCCGTATAAGTAGGAATTGTATCTCGTTGCCTAACGCTCTTTTCCATCTCAGATCGAGGTATGGGCAGCGTTACCATGCGTTCAGTAAGCTTATTAATTAAGTATGATAAAATCACAATCCTATCATCACTGCTATCTTGTATAATTCTTCTCCGAATATCCTGTTTGGCAGTCTCAATAGAATATCCTATATTATAATTCGATTTAAAATAAATATCAGCAATCTGCTGTGCCTCACGTTCAGGCACATCAGTGAACGCAAATTGCGGAATGGGAATAGTATTGTATTTCATTTCAAATAGATTTATTAACCAAGATACTCTGTAATTTCATATATAATCAAATTAAAACTTAACTCTTTTTATATATCAAATTTATTAATTTTCAAATCACCAATTTCAAATTAACAATCTGTAACAATCAGTATCAATCCATTGTCAAAAAAACTACAAAGATCATAACAAAACAATTTTGCCGTTATAATCTTATATCAACAAATCAAATATTTTTAAATAAAAAAGTGCCTTCACGTTAAATGAAGGCACTTTTCATTTTATCAAAATAGGTCATTTTGTCCCTTTTTAGGTTAAAAAAATCCCCGTTAGCAGGACTAATAACTCATTATAACGTTAACCTTTTGCTCCTTTTCAACCCGTTATTTACTGCTTTTTAACTCATATTTTTGTCCCTTTTAGAAAAGGGGATTTTTTGTTTGTTAACCCTATTTACCTTTCATTGCCTTAACTGAATCTCCTTTAGAATTTGCACCTGAATCTTTCGGCATAGCTGTACTATCACCTTTTTTCATAGCGGATGAATCCTATAATGCCTATACCCAAAAAAATATTTTTCATAATGAGTTTGTTTTTAATTATTGATAGCTGTTACAATATCCTAAGCAAAAACGAAGCCACGCATTAACAAGCTTTTGATGATAACTTACCCTTCTAAGATATTTCTAAGTTCAATTAACCTATCATAAAAGGGTTTTGAGGCTTTGGTATCGGGGTTACTTTCAATAACTCTTAAATGGCTTGCAACGAAAAGTTTAACATCAATTATATTGTTACCCCTATCAACTTGTAAAGTAGCGGGTAATTCTTTTTTACTGAAATATTCTTTTAACTCTGGTACGGTCATCTATTTTTTTTGGTAATAATCTATTATTCGTTTACTGAAATCCTTTAGCCTGTTCTGTAGCATTTCAAGCTGCTTGTAACCTGCATCTAAGCCTTCTACAGGGTTTTTTAATTTGACTTGATAAAAGAGCTTGTGGTCTAAATAGTATTGCGCATAGAGCCTTAAAAACTCTTCCGGGGTGTACCATCGTTTTATTGCCGGGTCATATATCCAAGCTCCTATTTCCTTTGCCCTGTCATAAAGCTTTTTTGCTGTTAGGCAATTTTCCAACCATTCCGCTTTTACTTGCTCTTTAAGTTCGTTTTCATTACGGATTTGAATACGGATTTTTTCCATATCATCATCACTTAATGTTTGCGGGTGATTTGTCACACTGCAAAAATGCTAAACAAATTAGTATCTTAAAGAACTGTTGAAAAATTTTATATTTGAGTACTAAATTATCACAATGAAAAAATTATACTTTTTAATGCTTATTGGTATCTTACCATTAATAACAAAAGCACAAACACCATCTAAAAGGTGGAAATACCTGTATTCTGACAGCATAAAAAATGAAAAAACTTACATTGACACGGCTACAATACAAAAATCAGATGGTGCAGATGGTCATTTAGATATTGTTGTAATTTGGATACGACGACTTTCTAAGCCTAATCCACAAGGTGAATATGCACAACAAGATGATGTCAAAATTTTTGTCGATGTATTAAATCGTCAATTTGAAGTAAAATCTGAATTGGAACGTTATAATGGCAATTCTACACAACACGTAGTCAACAGCCTTCAATGGATTGATGTCCCACCCGAAAGCAACGGAGAAATAATATTAAACTATTGTAAAAATTTCTTAAAATCGAACCCGTGAGTATTATAATCCTGCCGGGGTTGAAGGTTTGTTTTTGTCACCTACAGATGCCCCAAAGAAATAAGAAACTACTGCTGCTGATAAGGCAATTAAGCCATTGTCTAAACCTTTAGTAAAGAAGTAGGCAAAGCATAAGAGTATGACCGTTAAAGCCAGTACATTAATAAATTTGATGCTTTTTAAGAAGTCTATCATTAATCTTTTTTGTCCTTCTTATTGAAGTCCTTATCCGGTAATAGGGTTGTTATCTGAGAAACGATATAAGACCAAATCTTTGCCCCGGTGATAGTTTCTATGTTTTCAATGATGCTTTTAAACTCCCTTACAGAGATAAGAGTGGTGAATACCATCATCACTTTTATATCATCCCCGGCAATGTTATGTTGAACAACATAGGCTGCAATTATGCCTATCATATACAGCATCATTTTGGTGATGGTTACACCCATTTTCTTAGCTGAAATAACTTCGCCCCGTTTGTAAGCTGCCCAAATCCCGGTGATATAATCCAGTAACAATAAAAATATCGTTACCCCTATCATCTCATAAGTAGGTAATAGGTATACACAAAAAGCCCATACAATAAATTTCCAGAGGTTAGCCACAACGAATTTAAACAGGGCTGCGATAGAGGTATTCAATTTATTTAGTATTAGTATTGGCTTCATTGGTTATTGATTTAATAAATAAATCCGCTTCTTTAATTCTACGCTCAGTTAAATCAGAATTGACTTTGCCCCCGGCTTTATCATACATCAAAAAAGCTTCTTTAATAAGCTCCGGTGATGCTTTGGTATTAATACGTTTAAGCAAAGTAGATTTGGAAAATGCTGAACTCCCAACATTAAATGAAAATGATACCAGAGAATTAAATTGAGTTTGGTTGATAGGGACTTTTACTAATTGGGTTACTCCTTCTTCATAAGATGCTACAATAGCGGTAAACATTTCATCACACTGAGCTTGTGTAATGGTATCACCTATTGCTACTTTTTTACCACCGGGATAGTAAGTAAAACCTACACCTATTGTAGGTACACCCGCAACATCTTTATAGGCTTTAAGCCTTACTCCTTCAAAATCGTAAATTAATTTTCTACCTGTATTATCTATTGTCATTAACCCGGTAATAGGCTAAAAGGCAGAAATAAATATTTGAATTAATTACTGGTGATACCAGATAGATTAGCCTGTGTTGGAATGGTACAGGGATTAATTTCTCTGGTTTGCCTTACACTGGCTGTAAATACAACCCCGGCGGTTCTATCTGTACCTGATTCTGAAAATTTCTGATAAGTGGTATTGGTATCCATCAGGAAATCCGGGTAATCATCATCACCAAAAAAGGCTAAAAAGTCATTAGCTATCAATTCGCAATCTGAATAGATATCATCTTCTGACCCCTGATTGTTGGGGTCTTCAATATCTGCTATCATTAACTTAAACTGATGGATAATTTCATTACCCCGTATGTTGCTGTTTACAGGTTGAATATGTACCACTTTATAGGTGATATCAGGGTATGCAGCAAAATCAAAATCATCAGCATAGATAACCGTATTGATTTGAGAATGACCATCAAAAAAAGCTACTAAACGTTGTTTAATCTGGTTAAGCGATAGCATCATTAAAATCTTCTGTAATACCCGGAGTAGAACCCGGTTTTATTCGCTAAAGCCTCAAAGAAATCTTCAAGGTTATAGGTATTATCTGGCATATACCACCCGGTACTTTCACCAGAACTATCAACTGTTGTATCTAAATTTTCATTTAAATCAATTTCCAGATGCTTAACTAATCTTTGTTTATAAGTGGCAAACCTGCTATCATAAGTATCCTTAACCTGCTGCAATTCATCAAACGTTGCTGTAGTAGCCTTTTCATCATTCTTTCTTACTACGCCCTTTTGAGTTAGCTTGTAATGAAGCGGAACAAATCCATAAGACAGTGTACCATAAATCAAAAATGGTTTTATGTAATCTTCTAATAATTCCAGATTGATAGGTGTAATAGTATAACCGGAAATGGTTGATGCTGATAAAACTTCACTGGCTATTGAATCAAACAATTCTTTACCTAATACTGGCTTCAATTCTAAATCCTGTACTTCATTAATTGTATTTCCGATAATCTTTGAATCAACATTGGTTTCAATGATGCTATTAGCCTTAATAGTTTGTTCAGATATAAAAAGTGTCTTCATTATTTATCAGGATTAATTTTAACTACTGAGTTTGCTACCCATTTATGCCTACAATAAGGCGTAGTTGTATTGGTATTAGGATTATGATAAAAACCACCTCTGTAATCCCAAACGCTATATCCAAACAGTGAGGACATTTGTTGTATATCTTCTCTGGTATAATACCTATCATTAGCCATCAGTTTAGCGCAAAACGGTCTGTTCTTATCATCTTGCGGGCCTTCATAACTATATCTAACTTCTACCCTTCTGATATTTTCTAAAGCCGGTTGCATAGATTTTTCTGTAGGGTTTATAGTGATACCTTTACCTACATCAGCTTTGTTAATCACCCCGGAATCTTCTAACCCGATAATGATGGTTCTTATTTCATCTGCTGTTACTGCTATACCTAAATCTTTTCTGATTGCAGCTTTAATTTGAGTAAGGGTCATATTTTTAATACCGTTTTTTATCAGGTAATCAGAAATATCTTTTTCATCATCAAATTGAAGTTCTAAGGCTTTAACATCTGAAAAGCTTTGAATTGAATAATCTAACTTTTTAAAAACCCGGAAATCTTCTTTGGCTAATCCTAAGTGCTTAACCTTTTCAAAATCATCATCTGTTAAGTGAGCAAAGCCCGCTTTAGCAGAAGCCCCGGCTGTTGGTGGTGCAGGTGGTGCAACCTGATTAGCAGGTACAGGTGAACCCACAACATTTACATTTGGGATATTGCCCTTATCGGTCGGTTCCTGAGTAGGAATAGCTTTTACTTCATCTAAAAGGCGGTCGCCATTTAATAACGGTGGTAACCCGGCTTCTTCTCTTATTTCATTAATGGTATAGGTTTTCATTTTCATAGCATCAGTTAATGTTGCGCTGAATAATGACCCTTTATCCTTAAATTCTAATTCACCTAAATTAATTTCCGCAAATAAGCGGTTAAGGCCTGATTCTAATTCGTTCCTACGGTTTTTAACATACAGGTTTTTGAATATTTCATAAGCTGTTTCAAGTTCTGTAGCACCGCCTAACTGACCATCAGTTTTAATACCGAATAGCATAGGTGATACTACACTGTGAGCAGTTAAAATATCCTGTGTTACATCCGCCTTAACTGATATATAAGCTTCATTCCAGTCAGTAGGTGAAATGTTTTGTACATCTGGTGCCTGACCATCTTTATTTTCAAAGCCTACTATGATTTTACCACCGTTTTGCCCGGTATAAGAATTTTGGATTTTCTGATTGATAGCCCGTTTAACTTCATCATTAGGTGAACTATTGAAAAAAGTAAGGATTGATGATACACTAAAACTATTTTCAATATTGTTAATCTGGAAATCCCGGATAGCTATATCAGTTTCAATAGATTTGATAGCCCCGGAATAATCAGGTATAGGATATATGTTATTAACTGATGGTGAATAAGAGGTAAAGAAAAATACTTTTGAATTACCATCAGGGTTACCATTTGCTGACCATACATCATAGCTCAATAAAATATTAGGTTCATAGAACCAATCATTGCTGTACCAGAATTTACTTCTATCCTTATTGCTTCTGATTTTGTGTGCAGGTATATGGTTATACTGAATAGGCTTATTTAGCTTATTGTAAACTACCTCAATTGCATAATAATTGAATATCAGGTAATCATTAACCAATTTGCTGATTAACTCATTAAATGAATCAGAAGCATTAGGTTTAAATGTTATTGGGGTATCGCCGCCTTTAACAGTCAGTCCATCACCTATAATATAATCAATTTTTGAATTGATTATACCCTTATGCAAGGGTGAATTATTATAAAGTTCTAATAAAAAATTAGGGTATAAATTATAGGGTAATACGCCGTAAGGGACGTATACATCATCACTGTTGCTTTGTCTTATTTCTGTAGGTTGTGGCGTTACGTGTTGATTAAACTTTATCACTTCCCTATCTTCACTATTAATCATTATTGGAATCGTATGTTATGTATTCAGTAGGCACTGAATTATAAATTATTGGCTGTACCAGAATTGAAGGGTCTATTACTCTGGCTTTACCTTGTTCTATAGCCCCGCCTAATGAACTTTCATCATAAGAAGCGGTAGTTGACTGGTAAACTGAATAAGTGTAATTACCCTGCTCTAATGAGCTAATAGAAGCGGTGGTTAGTTGAAATAAATCGTATCGATTTAAGTCTAAACTAAGGTTAGTCGCTAAAATGAATCTTGAAATGACCTTAGTAAAATCATTGGTTAGTACCAACAGATACACCGGGTTAGCAACGGTTGTCAACTCTGAAAGAGTAAGAACTACATTTTGTGTGTCTAAGCTTTTATTTAATAATATCATTACCTGCTGTTTTAGAGGTAATAGGTATTAGTATTAAATAATTAATGTAGTTTAGTCTTTACTTAAATCTTAAATATGCGTCTTTACCACGAAATAACAAATAGTGAATACTATGATTATCTTAATACATCAGATTATGAACGGTTAATAATCACCAATGGGGATGTAGTTGTTTTAAATAGATTGCAACTAAATTATAGGATTATTGGAGATATGTTTGAAATTAATACTACGCCTAAAATAAATGCTTATAAAATAATTGATGATTATTTTATTGCTCGGTGTTACTCTCTACCAATTAGTAGATATTTTAAGTGTGACCAAATTGATGGTTTGATTCAGTGTTTAGAATATCTTAGCATCACTTACATATAATAAAAAAGCCCTGCCATTTCTGACAGAGCTTGTATAATTCCGCTCTTTAACGGATTAGATTGCATCTACAATTGAACGTACATATGTAGGGTCAATAGTTTTGGTTAAACCTTCATCTACACCAGTAAATTTTATCTGGTAACCGTTCATATCACTGTTTTTAGTTCCGGTTGATTCACCAACATCTGTTAGTTCCATAAAACCGTTAAGACCAGTTACGATATAGTTTCCACTTCTCAATTTGATTAGTATAGCTACTGGCTGTGACATTAAATTATCGATAAACTGTTTTGCTACATCTGTGATGCTTGAAATAACAACATCTACCTCGGTAGAATTTGAAACTGCACCTGTAGAACTATCTCTTTTTACAGTACCCTTAAATGATACTGATTCTTTTAGTAAACCAACTGATACAAAAGTTTTACCTGATGCAACGTTGATTTGATTTACCATAGTACCACCTGATGCAACAGCATAAGTTTCTGTAGTACCAGAAATGTATGATAAATCACCATAACCAATTACCCATAACTTTGCAACACCACCTGAAATACCTTTGCCACACTGTTTAGTGTATGCTATTGCGCTTGTACAACTCATAATATTTTTCTCTTATCTCTTTCACGTGATTAATAATAGGGCTGAGTATTTACAGCCCCGGTATCAAT
The DNA here is from genome assembly GCA_026225055.1 of Mucilaginibacter xinganensis. Lineage (GTDB taxonomy): Bacteria > Bacteroidota > Bacteroidia > Sphingobacteriales > Sphingobacteriaceae > Mucilaginibacter > Mucilaginibacter xinganensis_A. The sequence goes on along the minus strand of JAMFSA010000083.1, from coordinate 46,454 downwards.
CATCTTTATTTTATTATCTGTAATTAAACAGTAGCTACACCTATTTCATTGATGTACACAGGTACAACACCCAAAGCAAAATGGAAGTCCATATAGATGTTTTGAGTTTCAATTGAATATTGCATAGTTGCCTTATCTTCTTCGCCTAAAAGGTCAGTACCCATTTGAAATGAGCGTAAACGACCTACAAAAGCATTACGTGTACCTATTAAGCCATCTACAGGAACTAACTTTCCAGTTGTACCGAATAAAGTTTTATCTTCAATTGGTTTGTAGATGTTTTTATTAGCTAATGCTACAGTATATTCATTGAATACATCAGTACCTATAAATATTACTGCATCTGGTTGTTCAGTGATTTTAGAAGGTGTTGCTAAGAATGCACCTTGTAATCTTTCAACTACAGTAGCACCAGTTGCAATAGTACCACCAGTCAAAGGAACGTAAGCACCTGCTTTAATTTGTTTAACGAAACCGTCAAACTGTTTTAAAGTGGTTGAACCTGACTGATTAACAGTATCACCTAACCAGATTAGTTTTTCATTTTCCTGAGCTATTTTAGCTGCACGTGCTGCCATAATTTCATTGGCAAAAAGTGCCTCTGTATATGTTTGTCCCTTTGTAAGGTATTGAACCATCCAAGTATTTTCCAATGGCTTGTTACATAAATTCTGTTCATCTTTTAATGGGTGAACAGTTAGTACAGCCTGTGAAAAGTTGGCGTTACCAGTTGCGGAACGACCACAAACGTTACCCGCTTGAAGGGTTACATCTGTGCTTAATAATTGTAATGCGTATTGTCCTTTTACGCCTAATGTTACACTACCTGCATCCTTTAGGATAGTAGCGGTTTGGTTACCAAATACTGTATCAACCAATAATTGTTTTGAAGTTTGGTCAATGTACTGTGGTAAGGTTGAAATATTGAAACTCACGATTCTCTCTCTTTATTTTTATTCTTATTATATCCTTTTCAGGATGATTATTTCTTCATTAGCCCCGCTAATGCTTCTAATTTTTTTGCTTTTTCTTCTTTTGCCAAGAATGATTTATCCACCTTAGAAAATTCTGCCGGGGTATCACTCAATACTTCAAATGCTGATTTGATAGCGGTGAAATTTTCACCTAATACTTTCATATCTTCTTTGGTAGCAAAAGCTTCTTTTAATGCTGCAAACTCGTTTCTTAACTCTTTAATTTCGTTAACGATATTCTCAACTTCTGAAATGATAGCAGGTGCTTCTTCAACTACTTTTTCAACTTCTGTTATCACCGATTCTTTAGGTGCTTCTGCTTCATCAGGTTTAGCTTCTTCTGGTTTTGCCTCTGATTCAGTTTCGCCTTCTTTAGAAAAATCTTCATCTGAATCATTGTCATCATCAGCCATTACTTCACTGATAACACCGCCCTTAGTTGAAAACTTTTTACCGTTTGCCAAAGTGTAATTACCATCTGGTGCAGCGATTGAACCTGTAGAACTTGATACAGAAACTTTAGTTCCTTTAACAAAATCACCTTCAACACTTACATCTTGTGAACCATCTTTTACTTTCACTGCTGCAAATTTTTCATCTTCGTAGAAAAGTAAACCGATAGCTTTAGTTGCATTTTTGATAGATTCTATTGCTTCTTTTTTTGTCATTATAAATTCTGTTATATATGGTAATAGGATATTCTTTAGAATAAATTCTATTACCTCTTATTATTCAATCTTTCGATTGCAGCGTTAAATTCTTTTATAGCTTTGGATAGTTCATTATCATCAATAGTTGATATATCAGATACAGTTAAATTTGTAGGTAAAAGCTGAAATAAGCCTTCCACTGAAAAACCCCGGACTTCATTATTTTTTATACTTTTCCACAAATCAGGATTATCAATTTTCACTGATATAATCCAACTGCCATCCGGGATTATCCCTAATGCTTTAGGTGCAGATACACCCATTGAATTATCTGTGATATAGGATTGAAAAATGTAAGAATCCTTACAAGGTTGGTCTGAATTGTGGTCTACATTTAATGATTGAATCAAACCCTTTTTGAAGAAAACCTGTTGAATCTGTTGGATAGTATCTTTGCTGAATACAGCATAAAAACCACCATCCGGGCTATTCCTGTACAGGGGTTTGTCTGGAATCATTGCAGCCCCGGTTATAATCTGCTTATCTTCATTCAAAGCAAACTTTTCAATAGCTTCATTAGTAAAAGCTAACCAGTTGCTTTCTATTGCAGGTGATTCTACCAGTGCGATAGCGGAAACGAAGCTTTCATTAGCTTCATCAATTGTCATTTCTATTAAGGGTAGTTTCATTACCCCGGTAATAGGAGTTTACCGGGAATAAAAAACCCGGTAGTATTTAGCTACCGGGCAAACTCATTTGTAATAATGATAAACGATTGTTAATACAACTTCACAAACTGTTTTGGTAATTAGAATGGCAATTACTGCCTTGTGTGATTTTTTCACTCAATTAAAATTTCATTGTTTCCGATTTACCGATTGTTATATTTCCTAAATTTATGAACAGCAAATACCTAAAAAACAATTTATTTTAAATTTGTTAGCCCAAAGTAGAACGTCTATCTAAGTATGCTGCTCTATCCTGTGCAGATGTAATATCTTTTTCAACCACATAGGCACGTACAGGCTGTTGTTTAGCTGTATTAGGCTGATTCACTACATTAACATTTTGCGTACCTTGTTGCGCCTGATTCAATACCGTACTGTTAATTGTAGGAGGTTGATAAGAAGGTGTAACACCTGCTGCACCTCCATCCCCCGGCACTTTAACAGAAATTATAGATTTAATATTTGCTAAACCGGCTGCTACTGCTGTAGCTGCTGCTATAACACCCAATTCCGGGCCGATAAAAGGAATAGAAACCACTGATTCATAAGCCTTTTGAGCAGATAAATAAGTTGAAATCGTTGCCCCCGCTATGGCTAAGACCTTACCTGCCACGGTTTGTTTCCCTGCTATATCGGCTGCTTCATTAAGGGCATCACTAACAGTTTCATAGGTAGCTATTTTAGCATCCTTTTCTTTTTGGGCTAATTCGATTTTAGCTTTAGTTGCTTCATCATCCGATTCTTTTGTAGCTTTATTATAGTTAGCATTAATTGAAGCTAATTTTGTAGCGTTACCCTGAGCTAAAAACTGTTCCTGTTGATACTGAGCTTTAAGAGCAACTAACTTCGCTTTACGGATAGCTTCTTCCTTGTTATAGGTTGTTTGTGCTGAATCACCCTGACCTTCCGGGGCTACAGTTGCACGGTTAGCCGTTTCTACATTGGTTAGATTAGTATCAGCATTATCTTTATTATTAGATAACTTTTCTTCCTGAGAGGTTAAAGCCAATTGAAAAGCTTTGCTTCTTTCCAATAAAGCTATCTGCTCTGCATCTGCATTTTTAGATTCTTCTTCAATTTCTTTGTGAATCTGTAACCGTTTCTTATCAAACTCGGTTAAGGATTCTTCATCCATTTTATTTAAGTACTCGAAGATAGAATCATCATATTTCTTTGAAATACGGGCTTCATCTATTTTACGGGCTTCTACTAACTTGCTTGAATCCTGACCATATTTATTAGCTAAAGCAATCAGCTTATTATATTTGAAATCAGCGTCAGCTAATTCAATATCTCGCTGTGAACGTACACCTTCTAATATAACTTTCGAGGCTTCATCATTCCCGGCTTTAAGCTTATCCATATCTGCCTTACGAAGGGCATCAGCCTTTTCTTTAGCCTCTTTTTTAAGCTTTTCCTGAGCATCCAAGCGTTTTTTAATTTCTTCGTTCTGGATGACAGTTATTTCACTTTCACCATCAGCCAATTTCTTTTTATAATCATCAGCATCTTTATCCAAAATTGAATTCTTTAACTGCTGATTCTTAATCTGTAAAGCATAAGTGGATTCACCTAAAGCCTTACGTTCTTTGATGATTCTCTCATTAGCATCTATCTCCGCTTGCACTCTAATTTTGTTAGCTGCTTCTGCATCTTTAGCTTCTGCATCAGCCACACCAGATTTAAAATTGGCTAATACATTAAGGTCTGCCATTTGTTGCTTTAAGCCATCTTGAAAATCTTGCGCTGCTGCTTTAAAATCGCCTTTCATCACATCAACCAAAACTTTAATCTGAGTGATAACGGCATCAATGGGTGATTTAAGAAAATGCAATACTGCACTACCAACACCCAATAAAATATTCTCTACATTTTTAAAAGTATCCCCTGCTGTTTTAAGAGCGGGAAACAGGTTTTCTATAGAAGTCTTAACTTTATCCCAATTGGATACCAGATAAGCAATGGCAGTGGTTATTAGCCCAATACCAATAGCCCAAAGAGCCACTTTAAGCCCCACTGATGCACCTGTAGCTGCTTCTTCTGCTACTGTTACTACTCCTGTGCTTGCAGCTATTACTCCATTAGCTTCACTATTGGCAATTGTTGCAGCCGTTAAATCTTCTAATGCTGCTGTTTTAGCAACAATAACTGCTGTACCTGTAGCTTGTGCTTCCTGACTTGCCACCTCAATTTCTGTACCTGCTGACTTTGCAGAATTTAGCTCGGTTTGCGCTGCTGTTTGGGCTTCATCACCTGTAACTTCTTCTGTTGAACCTGCTACATCTGTAGCATTAGCGGTATCGTTTAGGGGCGCACTTGCTGCGCCTGGCACTGACACTTTTATACCATCAACTTTTTTAGCTGCTGTTGAAGCTAAACCTAAAACATTGATTAATGAGTTATAACCGTTAACCAATTCGTGTACAGAGCCTACAGCGTGGCTTAAAGCCAAAACGCCCTGTAGCCTTAACATTACCTGTTCTGCCTTTTCGCCTTTTATACCGAACAATGCAAAGCTCCCGGCAACTCCCATCATAGCAACACTTGCAGCTTTAGCTACATTGGCAATAGGAATAAGTTTGTTAGCCGGGTTGAAATCTTCAATTTGAGTTTTGAAATCGACCGCTGCCTGTTTAAGTCTACCTAATTCTGTTGCGCCCTGTCTAAAAGCTGCTGAATTTCTACCTTGTACCTGTTCAATTTTTTGAAGTTCCTGAGTTAATTGTCTTATCTGGAATTTATAAGATTGAACATTAGAAGTACCTAAATCCTGCTCACTAACAGATTTTATCTTTTGCCCTAAAGCGGTTAATCCCTGTTCTGCTTCATCAGCATTCAGCCCTACATTAATTAATATTTTGTCATTACTGCTATCAGCCATTTCTACCTATTTATAGGTAGGTAATAGGCTTGAACAGATTAATTAACTAACTCCGGAACAGCTATAAATGGTTGTAATAACACCGCTAACGGTACGATAAGCCGTAAACATATCAGAATACCAACCATCAGGAACTAAGGTTGTACCAGTACTATCTTTAACCACTGTTCCCAAAAGCGGATAAGGGTCTGAAATCTTATAGTTTATCAATTCGGTTACACCATCATTTGCTGACTGGCAACTAATAAATTGATTAGACCCTTCAATCAAATAGGTATCATAAGTCAAACCAGATATGTTAGATGTTAACCCGGTTAAAATAATTGATGAAGTTGTATCCGTTTCATAAAAATTCGTACCATCAGAATAAAAGCCTGTTGATACCCTTGTGTAACCCGATACCAGATTAAACATAGTTGAACCTGTACCTAAATTCCCGGAATCAGTGTAGTAAGTTGTAGCTGTTGCAGCACTGGCTACTGTTGGCGTATAACCATATCCTAAATTGAAAGAAGTACCAGTATTAACGCATAATCCATAGTTATTTATAAAGGTTTGACCAGATGCAGCTAATTCAATGGTAGCAGATAAATTAGCATCAGCTTGTGAAACTGTTGAATGATATTTTGCTGCCGGGACTACATATAAAGTTGATTCCCCGGTGTAACCAGAACCGCAACCTGTTTTAGTTACCAAACCAGATGTAGTTACGTTATCATAACCATTTGGTGATGCTACAACATCTTTAATATAAATGGTTTGAAGCTTTATATCTGCGGGTTGGCTGCTACTACTGTAATCAACTGATAAAAGTTTGAAATAGTTATGACCCAAAACCGAGTTAATATAAATCGGGGTTCTGAAATCTAAAGTTTGTATATCCTGCGCTGTTAGGTAAGCCGATAGTTCAATAATTTTTGTATTGCTATCGGTCAATTCAGTAATATAATCAGCATAAAAACGGTCATATAAAGTCTTTTTTCCGCTTCCGTAAGTAGATAAATCTCCCCCGCTTGTATAATAAACTTCTAATGGCAACCCAAAGGTTAAATCCACAAATTCGCCATTGGGTGATAAAGTATATTCATTAGCTTCTGCGTACTGGTGAAAAGTATATGAAGCAACATTCAACGGCTGAATATGTGAAAAATAATAGCTTAAAGTTGATGCACTATAAGATATTTCGCCTATCTCATAGGTAGGGCAACTAACCAAACCATTGTAGAATAATATCCGGGGTACTGTTACTTTAGGTTTCTTTAAATTATTAGTATCTAACTCCCACAAAAAAGGAACATTACGATTAGCATAGTTTGCTACAGGTGTTGAACCGAATATTAAATCCATAGATTTATCACTACCATTTGTGTTACCCGTTAGCGTTAAATTGCCGTATGTATCACCATACTTATCTTTATAAATTTTTGAAAAGTAATCGGTATCATCTGTAAATGTGAACGCATATAAATCAAATAAATCTGCAACAGGTGTTTGTGTAATTGTAGCGTTATTATCAATCTTATCAGTCCAATCAATTGAAGAATTTATTAGCTTATCAATAGTGAAATTTGAATAAAAATCAGGATATGGTGTAAAGATGATGTTCTTTGGGCTGTTAGGGTCTGGATAAACATACAGATTAAACATATTGATGTATGATGTTAGAAAATCTGTTTGATTAATGGTTTGTGTATTGCCCCCTATTAATATAGCATCATCACCAATATTAATTGTTATTTGAGATGTAGCTGAATCACTACCAACACTGAAATCTGCTGAATAAATTAAACATTCATAACTATTCTTTGATGGTGTATCAATATAAATCATAAATGCCATCTCTGACCCTGCCTGAAAAGTATTAGTTAAAGTAAGATGCAAAGTTTCCGTTGGGTTCAACTGTTCACTACTAATTTTAGGATAGGTACGGGTTACAGAACCAATGTTATTAAACTGTTCCGAATCGTTATCTCTGTATAAACACTGGAATATAAATTGCGCATCATTACTTGCTGATGATTGAAAACACTGAAAGGTAACAGAAGCGGTAACGGTAGTATTTACCCGGTTATTGAAAATAACTTTCTGACCATTGATTAAAGCAGGGTTGATAATGGTTTGCCCGGTTGCCCCGGTGATAACCGTATTAAAACCAATCAGGTTATTGAACTCCGTTCTTTTATTTACGTTATCATAATGGCTTTGGTTATTTACCCCGTATTGCTGTGTTGCTCCATTTTTAACCACTTCAAAAAGGATAGCGGGTTGAACAGTATAACTAAAATCGCTATCGTTATTGGGTACAATACATTTATTGAATTCATCCATAAATTGAGTTGAACCCGTGACTGTATATGTGTAAGTATCTGTTAAACCAGATTGATTAAATATTGCGTTAAAATATTCTCTTAAATAAAAAGCCGGGCGAAAGTTCCGATAGTCCATTTTATTATCAAATGAAGTATCATCAGTAATCCCCATTCCATAATCTATGCAGGGATAAACATAACCTTCACCAGTTGTACCAGTAGTTCTAACAGCATTTTTATAATAAATATTAGACCAACTATCTTGAATGTTATAAATATTGTAAGTATGATTGAACGGGGTAAAATCTAAATTAGAGATTAGCAGGTTTTGAATTTGTAGGAACAAACCAATCGCATAGCCTTCGATATCACAATCATAATTTATATTACCCTGAGCATCCCGGCTTGTTGATATAAAATGCAGTTTGCCTACAAATATTAAAGTAGAATTTTCATATACCTGTGCATCTATATCCTGAGTTATATCAAAATTAAATAAAAATGGTAAAGCTACTGTTTCATCAACGTACCTATTAAAGTTTGAAACATTGCCAAATACTAAATTATTATTCTTAGTAGCCTTAAAGGAAATAGTTTTTGTAATTGCATCTTTTCTTGTAGTTATATCTGCAATATCAGAAACTTGAAATGTTGTGCTAAAATCAATTCCTTCACAATCTAATTCAGCATAATTTCCAGTTGAACCCGTTGTAGAATCTATAAGAATTATTTTATAATAATCGTTTTGAAACATATATATTTTATTGAGGTAATAGGTTTCAATAAATATATTTCTATGTTTGTCTTAAACATTTATCAGTTATATTATGGCACCACAAAAAGAAGAAACTATGCTTGAAAGAGCAGAGAAAGAATTGGCAGGTTTTATTGCTAAAAAAACAGAAGTAGAAACTTTAGTAAAAGAAAAATTAGCTAAAGCTAAATTAGAATATGATGCTATAGTAAGTAAAATTAATGCTGAACATAATGTAGGTATAATAGATTTTAATATTGCGGTACATTCTCATATAGTCAATGTTTTAAAAGGAGAAACTGCTGTTCCAATTGAAAAAGGTGCAAAAATAAGTAAAGCCGCCAAAGCATCAGCACCTAAAGAAAAAACAAGGGTTGCGGACTGGTCGAGTAAAATTGTTGCTGCTTTATCCAAATTAGGTAAAACAGTGAGTGATAACCCTACCCCTAAAACAATTAAGGCTGCATTAATTGAATTGTACCCTGATTTAGAATTTAATGATGGTGCATTCAATAATGCGTGGAATAACTATAAAACCAAGAATAAATAAAATTTAAAAAAGAGTTAAAGCCCCACCTTAAATAGTAAGGCTTTAACTCTCTATTAAGCTCTTGTTTTCTGAATAAAGGCTGATAACACAACTCCTACCTGAGCATAACCCTGATTTGAAGGGTGCGGGCTATTAGTAATAACCTTTCTTGTTTCTACTACCGGAGTAGCAGGGTTAGTATTATTGGCATTGGTGTAATCCTGAAAAGGAACTTCATAATTTGCAACAAAACCATAATCCGGGTCAACTGCACTACCTGCATCCACTACATAAATCAGTTCTGATTGCCTGTTATCGTAGGTATCTATCAATAGTTTTCTTATCTGCCAATAAATAAAGGATAATCTGGCTGTGAAATTACCGGAATCGTTATCTGGATTCCCTACAAAGGTTGGCGGTATCATTATCACAAATTTTGCTGCCGGGCTATCTGCGTGAACTGATGCGATAACAGTATCCATTTGGGTTTTATAAGCTGCGAATGCTGTTATTGCTGCTGCCTTAGTGGTACAATTTACAAAATCATTTATGCCTAACATTATGGTTACTACATTGGGTTGAGTTATACCCCAAACAGAGCGATACTTAGCAAAATTAAAGGTGAAGGTTGAAGTGGTAGCTGTAGTGGTTACCCAAGATGTACCGTTATAAACCTTTAACGCTGCTGCTGTACTGTCATACATCATATCATTGGTAGCCGGGGATAATCTAAGCCCCGTTGATGAACTAAAGCCAGATGCATTAACATAATTACCATAAAAATAATTGGTGGTAATAGCAGTAGATGCCTGTGACCAAAACTCTGTTGAACCCCAATATTTATAAGGGTCTGCGGGTTGCATAAACGGAGTAAATCCGAAATTCGGTGTACCAAAAGCGGTGAAATAATCATTCAAAGCCCAACCTCCCCTTGCTTCTGCATTTAGCGTTGTAGCACTGTAAGGATGCCTTGTACCATTGGTAACCAATGCAGGGCATAAAGCCACAGCTTTAGCTAAATAACTACCGTTATAACTCCAACTGTCCCCAATGGTGATAATGTTTACCGTTCCATTATTTTTGGTTTGTGAACCTATCAAGAAATTAAGGCTCTTAGATGCAGCTATATTGAAATTATCATCATAAAGGTTTGCGGTAACTGTACCTTCTGTAACCGGGTTTGTGATGCGTACCTTATTACTTTCATTTATGAACAAAGCATTACCTTCTATTCTACTGGTAAAGTTATAAGGCTTCCATTTTTCAACAGTATGCTGAAAATAAATAGTGTTTTGATAACCACCTAAGAGGTAAAGATTAGCCGGGTATGCCATTCCGGGATTTGGGGCTGATACCGTACCATTATCTGGACTTAATAACTGGTATTGAAATCCAACATAAGGCAACAACGTTGCACCTGTGTTAAACATAAACTGTAACCAGTTTGGAGTTGAAACTGAACATCTAACATAAGCTGCACCTGATGGTACAGTTTGGGTTGTTCCTGTAGAACTGTTATCACCACTGATATACACCTGATTTAAGTTGTAATAAGCTATCTGATGCTTATCAGACATTGTGTATTGCTGACCCGGAACTACAGGAATATATCCGGTAGTATTATAAGAACCGCTTGCTGCTGTCAAAATACCTGTATTGTAGGCTACAAAATAACTGATAGCACAGTTAGGGTCACTAATGTTAAAAAGGTTATTACTTTTCTGTAAGAATGTAGTTTTCTGTGGTGTTATTGAAGCATCTGCAATAGGTGCAGCTTGTGTAGTGATTAATTCACCATTTACACCTTGTAATTGATATTGAAATGCTGTGTATGGCAAAGCGGTTGAACCTGTATTAAACATAAACACGCTCCAATTCGGAGTAGACACAGAACATCTTACATAAGCTGCACCTGTCGGTACAGTTTGAGTTGTTCCTGTACTGTTATCACCGCTTACATAAACCTTGCTTGCATTGTAGTAGGCAATCTGGTGTTTATCGGACATTGTGTATTGCTGACCTGCCGAAACGGGGATGTAACCAGTAGTATTATAAGAACCGCTTGATGCTGTCAGCACACCAGTAGTATAATTAACGAAGAAACTGATAGCACAATCCGGGTCAAGAATATTGAACAGGTTGCTACCTTTTTGTATGAAGTTAGTTTGTAATGGTGTTACTGCACCAGTTACCAATTTAGACGTTGTAACACTACCATCAGCAATAGTTGCAGATGGAATTAAAGAAGATATAATCTGGTTACCATAGGCTGCAAAAGTTGTAGCAGAACTGCCTAATTCAAACTGTGATGTTGACCACGTAGAATTATTATAAGTTACACGGCAATAATTAGCTGTTGATGGTGCTGTTAACGTTGCGTTTGTCAGCGTAAAAGCACTTATACTGATAGATGAACCTGTAGATGCAGCGGTGTACCATTCCCAAAATCTAACGGAAGGGCTTGCGGTGTAAGTTTGACCGCTTGTCACCGGAATAAAGCCAGAAGTATTATAAGTTGAATTAGAGGTTAAAGCTCCTGAACCTGCGAGATAATAACCTACAGCAACGTTTAAATCAGCCGGGTTTAGTAAATTTTTCCCTGTCACTAAAATAGCTGAGGTATTAACCTTTGCTGCAATTTGTGCCGTAAATCCGGTAACTGTAGATGATAAACCAGAAACAGAAGTTTGAAGATTAGTTATTGATAAGGTATTGGCAGTGGTGGCACCAGAAAGTGCCAAAGTATTACCAGTAGCCAAAGCATTAACAGATTCAATGTTAGTTTTTGTAAGGTTAGCCAAATCAATATAGCCCTGCCCTACTGTAGAAGCCGGGATTGATTTAGCTGCTGTTTGATTTGATATATTGGCTGTTATGCCTGACACGTATGAAGTAATATCCATTATCTATTTTTATTTAGGTAATAGGCATACAAATCAAAATAATTAAAATACTATTCCAGTATCATTTATGGTGAAAGTTAGCTGCAATCTTATCAATGCAGTGTTATATTTCTTCTGTTGTACCGGGTAGCTCAAAGAAGTAACTGTGATAGGGTAAAACAAGCCATTAGAGAGCCTTACAAAAGCTTTTGAAGCTTTGATTAGCTCTTTTAGCCAAAGTGATTCAACGTCCTTTAGAGCGTCTGAAATGACCTGATAAGTAGATGTAGAACTTACATTGATAACCTGTGATTCTTCATTGAATACCGAGTTAGAATTATCAGAATAGATTCCATTTGTTAAAGAAAAAGGATTTTTTGCGATTGAAGTTTTGGTTACATCTATAGTTTCACGGGGATTAAAAAAGTTTATAGAATCATACCCGCCTAACTGATTTGAAAACAATATTTGTACGGGAATATTGGTGCAACCTATATCTTTTAAAACATAGGTTCTAACCTGACCTTTTGTATTCCCGGATAAATCAGTTAAACCTACGGTAAAGTAATTTGTATTGCTGATGCTGTAGTTTGAGCCAAAAGGAGTATCAAACATATCGCCAAATTCATCATCAGCTAAACCTACACCAAAGTAACTACTAATGGTTGTAGGGCTTATATCTATTCGGGTACACCCTGATGTATAACCCGAAAGGCTTAAATTATGACTGCCAAGCAATCTGTTATTTTGACCATAAAAACTAATATTGGCGTTCCCTGCCTGACCATCATTCAAATAGTATAAATATTCTGTTGAAGTCCTATACACTGCACTAATTGATGGTTTATTGGTTAAGAATCTCGCAGTAGTCCCTGTAGCAGTCATAACATAATTGGTATAGTTATACATACTAAAGTTAACCCTATCAATTAGAGCATTCCAAGTATAAAATACTCCTGTAGTTGAAGATGTACCATTAATTATGCCCCCGGTAACAGTATCATAAAGCTTTTCAATAATAACAAGTTGATATGCTTGAAATAAAGCGGGGGTTGATTCTAACAAGTTAACTGATGGTAATAACTGGTAATCAACAGTGTTACTAAGGATGCTTGAAAGGTCGCAATAGCTACCAGAGCGATTAGCCGGGGTTGTATAAATCTTTAAATTTTGGATGATGTTTCCCAAATTATCCTGCACCTGCACCGTGAAATATTGGATACGGCTATCATCAGATGCTATTTGGAATATAATCGGATTGTTAACCGGGGTGTACTTATTGGGTTGCTGTAAAAACGTAATCATTAGCCTATTTTTATTAGGGTAATAGGCAATGATTTGGTAATTGTTATATTTGGTGAAACCTAAAGTAATTCAATGCAAAAATTAACCTCTAAACTGACGACTTTAAAAAAGATTGACTTATTTATAGAAATACCTAAATATATACCTTTCTTAACAGTAGTAAGTTTCTTATTTAATTCAGTTAATCTGAGCCTATATTATACATTCTTTGGGATAGATATATTTAAATACATTGAACTTACCGAAATATTAACACAATTACTGAAAGACTTAGTTATCTTAACCTTATTTCTATTATCATACTTTTTACTTATATTTTTTATAATAAAACTTTTTAAACCTCCTATAGTTTTTATTTACAGAACGATAAAAAGAATTAAGAACTTTTTTGTCATAATAGTAATGCTTATTTATACGATACCGGAGTTGAATTATATTATTACAAGAGATTTAACAAAAACTCTAAATTATTTATTAATAAGTATTTTCTCTACTTTTAATATTATTATCATTTATCAATTAATTATCAATAGAGGATTTAAAAATCATATAACTCGCTTAAATCTAACAGCAATCTGCATCATAATTTTTACAACATTTGTATCTTCATTTATATCAATTGACAAAGTAATTTCAGTTCGTTTAAATCACAGAAATAAAAATGATTTTATATTATACCAAGGAAAGAAAATACAATCAACAGATACATATTATTTCATTGGACAAACAAAAAGCACAATATTCTTCTATGACGAAATTCATAAATTTACTGATTGTTATTATAAAGTAAACGTTACAAAAATTGAACTTTATCATAGTGATTAAACTAATTTTTGACCTTAGATTCTATATTATCCCCGTACTTATTATAAATCTCTGTTTTCAGTTTACCTATAACAAAACCTTTAGCCTTTTCTATTAAATCTTGTTTCAAAGTTTCCTTTTCTTCATCCCACTTTATTTCAGGATGTGCTTTAAAGCCCTTTTGATATATCGATGTACTTAAAGCCCAAGCTAATTGAAGCTGTTCTTTATCCCCGGTGGTATCTTTGTAAGGTGATGCGCTGCCATAGTGCCGGGGGTTATGTACCAACCTGATATTCTTAGTTTGTATATAGGTTAAAAAAGCATCTACCGGGGGTCTTTTATCCCGGTAACTATAAGGGCTATCAGGTGCTAATGCTGATGATAACACCCCCTTCACCCCTTTGTACTGGTACAGTATGTGCTGAGAGCCTAATATGTGGACTTCATCACCTGATGATTCAACAGTTAAGTTTTCTATAGCCCCGGTGTTTACAAAATCTGGTATAGATTGAATGTTAGCTTTAATCCTTTTAACGAAATCCGCACAAGCTGCTTCCGCTGCTGATAATGCAGTATCAAATTCACTTTTGGATACACCCAATGAATCGAGGGCTTTAGCATTGGCTGCTGATAATGATTGTGCCATAAAAAGGTTTTTACCTATATTATTTATTTTGCTTTATTTAGTCTCGGTTATGAACTGAGTTTATCTCTATTTTCAATAACTACAACCTGTTCTTTAAGCAGTGTAGCAACTGTTAAGACTTCCATTATATTAGATTCTAAAACTTGCCAAAATGTTTGCCCGGTAAACTCTGCTACAGATTTGGCTATCATCCAATAGTTCCATTTGTCGTTAAACTCTTTTTGAATGGATTTACTTTCTGTAGCGATAATATCAATAGATGCTTCATCTGTTTGGCTTGCTGCTTCATCATCAACTTGTATAAAGAAACCTGCGAACGTTTCAAATAGTTTTGAATGTTCTGATTTACAGTAAAAAAACCTGCAATGCACTCCACCATTGATTGATTTAAAAAGTATTCTTCTGTTAAGTTATCTTTACTGAAAACGGATAACATCATTGGTAGATTCTCTATTGCTGTTGACAATGCTTTATCAGGTGTAAAATCTAATTGTAGTTTCTGAAAGGTAATGAAGTTATCATAAGAGAGTTCATTAAACTGTTTATACTTGATAGAGGTTTTAGGATTATCTGGTATTGAGCTTATGAAACTAATCTTATTTATGAGTTCATCCAATTGAACCATAGTTACCTGTTCAACTGCTTCAACACTTGCACCAGTCAATAAACTTATGATTTGAATATTCTTATCTAATTCATCAAGATATTTGATAGTGATAATATCCGGGTCTTGTAGCTCATCATCTACCCTATCAGATATAACAGGTGCAAGTTTTATGTAATCTTTTAGTGAAAATTCTTCCCACTTTTGAGGCAATTTGTTATACAACTCTTTGAAGTTCATATGTTTATTTAGTTAATCTTTTAATTTTATAATGATTTAAGTGAGTTAAATCAATTAGTAGTTAATTAAGCCTGTCACTGCCTGACAGGCTTTTTTTTATTTAATATAGCCACCCGGCATAGTTGCTTAATGCAGCTTGTTTAAGGTAATGGTTAGCCATTGCTAATGCCATTACAGTATCATCGTGGAAACCTGATTGCGCTTCATATTTTATATGCCCTGATGGTTGAATCTTATATTCAAACACTGCCATCTCATTAGCTGTAACTTCATTAACCTTTATCTTAGATAATTCTAAGTCCTTTACAAGTTCCATAACAATCTGAGGTTTTGATGTACTGGTAAACTTAAACCCGGTGATGTTATGACAGGTAGTTGATAACTGCTCAAACACTGCATCACCTACACCAGTGCTATCAACTACTTTAAGGCAGTATGAGGGCAACATCTTTATCCTTTCGATAGTGAGTGACCACGGATTTTTAAATCGCTCAAAGTAGCTCATTGCACCATCTTCGTCTAATCCACACAAAACAGTATAATCATTGTGCTTACCTAAATCTATACCGATAACCTTAGTTTCTTTCTGGCTCAATGTGGTAATGGTATTATCAATTATGTTTTGTGTACCAAATGGGTTATTAGTGTTCTCTCCGGGTTCTGCTAAGTATTCTTGTTTGAATGCTGCATCAGGTAATTCTAATCTGGCTAAATCTATTTCATCTGCTGAAATATGCGGGTTATCATATGTGGTAAAGTGGAATGATTCATAGCCATCTTCTTTATTTAAACCCTTATTGTATAGCGCATAGAAATAGTTTTTACCCCGTGGTGTACTGATGAATAAAGCGTTACCCTTATAATCAGTTAATGTAGGCCTGATAGAGTTTAACCAAGCTGATTCCAAGTCTGGTATATAACTTGCCTCATCTATGATAACTGTATGGAATTTTCGACCCCGGAAATTATCTAATCGTTCACCTGTTAAAAAGCTAAGGCTTCCCCCGGTGATTAAGGTGATAACCAAATCAGTTTTGTTAGCTGACTTAATCAGTTTAACAGGTATGAGCTTTAGTATATCCTGAAAGAATATCTTACTTAAAGCATAGGTAGGTGTTACATATGCTATATGTTTAGCATTGATGATACCAATGATTGATATTACCTGACTGATTAAAGATTTGCCGAATCTTCGCCCGGCTGATATTACTTTGAATCTGGCTTTGCTATCTAATACTTTTTGCTGCCCCGGATGTGGTTTTGGTAGGGTTATTTGAACGTTCAAATTACATTTTGTCCCTAATTTTTGTCCCTTGTGCTTTCATTGGCTTGAATCGCACAAAACGTAATAACTTACAGTTATAACGGACAGGTAATTAGTCTTCAACCTCGTTAGAATTATCGCCTAAAGCGTTATCAGTACCATTTTCAAAACTCACTGTTATATTAATCTCCCCGGAATGTTCAACGGTATCTTCATTCTTAGCCAGAGTAGGCAAAACATATTTAGCGACAGCGTTAAGTATAGTCCACTGTTTAAACTCTGACATCGTAGTGAGGTCATTAGCCAGTTCATCAACTTTATCAGCTAATACAAGCTGTATAGCGTCCCTTATTTCCTGTGTGGTTTTGTTTTTAACCCCCGGTTGTCTACCCCCGGTTTTTGGCTTTCCCTTTTCAAATGGCATTCTTTTATTATTCTATTTGAATAGGTAATAAGTTATATGTGCGAATAAAAAAGAGAACGGTTTATAATTCTAATTAGAATATTTAATTAAATTTATACAAACCTTATAACAATGCAAAAAAGTAGTGAAAATTCAAAAAAAAACAATATTGAAGAACTGTCCGAAGTTCAATTAAAGCATCTGAAATTAATAACAGAGATAAAAGCTTTAAAAAAACCATTTTATCAAGAACCCGGTTTTTGGACATTAGTCATTGCAATTACTGCAACTATATACAGTTTACTTTCTGGACTATTTCAAACTAAAAGTGATATTGTGGAATTAAAATCACTCAAACTCGAAATTGAATATGCAATTTTACACAAAAGGGCAGATAGCTTAAACATATACTTATTAGCGCAAAAAGATTATATAAAATCTGCGGAGGAACGCATTTCTATTCAAAATGATTCATTAAAACGTTTAGGTAATGATATAAAAATAGAAGAAAAACTTATAAATGCCGAAGATGAAGCAGTAGATAAAAAACGAGTGCAATTTTATCTTGAATCAAGGAAAAAACAAAAAAATAAAAATAAATAGATTACAATTTCAGACAATGAAGATGAGCACTCTAAGTATAATTGCTTTAACATTAATATTTTTAGGCGGTGTTGGGGCTATTCTATTAGCTATATCTCAGAACTTTAGCAGTGCTAAGGATAAGCAGGATATTCTTAACCTCACAAAAGCCAAAAACGATGAATTGCAAACTCATCTGGTTGAAATAAAAAGCGAAAGAGATTCTTTGAAAAATGATTTAAAGCATAGAGATGAAAAAATTCAAAAGCAAAGTGATACTATTATTCAATTGAATCACCAAATAGTTGAAAAATCTAATTATATAAAAGACTACCTAACAGGTGGTGATGGTTATCCATTTATAACTACGAAAGGAATAAAAACAATAGACCGGACAAAAACCGAACAAACGACATTTACATTATTTAATGAATCAAAACTTCCTTTATACGATATAGTTGCAATTATTTTTGACTGGAATTACGTTGAATCCAAATTGCAAAAAACAGGAAAAGACGATAATTCACTACGTTTAAGTCAAAACGATTTTGCACAATCAATGATATACAGATTTGATGAAACGCAAATGGCACCAAACACCGAAATTTTATCAAAGGAAAAATTCGATTTGCATAATGGACTATTGTATGTACAACTAAAATCTCGGAGTTTTTTTGTATTTGAAAAAATTGCTTTCGTGACCGAAAACGGAATAATTTATCAAGGGTTTGTTATTTATGACAACGATAATAAAATATTAAAGGAGTGGATAGCACCGGGAACACCAAAAACAGCAAAAGAAGCAATTCTAAAAAAATACAATCAAATTCCCCCAAAAGTAAATTTTACATTAACTGAATAAAAAAGGCTAACCATTGCTGATTAACCTTAATATGAATTACATATTACCCCAAAAAAAGGAGGTAATATGAATATAATGAACTATCCGTTTTTACTGATACGGAAAACAGTTTTATTTTTCTACAATGAATGACCGGGGATTAGACCATCTAACTAAATCATCTAATTTAATTGTAGCTTGAAACTTCGATTTTAAATCATTCAACTGTTGTTCAAGTTCTATAATTCTATTCTCGTATTCATCACGTTTAGTTGCTATATCTTGATATCTTAATCTTAAAAATTCAGCATCATCTAAGCTAAATTCCCTCGTATCTAAAATACTTTTAATCTTTCTAATTGAATTGCTTATCTGTGGTGTATCTTTTATCCTTTCCATAATTTTTTTGTTTATTATTTTTCTCTTTGATAATAAGCCCATATAATGCTTAGTATTTCCCCGGCACACGGTGTACAGCCCCAACTAATAATCCTTCCCGGCAAAATAGTTGTAGCTAATTGTTTAACTATAACCATTTCTTCTGGTTCAAATGAAGCTTCTTTAAATGTAATCCACTGTTGAAGCTTTGGTAATATTGTTTCTATCAGTGTTAATATATCTTCTTTATTCATTCTGGTAATTCTTTATTCTTGTTTTAAGTTTCAGTAGCTTGCTACACCACTCATAATCTTCTTTCTGTTCCAAAAAGCTGATTAATTTTATAAGGTAGTTTATAAACCCCGCCGATTCATTTTCTTCAACATCCAGAAGCATATCTGAGTATAAATCATTAACCAGATTTTGGTCACTATCATTATCATATTTGGTAAACAGTAATGCGGTTTCCTGACTTAGCAATTTGAAGATGTAGGTATATACTTTATCGGTCATTTTATATTAAATTCCTTAATCTTTTTAAGTAAAATCCTGCGTTGGGCTATGTACTGCTGTTCGCTGAATTTTAACTTTTTTATTTTATCTGTCCGGGTTAAATCATCATCAAACATTACATCAAACATCTGATTATCCTTCATTGATAACTTATTTTTAATCTGCTCTAATGGCGTAGGGTCTTTGTATAAGTCCATATTTTGTATTTTATTGAACACGTAATCACGAAATTCTTTATAGTTGTTAGTAGGTTTTCGTTTGTAGAATTTCTCACCATTCCATAAAGCATTTACAAAATCAATTTCATCTGGTGTTAGCCTCTTAAAAATTTCCGCTTGCTTATCAATGGAGTAATCTCGGTCTTTGAAATAGTCCCCGTCTTCAACATCCGCTATTGGAATACCTGTGTAGTCTGCTGTTTCATTAGATTCACTATATGTATCAGTTGAACTAATGAAGTCCCCCGAAAAGTAATTAGAGCCGAAAATTAGTTTAGTACCAAAGCTATTGTTAGGTGATTCAGGATTATTCTTTTTGTGCATAAGCTGCCTTTTAAGAATAGTTACAGCTATGGCCTCAATACTATTGGGGTTTATCAGATAAGCTGTTACCAGTTTTTCAGCGTTGTACTTTGCCAACTCATAGTAAGTTTGCAATACTAATTCTTCGGCGATACCTGTATATCTGCTGATATGTAATCGACCTTTGAAATATCCATCAGCCTTTAGTTTAAGCTTACCAGAGTTAAAGAAATCAGTAAGTATTTTAGTTTTTTGTGCTTCGTAATCCACCGGGGTTATTTAAACTTTACAGGTTGGTTGTCAAACCACCTGTTAAACGCTACAGCTAAGAAAGATGCAGCTAATGGTATTGCTACCGACAAAGGATTAAAGCCAAGTACAGCTACTATAAAGCCTATCCAAAAGGCTAAACAGTACACGCAATTAAAGGGTTTGAAGTCCAGGTTTAAGCGGTTAATTAACCATTGGTAACCGGGGTTCATTATTAGTCCGTTAACGGCTAATGCTATTAGAATTGATATTGTTAACATTATTTATTATTATATTTTCTTCCGTGATGAATAGGTAATTCAACAAAGATTTTATCTACATATTCAGTAGCACCCATTGTCGTTTTTGGTGCTTTCTTCACCACTAATTGCAGGTCATAAACTTTGATATTCTTCAAGTTGAATACATAGGTTATATTATCCGTGTAATGGTTGATATAGAAAATATCCTGAATGTTATTTTCGTCAGCCAATTTTGTTAACGCCTGATATTTTTTGACTTCCATAAAAACAGTTTCGTAGGATGATGATTTAACATCCCTATCTTTTACCTCCATCAGGAATGGTTTAACATCCCCGGCTATATTTGTAGTCATACCTGACATATCCCAAACCGAGTATTGGTTAGGACTCTCCACTAAATCAAGTTTAGGGAACAGCATTATAGTTTTATCCCGGCCTATCTGGTCTTGTTTTATAAATGCGTTCATTATACCAGTGATTTTAAGTCCTGTTGCAGTCCAACAAGTGCAGATATGAGGTCATAGCAGGTTTGGCTAACCGCTTTAACAGATTTTTTCGTGGTATCAATCATATAGTAGCTGTCGGGCTGATGATTGATAAACAGTAAGTGAGAGAATTGTAATACTTCCATTGTTTGCTTCTTTAATTATAAATACATCCTTATTTGAAAGAAGGCCAAAAAATTGAAAATATATTTTTTGGCAAAAGAAAAGCCCCGGCATCTAAACCGGGGCTTAAAAAAGTGAAGATTCTCCTTAATGTAAATTTAGATTTACCTAAACAGCATATCAATATCTTCTATCAGGCAATACTTAGCTATTATACACTGCAATACGTGCCGTAGGTTATGTTATTTTTAATCAAACGAACTTATATTCATCCAGTAACAAAGTAAGCTTAGAGCGGCTTATTTAAGCCCCTTGTCACCTCAGTTAAATTTTGGTATTTCTTATTGATTTTTTTTAAACTAACTCAGTATATTGCAATTCAATATCACGTTAGCGTGAATTGGGATAAGGGTATGATGCCTCGAAGTGCGATACTTCGGGGCATTTATTGTTAAACTAATAACCTACTGTCTTTTGTGATTTATTCATTGAAGGAAATTTAATGTTACAAGCCATACTTTTCGGATAGTTAGAGTATGGCTTACAGTAAGATAGATAAGCTTCTTTTGCAAACCTCTTTTCTATAGCCTGTGTGTAATAGCTATGCAGTGTGTTGTGTTGTTCTTTATCACTATCATTGTAGTAATCCAGAAATTCAATTTCGCTCAATGATTCAGGCATTAAAACAATAATAAACTCACCTCTTTTTATTTCTTCAAATCTGCTCTTCATTCAAATCAGTTTTCAATGACATTCTTCCAGTTACCGGGTCTATATAAAAATACATCTTCCTGATAAGTGAATCCTGCACATCATAATAATAAACAATTTCAAAATTACCCTTCGTTAGGGTTTCCAGATATCTATACCTGTGGTCAGCATCAGTAACGACAAATAAATTACTGTTTGTTTTCTTCATTTCACACTCCCCAATCCGCTGCTCAGCATTCTAAAATCTTTTTCTCTATCCTTATAAAAGAAATTTTAGAACAGATTGTTTCAGAACAGGTTGCAATCCTATTGTTTAGATAGGTTTTTGAAATCTGCGTGTATCGGGTACTTGAAGGTTACCGTAAAAATAAATAATCCCCGGCACTTTACACCGGGGATTAGATTGATTAGCCTATCGGGTTATCCAAAGCTGCTTGTAATAAGTCCAAGTTAAATTTTATTTTATTCTTTGTTTCAAGAATAAAACCAAGCAAAGCGTAATACAATTTTACTTCCTTGCCTCCGCACTTGAAATATTTCTGTACTGTGAACGACCTTTCATCTGGTTTATTAGTCATTATAAATTTACCGTTGTTGAATACTATTGAAATTTTATAACCAATTGAAAGATTATCACTTCCTATTACCATCTCAAAGTCAACGGACATTTCCTTAGATTCTAAATAATCTTTTAGTGAGTTCACTACGGTTTCTTTACTCTGATTAAATTTTAAGATAGAATCCATTTCTTCTATCATAGCACTGTCTTTGTTATTCATATTATTATAAGTTATTGTATTACTTAATACCCCCGGCACGTTACACCGGGGTTTAATTGGCCGTGCATGGCACGGCTTTAAACTGTAGTTTAAGCAGCGTAGTACTTACTTAGTAATTCGTCAACCTGTTTGGCGGTTGCAATATGAAGTTTAAATAAACCATCGTTATATAAACCTTTATACTCGTCAGAATCAATGTATTCACTGATGTAACCATTGGTTACATTTGCCATTAAAAATATCTTTTTCGGGGTAAATCGACTTTTCGGGGCAAATCGACTTTTCGGCAATAATTGCAGAATTAGCTTATCATCAAAATGTTCAATCTTAACTCCTCCTGTATCTCTTGCCCCGGAAAATTTATTGTCCAAAATATACGGTTCAGGAAATTCATCAAGGGCAGCGATATAGTTAATGTCATTGGCAAGTTCTTTGAACTGGTCGAAAGTAGTTGCAACATCCAATTGGATGGTTTTTTCACCGCTGTTGATGTCGGTGTTGGTAAGGGTAATTAGTTCTTGTAATTTTTTCATTTGTTGTTGTTTTTTTAGTGTTATTATAAATTATTATGTTTCTCGTTTATACCCCGCTGTTAACCGGGGTCTAAAGAATCTGCTACGCATGTAGCAGATTTAAGATTATTGCTAAGAGAAAGTATTAAATATTTCTGCAATGATTATTTCATCTTTAGTTGCTACTTTCTTCTGTATATGAAGAATAAGTTTACCAATGTAAGCAGGGTTATAACCTTTAATAATTAGCTTGTTACTGTATCTGGTCAAACTGTTGCTACCATCAATTAACATTTGATACTGATTAGTCTTAATTAATTCAGGTTCGGGTGCAGATGAATGGAAATCTACCAAATCACCAACGTTTGTTCCCGATTTCAAATTAAATACATCATTAGGAATACCGTCAAATATATATAGTCCGTCCTTTTCTTTTGAATTAGTAATATCTTCATTAGTAACTCTTCTTAAAATGACTTGACTTGCTTCTCTTTTCCAATAGAAATACTCTATTAGTATTCTCCAAGTCTTAATTAAGATAGTAGCGTTAATTGTTGTTTCCAGTGGTTGATGGTTGTTTGTTTCTGTTATCATTGTTTGTCTTTATTATAAATACCCCGTTACTTTTTTTATTCAGTTTTATTTTTTTAGTTTTAATAACCCCCGGCGTAGTGTGCCGGAGTTGAGTGAAATTGGTTTAAGCATGGCTGCGCCATGTTTAAGCTTTTATTAAAATCTATATAGTCATTCCTGAACTGCTCACCGTTGGGATAGGTGGCAATCATTTTACCTAAAAAACGGTTTTCAAATTGAACCCGGTCTATTAATTCATTAAACATTCCTTTGTGAGTATCCCAAGCAAATCTTTTACGGGTTTTTTTAGTTAATTCTGTAAGCTTTTCAAACTCACCATCTGCAACTAATTTGCTTTTGAAAATCTTAACCGCTGCAATCTGAATAACATCACATTCATAATAGTCAATAATAGATTCAGGTAATAGTCTGCGTGCTATTTCTTCAAAAATCGCTTTTATCGTAATTATAAAATACTTCATCTGAGCCTTTTCTATTTCTTCTAAAATTGCTTTTGTTGGAATTGCTTTTAAAGCATCGTTTAATTCTTTGATGTATTCCTTTCTGATTTTTAATTTTTCATTTTTCATTTTGTTATTCAATTTATAGTTGTTTAATTATAAATACATCAGTACTTTTTTAAGTGCCCCAAATTCTTTTTTTAAATTAAAAAAGGACACGAAAGTTACCCCGTGTCCCGATTAATCCCCTTTGTTTCGGTTTTTAAATCCTGCCTTTTTAAAGGCTTCTTTTTATCGCTCTCACTTATCCTTCAATTACAATACAAATATAGTGAAAAAATCGCAATCGTCAAGCTTTTTTTTCACTTAAACAACTGATAATCAGAAAAGTAAATCTAAATTTATATTTACTCCAAAACCACCGATTTTTATAGGTAAAATCTACTAAGAAGTTCAAAAGACCCAAAAATCTATTTTTATTTAATTAGCACCAATTCAGTAGGTTTAACCCCAAAATTGGAATTTTAGGCTGCTATTTCAGCCTCCAAAACGCTTGATAACGTTACTTTTCCGCTTGAAGCATCGATTTCAAAGGTTAAAATCCAAGTTTCGGTGTTAAAGGTTTCGTTGCCCTGATAGCCTTCGGCAACCAATTGCTGTAACCTGCGTTCCATTTTGAACCGTTCCATAAAGCCCGTAAGTTGGGTAGCCCGCTTGTATTTGGTACTGTTCACCATCAGGAATCCTTCCATCGGTTGTACGTCAGTGTTAAGGGTTGTTAAAGCTTTTGAAGGCTCTGGTGTTGAAGGTTTAGCCTTTGTAGCGGTTTGCGCTTTAAGGTTTGCTAAGAACTGTTTAGCCTTATCAACTGGTTTCGCCTCTGATTGCAGTGCTTGCGCTGCCGGGGCTGCCTCTGGTTTTAAAGCCTCTGGTGCTGAAACGGTGCCTTCATGGCCTCCGGCCATTTTAAGCTTTGGTATCGCTACATCCGGGGTATCCGGGGTTGAATCCCAAACTGGTAACGGAATGTTGTTAGCGGTTAAGGCTGCTTCCAGTAACTTGATATATGCATCTTTATCGTAAGCCTGTACCGTTACAGCCTCATCGTTCAGAGGTTGAACCGTTAAGGGTTTCCAGTTGTTTGAGCGTTTAATCCAAGCGGTTGTTTCAGCGTTACGGCAAGCTGAATCATCAGCCACATAGCGTTGAACCCATAACGGGCAATCCTTATCATTTAGGTAAAAAAAGTGTTTGTTTACTGTAGCTTCATTCAGATAATTAAATGGTTTAACGATTGAATAATGTTCTGACTTTGCACCCCGGATACTTTTACTTGATAGTTTAATGACTAATGCTTCAACCAGAGTTTTCTTGATGAAGGATAGGTCATTACGGGTTAATGATAAGAACCACCTGTGATTATTCAGGTCAAGATTGTAACCTGACTTATTGCTGTAGTAGTTACATTGATGAATGATGTACCGTACTTTATTTAATTTATCTTCCGAGTAAGCAGGGAATAATCCTGATAGGTCTAATGATTTTGGGGTGTTGAAAATTACAGGTTGTGTAACGTCATTTTTGAAATTTGTTTGCATTGTTTATTAATTATGCTTTCCCAAACCTCTAATGCCAGTTCCAATTGGCATATTCTGGCGTACCACTGAGGTTTGGAACGTGGTACACCAGATATTAACTAAACAATGAATTGCTCTTTATTATTAAATACGACCTTATTTCAAAGAAGTCTAAAAAAGAAGCCAAAAAGTTGAAAATAATTACTTTTCAATCTCATTTATTCAAAAATAGTACATCTTTTTTCGGGAGTGTCACAGTTATGTAAGCATTAAATAGGTAAAAAACAGATAGGTAAAAGCCGTGGGCGTTGAAGATTACTACTAACCCCGGCAGTATGTACGAGTATATGTACGGCAGTATGTACGCCTGATATGTACGGCAGTATGTACGAGTATATGTACGGCAGTATGTACGCCTGATATGTACGGCAGTATGTACGAGTATATGTACGGCAGTATGTACGCAATAGAGTATACAGAGTTATAAAGAGAAATAAAGAGTTATATAGAAATATAAAGAGATTTAAAGAAATGAAAGAGATATTTTAGTTGAATAATGAAAGTACATAGGTTACTGTTTGGGATGATTTGTAAAACAGTAACACAGAAATATCTAAAAACCTGCGGGGTGTTGAAGATATCCTTTTAGGTTTTAGTCTTCAACTTGCAAAGCAATATCCTTTTTGATTAGAAATCCCCCGGAGGGCAAAAAGGAATAAATCTTCAACCTGCGTATGCTGTAAACTTTCAATTGGGTTTAAGTATGCACGAAGTGCATTTTGGGTAAGAGCGTAACAGCTTTGAAAATTTTTCAAATTTGATAATGGTACAGGTAATGACTTTCAACTTGCGAAGCAATATCTTCTGTTTGATATTCTCCCCCGGAGGGTAAAGAGAAAAGAAAATAATCTTCAACCTGCGAAGCAGTAATCTTCAACTATAAAGGATTAGCCCCCGGCAGGGAAATAACAAAATGAATCTTCAACGTGCGTGAGCAACTATTCTTCATGCCGTCCCCGGCATTTTAAATATACCCTGATACTAATATTTGAAAATTATTCAAAAATGAAAGTAACCTTCAACCTGCGTATGCAGTAATCCTTCAACCATTTTACCTGTACCCGAAGGGTTATTTCTCAACTGGAATAAGGCTTTCAATGTTGAAGACTATGCCGGAACGGCATTTTAATAGGGTTTAAGGGTGAAATCTCTGGTATAGTTTATTATACGTAGGATAAAACCTATTTTAAAGCCTTTTAAGGCACTGAATACTTCCAATAATACATATATCAAAAACTTTAGAATTATTGAGCATACAAGAGATATTAAAGCTTAAAATTGGGTTAAACCATACAAAACATAAAACTAAATTTAGTTTTACGTTTACTCCGAAATCTTCTTAGTAAAGACTTTCAATTAGGTTAAGCCATGCCCGGAGGGCATTTTAAAGAATGGTATACGAACAGTATTTTAATGGAAAATATAAAAATCGAAAAATCGTCATTTGATGACAGTTTTTGCCAAAATTATTGTTATTATCTTTGTAGCGTAATGAAAGTGAAAGAAGAAATCTTAGAAAAAATCAGCGGTATACAATCAGCCCTGAACGGTACAATTTACCCTTTAATGTCCGATTTGGATGAAAAGTCAAATGGTTTATTTTTTGATGTTTTGGAAGTAATCCAGAGGCTTGAAAAACTCTACCCTGACCAGTATGAAGCCAACGGTTTGGAATATCATTTTGAAACTATAACGGAGTTTGGTTGGGCATACCTTCAAACGTTTAAACCGTTCCCGTTTCCACTCACCTTAGATTCTGATGGCATCTTGCCAATTGGGTTACCGATAAATGAAATGATTACCCGGTTCTATGAATACGTTATCAATTTACAAGTTGATAGCCCTGCATTACAACCCGTACAGGCTGCTTTTGATATGTCGATGATTACTGCAATGGCTGACCAAATAAAACAGCTTACAGGGCTTGCTTCAACTATTGAACACATCAAAAATGTTCAAACAAGCGATTCTGAAAAAATCAATAATGTTCACGCCCGGCTGAATAACAATTTGTCGGAAAAGAAAAAACCCCTTACTAAAAAGAAAAGGGAAGAGGCAGAACTTGATGCACTACAGGCAAATGCCTATAACAAAATTAGAGCCAATGGTTACAAGCTTAAATAAAATCAAAAGTATCTACAGCATCCAAGTTCAGTTCAAGTTTCTTGAAGTATAATTGGGTTGTCTCAAATTTTTCGTGTCTGCATTGTGTTTGTACGTAATTGTACAATACTGTAGTTGAAAACTTAGCTTTATTATCCGTAATAAAATCTGTTACACCTGAATGTTTTAATGCGTATGGTGTAAGACCTGACCTGTTAAATTTCCCCGGAAATTTAACTCTTAAAAAATCTATTACATCCTTAAAATCATCAACCCAATCGGTGCCAGTCCTGTACAGTGATGGTCTAAATTTTTTACCAAACATATAGTAGTCTGGTTGATGCTCATATTTGCTTACATAGTTTTCTAAACCTGCTTTCAATGCTAAAGTCATTGCTACAAATCTTACTTTTTTATCTCTTTGACCTTTAGCATTATCGGGGTGAATTCTAATTGTTCTTTTCTCAAAATTAAAATCTGATACTTTCAAACGTGATAGTTCCGTTTCCCTGATGTAAGAATAATATATTGATTTACACATAGCAGACATAAAAGGATAGTTCTTTTTGTCTGATGAATCTAAATGGTTAAAAAGTATATCCCTTTCTTCTTTAGTAAACAATTCAAACCGTTCTGTACTTTCCTTTTCAACACTTTTCAATCTCTTAGCCGGGTTATCTTCGATTATATCATTATCAACCATTGAACTAAAAAAAGTACTCAGTAATGCTTTCTTAATGCTATATGTAGTATTACCCCATTTCTGTTTAGGGTCGGGATGTTTATGGTAATAATCGGTAAACTCCATAAGCTCCGCTTTGCCAATTTTAGATACATCATCCAATAATTTCTTTCTTTCCAAAAAGGGTCTAAATTGATTCC
The DNA here is from genome assembly GCA_026225055.1 of Mucilaginibacter xinganensis. Classification (GTDB taxonomy): domain Bacteria; phylum Bacteroidota; class Bacteroidia; order Sphingobacteriales; family Sphingobacteriaceae; genus Mucilaginibacter; species Mucilaginibacter xinganensis_A. The sequence continues at coordinate 17,865 of JAMFSA010000083.1, read as the reverse complement.
TGTGGAATGATTCAATTGCCTCTGCTGACCTTTCTTTTTTGGGTATAGGGTTTATATAGCCTTTTTCAACCATATATGATTTTAAGCATTCATCATAGGATTTTTTGCTCACCTCTTTGGCTGCTTTATCATCTAAAACTTTTAGCGTTTCGGGCTGTTTAAGAATTATCCCTTTCTCTAAATCCATTTGTACCAAAAGCAACAACTTTTGAAATTCTTTCTCACGCAATTTTAAGTCAGCGATTGCGTTTAATGATTTGCCGAAGTAGAAACGACCATATTCTTTAAGCGGGATGTAATTTTTTTCACCTGTGTATCTAACACTGTAACGGACAACCCACTTTTTATTATCTTTGTCTTTATAGAGTTTCGGCTCTTTGTAATCGAATTTATTCATAAAATATATACATCAAATATAACGAAAAAAAATCCCTTTTTAGTCCCTTTATAGCTTAAATAAGCGAAGAATGGCATAAAAGTACTAATCTTATATTTGTAAGCTTAATTTTAACAAGATGGAACTTTTAGAATTCCTGATCACTGTAATTATTGTATGGTGGGCAATCAAAATGATTGCACGGATTGTATTGCCTATGCTTTTTCAAAAAGTAGTAAATAAGGCACAGCAGCACCAGCAGAATTATCAACAAAACTATCAGCAAACTTACACCAACGCTAAAAGCGACAGTGTAAAAATAGATCATATACCACAGCAGCCTAAAGGCAAAATCCCCGATTCGGAAGGTGATTTTATTGATTATGAGGAAATAAAGTAAGCGATGCTTCCTGACGACCTATATAAACGCAGGCACTACGGTACGCCGCAGTCGTTGCTGCTTATTGTTTCCAATTTCACGGTATTTTGCCTAAGCGCCTCCATATTTGCCATGTGCGATAAAATTAGCTGGGTATTCTGGGCAATTCTGGGCTTATTGGCGGTGTACAACGTTTTTAATATCCGCAAAGACCGTGAAGAATATACCCGCGTGCGCATAATTGCTTATGTGATAAGCATCGGCATTATGGTGCTCATGTTCGTACTGTTCAGGTCAAGGCCGCAGAATTGTTGAGCAGTTTCTTTATCTGCATAATTCTTTACTTTTTTTGGCTAAAGCCGAACAATCTTTAAAAGCGATTTTCCCGAATCGTTTACAACTTATAATTCCTTTTCCCGTTCTATTTTCTATTTTTGGAACATTATGCTCATTTTAAAGCCTATACATGAATAACTGGCTCAAACGTTATGGCGTACACTTCGCCGTTGCAGGTGTTTTTTTAGTAATCTGCTTCTTCTATTTCACACCTGCTTTCCAGGGTAAAACTTTAGGTCAAAGCGACGTACTCGGCGCTCAATCTACCCAAAAAGAAATCAACGACTACAAAGCGAAGGACACTACCATCCTGTGGACCAACCAGATCTTCGGCGGTATGCCCGTGTACCAGATCTGGGCCCCATACTCCAACAATATCACCACGCATGTGGTAAACACCTTAAAAACTATTTTCCCCAACCCTATTGATACGGTACTGATCCTGCTCTTTGGCACGTACTTCCTGTTCTGCGTATTAAAACTTAACCCATGGCTGGCTGCTGCGGGCGCTTTTGCTTTTACGTTTTCATCGTATAATATCATTCTGTTTATGGCAGGCCACTCCAACCAGGTGTATGCCATTGCATTTTTTGCGCCAATTATTGCCAGCGTTATTTTAACGCTGAGGGGCAGGTACATTTTAGGCGGGGCATTAACGGCCCTATTTATGGCGATGGAGTTTAAGGCAAACCACATCCAAATGACCTATTACCTGTTAATGGCTTTGGCTATTTTGATTGGCATTGAGCTTTACCACGCTATAAAAGAAAAAAACACAACTCCATTTTTAAAGGCTATAGCCTGGCTTGCCGGTGCTATGGTATTGGCGCTTATGGTAAATGCTTCGCTATTGTGGAGCACACAGGAGTACAGCAAATACAGCTATAGGGGCCAATCAAACTTAACACAGAAAACCAATGAGCCAAGCAACGGATTAGATAAATCTTATGCATACACTTATAGCCAGGGTGTGGCGGAGTGTTTCACTTTCCTTGTACCGAATGCATATGGCGGCGGTTCTGGCTCGGTAGAAAATATCGACCAAAATTCGGCTACTGCAAAGGTATTTATAGCCAATGGCATGGCCGAAGATCAGGCAGTTAGTACTGCCCAGCAAATTACCGGCGGCTTCCCGGGCCTGGGCATGTACTGGGGTAATAAACCCGGCACGGCAGGCCCGTTTTATTTTGGCGCTGTAATCTGTTTTCTATTTTTATTTGGGTTGATCATAGTAAAAAGCCGTATAAAATGGTGGTTACTGGGTACGGTTGTTTTAACCATGCTGTTGTCGTTTGGTAATAATTGGCCATACGTGTCCGATCTCTTCTTCAACTATTTCCCGCTATACAACAAGTTCCGCACGGTTGAATCTATTTTGGCTGTGGCCAGCTTATGCTTCCCGGTACTGGCATTTTTAGCTGTACGCGAAATTATTGAGGCAAAAGATAAAAATGTCTATATTAAAAAGCTTTTCCTTACGCTGTATATCATTGGCGGTATAACTTTAGTGCTGATTGCAGCCCCAACCATTTTCCTTAGCTTTAAACCAAATAGCTTTCAGGCTGGAATCGGTTATTTAACCCAGGCCCTTAAAGGCGACAGCGGTACAGCCAATTCAATAGCCAACGCTATTGTTAACGACAGGATAGCGCTTGAACGTGCCGATGCTATCCGTACCCTGATATTTATTGTTATAACCTTTGGCCTGGTATGGGCATTTATAAAACAGAAGGTTAATTTAACTGTACTTTCCGTAGGTTTATTTGCGCTGGTATTGATAGATATGTGGCAGATAGACAGGCGTTACCTGAAAGATGCCAATTTTCAGGAAAAAGCGGATGCCGACCAGCAGGTCAGGCCGCGCGATGTTGACACGCAGATAGCGCAGGACCATGACCCTGATTTCAGGGTGTTTGATTACAGCCAGTTTCAGAACATTAAACAGGATACATTTAATCCGTTCTTCCATAAATCCATTAGCGGATATTCTGCCGCGCGTTTAAAACGCTATGATGAATTGATCGATAACCAGTTACTGAACACGCCGAACCTGAATGTGCTGAATATGCTAAACACCAAGTATGTGATTGTCGGCGATCAGAAAACACAGGCTACAACTGTACAAAAAAATCCGGATGCCTGTGGTAATGCCTGGTTTATTAAAAGCATAAAATATGTAAACAATGCCGATGAAGAGATGAAAGCCATAACCAGCTTCACCCCAAAAACAGAGGCCATTGTTGATCAGCAATATAAATCACAGGTCAACCCGATTGCGGCAAGTGGCGATACCAGCGCTGCAATAAAACTAACCAGCTATAACCCCGACCATTTAATTTATCAAAGTAAATCAGCAACCGCGCAGGTAGCCGTTTTCTCGGAGATATATTACGACAAAGGTTGGAAAATGCTGATCGACGGTAATGAGCAGCCGTATTTCCGTGCTGATTATTTGCTGCGTGCGGCAAACATCCCGGCAGGTGATCATAAGGTTGAGTTTGTTTTTCACCCTGCATCGTACTACACAGGCGAAAGCATTTCACTGGCTGGTTCCATACTTTTAGTACTGGCGCTGGGTGGTGCAACTTATGCCGAAACACGTAAGAAAAAGAGCTGATCTATCGGGTAATTTCCTTTTATAACTTATAATTTCTATTCCGGTTCTATTTTCTATTTTTGGGGATATTATATCCATTTTTAAAAAACCTTAAATGAATAACTGGTTCAAGCGCAATAGTACTCACCTTATTATTGTCGCACTTTTAATAGTAATTCCGTTTGCTTATTTCTTTACGCCATTAATGCAGGGCAAGGCATTGGCTCAGGGCGATGTGCAGCGTGCGCAATCCATGCAAAAAGAGATCATGGATACCCGGGCAAAAACCGGTCATGAGCCTTTGTGGACAAACAGTATGTTCGGCGGCATGCCATCGTACCAAATCCACGTGCTTTACCCCAATAACGTTACCAGCTACGTTGTTGAGAGCTTTAAAACTATTTTCCCTAACCCGGTTGATACCGTATTGATTACCTTATTAGGTGCCTATTTACTCCTTTGTGTTTTAAGGCTTAACCCGTGGCTGGCAGCCGCTGGTGCTTTGGCATTTGCTCTTTCATCCTATAATTTTATTTTGTTGGATGCAGGCCACGCCAACCAAGCATTTGCCATCGCGTTCTTCGCGCCGATCATCGCGGGTATTATCCTAACTTTCCGTGGCAAATATTTGCTGGGCGCAACCCTTACCGCCTTATTTCTGGCGATGGAGATCCGTGCTAACCATATACAAATGACCTATTACCTGCTATTATCAATATTGATACTGGTAATTGTTCAGCTATATCATGCAATTAAAACCAAGCAACTAAACCCGTTTGGCAAATCAATTATTTATTTGGTGGCTGCTACATTATTAGCAGTAGCGGTAAATGCCTCAATGCTTTGGACAACTGCTGAATACGGCAAGGAAACCAACCGCGGCCCATCAAACCTTACACAGCATACCACCGAGCCAAGCAATGGTTTAGATAAGGATTATGCCTATGCCTGGAGCCAGGGTGTTGGCGAATGTTTCACCTTTTTGATACCGAACGCTTATGGCGGCGCATCTGAATGGCCTGCAGGGTTTGATGTTCCAAACTCAAATGTTGCAAAAGCGCTGATCGCAAAAAATGTTCCTTCGGATCAGGCTGCTAATATTACACAGCAATTATTACAGGGCGGTCTGTCGCCTTATTGGGGTAACAAGCAATTTACCGGCGGTCCGTTTTATTTTGGCGCTGTCGTTTGCTTCCTGTTTATACTCGGGCTTTTCATTGTAAAACACCGCATAAAATGGTGGCTGCTGGCAACGGTTATATTAACCATGCTGCTTTCTTTTGGCCGTAATTTTCCTTTTGTTTCCGACCTGTTCTTCAACTACTTCCCTATGTACAACAAGTTCAGGGCGGTTGAATCTATACTGGCGGTTGCCATGCTCTGCTTCCCGGTACTTGCATTTATGGCTGTACAGGAAGTTATTGATAACAAGGATAAGGCATACATATTTAAATATGTAAAAATCTCTTTTTATATAACCGGTGGCATCACCCTATTGCTTGTAGTTGCGCCTACTGTATTCTTGAGCTTCAGAAATGATCAGCACCAAACCCTGATTTCCGGCTTAACTCAGGCATTTAAAGGCGATGGCGACCTTGCAACCAGCGTAGCAAACGGCCTGGTAGCGGACCGTGTAGCGCTTGAACGTGCTGATGCCATCCGCTCACTTATTTTTATAGTGATAGCTTTTGGTTTATTATGGGCATTCATCAAGCAAAAGATAAATATTACCGTTGCCTCTATAGCATTTTTACTGCTTACGCTGGTAGATATGTGGGGCGTTGACAGGCGCTATTTAAACGACAATAACTTTGTTGACAAAGAAGACCTGGCGCAGCCTTTTAAAATGCGTGATGTCGACCAGTTCATCCTGCGTGATACTGATCCTGATTTCAGGGTTTATGACCTTAGCCAGGGCGATCCGTTCACCAATGCCAGCACATCTTATTTTTATAAGAGCATCGGCGGTTATCATGCGGCTAAATTAAAACGTTATGACGAGCTAATCAGCAACCAGTTCAGCAAAACTACTAACCGTGATGTTTTGGACATGCTGAATACCAAATACATTATCGTTACCGATCCAAAAACAGGCTCGGTAAATATGCAGGCCAATGAAACCGCTTGCGGGCATGCTTGGTTTGTAAAGAGCGTAAAATATGCCGCCAACGCCGATCAGGAAATGCAGGCCATCAGTAGCTTCGACCCTAAAAACGAGGCAATAGTTGATCAGCAGTATAAATCATTGTTTGAAGGCAAAACTTTAGCTAACGATCCAAACTCAACCATAACCCTTACCAGTTATGAGCCTGAGCACTTAACTTACCAAACTGGTTCAGCAACTTCACAAATAGCGATTTTCTCTGAGATCTACTACAAAGAGGGCTGGAAAATGTACATAGATGGTGTAGAACAACCGTATTTCCGCGCCGATTACCTGCTGCGAGCTGCAGTTATCCCGGTAGGTAACCACAAGGTGGAGTTCAAGTTCCACCCTACATCTTATTATGTAGGTGAGGATATCTCACTTGCAGGTTCAATACTGCTTGTTTTAGCTTTAGGTGGTGTAGTTTATACCGAAACTAAGAACAAGAAAAAACCTGAAGTAAGAAAGGATACAAAGAAGAAGAAAGCTTAACAAGCTTCAACTATAAACCTCCACGCGTTATTGCCTTAAAACAGAACAATCCCCGATTAGCAGAGCAGCTTGTTGGGATTGTTTCGTTTTAAGGCAATATGCTTTTGATTAAATTTTTCGTAATTTTATATTATGAACAATCTTTTGGACAGAATTACAATTGATACTGACATATGCCATGGTAAAGCCTGCATACGTCATATGCGCTGGCCCGTTGAAGTTGTTATTGATCTGATTGCTTCGGGTATGTCATTTGATGATATTTTAAGTGATCATCCTGAATTAGAGAAAGATGATATTCTTGCATCTTTGGAATATGCTAAAATAACTTTATCAGGTAAATCTTTGTTAGAAGTACACTAAATGGTCTTCTTGCTTGATGTTCATCTGCCTATTAGTTTATCAAAGTTTCTGAGCAAACAGATAAGTTGTGAGGCTATCCATGTAAATCAGATATTACAGAAATGGCATAAAAGTGATGCGGATATTAGTAAATATGCGGATGAAAATGACATGATCGTAATTACTAAGGATTGTGATTTTAAAAATTCCCATTTTATAAATAAAACTCCTGAAAAAGTAATCAGAGTTGTTTTGGGAAACATTTCTAATAATGAGCTGATCTTATTATTTGAGAAGTACCTTCCTTTTATTCTGCCGCTGTCTGATAAAAAGGCTTTCTACATTGAAATCAGCACAGAACAAATTGTTGTGATTGATTAATCATTCGTCCTTCTATTCCTCAACCAATACCACCCCAAATTAAAAGCGATCACAAAATGATTGAAGACAGTTGGCACTAAACCGTAATGCCTTTTCATGATATCGAAACGCTCGGCTAAGCTTTGGCGGTGTTTCTTTTTGGACATGCCCCCTACCAAATATTTAGCTACATAGCGGTTTACGTTCACTATTTTCTTAGCCTTTTTAGCTGCGCGGATGATCCAGTCGATATCGGCGCTTAGGGCATATTGCCTGTCGTAGGGCTCAACAAGCGAGCGTTTAATATAAATAGCCTGGTGACTAACGCTCATACCCAAATTAAAGCTTCGCCAGGTAAATTGCTCAGGTGCTTTATGGCGTCGCTGGCCCAGGCTTTGACCGCTGTTATCAATCATTTCTGTTTCGCCATAATAAATATCGGCATCGGGTGCTGAAGCAAATACAGCCGCTACAGTAGATGCATCATAAAACTCGTCGCCAGAGTTCATGAAGATAACATAATCGCCTGTTGCGGCAGCTATGCCCTTATTCATGGCATCGTAGATACCTTCGTCCTTTTCACTGATGAGTTTGGCTATGCGGCCTTCGTAACGTTTAATTATTTCGAGCGTACCATCGGTTGACAGGCCATCTATAACAATATATTCTATATGCCAGTAAGTTTGATTAAGCACCGAAAGTATGGTTCGCTCAATATCGTTTACATTATTATAAACAATGGTAATTACCGATAATATGGGTTGAACCGCTGACATTACTTCAGGATAGATTTATAAAGCTTATGGTATTGTTGTGCTACCGCTTTATTGGTAAACGTGTTTAATACTTTGTTACGCGCGTTTAGGGAGAGTTCTTCTGTTTTATCTGAATGGAGGATCTCATACAACCCCTTAGCCAGATCGCCTGCTGATTTATATTCCGCCAGATAACCATTTTGCTGGTGATCTATCATTTCGGGCACACCGCCGGTGTTAAAGGCTACCACAGGCGTTCCGCAGGCAAGGGCCTCCATTACAGTATTGGGCAGGTTATCTTCGACAGATGGCATTACAAATACATCAGCCAGGTTATAGATCTCCACCAGTTCTTCCTGCACGCTAATCGGCCCTAACTCGTACACCCTAAAAGGTAACTGACTTGCATCAAAATGCTTATTCTTGCCAAATATTACTATCTCTATTAACCCTGCATCGGGGCAAAGGCTGTACAGGTCGGTCAATGCATCAACCAGGTAGGTGATGCCTTTGCGCCTGTCGTTAATATTGGCCGCGCCGAACGCTATAACTTTGGCAAACGGGTTAATGCGCCATCTTTCCTTGGCAGTTGTTTTATCAGTTGGCGAAAAAAGATTAACATCAATGGGATTTGGGATTGATTCGATCCGGAATTTGCTAATCAGCGAGCTTCGCTTTGCAACAGTACCCAGCCATTGGCTGCAGGTTACAAAAGTGACATTTTCCGCACCGGCATACATAGCCGCCTTGTGCAGCCAGCCTTTGCGCGAGATATCATTTTCTCCGGGATCGCTCAAAAAGTAACAATCGCCGCATTCACCTGTAAAATGATTGCAGGTACCTGCGTAATGACAGCCGCCTGTGAAGGTCCACATGTCATGCAGTGTCCAAACAATGGGTTTGCCTGTATCGATAAGTTCTTTCAGATCATCAATGGATAAGAAGCCGGAGTTTGTCCAGTGCAGGTGTATAATATCAGCCTGCTTAACCAGCGGCTCATTTTTTATGCTGACACCTGCATTAGCGGTTGAAAATGCAAAGCGGACAGATTTATCTTTCTCATAAAGGAATATGAACGGCAATCGTTCATAAAAAAAATCGAACCGGGCTTTTAAACGCGAGGAAAAGTTCTTTACAACGCTATGCACACGGTTCTCGCTTGTCTTTTTTTCCTGCACTAAAAGCTGTGCATCAATCTTTTGCTCATCCAATGCTTTCAACAGGCGCAGGCAGGCAACTGGTGCGCCTCCACCTGTATCGGATGTATTGATCAATGTAACTTTCATTCACACAAGTATAGTACTATTAAGGTAGACAGAAAAATATCTGCTTAGGATATATTGAAAGAGACACAAAATATTGTGTCTCTACAGGGAGGCGTTTTTCTGCTGAAAAATTTTACTTTTGATTGCGCTAATAAAACACACAGAAAACGCCCCATAAATGAACTTTTTTGCATACTTATTTCAGGATCGGCAGGCAAACCGCAAGAATTTCAAGGCGCAACTGGTGCTGTTTATGTTCAGGCTGGTGCAGCTCATTAACCGGTCGATGCTGCTGAAGGTGATTTTTATACTTTACCTGCTGTGGTACCGTTATTGGGTTGATTGGGTTTGGGGCATTGAGCTGCCTCGGAAACTTACTGTTGGTAAAGGCCTGTCGTTATACCATGGGCACGCGCTGGTAGTTAACCAGGGTGTTGTTATAGGTAATAACTGCGTGCTGCGTAACTCTACCACTATCGGCCATAAAAAACTGGCGGATGGCAGTTTTAGTAAATGCCCTGTAATAGGAAACAATGTGGATATTGGCGCAAACGTATGTATCATAGGCGATATCACTATCGGCGATAACGTGATCATTGGTGCGGGTTCAGTAGTGACTAAAAGTTTCCCGTCTGATTGTGTAATAGTGGGTAACCCGGCGTGGATACTGGGAAAGAAAAATGAAGATATCAGCTAAAATAGCTATCAATTAATGGAGAATAATTTAACCGACCGTTCGTTCTGGAAATCTTTTTGGGAATCAAAAAAGGACCTTATTTTTTATTTGAAACCCGATTATGTCTTCGGGGATATTTTGTCGGGGCTGATAAAAAAGAACGGCATAAAAACGGCTATCGAGCTGGGTGGTTTTCCGGGATATTACTCCATCTACCTGAAAAAATACGAACACCTGACCACCACTCTTTTTGATTACTATGTGCACGAGGGGCTTGTAAAGCAACTGCTGGAAAAGAATGGACTGCAAGACGGCGACATCAATATCATCGAAGCCGACCTGTTCAACTATACCCCACAGGAAAAGTATGATCTGGTGCTTTCTTTTGGCTTGATAGAGCATTTTAACGATACCAAAGCCATCATCAATACCCACCTGCAATTTTTAAAACCAGGCGGCACCTTGTTTATCACCCTGCCCAATTTTACCGGTGTTAATGGCTGGGTACAGCGCAAATTCGATCTGGATAATTATAACAAGCATTATATTGAAAGCATGGACCCGGCCTTTCTTGCTGAAACCTGCAAAGCTTTAGGATTAAAGAATATTGAAACCTATTACCACGGCAAATACACTGTATGGCTGGAAAATAAGGAGCAGAAATCAACTATCGCTAAAGCTGTGGTAAAGGCGGTATGGGTTGGTATTAAAGTAGCCAGCAAGTTATCATCAGCCAAATCAAAAGCGTTATCGCCTTATATTGTGGTGAAGGCGGAGCTGTAGGGCTTCTCCGTATTTTATGTTTTGTGTCATTGCGAGGAGGAACGACGAAGCAACCTCGTCGCGTTCAATATACAAGCGACGAGGTTGCCACGCTATCGCTCGCAATGACACGCTTTTATTTCTTCACAAAATACCTAATCCGCAATTGCCTTATAAACACAATCCCCCGTTTCACTAAGCTTCCTTTACGATTCTTTAAGAATGAACGAATAGCCTGGTGCGCCTGCTCATCTTCCTTAATAACCACCGGGAATTGTTTAACCGGCTTTTGGGCGATCCTTACCTGGTAGGTATTCTCGATGTTGGAGTGTACTCCCGTACCATCATGCCCTATGTTGTGTACTAACGAATGCGACGGATTAAGCGTTAAGCCGCCTTTTAAAAATATCGACGCGTACCACCTTATAGCCCAGGAATTGTTTTTACCCGTTTTAAACTCCTGCACCTGTTTCCAGAAATTCATGGTACCATCAATAGAGAACTGGTAGATCTTCTGTTTATCAAACTGGCCTATCAGTTTATCAATATCAGGTTCAAAATCTTTCCAGGCTCGCGACCAGGTTGCCCAACCCCAGCTGGTGGCAATGCGGTAAAAGAAGGTTTCGGGCAGGCTTTCATCGTTCAGATCGAACATATAAGCGCCGATGTGCATCACCTTTTCCTCGGTGGCATAGCGGGTAAGGGCTTCGTTAAAATATTCAAGTGTATAAGGCGAGGATAAAAGGTCATCCTCAAAAACGATCACCTTACCGTATTCCTTTATCAGCTGACTAACCCCATCAATAATAGAATTAGCCAATCCTTTATTTTGCTTGCTGCTGATAACCTTAACCGATTTAAAGCCCGTTACCTCCTTAGCCAGCTGCCTTACCTGTTCAACTTTAGCCTGATCCGCATCCGTTTTAGCACCATCGGAGAAGATAAATAAGCGTGATTCTTCGGCCAGCACATTCTTCTGCAAATAGTTTAACGTACGGCGGGTATGGTCGGGGCGGTTATAAACAAATAGGGCTATCGGGGCAAGGTTTTGCATTTTTTATAACCGGTTTAAATGATGCAACGAAAGTAAAATTATAAGCGCAGAATTTCAAAAACTTATGCCATTATAGTGTAGTATGAAACAACCGCTATTTAATAAGTTTTAAAACTTTATTTAGATAGCTGTCTACTTTGTCATTCACATCCTTAGATATATTGAAATAGTAGGTAAGCAGGCCGTAAACGGCTGTAGTAAATAGGCTCCTTACAGCTATATCTAAAAACAGGTTTGGCATGCGCCAAAGGTATTTACCGGCAACAAAACTAATTGCAGCTATTACTACAACAATAAGGTGTTTGTATGTAAATGGTTGCATTTTAAAGCGGTATTTAATATAAAGCCAGGTGCAAAAGTTAAACATGGTGATGGATGCCAGATAAGCTATAGCCGCTCCCAGGCCTTTATATATTGGAATAAGCCAGTAATCCAGCCCTACACATAAAACAGTGGCCATTACAGCAAACATGGTGTTTAAACGATATTTGTGCGAGGTACTGATAATGTATGAATTTAATCCTCCTGTAATATCCACCAAAAAGCCGACTCCTATTACTATAAAAAGGGTAAAATATTGCGGATCGGTAAATTGTTTGTTATGGGCAATGGCAAATAAATTCTCTTTATTAATAAAAATACCAACAAACAGTAAACAGCCAACCAGCATTTGCACCAATGATGTTTTACTGTAAACCTCACTAATATTTGCCATATTCTTTGCCCGCCATGAATCCGCAACTATAGTATAAGTTGTTCTGCTTAACGCCTGTGCCGGAACACTGATAACTATTGCAATATTAAAATACCAACTGTAAACACCCTGCACAGCATCACCTGCCATCGAGCTCAGCATCAGTGTGTCTATCTTTTGTAAAAGCACATATATAACGCTGGCTGTAAGTGTATACAGCCCAAAGTTTAATATCTCCTTTTTTTGTACCCGGTCAACCTTTTGCTCACTCACCCGGTGAGAGAATTGTCCTGATACGGCAAGGCTGATTAACAGTAGTAGCGATATTAACCCGTTCGCACCAATATACAGGAATACAAAATCATTAAAATTGATCCACTTTAGGGCTATCATTATTAACAACAGTGTTGTTAATAAGCGCAATACCACATTTTGTAATATGTTTGAAAAGATGTTTTTATAGATCACCCTTCCCATCATTTCCAAAAAATTAAAGGCAATAACAAAAAGAGCCATCGGTATCATGTAATAATAATACCGGACAAATAGTGGAGAGTTTTTTATGTATGCGGCTGAAATAGCAGGTTTAAAAATAACATACAGAATTGTAGCGCCAGCAAAACCAAGCAAACCAACCCATGCCACCCAATGTAAAAACCCGGTATGCCGTTTATCTTCAGTACGATAAAAAGTAAAGTATTTGCTAATTATGCCGGGCACCCCCATTGAGGCAACAAGTGAATACAATACCGAAACACTTATTATCAGGTTATAAAACCCATACCCTTCATCGCCAACTATCCTTGGGAATAATAAAACAGTATTAATATACGCGATAACCATACCCGCGTATGATACGATGGTATTTTTATACGCCTGCTTTTTTACTATGCCCATTGTTTGGTTTATAGCTTTAGCATATCGGGTAAACTGCCGTTATTAAATAGTTTCACCCTTTAAGTCGTTAATAAACGTTGAAAAATATGCCGGCGTCTTTAAATTCAGGTAAGCGTCGCGGTTCTTTTCCAGTTCCTGGTAAGTTAATGTATCTACCTGCTCTGTGGTAAGCGGCAATATATTTTTGTTGGTTCCCGTTTTCACAATGCCAACGCCATGGTCGGAGTTGATTACTATAATATCCAGATCTTTCCTCGTTGCGCGAAATTTAACAATCGCCTTAAAAACGTCACCGTTCCAGATGTAATCGTAGCCCGGCAGGTTCATATCAATTACTTCCTGAGATGTGTAGGCACGTACAGCAGCATTCGCATTCAGCGGGTTACAATCATGCACCAAAATCACACCACCCTTATTCAGGTATTTTAATGAGTTTTCGATATCAGTAACTACCTGTTCGTATAAATGTAGGCCGTCAATAAAAATAACATCAATGCCGCCAATAGCTTTTAAATATTCGCCCTGCTGTTCAAAAAAATCATCGCTGGTTAACTCGAAGAATTTATTATTAAAGTTTGAGAAATTTTTAATGTAAGCTTTAACCTTATTTTTTAGCTTGATTATAAAATCAGGGTCGACGGCAATTTTGTTATCCGCCTTAATTTTAAAGAAGCAAAAACCGGTTTGTACACCTACTTCAACGTAATTTACTTTATCGTTTTTCTTTTTAATAACATCAATACATTGCTGTATCATGTCATATCTCTTTAATTCGCTCATTAAAATTTCTCCGGATTTGCTTTTCCTAAATTGCCTGTAAGGCCATCATTAACTGCCGCTAAAAGTTTTTTGTATGCCGATTGCTTTGCGCTAATCACACTTATAGTTTGCAGATACGCCAAATATAAAACCTTATTTACTGCGAACATAAATTTATTTTTGATTGCCACCCGCGAATAAAAATACATGCGGTTGCGCACATGGTAATAGGTGCGGAAAGTCCACTCATCCAACAGTTGCGAATGGAATAGTTTTTTCTGATAATTGATGCCCTGTGATTTATCAATATCGATTACTTTGCACGATGGGATAAGCCAGATAGTCCCCCCATTTTGAGTGATACGATAGGAATATTCCGAATCATCAACATACAAGAAAAACCGTTCATTGGGGTAACCAATATCTGCTACCAGGCTTTTGTGCATTAATAATCCACCGTAAGGCACGTAGGGCATGGTAACCTGCTCTTTATACTCGCCAGGCTTTTTAAACTTATCAATCAGCTTATGGTATTGATTGTAAAAAATCCTGAAAAGATGAAAGCCCAGAAAATTATCGGCAACAAGATAATAACGCTTGGGATCTGCACCTTTGGCAATTTTTACATGGATTGCCCTGTCATCGCGTAAGCAGAACAGCGCCTTTTTATTATTGGCCCCTTCAATTACATCCCATTTGTTTAATAGCTTATCAATGCTGCCTTCTTCAGGTAAATTATCATCATCAAGCAGCCATATAAAATCACAATCAACCTGCTCAAAAGCATATTTTATACCCTTATGATAGCCGCCTGCCGAACCTTCGTTTTCACTGTTATCTAATAATAACACCTTCGGATCAGTAAAATTTAGAGGTGATATTGATGCATTGTTTACTACTACAACCTGCACTACCTGATTAAAAGATAACGCCCGTTCAACTACCTGTGCTAAAAACCTGAGCCGGTCGCCATAAGTAACTATAACAATACAAACTTTGCTTTCTGCCATTTATAAAAAAACTGCAATATAAAACTTCGGCGCTTTATATTGCAGTCAAATATCGTGCTTTACTGTTAGTGTGTATATTAATATTAATTTGGCCTTTGATATAGTTTCGACAACTCGTTGGCACTTAATTTCCGGTTGTAGATCCTTATGTCATCCAGATTACCATTAAAGAAGTAATAACTGCCATTATCGGGATTATCAGACCCAATATAAAAGCTTGCATCGGAATTAGGTGATGCCATACTGTTATCAGATTCATTATCATAAACCCCGTTTATGTAAGATTTAGCTTGATGGTCTGCCAGGCTATACATGATAGTGATCATATACCATTTGCCTGGGGTAATTCTGTTTACACCCCAGAAGCTATCGAAACCACCACCAGGTCCGTATGAAACCAGTCCGGCACCACGACTCTGCAAGCTGCCGGTAATACTCAAAGCATAACCATAAGCAGTGTTTGATCTTTTACATAATACTACGCTGGCAATATCGGAACTTAACTGGCTTGAATTGATCCACACATTGATCGTATAATCCGTATTGTTCAGCCTCAGGGCATTCACATCGCCCAAATCGATATTACTATTAGTTCCGTTAAAATAATACGCCGCGTTGGCAACGCCATTACGGTCAGCAACCGGGGTAGCCCCATTATTAATGCCATTATAGCCATTACCCGACATATCCGCCGCGCTATTATTAAAAGGATAATAAGCCAATAGCCCTAATTTTAGGCTATCAATAGGCGCAGGCACAACTGATACCAGGCAATTTACGGATATGGTATTTGTTAAGTTGCTTACAGAGATGATTGATGAACCAACTTTTTTGGCAGTTAACAATCCTGTTTTTGTTATTGATATAATGGTGGTATCAGATGATTTCCATTTAATGGAATCTACACCGTAATTTGATGGTGAAAGTGTAACAGGTACTTGTCTGGTTTCGCCAACGTATAGTTGTAGGGTGTCCTGGCCCAGTAAAATTGCTTTAAGCCTGTCTTTAGGCGCATCCGGCCCGCTAATTTTTTTACAGGAAACAATCGCAGTAGCTGCAATTGCTAATAAAAGTAAAAGTTTTTTCATTGTTAATTCTAATAAGATTTAGATTGTTGAATATAGCTATTATTCAAGTAAGCACCTAATAATCACAAAAAAAGGCGAACAAATGTTCGCCTTTCTATTTATAATTAAATGTGCTAATTATTGCGATTGGAATTTCTTAGCGTTGATCCTTCTTTCATTTTCATTCAGGTAGATCTTGCGTAAGCGGATACTTTGCGGCGTAACTTCGATATACTCATCAGCCTGTATGTATTCCATTGATTCTTCAAGCGAGAATTTGATAGCAGGTGCTATACGTACGTTGGTATCGCTACCTGACGCGCGCATGTTGGTTAACTGCTTGCCTTTGGTAAGGTTAATAACCAAATCGTTATCGCGGATGTGCTCACCTAATACCTGGCCTTCGTAAACTTCAACTCCTGGATCAATGTGGAAACGACCACGATCCTGTAATTTATCAATAGCAAAAGCAGTGGTTTTACCAGTATCCATTGATACCAATACACCATTTAAACGGCCCGGGATCTGGCCTTTCCATGGTTCGTATGCTTTAAAACGGTGAGCCATGATAGCTTCGCCACCAGTAGCGGTTAATACGTTGTTACGCAAACCAATAATACCACGTGCCGGGATATCAAACTCTAAGTGCTGTAAATCGCCTTTTGGCTCCATTACTAACAGGTCACCTTTACGTTGAGTAACTAATTCAATTACTTTACCGGCAACTTCGCCCGGTACATCAACAATAAGGGTTTCAACCGGCTCACATTTAACACCATCAATTTCTTTAATGATAACCTGTGGCTGGCCTACCTGTAACTCATAACCTTCGCGGCGCATAGTTTCTATCAATACTGATAAATGGAGAATACCACGGCCATATACTAAATATGAATCAGGCGATTCGGTTTCAACAACCTTAAGCGCCAGGTTTTTTTCCATCTCTTTGTACAAACGATCACGTAAGTGGCGTGAGGTAACAAATTTACCTTCTTTACCAAAAAATGGTGAAGTGTTGATGGTGAACAACATGTTCATGGTAGGCTCATCAATATGGATAACTTCCAGTTGTTCCGGTTTATCAAAAT
Organism: Mucilaginibacter xinganensis; assembly: GCA_026225055.1. Taxonomy (GTDB): domain Bacteria; phylum Bacteroidota; class Bacteroidia; order Sphingobacteriales; family Sphingobacteriaceae; genus Mucilaginibacter; species Mucilaginibacter xinganensis_A. Next base: position 811 of record JAMFSA010000083.1, on the reverse strand, counting down.
CGGCAATGGTGTCGCCAATATCAAAACCTTCAATACCTACAACTGCGCATATATCGCCTGAGCTTACTTCTGTAGCCTTAACTTTACCTAAGCCTTCAAAAGTATATAGTTCTTTTATTCTTGATTTCTGGATTCTGCCATCGCGTTTAACTAACGATACCGGCATGTTTTCCTTGATAGTACCACGTGCAACACGACCAACTGCGATACGGCCTACGAAAGATGAATAATCTAACGAAGTGATCTGCATTTGCAAAGTACCTTCTTCAATTGGTGCCGGTGGAATGTTCGCCAGGATAGCGTCCATTAACGGGAAAATATCAGTTGTTGGATGTTTCCAATCTGTGCTCATCCAGCCTTGTTTTGATGAACCGTAAATAACCGGGAAATCCAGCTGATCTTCAGTTGCTTCAAGGTTGAAGAACAACTCAAATATTTGTTCGTAAACTTCTTCAGGGCGACAGTTTTCTTTATCAACCTTGTTTACAACAACAATTGGTTTTAAGCCTAAAGCCAAAGCCTTTTGTGTTACAAAACGCGTTTGAGGCATAGCGCCTTCAAAAGCATCGCAAAGTAATAAAACGCCATCGGCCATTTTTAATACGCGTTCAACCTCACCGCCAAAGTCGGCGTGACCAGGTGTATCAATGATGTTGATCTTAACATCTTTGTACATTACCGAAACGTTTTTTGATACGATGGTAATACCACGTTCGCGTTCCAGGTCATTGTTATCCAGTATCAGTTCACCGGTTGATTCGTTGTCCCTAAAAATTGAACAAGCATGTAGAATTTTATCAACCAGAGTAGT
>JAMFSA010000082.1 GCA_026225055.1 Mucilaginibacter xinganensis | reverse complement strand
TGGAAAATACACTGCATAGAACGCAACAATTTCAGGTTTTTGAACTTATTATGGCATCATACAACGAGGCCATGTTGGAAAGAATTGATACTGAGGTTTTGAAAAAAATATTTTTAGAGTTTGTAAGTATTTATAACAATGAAAAATTAGACATCATTGTTAAGTATTGGAAATCTATTTATGATGAAGAAATTTTTCCGTTAGGAAAAGTATTATAAAGCCACTGGTCTAAGTTTAGCGCAGCGAACTTAGACTCATAATTCACAAAGCATCCTGCTTGTGAATTATAATCAACCCAATATCTGCTGATACAACTTATAATAATCTTCAACCATTTTATCCCTCGAAAACTGTGAATTTGCCCAATCATAACAATCCTTTCGATTGATATGGTTAAGCTGGGTAACCGCATCAACTGCCTCATCAATAGTGTTCACTAAAAAGCCGGTCTTTTTATCCTGTATCAGTTCCGGCATCGATCCTTTGTTAAAGGCAATTACTGGTGTGCCGCAAAGCATGGCTTCGGCTACACTCATGCCGAATGGTTCGTTAAAATTGATGGGGTGGAGCAGAGCTGTCGCTTTGCCTAAAAGCTCCTTACGTTTATCAGGCCCGGCGTGACCAACATATATGATCTGATCATTCAATTCAGGTTCTATCTTATCTCGATAATAGCCCTCATCCTGAATAATTCCCGCTATCAGCAACTTCTTTTTACTTTTTTTGGCGATGGCGATGGCTTCGGCGGTGCCCTTATCGTGATGGATCCTGCCAAAATAGAGCAGGTAATCATCCGGCGTAGCCGTAAACTCAAAGTCGCGGGTATCTAAGCCATTATAAACTGTGGCCAGGTATTCCAGTTCAGGGCTACGGTCGGCATTGCTGATGGATATATAATGCCCTATGGAGTTATATTTTTTATAAACCGGTATGATTCTTGGCGATGAAAAACCATGAATAGTAGTAATTACAGGGGTTTTTATTAATCCCGAATAGGTAAGCGGCAAAAAATCAAAATTGTTATGGATGATATCAAACTCACCTGCCTTTTCCATCAGGTTGCTGATGTGCAGGCATTCCAAAACTTTTGCATCCTGCGATCTATCCTCTTCATAGCCCTGCGCGCAAACGGCATCCAATTTTCCAGCGGTAATGGAATCGCCGGTTGCAAAAAGCGTTACTTCAACGCCCTTTGCAACCAGTCCTTCAGCAATATTTGAGGCCACCTGTTCCCACGGACCGTAATGCCGGGGCGGTGTGCGCCAGGCAACGGGTGATAAAACGGCTACCTTCATTAGCAGATCTCCAAACGCTGGCCCACCTTGTTGTATTCGTATTCCAGCTCAAAGGCTTTCAATACTGTTAAGTGCGATATCAGGTACGCTAAGGTACTTTCGGCACCCTGGTTACGGTTTATACCGGTTGGCAATAAGCCATCACAGCAGCCCTTGGTTTCGTGGTCATACAGTGGCGCACGTAAGGTATTTTCACCCAGAAACCATTTATAGCTCAGGAACATTTTCTCGATATACTCCGGCTCGCGGAAGATTTGGTACGCCTGGAAATGCATCAGCACCATAGCCATAGTTTCAATGGCCTGCTGATCGAAAATAGGAAATTCGCCACCTTTATGGTACCAGCCCTCATTACCCACCGGACTCAAATAGCCGTTTGATAAAGTTAACTTATCCAAAAATGCCATTGTTTTCATCGCTATTTGCTTGGCTTTTTCATTACCTGTTATCTCGGCTGAATGTAAGAGTGCCAGCGGCAATATGGCGTTATCATAGGTCATTTTCTCTTCAAACCATTGCCAATCTTCGTCCTGGTTCCTGTCGTAGGCATCTAATAATGGTTGCGTTAATACTGCAAGTTCTTTCACCATACCTTCATCGGTTGGGAAAACCTGCAGGTACAAACTCACGCCAATAATGGTATTGGCCATGCCTCTTAAATGCTTTAAAGCCTTAAAGTGAGGGAATGACTTTTGGAAAATCTCCAAGGCGAATTCACGGTAAGAGTTACTCGCCGCGCAGCTGATCAGATGGCCCAACGCCCAGATGGTACGTCCGAACGAATCCTCTGAACCCACTTCATCCAAATATTGCCTGTTAAAGCTCAGGAAATTGCGGAAGTTACCGTCATCGGTTTGCATGTAGTGGATATAACTTAGGTATACTGGCAGCAATTCAAATGCTTCCTTGCTTTTGTTACGCTGGTAAGCCATTAACGCCATAATCAGGGCGCGGGCATTATCGTCCAAACAATAACCCTCTTTTAAGTTAGGGATACCGTATTTGGCGTGTTGCACTATACCAGTATCATCTGTTAAGCGGATAACGTGTGTCAGGCTGAATTTTGGTAATATCTCAGGGTCGACAATACTGTTACGCAGTATCTTATCACTGAAATCGTGCGTGCGGCATGATTCCTGCGCCACTTTAATAAATTCGGCACCGGTAACAGGCCAGCGTAGGTGCAGGCCATACTCGTAGGCATTTTCTTTCAGTTCTTTTAACAGCCTGTCCTGGTCTAATAATTCATTAACTATATCGGCTAAGGCGTCAGTATCTTTAAAGTCGAATAAACGGCCACGGTTATGATCCAGCAGTTCCTGGGCATGCCAGTATGGGGTAGATACCACCGCTGCACCTGAACCTACGGCATATGACAATGTTCCGCTGGTGATTTGCGCTTCATTCAAATACGGGGTAACATAAATCTCGCAGGCGGTAAGGTAATCTACTAATTCTTCCTCAGCCACAAATTTGTTGATGAAGGAAAGGTTTTTGGCCACGCCCAGTTGAGCAGCTAATGATTTCAGGTGGTCCCTGTATTCCTCGCCAGAGTTTTTGATAACGCCCGGGTGCGTGTTACCGAGTACCACGTACATCACATCCGGATGCTTTTCAACTATTTTAGGCAGCGCCTTTACAACAGTTTCGAGGCCCTTGTTACGGCTGATCAACCCAAAAGTTAATAATACCCTGTGGTTTTTAAATTGAGAAAGATTTTTTATCGGGTTGATCTCCGGTGCTTCCACATCAGGCACACCGTGTTCAATAATCTGGATCTTATCAGCAGGGATATCATAAATGGTGGTTAAAAATTCAACCGCCCTTTTGCTCATCACTATAATTTTTGATGATTGCTCTGCTATCTCGCGGATGATGATACGCTGCACATAGCTAGGTTCTTTTAATATGGTATGCAGAATAGATATCAGTGGTTTTTCCAGCCTATTAATTAATGGCAGGATATATATGCCACTTTCGCCACCGTAAATACCAAACTCATGCTCCATTATACACACATCAGCCGGGCTGGTATTGATATAATTGGCCGCGCGGATATAATCCTTCTGGTGATTTTGACGAATGATGTATTTTACTTCTTCAGGATATTCATATTCATGCAAATTTTCCGAATCATTCAGGGCCACCACAAAACCGCTTTCCAGCATACTTTTCCGTTTAGGGAAGTTAGCATGAATGGCACGCATTAGGTTTTGATTGAACGTGGCGATACCACATTCGCGGGGGGGATAGGTTGAGATGTATGCTATTTTCATATATAGTTAAGAAGTGTAATTTATTTAAATTAAAATTTTACGGACGGCGTTCATGTGTATACGGCACTGACTTAAAAAAAGGGCATTTTGACCATAAAAATACCGTTTTACTACACAATTAAGCTGAATTGCGCATTTTCGTGTAACTGGTGCATAAACTATACCAATTTAACCGATGGGAAAGAAGAGTGAACGCGTGTTTATGCCTGATGTAGCATAATATACTGATAATTAGACCAAAAATGAAATTTAAATGAATTAGCAATAATAATCAACAGCCTCTATGATGATTCCGCAGGCTTTTTTGATTTCATCGGGGGTGATGATAATGGGAGGGGCCAGGCGCATAGCATTGCTGCAATGCAAAAACCAGTCGGTAATTACGCCGTTGGCAATGCAGCGGTCGATGATCTTTTTATTAAGATCGAAGCTTTCCAACTCAAGGGCGAGCATTAAGCCTTTGCCGCGAATTTCTTTTATAGCCGAATGAACTAATGATGCTCTTAGCAGCGTTTCCTTTGCGGCAACCTGTTCGCAGAGCTTCTCATCTAGCAAAACCTCCAGCGCAGCCAAACCAGCCGCGCAGCATACCGGGTGACCGCCAAACGTGGTGATATGCCCCAGGATAGGGTTCTCTTTTAATGCCGACATGATAGCGTTTGATGAAATAAAAGCGCCAATAGGCATGCCACCGCCCAAGGCTTTTGCCAGCAGCAATATATCGGGTACAATACCAAAATGTTCGAAAGCGAAAAGTTTGCCTGTGCGCCCAAATGCAGCCTGGATCTCATCCAGAATCAGCAATGTGCCTGTTTCATCGCATCTTTTGCGTAAGGCCTGCATATACGCTATGTCGGGCACACGAATACCTGCTTCACCCTGTACTGTTTCAATAATGACGCATGCCGTTTGATCATCTATCAGACTCAGATCATTAGTATTATTAAAGTTGATGAACTTAACTCCCGGCAATAATGGGCGATAGGCTTGTTTAAATTCCTCATTACCCATAACGCTTAATGCGCCATGTGTGCTGCCGTGGTAGGAGTTATGGCAGGCGATGATATTTGTACGGCTCGTATATCTTTTAGCCAGTTTTAAAGCTCCCTCGACAGCTTCCGCTCCGGAGTTGGTGAAGTATACGGATTGCAGATTTTCAGGTAGAATAGAAACCAGTTTCTCTGCAAAACGGACCTGTGGCGATTGTACATATTCGCCATAAACCATCAGGTGCATGTATTTATCTACCTGCTCCTTTATAGCGTTAACTACACGCTGGTTGCTGTGCCCCAGGTTGCTTACACCGATGCCTGAAATCAGGTCGATATAAGGTTTGCCTTCGCTATCGTACATATAAATGCCTTCGGCCCGTTCAAATTCAAGCAGAAGGGGGAAGTTGGTGGTTTGAGCGTTATTGGCAAGGAAAAGCTGTCGCAGGGTTAGCATGGGGCAAAGGTAAATCAAAAACCTGTAGAGACGCAATATTTGCGGCTGAAATAGTCCTTAGCGCCCTTTGTGAAAATCTCAGTGTACTTTGTGGTTAGTTTTACCACAGAGATCACAAAGTTTTTCACAGAGAATCACAGAATAATTTTATATAGGTTAAGCTCAGGAGACGCAAAATATTGCGTCTCTACGGTAAGTTGTATTAGGGCAGAAGACACTATTTAGCAACACCAATATATTTAATATCCTTATTAGGGTTTGCTTGTGATACGAGTACCCTAACCTTTCCATCCGTTTTTAAACTATCAGCATTAGCTATATGAAAATTGTTATTCAAAACTTTACCCTGGTAGTTATATTGAACATCAACTTTTACATATCCGTTGGTGTCTGTCAGCTTATGCACTGTCGCAATTACTATAATATTTTTTGGTGAGGGCGGTTTACCTACGTTTATAAAAAAAGACCAGATAATTAGCAAACCTCCAATTATTGCGCAGCCGACAAGCGTTGATCTTGTATTCTTATCCATTCGTTAATTATTAACGTTGCCGTTGCGTTCGGATAATGAGCGAACCAGTTCGTCGTTAAATTGCTTTTCGCTTTTGTATAGCTCGCTAACTTTTTCGGGCGGTAATATTTTCAGGAACGCATCTTTAAAGCGCATCTTGATGCTCACTATCTGCGAATCATAATACAGGTCCTTGTTTATCTGATCAGTACCATCGGCCTGGGCATTGGTGTTATTGAGCCTTTTAAGCCTCAGCATATTAAAAAGCTCGTGCTGGTATTCGCGGTATAGAGGGAAGAACTTTTGCGACTGCTCTGGCGTAAGATTAAGCTGCTGCTTTAAAAATTTGATCTTTATATTCTCAATACGAACCTGTGGATTTTGATGGTTATTCGGCTCCTGTACTACTACCACGCGTTCATGATAAGCCGGTCGGCGCTCAAAATGCGGCGAAGGCGGTACCTGGGCATAAGCTGCACTACCAACACTTAAAATGAATGCTAAAGCAAAAGTATATTTGAGCAGATTAGTCATTACTGGGTAGATTCCTTTAGATCTTGTAAAGCATTGTTTAAACCGTTGTCATTAACAGGTGCGCCTTCATCAATAACGGCATGTTGTGTATCATTGGCATCTACATCCTGTTGTAAATAGCTTTGGATATCACTAACCGGCAAGGTTGAGATCTGTTGATGTAAAAAAGAGCTGTTATGCTCGGCAATGGGGTCGGTTACCTGCTTAACAAAAATAGCCGTACCAATAACAAGGGCAAAACATGCAGCGGCAGCGTATTTGAACGATCCCGATGCCAGCATTTTTCTGACAATGCCTTTACGCCTTACCATGTCCTGGTTAACGGTACTATTAAGGATTTTTTTATTCAGTTGGTTAAAGTAATCAGCCGGTACAGTAAATGCTTCCTGTGTTTCGCCCAGCGTTTGTTCAACCAGTATACGTGCAGTAATTTGATCCTGCAGCTCATCAAAATAATTTTCGGGTACGGTAAATCCATGCTCTTCGGCATTAACCAGCTCATCAAAAGCAATTTTGCTTTGGATGTTGGCGCTCATTTCATCAAAATAATTTTCTGGGATAGCAAAACCGTGTTCTTCAGTATTTGCCAGTTCATCAATAGCTATCCTGCTTTGGATATTGGCACTTAATTCGTCAAAATAATTTTCGGGTACAGTAAAGTCTGGCTTATCTGCACTTACCAGTTCATCCATCGCAATCCTGCTTTGAATGTTAGCGCTTAATTCATTAAAATAATTTTCCGGGACACTAAAACTTTCGGGCGCGCCCGTTTTTAATTCATCTAACTGAATATACGATGTAATCCTCCGCTCCAATTCATCAAAATAGCCGGCAGGCACTGTAAACGGGTTATTTGGGTTAACCTGTTTAAGTGACATGCTATCATCCAGCCATTCTTTATCTTCCATATCGCCTTTCATATCTGTGTATAGATGAAATTTTGATGAAAAGGTTTAATTGTTTTTTTAAATTAATCTTTTGACAATAAAAAGGTCTCAATTTTTTTCACCGCGAGGTGAAAAGATGCCTTTAAAGCGCCCACGCTCGTACCCAGTACTTCCGATATTTCTTCGTATTTCATATCATCGTAGTACTTCATGTTAAATACCAGCTTTTGTTTTTCGGGCAGGGTAAGCAGGGCTTCCTGTAATTTTCGTTGCGCTTTGTCGCCATCAAAGTAGCTTGAATCCGCTAGCGTATCGGCTAATGAATAGTCTACTTCATCAAGTGAAATGTTATTTTTTGCTTTCTTTTTATTTAAGAAGGTAATGCACTCGTTGGTGGCTATGCGGTACATCCAGGTGTAGAGTTGGGCATCATTTCGGAAGCCAAGCAGGTTTTTCCAAACCTTGATAAATACATCCTGCGCAATATCATCGGCATCATCATGGTCAATAACCATGCGGCGAATATGCCAGTAAATTTTTTGCTGGTATTTCTTTAGCAGCAGGTTAAAAGCCTCGTTCCGGGTTTTTTCATCCTGAAACTTACTCAGTATCTCTGCATCATCAACCTGTACCGACATATATAAGTATTAGTGAATCGTGTATTAATAAATAGGTATTAAGCTTTTTTGTTTGCTATAATCAACTTAATATAAATGCAACCGGGCTAAAATAAATATTATTAGCAATGATATACAAATTTATTGGGGTATATATTGTTGTCTGATTAAGTAGTGTAAAGAAATATTATCTTAGTATCCACAATGGAAGGAATTGTTATATATAGATTAGATATTTTGAAAAGAACTGCAATCTTTGGAGCAATCGCAGTTCTCGTAATGGTAATATTTTCTATACGAGGCCATTACGCTGATTTAAATTATCAATTCAATGGTGTTGTAGATAGCGTTATATATGATAAAAATGACATAAAAGGCTTTGCAGATGTTACTATTAAGGGCAAGACCTTCTCTTTGTATAATGGTGGATGGACGTTTAATCACCAAATAAAAAAGGGTGATTTTTTGATAAAAGAAAGAAAATCTATGGTAATAAAATTGATCAAGCCTAATGGAGAAATTCTAATAGGTAATGGAGATTAATTATATTAATAATATCACTTTGTCATGCTGAACGGAGTGAAGCATCTTTGTACAAGCGCTTGGTAACGCATGTGCAGGTTCTTCGCTCCGCTCAGAATGACAAAGAAAGGAGTTTACACCAGATCCAGCACCTGCTGCGATGAATTTTGTGTATCCACCTTATTAATCACATGGCTTAGAACACCATCGCCATTAATAATAAAAGTGGTACGTACCGTGCCCATATATTTTTTGCCGTACATATTCTTCTCGGCCCAAACGCCGTAGGCTTCAACTATGCTTTTGTCCTCATCGGCAATCAGCGGAAATGGCAAGCTGTATTTGGTCTCGAATTTTTTGTGCGATTTTTCATCATCGGTGCTCACACCAATCACCTGGAAACCTTTGCTCAACAGCGACTGATAGTTGTCACGGAAACTACAGGCTTCGGCAGTACAGCCCGGGGTATCATCTTTCGGGTAAAAGTACAGGATCACTGTTTTGCCTTTAAAATCTGCTAAGGAAACGGTATTTCCATTTTGATCCTTCGCGGTAAATTCCGGGGCTTTATCGCCTTCTTTTAGTGTTGCCATAATAATTATCTGTAAAAATCTGCTTTATAGGTTGAACTGTTGTCTTTCTGATCGGTAACGGTTAACTCAAAGGTATGTTTACCGTGCGAAAGGCTATCATCAAAGGTATAACTAAGTACTTTACTTTTAAAATCCCACTGCATTAAAACCCACTGCCCATCAATATACCCCAAATAGGTTTTTATGCCCGACAGGTTATCGTTCATCCGCATAAAAATAGCCTTTTTGCCTGCCATGTTAGCGCCATTCATAATATTTACCGGGCTGATGTGCGGCGGCACGGTATCCAGCTTAATATAAAACTCACCGAAGGATTTTGGCTGGCATTTAATGTAGCCATCTTCATAAACACCGCCTTCGCATACGCCATTATTTACAATAACGGCTTTGTTGGCAAAACGGTCGATATTGCTGTCGGGTTTTATCCATAGATCATAACTATCGTTTATTGAAGTATAGTGGTCGCCAAACTTATAGGTAGCTGAAAACGCGCCGGGTTTTTTAGGCAGCGTTGTGAAAATGAGATCAACATCATCGTATAAATTTCCTGCCGGGATGTTGATCTTAACCTTATCGGTGCTGTATGTATTGTTCCTGTCATAATGAAACAGCGTGCCCAAAACCTTATAAGCCTGCATAAAATGCGCCATTTTGCTTTGCGATTTCACTTTAAAGCTTAATGTTGAGGCATTGCCTGCTATATCTTTCACCACGTATTCGATATCATGTACCGAATCATCAGTAAAGCTAACCACACCACGGTTTATGGATTGCGGGTACAGTGTGATCTTACTGCCAGGCAGTATAAAGCACTTTTGTATAAAACGACCCGAGTTTAAAAATTCCGGAAAATCGATATAAGCATTTATGGCATGTGTCTGGTCGAACGCGAAACGTTCAGCGGCAAAGGTGAAAACTGTTTTGCCATCAACTTTAAGTTCGATAGAATATACGCCGTTATGATTTGCCGAAGTGTTATTCATATCAAATGCGGTTATACCAAAGCCAACGTTGCCATTTACGGTGATCAGTTGCGGTTTTAGCAGGCGGTAATGCCCGTTTGCACCAACTACAGGCAATAGCTCACGGTTTGTTTTTTCGTTGAATGGCGCACCGGTAAAACGATAGATACAAGCAGTGCCTAACATGGGTGGTTTATTGTCGGGTATGGTCAAGCCGAATAACGATGGGTTAATGGTTTGCTCGGTTTGCGTATCCCTGATCTCGAAATGGAGGTGCGGCCCTGCAACGCCGCCTGTATGGCCCGATAGCGCTACAACTTGTCCTTTTGTAACTGGCATTTGTAATGGCAACAGGTTAAAGTCTACAATATCGCATTTGGTTTGTACCTGGTAGTCGTGTACCAGTTTCGCTATCTCCGGACTAAAGCTTTGCAAGTGACCATAAACAGTAGTATAGCCATTTGGATGTGTAATATATACAGCATTGCCAAAACCACCGAACTGTACCCGCAGGCGTGATACAAAACCATCGGCAGCGGCGTGCACGGGATAGCCATCGCGCTGGTTGGTCCTGAAATCGAGGCCTGAATGGAAATGGTTTGGCCTCAGCTCGGCAAATGAGCCGGCTGTTGCAGGTGGCAGATCAAGCGGGTAGCGGAAGTAGTCGGTTGGGTACGGTTTGGTTTGTACAATACCCTGCGTATAAGCAGCGCATAAAAAACCCACAAATAGCAGGGTAGAAGCCAGAAGTTTTTTTACCATGCCTATTTAACGTAAAAATCAAGCATTTTCTGATCCTGCAAATAACCTTCCAGCCTGTCGCCAACGTTTACACGGCCTACACCCGCTGGGGTGCCGGTAAAAATCAGGTCGCCTTTTTTAAGGGTGATGTATTTGGATACGAAGGCGATAAGGCTCTCAAAAGAGAAAAGCAGGTCCTTAGTGTTTCCGTTCTGACGGGTTTCGCCGTTGATATTCAGTCTTAAATTCAGATCGTAAAGATCGGCGAACTGTGTTTTCGGCACAAAGTTGCTGATAGGGGCGGAGCCGTCAAATGCTTTGGCCAGTTCCCAGGGAAGGCCTTTTTCTTTATGGCGGTTTTGGATGTCGCGTGCAGTAAAATCAATACCGAGGCCTATCTCATCATAATAGTTTGAAGCGAACTTCTCGCTGATGTGTTTGCCTTCTTTGCTGATCTTGAGCACAAGCTCAATCTCGTGGTGTATATCTGTCGAAAAGTCGGGATGGTAGAATGGTTTGTTGTCTTTTATTAATGCCGAATCAGGTTTCATAAAGATAACCGGGGCGGTAGGCACCGGGTTATTTAGTTCCTTAGCATGTTCAGCATAGTTGCGGCCAATTGCAATTATTTTCATGGCGGTAAAATTAGGAATTTTTAGTTGATTGGGTTGATTAGGAGAGTGGTTGATTGAGTTATTTTACTCATTGGAGGGTTATCTTTCGCGTTCCGGCGACTCACCCCGACTACGCTTCGCTGGTCGACCCTCTCTGCGGCAAGCCGCAAAGAGGGTAAAGATGATTTTATAGTTCCCTCTTTACGCTTTAGCGTAGATAGGGATGTCCGGCGAAGCGTAGTCGGGGTGAGTCGGCGGAGCGCGTTGAAGTTTAGCGTTAGTGATAGTAGCGGATACCGGCCTTGAGCCTAATGCCTGTGTAGTATAAGCGGAAAGCACGGGCCGTAGGCAACGCCCAAATTATCTGAACCCGAATTTACAGAATTAAGGAATTAGCAGAATTCTATAAATTCTCTAATTCAAGAAATTCGGGTTCAGAAATTATTAGCAACGCGCTCCACCAAGCTACACCGACTACTCTGATATCCAACTGATTCGATATGAACCAGTAACAATTTGGTTACCACTTGTTTTCGGGCTGAATTGAGAATACATTTATCGAATGAGAAAACCATTGCTTGTTCTTTTGCTGCTGTCGGTTGTAATAACTGCAAAAGCACAGCAGAACAATAAACCTACCGACACCGCACCCGGACAATCCCAAACGACGAATCAGGAAACCATACCCGAGCCACCGGGAGGAATTGGTGTGTTTATGAAGTACATGATCAAATATACGAACCACCAGTATAACAGTTCTGACGCGGGCAAGGTGACTTTAAGCTTTGTTGTTGAAAAGGATGGCAGTTTAACAGAACCCAAAATAGTGCACTCGCTTAATACTGAGGCTGATGGTATAACTATCCAGGTTTTAAAAGATTATAACCAAAAGTGGAAACCGGCCATGCAAAATGGCCAACCTGTACGGGTGCTATATACTATCTCGGTGCCATTTGGGAAAGAGTAGTTAACATAAAACCAAGAAGACTCTGTCGCGCTTCGTTTGACTCACCCCGACTTCGTTTCACTCGTCGACCCTCTCTACCTGACGGTAAAGAGGATGAAAAAAAGCTTTCTTATAACTCCCTCTTTGCGCTTTAGCGCAGACAGGGTGAGTCACCCGTAGCGCGAAAAAGAAATGAAGTATAAAAATTATAATTGCTCCCTCTTCAGGGGCGGAGGGCTTACAGTACGCTGATCCTTTTGATCACCGATTCGGGGCCGGCAACTATGCGTACAAAGTAAAAACCACGGGTAAGCCTGTTGCTGATAGAGTAACTAACTTTTTGTTCGCCAAGGTCGACCCTTTGCTGCAGAACAGTTAAAATATCATTACCCAAAACATCCATTATTTTAATGCTCACGTTTGAGTTGCGTGATAACGAGTATTTTAAGTTAAGCTGATCGGTTACCGGATTAGGGAATATTTCCACATCGCTCAGTAATTTGTCATCAGCCTTCGGAATGTTAATTTTAACATATGAAGTAAGGCCGGGCTTTAATGGCGGCAACGAAAATGGCAACCCGTTTTTAAGGTATGAGTTTTTTGATTTAGCTTTTTTCATGTGCATATAAATGGTGTCTTTGCTAAAGCTACCACCATATGCCAAACCGAAATTCATGCAAATTGCAGCAGCAATAAGTATGTTACATGAAAATCTGTTTGTAAAAAATCGCCTCATCCTACTAAGTAAATGTTTTGCAAAAATATAAATAAAGCAATCATCAATTCAAATACTGACGATTTAATAATTTTTTTTAACAAAATTTAACATTGTTGGCCAAAATCGGCCTGATTATTTGTTTTTTATACGTTTATTCGCCCAAAAAAGATGTTAACGGAATTTTTTAATATTTTTGCACTAAATATATAAAGTGTCGAGTCATAAAGATCTGCAAAAGCTAACCATTCCAGGGTTATTGATTAGCCTGGGAATCATCTACGGCGATATAGGAACTTCGCCATTGTACGTATTTAAAGCAATTGTGGGGAGTAAAGATCCAATTTCAGAACTTGTTGTTCTAGGAGGCGTATCACTCATTATTTGGACGCTGACGCTGCAAACTACCTTAAAATATGTAGTTATAACCCTCCAGGCAGATAATAAAGGCGAGGGTGGTATTTTCTCCCTTTTCTCATTAGTGCGCCGAAAGGCAAAGTGGCTTATACTGCCCGCCGTTATAGGTGGTTGCGCATTATTAGCCGATGGTATTATAACACCGCCAATTTCCATAGCATCGGCTATTGAAGGGCTTAAGCCGCTTTATCCCGATATCCCTACCATATACATAGTAATAGCGATTATAGCGGGCCTCTTTTTTATCCAGCAATTTGGTACATCCCTGGTTGGTAAAGCCTTTGGCCCTATTATGTTCATCTGGTTCACCATGATGGGTGTACTGGGTGTTTCATTCATAGCGCAGATGCCGTCAATAATTAAAGCTTTAAACCCTTATTATGGGCTAAAATTATTAATTGTATACCCGCATGCCTTCATTATTTTGGGTGCTGTTTTCCTTTGTACAACGGGAGCAGAGGCGCTATACTCCGATTTGGGCCACTGCGGGCGCAGTAACATACGGGTAAGCTGGATATATGTTAAAACATGCCTGATATTGAACTACCTGGGCCAGGCCGTATGGTTGCTGCAGCACGAAGGCCGGGTAATGAACCTGGATAGATTTAACCCTTTTTACGCCCTTATGCCAGGCTGGTTCCTGATATTTGGTATTGGTATTGCAACTGTAGCGGCTATTATTGCCAGTCAGGCCCTGATATCAGGCTCATTTACGCTGATAGCTGAAGCCGTGCGCTTAAACCTATGGCCCAAAGTACGTATCAATTACCCATCTGAACAGAAAGGACAATTATATGTGCCGAGTGTAAACTGGTTATTGTGTGCAGGATGTATAGGTGTTGTATTACTATTCCGCAACTCTGACAGCATGACCGCTGCCTACGGATTGAGTATTACCGTAGCCATGCTGATGACCACCATATTGGTATCAAAATACCTTAAAAAGAAAAAAGTTCCCGATTATATTATTTATATATTCCTGGCGGTTTACCTCACTATTGAAACTACTTTCCTGGCCAGTAACCTGGTTAAATTTATACATGGCGGCTGGTTTACCTTAACTATAGGTACCTTCCTGTTTTCGGTAATGTGGACATGGCACACCGCCCGCAAGATCAGGAACAGGTATGTTAAGTTTATTGAGATAGACGACTATTTCAGCATACTTAAAGAACTAAGCGATGATGAGAGCGTGCCAAAATATGCATCACAACTGGTTTATTTAACCAGTGCTAATTTCGATTCGGAGATAGAATCAAAGATCATTTACTCTATACTGCAAAAGCAGCCTAAACGGGCCGATGTTTACTGGCTGGTGCACGTTGATGTGGTTGATGAGCCCTACAAACGTGAGTATGAGGTAGACTTTTTAGTGCCTAACAAATTGATCAGAATCGACTTTAAACTGGGCTTCAGGGTTGAGCAACAGATAAACCTGCTGTTTAGAAAAGTGGTGGAAGAATTGGTTAAAAACGGAGAGGTTGATATCACCAGTAAATATACTTCGCTCAATAAACATAATATAGTAGGCGATTTTAGGTTTGTGGTGATAGAAAAAGTGCTTTCACGCTCACATAACCTGTCGTTTTATGAAAGCTTTGTTATGGGTTATTACCTGTACCTGAAAAAAGTAAGCTTATCAGAAGAGCGTGGTTTTGGCCTCGACCTGAGTTTTGTTACGGTTGAAAAAGTGCCACTGATGTTGGCCGCCCCTGAAACTGTTGAGCTTTCGCGCATTAAATATAAATAAGACTTTATTATATATTAATGGCATCCTGGATATAGCCGGGATGCCATTTTTTTACATATGTATTAAATTAGTGTTAATAAAATTCAGTTTTTCTACAGAATTCAAGCGGATATTAGCATATTATACGGCATATTTAAATCAATAATATATCATCCATTGAGAAAAATAATATTTGTTTTATTTTGCTTTATTTCGATTGAAGCCAATGCCCAGGTAACGGCAGATACTGCTAAGAAGGTTAACCGTTTAGATACCGTAAAAAAAGACCTTTTTACGGCTCCTGATACGGTAAAGCGCCTGCATAGTAATCCTTTATCATTTATACCGCCTGCTATTGCTATAGCTTATGGTGTATCGTCGTTTTTTATTACCCCGGTGCGTAACGTTGACTATTATTTTAAGGGCGAAATAGAAAAAACCAACCCCAACTTTAATACCAAGGCCGAAACTTATTTCCTTTTTACGCCAATAGTGATGGTGTATGGGTTAAATTTAATTGGTGTTCAAGGCAAAAATACTTTTATTGATCGTACCGCTTTATTAGGCCTTTCGGGCCTTATAGCAGGCGGAGCAGATGAAATAACCAAGCGTGTAACCCATCGCTTACGGCCAAACGGGCAGGATTACCTGTCTTTCCCGTCGGGCCATACCACTATTGCTTTTATGGGCGCTGAGTTTTTAGCACAGGAGTATTCTGAAAAATCGCCGATATATACAGTAATTGGTTATACGGCTGCCGTAACCACCGGTATCTTCAGGATGTATAACCGCGACCACTGGTTTAGTGATGTTGTTGCCGGGGCGGGCTTAGGTGTAATATCAACCAAAGCTGCCTATTTTGTATACCCATACCTGCGTAATGCCTTAACCCACAAAGGCAAGCATGGCAAAAGCGCGATGATCATGCCTAGCTATCAGGATGGGACTGTGGGGTTGTCGTTTGCGGCGGGATTGTAAGGAGTTAAATTTGTGATAAATAAATTCTTATATTGAGAGGCTATATTAAGCCTCTTTTTTTATGGATGAAAACCTAACACCAATCGAAAAACTTGACAACATGTTAATGTATTTTGTCAATATGGATATGCCTCCAT
>JAMFSA010000081.1 GCA_026225055.1 Mucilaginibacter xinganensis | reverse complement strand
TTATCCACGGCCATAGGACTTCGAAAGCACCGCATCCCGTCCGATCTGCGCAGTTAACCGGAGTGCCGCCTAGTTAGTACCACGGTGGGGGACCACGCGGGAATCCTGGGTGCTGTGGTTTTTTATTATTATTATTTTATTCTATTTCCCACGGAATGTGTACATTTGATCTCGGACATGGTCGATTTTTACAGGGTGCGAGCTTGGAATCAAGTTTTCCTACCATGTGAAGGGAAGTAGCGTTCTGTTGAACCGTTCGTTGTGCTAGTAAGCCAGCGTACTTAGTGGTTGCCTTGCGTGAATTTGGGTATAGCCTGAGTGCGGTCTCCCCTTGGGCCGCACCTCAGTGTAATGTCGGCTCAACTGGCGGTCATTACTTGGTAATGAGTGCTTTGAGTTGACGGCTTCGGTCCCTATTAATCTGCGGGGACTCGGGGTACAATGGACGACCGGCCTCGAGGCCTTTTGCCTTGAGTCTGGGACTGCGAAAGCAGTCTTAGACTTGAGGGTGAAGGGCTAAGGGAGGAAGGTTGGAAGGCGGGAGAGGGGATTAGGGCAGGGCGGGGGGAGGGAGGAAAGGCTTGTAGAGTTTTGTTACTAGTGTAAGAGAATAGAATAGAATTGAAAGTGAAGTGTAAGAGAATAGAATTGAAAGTGAGGCGTAAGAGAATTGAGTTGAAAGCTTGAAGTGAAAGCTGGACTTTAGGGCCGGTCTAAGGTCGACTTGTGTCTGGCCGACTTACTTTAGGGCCGGTCTAGGGTTACTTGGGTTCTTGCCTCAAGGGGTCAACCAAGGGTTTACCTATGGGCGAGCGATGTTCTTGGATGAGGTTAGGGGCCGACCTAGTAAGGTTAGGGACTGACCTGGTCAGGCTTTCCAAGGGCTTTTCAACGGTGCTGGACTTGAGGCGATCGGTTTAGTGGGCGTGCTGCGACACGCTATTTATCGTGGGCGGTACCCGAGGGAGCGATGCCTCAGACCACGTTAGGGACCGAGCTAGTAATGCCTCTCAACGGCTTTCCAACGGCGCCGGACCCGAGGCAATCGGTGCAGTGGCTGGGGAGCGGCACGCTATTCATTGGCTGAGCGACCTGCCTAGCAGTGTTTTGTGAGAGCTTCGATGGGCGACTGCGTCACCACGCCTTCTGCCGAGGTTGGGTACTTGCCTGGCAGCATTTCGGGGCCCTTTCGATTTTCACACCGCCGGCTCTCGGAAAGTATTTTGGGTTTTGCGGGCCAACGAGGCCCCGTATCGAAAATCGCCCTCAGACAACTCTTGTAGCCCTCGACGAGCTCTACGACTTTGGTTTGAGGTCTATTTTTAGCTTCACTGACGATCGACCCCCCATCGTCAGCCTTTTGTCCATTAGTACCCTTGAAACCTCCCCCTAGTCCCAGTACCCTTGAAACCTCCCCCCGGTCCCATCCGCTTTTGATCTCGGATGCGGTCCATTTTTTTTTTACAGGGTGTAAGCTTGGGATTGAGTTTTCCCTAGGGAAAGGAACATATCACAACATTATAACCCCCACCACTTTTTTTTTCCCCACGGAATGTGTACATTTGATCTCGGACATGGTCGATTTTTACAGGGTGTGAAGCTTGGAATTGAGTTTCCCAACCATGTGAAAGGAGGCCATGTCCATTTCAATGTGTTTTCTTAGTATCGCACAGGGTGTTCCCACCTAGGCAGTTCTTTCCCACGGAACGTGTACATTTGATCTCGGACATGGTCGATTTTTACGGGGTGTAAGCTTGGAATTCATTTTTCCAAGTGTATGAAGGGAAGTAACATTCTTTTCAGCAGTGTGTTTGAACCGTTCGTTGCGTCAGTGGTAACCCCTGGTCGCAAGTGTTCTTAGTATCTCACAAGCCGTGTCCCATTTCAATGTGTTTGAACCGTTCGTTGGCGCCAAGTCGTTACCGTCCTCAGTACTCTCACAGAAGCCGATGTGTGCTAGAACCGTTCGCGTTCTTAGTATCTCACAGAGGCCGATGTGTGCCGGAACCGTTCGCTAGCGCCAAGTCGTTACCGTTTCTTAGTATCTCACAGAAGAGGCCAATGTGTGTTAAACCGTTCGCTGGCGCCAAGTCGTTAGTGTTCTTAGTATCTCACAGAGGTGGAAGCCAAATGTGTGCTGAACCGTTCATCGGCGGCAAGTCGTTAGCGTTCTTAACCGTTCGCTGGCGCCAAGTCTCGTCGGCGTTCTTAGTATCTCACAGAGGGTGGAAGCCAATGTGTGCTGAACCGTTCCCTTGCGCCAAGTTGTCCAGCGTTCTTAGTCTCTCACATTTCCGCTTCGGGTACTTTGTTCCCACGGAACGTGTACATTTGATCTCGGACATGGTCGATTTTTACGGGGTGTAAGCTTGGAATTCATTTTTCCAAGTGTATGAAGGGAAAGGCTGAACGGGCGGTCGGTGTGTGTCTTTTGGCAT
>JAMFSA010000006.1 GCA_026225055.1 Mucilaginibacter xinganensis | reverse complement strand
TTGCGTTCAATAGTGCTTGTTGAACTGCAGGAACGATATTTTGCTGATGAACCCTTGAGGCAAGTTCAGGAACCACGCCTCCGTAAGCTTCGTGTATGGTTTGATTGGCAATAACATTGCTCAATATTACACCATCCGCGCAAACCGACGCAGAGGTTTCATCACATGAAGATTCGATTGCTAATATTACTGGCACGTTGTTAATTAGTGATTGAGCGAATTAGCGAGTGAGTGAATTATTATTTAGTATGTTTTTTAAACCATCTTGTAAAAGACCTGTTTAAATAGCCAATCACTAATTCACTCAATCAGTAATTCAATAATTATTTTAAGCTACAAAGTTATTAAAAAAGTACTCAAAATAGTCCTCGGTTTAGTGCTGCTCATTTTTATGATATTGAGCATACTATTACTTGTTTTTCAGTACAAGCCTGTGCAAACATGGGCCGCCAAAAAAGCTACTGCCTATTTATCAGAGCAGTTGCATACTACGGTGAGCATAAAAAGCCTGTATCTTCAGCCCTTTACATCAGTTGTGCTGGAGGATTTTTATGTGCTCGATAAAACTAAAGATACCCTGCTCAACACCCCAAAACTTACAGTTGATATCAGCGGGTTCTCACTTTTAAAAAGTATCCACAGGCGTACGCTCGATCTCAGCCTGGTAAAACTGGATAACAGTTCCATCTACCTTAAAAGACTAAAAGACAGCAGCTCAAATTTGTCATTCATTCTAAAATACTTTAGTTCGCCCGATACAAGCAAAACACCCGGCAAGCCGTGGAATGTAATATTCGAAAAGGTAGCTATCAATAATCTGCATTTCCGTTACAAAAATCTACAGGTTGATACCGTAATAAACGGGGTGAACTTTGATGATATTGATCTTACGCATTTCAGCGCGGTGGTGAATAATATGGATATTATCAATCACTTGTTTAAAGGGAATGTTCATAACCTTACTTTTCACGAAAAGAGCGGCTTCTACCTAAAAAATCTCACCACCAATGCCACCGTTGATACCGACCAGATACTGGCGCAAAACCTTTTTCTGCTTACCGAAAGATCGAGCCTGAAGAACTATTTCAGGATGAAGTTTAAATCATTTGATGATTTTGATGACATTGAGGATAAGGTGTATATGGATGGCGATTTTCATTCGTCGAGGATCTCATCAGCAGATATTGCCTTTTTTACCAGCGGGCTTGAAAAGGTTAAATTTGATTTGGGTGTTGACGGGCGCATAAAAGGGATGGTAAAAAATCTGAGTGCCAAAAACCTGCTGGTTACCGGCGGACAGGCAACCTACGTGCGGGGCGATTTTAGGTTGAGAGGTTTACCCAATTGGGATAACACTTTCCTCGAACTTAATTTTCAGCAAATTGCTACCAACAAAAAGGACCTGGATTATTTGTACAGCAACTTCAGCGGCGATCGTAATGCCAAAGTCCCGGATATCATCGCCAAATTTGGCAACGTAAACTTTACCGGCAGGTTTACCGGTTTGCAAAACGACTTTGTGGCTTTTGGAACCTTCAAAACCAAGTTAGGCAGGTTTGATTCTGATATCAACCTAAAAATTAATAAAGCAGGCACCCCGGCATATAGCGGCAAGCTGAGCACCAGTGATTTTGCTCTCGGTGATCTATTGGATATAAGTGATATTGGCCGCACCACACTAAGTGCTGATTTAAAGGGTAGCGGTGACGCGCTTAAAAATTTGAATGAGGCTGTTAACGCTAAGATAGGTTACCTGGATTTTAAGGGTTACAAGTACAATAACCTTACCTTAAACGGCACGTTTGTTAAAAAACTGGCCAGCGCCAGGATCAGCATAAACGATAAAAACATTAAGCTCAACCTGAACGGGAGTATCAACCTGGCCCCGGCTTTGCCAGTGTATGATCTTACTGCTAATATACAGGATGCACATTTGCATACGCTTAAGCTATTAAAGGATACCATCACCATCAGCACCAATATGAAAACCCATTTTGATGGTAATGACTTGAAGAATTTTGAGGGAAGTGTTGATCTTTCGCCTTTAAGAGTAGTTGACCCAAGGCATAATTATTTGGTTGATTCGGTATACTTATCGGCAAACGGATTAGGCGATGCCAGGGAGATCTCTTTAAAGTCCGATTTTGCTGATGGTAGTATTACAGGCAGTTATGACCTGGCTACCATGCCATCTTATTTTAAGGCCCTTGTCCGGAAATATATTCCTTCATTACAAGAACAGCCTGTTACCGCCAAACCACAAAACTTTACATTTAATCTCAACCTTAAAAATTTAGATCCGCTCACTGCTATTTTTGTGCCCGATCTTAAGATTCCCGATCAGGGTACATTTGTTGGTCAGTTTAACTCAACCAACGAAACTGCCTCGCTTAACGGTTATGTTAAAACCATACAATACGGTAAAACTGTTTTTCACGATTTGATTATTGACGAAAGCACAACCAATGGCCAGTTGGGTATAAACTTATCACTTAGCCGCATAAATATTACCGATAGCTTACTCATCAAGAACATCGATATATCAAATAATATCAGGCGTGACAGCCTGAACTTCAACGTTAAATTAGCAGATAAGAATGCCACTAATCAGCTGGATCTTTACGGCCTGGTAAGATTTGGGCATGATACCATTGCCCGGGTAACATTGCTGCCATCGGATGTTATACTGGAGCACCAGGACTGGAAGCTGCAGGATCAGGCGCAAATAAGGTTTTTGGGTGGTAAAACGCAGGTACAGGGTTTCCAACTTTCTAACGGACCTCAGAAGGTGAAAATCGATGGTCTTATATCCGATAATCCGCAAGATAAACTGAAAGTGCTGTTTGAAAAATTCAGCATGAGTACCCTTGACCAGCTTACCCGGCTTTCGGGGATAATGTTGAAAGGATCACTTAATGGCGATGTAGTGCTTTCGGGTATCACAAAATCTCCGGGAATGGATGCTCATTTGGGTATTGATTCACTTACGATGAATAAAACACTGGTAGGGAATGTGAAAATTGAATCGGCATTGGATAATGACCGCCAGGAAGCAGAGGTAAAAGTAAGTATCAATAACCGCGGTAACGAAACAATGAATATTGGTGGCATATATTCACTTGCAAAAGATGCAGGTGATAATGCCCTCAACTTTAACGTAAAAATGGATCATGCCGAAACCATCATATTTGAACCCTTTATAAAAGACCTGGTGTCATCCCCGCAGGGAACGGTATCCAGCGATCTGAAATTGACCGGCCCTATAGATAAGCCCCAGTTGAATGGCGATATCACTTTTGCCAATACAGGCTTTACGGTAAATTACCTTAAAACCGCTTATGTATTAAATGATAAAGTAAGTGTAGCCAACAGCGTGATCAGTATTAATAATTTAATACTAAAAGATACGCATGGTGGCCAGGGAACAATCAATGGTAAAGTTGATTTAAATAACCTGAACAACCCCGATATTGAGGCAACCATTGATGCTAAAAACCTGATGGCCCTTAATACAACGTTTAAGGATAATCACATTTACTACGGAACCGCTTTTGGTACAGGTACGTTTGGTTTTCATGGTCCGGTTAATTCTATGAAGATTGATATTAAGGCGCGTACGCTTGCAGGTACAGTGTTTAATATCCCATTAAATACATCATCTACCGCAGGGGATTACGATTTTATAAAATTTGTGAGCCATAAAGATACGGCAAAAGCCGTTGTTGGCCCCAAAGCCTTTGATGGTGTGACCCTGAACCTCGACCTTACTGTTGATGAGAAAACAGTAGTTAAAATATCTACCGACTATGGTGTGCTTGAAGGGAGCGGGCAGGCCACTGACCTGTTGCTGAACATAACCAGTTTGGGCGATTTTGAAATGTTTGGCGACTTTTTAATATCATCGGGTAAATTTGAGTTTACGGCAAAAAACTTCATCAGCAAAAACTTCGTGGTAAACCAGGGCGGCACCATCCGCTGGACAGGTAACCCCTCCAATGCCGAAATAAACCTGAATGCCATATATGAAGTGCGTACAGATATACAAAACTTATACTCTGCCGCGGGTTTGGCATCACCAAAAGGAAGTGAGCAGGTATTGGTACAAGCTGAGTTGATCATTACTAAATCGCTCTTGCAGCCAAATATCGATTTCGACTTTAACTTCCCTACAGATCCTTCAATTAAGGATGACCTGGGTACTTATCTTACCGATTATAATAACCGCAGCCAGCAGGCATTGAGTATTATTGTGCGCCGTAGTTTTGCATCGGGCAATGCCAGCAATTTAACCAACCAGGTTTTGGGTACGGCAGGTGATGCAGTGAGCGAATTCGCGTTCAATAAACTGAATACGTTTATCTCCCAATCAAACATCAAAAATTTCGATCTTAGCCTTCGCTCATTTAATGATGCAAGTGCTACATTCAGGCTATTAGATAACCGCCTGGTGCTTAACGGAAGCTTATTTAGCAATACTGCCGGTAACGATCTGTTTAACAACTCAGGCAACCTGTTAAATTCCAGCTATAATAATCTTACCAAAGATTTTGAGGCCGAATACTCCATCAGGAAAGATGGTAACCTAAAGGCGCGTTATGCTTACCGGGTGTTAAACAGTACTACCTTAAATACCATTGACCAGTTGAGTGTGCAATATGTAAATGCCGTAGGTTTGGTTTACCAAAGGGATTTTGACACGTTCGGTGAGTTTTTCAGAAACTTTTTTGGCGGCAATAAGCGCAAAACACCGCCAGCGCCCGTAAAGCCAGCTGCAACAGATACGCCCGCTGTAACAACCAAACCTGAAAACACTACCCCCGATAAACCGGATGGTAGTGATGATGATCCAAATCAGTGATCGCGCAAAATAGCGTGGTCCATCCTGTCTCTTTTCGTTCTTAAATAAGCTTCGTTATGCGGGTTTGATGCTATTTCGATAGGAATATTTTCAACCACTTCCAATCCGTAGCCAATTAAGCCTGCACGTTTTTTAGGGTTATTGGTCATTAAGCGCATTTTTGATACACCCAGGCTGCGTAATATTTGTGCGCCCACGCCGTAATCGCGTTCATCCATATTAAAGCCTAATTGCAGATTGGCATCAACGGTATCAAAGCCGTTTTCCTGTAAATGGTA
The DNA here is from genome assembly GCA_026225055.1 of Mucilaginibacter xinganensis. Lineage (GTDB taxonomy): Bacteria > Bacteroidota > Bacteroidia > Sphingobacteriales > Sphingobacteriaceae > Mucilaginibacter > Mucilaginibacter xinganensis_A. The sequence goes on along the minus strand of JAMFSA010000006.1, from coordinate 47,080 downwards.
AGCTTTTAATTTATTGATGAGCCCAATGCCACGACCTTCCTGGTTCATGTAAACAATAACGCCTTTGCCTTCCTTGTTTATCATCTCCATAGCTTTATGCAGCTGTGGGCCGCAATCGCAGCGGCATGAGCCAAATATATCACCGGTAACGCACGAACTATGTACACGAACCATAATGGGCTCATCGGGCTCCCAGGTGCCTTTTACAAGGGCAAGGTGATTTTCGCCGGTATTTTTCTGAGTGAAGGCGATCATATCGAAATCACCAAATTCAGTTGGCATTTTAACGGCAACCTCGCGGGTTATCATGCTCTCAGTATCCAGTCGGTAAGCGATCAGATCTTTTATCGATACGATCTTCAGGTCAAATTCTTTTGCTATAACCAATAACTCCGGTAAGCGGGCCATTTCGCCATCTTCCTTCATTATTTCGCATATGACACCGGCGGGCTCAAATCCTGCTAAAACAGCTAGGTCAATAGCGGCCTCGGTGTGGCCGGTACGGCGCAATACACCGCCATCTTTAGCTATTAAAGGGAATATATGGCCGGGCCTGCCCAATTCCTCAGGCTTAATTGCCGGGTCGATAAGCGCCAGTACAGTTTTTGAACGGTCAGAGGCAGAGATACCTGTGGTGCAATCTTTTATCAGATCGACAGAAACAGTAAAATTTGTTTCGTGCGAAGTGGTATTATGGCTCACCATGGGCTCCAGGTCAAGCTCACGTGCGCGTTGTTTTGTAATTGGCGCGCAAACCAGCCCACGGCCGTAGCGTACCATAAAGTTTATAGTTTCGGGCGTTGCATTGCGTGCCGCGGTTAAAAAATCACCCTCATTTTCCCTATCCTCATCATCAACCACTATTATAGTTTTGCCGGCTTTTATAGCTTCAATCGCCTCTGGTATGGTATTTAACATTTTGTTCTGTTGGATTTTATAAACAGGTTGTAATTGGTTTGATATGCCTTCCCGTTTAATTTACACAAATTTAGTTGATAATATAATTAAACAGGTCTGCGCTTTGTAAAATCAATGGGTGCGGGATTTTTAAGAAATTACGTGGTAAACAGGCTTTTAGTTGCTTTGCACCTCTTTGCGCTTAAATAATTTATTAAAGTAGCGTTTATATAGGTCCATATCAAATAAAGCCGAATCTGTAGCTGCTTTGTACGACAGGAACAAACCTACAGGCGTTAATATAAATATCGAGATCCACATCCCCAAAATAGGCGACATATCGCCGTCTTTTACCGATTTTTCGCCTATGGTTGATATAATATAATAGATAAGGAAGAAAGCCACTGACACGACCACCGGCAATCCCAGGCCGCCCTTGCGTATAATAGCGCCAAGCGGCGCGCCAATTAAAAACAGCACTAAACAAACCACCGATAAGGTATATTTCTTCTGATATTCAACTGTTGAGCGGCGTATATCATGAGCTTCATCAGCAGTTACCTGCGCATTGTTTTTTACCATGGTTGAGATAGCCCGTGCTTCGCTCGAAGCGTTCGACAAGGCCGATAGCTGCTCGTTTAATTTTAGGCCCTTTAATTCATCACTATTGCCCGGCTTGTATTTTCCGGTAGATTTTGCGATACGTTCAATAACAAAATAGCGCATAATAGGCGTTATGCTTTTAAGCTGCGCCGTATTGGTACTATCAATATGGTGCTGGGTGTCTTTTCTATAATCCCTTAACTGCTTAAGGTTCATCATTTGGAAAGCAGATTTAAACGCGTCCTGATCGGTACGTTTCAGCTTAAATCCCGACAGGTCAAGCTTTTGCTCCATATCCTGAAAACGGAAACGAATTAACCGTTGGCGGTTATTAAAACTATTCGCATCGCCCGGCGATTCTTCATAACGTACGCCATCCTTAAGCTTTAAAACCAAATACTGATCGCGGGCTGTGCGATACATGCGGCCCTCTTTGGCTCGCAATACGATATTGTTATTATGGATTTCGTCTTTTTGGTAAATAATAATGCCGTATAATAACTGTCCGTCGGGTCCCTTTTTTTCTACACGGATGTTATAGCCCGGAAAATTCGGGCTGAACACCCCCTCGGGCAGCAAGTTTGCCGACCGCTGCTGGCGCACATCATACAGTAGCGAAAAATATTTAAGATTAGTCACCGGCAGCATATAATCCGAGAAAATGAATGCGGAAATGCTCAATATTGATACAATGATGATCATGGGGTACATGGCCCGTACTAATGAGATCCCGGCTGATTTTATGGCTACCAGCTCATAATTTTCGCCAAGGCTGCCATAGGTCATGATGGTGGAAAGCAGAATGGATAGGGGCAGGGCCATGGCTACGTTGTTACCTGACGCATACGCCATCAGTTCCAGTATAATGTACCAGGCGAAGCCTTTGCCTATCAGGTCATCGATGTATTTAAATAAAAATAACATCAGCAACACAAACATCACTATAAAAAAGGTGACCACGAAGGGCCTTATAAATGATTTAAGTATGAGAAGATGGATCTTTTTCATTCAGCGTGCTGACCGTATTAGCGCAATAAAAATCTGTAGGGTAAATTTTGTGGAATTACCGTGCAGATTCAAAAACGTAAAATTAAGAAAAATTGTATAAGCTTAGGCCCCTAATACGCTAATGAGGTAATCGATCTGGTTGTTCCATATCAGTTTGCGCTCCGAAATGGTGTCTTCAGTAGCGAAATCGGTGATGCTGAGGGCTACATCATTGGTTAATTCGTCCTGCAGGATCTCCATTTCAAAAAAACATTGCGGCTCATCGTCAACCCATTTAAAGCGCACCAGTTTGTTTTCTTTTATGAGCAATAATTTTGCTTTTTGCTGCTCATCGTCCCACGTAAAAGTGTACACCTGATCTCTAACAGTCACATTATCAGCAAACCACTGGGTAAGTCCATTAGCTTCGCTCAGAAAGCCATACAATATCCTTGGAGAGGATTTTATCTCATATTCAATGGTGAATTTTTTCTTTTCGGGCATACAGGTTTATCAATAGAAAGCAACAGAAGGTGTAAATGTTAACATTTTTTCTAAAGAAAACGAATTTCTGCTATATTTGCAAACCTTTTTCGGATGGGTTACTAACATTGCCACAATCCGGAGGCTTATTATCGCATACCTGGTAATAAACAATAAGGCGGGGTAGCTCAGATGGTTAGAGCGTAGGATTCATAACCCTAAGGTCGGCAGTTCGATCCTGCTCCCCGCTACTTTGAACCGGCAAAAGCCTTGAAAGTCGAACTTCTCTATTGAGAATCAAGTACTTTCAAGGCTTTGTTGTTTTTTTACGATTGATCTTAAATTGTAAAAATTTAGTAAATAATTGATATATAGATATTTATATGTTCGATCCTGCTTCGATTAACCGAATCGTCATAATTTATATAATATACTGATAACCAAAATGCTTAAAGGTTCGACCAATCTTTTATCAAAAAATATAGTCATTAACCTCGAGATTCCGCTCAAATTACCACCTTATTCCGGTTTAAAACATTGTCGTCTCTCTTAGATTGAGTACATCTAAGTTGCCTTATTGTTCGATCTTGCTTAGAGATTTAACAACGGGTATGAAGTTATTTGAAGCAGATCGCGAAAAAGAGACCTTTATCCGCTATGGATTAGATATTCCCGGGCCATTGATCACCTCGTTCCGGAATCGTAGACAGTTAGTTCCGTAACACTTTGACCGTCTTATTTCATTGATTATTAATTTGAAATTTTTAATTGATTACACAAATCGGTGCTCTACATCCTACGGAATCGCCTGATCAAGCCATCCGGAATTTCCACATAAATACCCAGAATGTCGCGAAAATTAATTATCCAAATATCACAATAATTTACGCAATTTGCTTTTCAAGCGAATCTTAACGTTTTTGACGTACACTGCGGGTTTCAACACCCCGGAATATCTATACTTAATGGCATTTTGTCAAAATCCAGTACTGTATAAAGCAACCGTCAACTAATCTTTTACGCTTATACTATAGCTGAAAAATATCGATCAGTTATAATAGATCCTTTCCCAATCAAACAGGTTCTTTATAAAACGATTCAGACTCAGTATGTAAACAACCAAGGTATTGGCTGTAATAGTTTATTTGAATAGTATTTTTTATGTAACAAGGAGTGTAATACTTAGTCGAATAAACAAAATAGCTGTCTATATTGAGCCCTTGCGAGTCTAAAGTAGGGGATTTACGTATTTATCCACCTTTATTACTCCATGAAAATTCACGCTGCCTTAATTTTTACCGCTTATTCCTTATTTAATCCGAAACTGCAACCAAGTTTCGACACATTTACCCATAGCTTTGTTAATGGTTACCATGCTCTTCCCATACCAGGATTAGCACCGGGCTACATCGATGATCTGCGCGAGATAGAACCAAAGGATACCATCAAAAAAGAAATCGTATTTTTTAATAGTATTAAAGATCAATTGCGTCAATATAAATTGTCTACACTTTCAGCCGCTCAGCAACAGGACTATCTTCAGATAAAGTTCGAAACGACGATGAACCTGGAAAGGCTGGAATTGGAAACAAAATGGTTAACCTATTCTCCGGCGATAGTGCCCGACGATAATATAGCTGCAATTCCAGACGGCAAAGCATGGTACGCTTATCTGTTAAAGAGGTGGCTGGGTGCAGATGTTACTCCGGATGAAATTTTTAAGTTTGGATTGAATGAAGTAGATGATGCAAACACGCACATAAACCTTATTCGCCGGCAAACAGGACTGGATTCAATTGCTTTTTACCGTAAAATTAACAGCGCCGAATTTTTGATAAATGATCCGGAGATTATTCAGGAACGTTTTGAACAGACCCGGGAAAATATAGACAGCAGGTTGAACGTCTTGTTTTACCCCCATCAAATCCCGGTAGTAAAAATTAAACAGGGGCCCAAAGAATTGGTGGTGCACACGCCTGGTTTTTACGCAGACGGAACATTTTATTATAACTTATCCGGTAAGCCCTATAACAGCAGGCAGTTCGGATGGCTTTTTCTTCATGAAGCGATACCGGGGCATCATTATCAAACTTCCATAAATGAGAAGGAGCCGCATAGTAACGTGCAGGACCTTTTTTTTTACGTAGGTTCGGCTGAAGGATGGGCGGCCTACGTGGAAAGATATGGTAAGGAACTTGGTGTTTACAAAACGCCTTATGATGAGCTCGGCCACTGGGAATGGGACCTGGTAAGGGCGGTAAGAATCCCAATGGATATTGGAGTGAATTATTATGGCTGGACGGATCAGCAAGCGCTGGCGTTCTGGAAAAAGCATGTAAATAACCAGGATGATATTGCCATGCGCGAAATTCAAAGGGTAAGGCGCTGGCCGGTTCAGGCCATTACCTACAATTACGGTGCTGCACAAATAGCCCAATGGAAAGCCGCATTACAGGTCAAATTAGGAGATAAGTTTAATATAAAGGATTTTCATGAATGGGTTCTGGCAAACATTTCATTGCCGTTTGCCATCGCTAAAGATGGTGTATTTAAAGAAGCTGCATTAAAAACCAGCAATTAGGCCATTTTTTTAGCTATACAGAAAATAAAGCCCAATGCGCTTTGAACCGGTCATTTTTTTGTAGATATAGGTTTGATATTTAGAATTGTTTAAAGGTGCCAATTGTGCCCCCCATTTCTCCAATGAAAGGATTAAACTCCATTAATTTTTTCAATTATAATTTCGCATTTATAATCGCCTCAACATCAACAACAAAAGTCGACCGATTGCGTGTCTCCGCTACATAGGTTAGTGGGGATAACGTCGATCATCTGCTGATTGCTCCTCAACATGTATTTTCTACCTAAATCATTCATAAAATATTAGCTTTAGAATTGTGGTTATATAAGATATTAAGCCATTCTATACTTATCAAATCTTGAATTAATTTACCTAATATTATAAAATGAAACCATTGATTTATTATCCAAGCTTTGAACCGCCTAATGAAATCTGGCTTAAATTTGCATTAATATATTTCAAGGAATTCAGGCCAATAATTCCTTATACAAGAGAAAACATAGTTAGTGATAGTTTTAAACAAATTAGAAATGAAACCAATTTAATTAACCCTATAAACCCGGGATATAATGAGGGTGTTGAAGCTTCGATTAAAGCTAGAAATGAAGTTGAAGGGATTATGTTAAATCCATATGAAAGATCTCATCATTTTAAGCAGGTAAATGTTATTAGGAAATTTCAAAATGAGAAAAATTGGAACTATGAATTGTTTGCCGAAAAATTCTCTAATGAGTGGGGACAATATATAATAAGGAATGGCATGGGAAGGGAAACCAATAATGGTTTAGAAATGTCCGAGGAACTTGCATTTATATTCATGTCATATTTGGCAAGTGAGATTGCATATTTAGAAGATACTGCAATTATAACAGATAATAATGCTTTTGATAATTTTACTAATTCAAAAAGAATGAATCATATATCAACAGTGAAACGAAATAGTTTTGCTAAGGGTATAATCAATTTAATGGTACCTCAAGACCTTTCTCAAATTCCAATTAAGAACTTGGTTAAGTTTAGGAATGATAATATAGATCAAATCAATGCCTTTAATGCAGAGTTGGATAATGTTGAACAAAAAATAGGTGATGGTTATAATGAACGAGATTTTATAAAAAGCTATAATGAAATTTATTCTGATTATAATAGAAAGGTTATAAGCCAAGGCATAGGGCTCTTATCAATTCCTCTTTCAATTTTTACTATGATTATGAACCCACTTACATCTTCGATTAGCAATATTAAAGATATAATGGGAATGTTAGGTATAGCATATGGCGGTCAATACACATTAAGCAAAGGTCTTGTCGATATTGAAAATAATAGAAATTGCAAAAAATACTTAACGAGTTTACAAAGACTACAGTAAATGATGGGATTCACACCATTGTACTTGTTCTGAGTGTGATGATAAAATGCACCACCAACTATAAAATGCACCACCAAGAATATCTTCCCCCTGAAGCCCTCCGGGATACCATAAGATGCTTTTGGTACAACAGGAGAGAAGCCGACGAACTGGAGGCTGAGTTTAAGGTACAGCCTGATGGTTATGCGGAGATTATCTTTCATTTCGGCAAAGACTTTTGTATGGTTCATGATGGCGGGTTGCAGGCATTGCCGTCGCCGTTTATGATGGGGCTGCTTAATCAACCTGTGCTTTTTTACACCGCAAACCGTTTGGAGATCATTGGCATCAGGTGCTTCCCCTGGACGGTGTTCGATCTGCTCGGGCTGCCATCAGGTAAGGATGGTGTGCGCACATTTGAGCATCCTGTTATTAAGCTTCAGCCCATACTAAGCAAATTGATTGAAGCCGGCAAGGTAGATGAAGCGCTGGCGCAGGTAACACAGTATTTTATGGATGCACGGTCGGGCATAGCTGCCGATAGTATGTTATTTAAAGCTGGCGTTGCTATGCGCGAGGCAAACGGCACCATGCCGGTAAGCCAGGTAGCGGCGGCGGCCCATGCCACCGTGCGTACGCTGGAAAGGAACTTCAAGCAATCTTCGGGCTATAGCGTTAAGGATGTGTCGGGCCTGATGCGTTTTGAGCAGGTACGAAACCGGTTATGGCATCACCCCGATACCAACCTTGCGGGCCTGGCTCATGAGCTGGGTTATACAGATCAGCCGCACCTCAGCCGGGAGTTCAAGCGTTATAGCGGTACTACTCCGGCCGCCTTCGCGCGGAAAGCAAAGAAAGGCAAGCTGGCGGTGAACAACGATTTTGTCGCGTTTATACAATCCTGAGACGACCTGATTTCAGAATTTTGTGTCCGAATCATTTAATAGGATTTAACACTTAAAAATTATGAGATCTATACCAAATAAAACCATATACGATGTAATTATATCCGGAGCGGGCCCTGTTGGCCTGTTCCTCGCCTGTGAATTGGCTCTTACAAAATGTTCCGTACTGATACTGGAAAAGGCGGAAGACCCGCACTCGCCATTAAAACAACTCCCTTTCGGCATCCGCGGACTTTCAGCCCACACCATTGAATCGCTCTACCGCCGTGGCTTACTAAACGAACTGCAGATACATAAGCGCCTTAAAAATCCTCACCAAAATGCCAAACAAGGTGCCCAGCGACAGGTGGGGCATTTCGCTGGCATTCCATTTTTGGAGGGTAATGTCGACACCTCGCAGTGGAAATACCGCCTGCCAAACTCAACCCCAACCAGTTTAATTTCCGAAATGCAGGAGCTCGAAACTATCCTGGCCCGCCGCGCTGAAGCCTTAGGTGTAGAGATCAGGCGCGGGCTTGCTATTACCGGTTTTCAGCAAACCGAAGATGGGGTAACTGTGCAGTCGGAAGACGAGTTTTTTCAAAGCAAATGGCTGGTGGGCTGCGATGGCAGTCGGAGTGTTGTCCGCAAAATTGGCGGTTTTGAATTTGCCGGTACAGAGCCGGAATTTACCGGTTACACCACTAAAATGGATATCGCCGATCCGGAGAAACTCAGCCCCGGACGGATCGTGACGCCAACAGGTATGTACATGCAGTCACAACCCGGTTACGTGGTAATACAGGATTTTGACGGCGGGGCATTCCACGGTTCAGATAAGCCAATCACACTTGAACATGTGCAGGAAGTGTTGCGCCGTGTTTCGGGCACCGATGTAACCATCAATGCCCTGCATACCGCAACTACCTGGACCGACCGCGCACGGCAGGCCACAACCTACCGCAACGGAAGGGTTCTTTTAGCCGGAGATGCCGCGCACATCCACGCGCCGCTTGGGGGGCAGGGGCTTAACCTCGGCCTGGGCGATGCCATGAACCTGGGCTGGAAGCTCGCTGCAACTATCAACGGCAAAGCACCTGAAGGTTTACTGGACACCTATTATACCGAACGATACCCAATTGGCGCGCAGGTACTGGATTGGTCGCGTGCGCAGGTTGCCATTATGGGGCTAAGTCCCGAGGCTCGCGCGCTGAACGCTATTTTCCGCGACCTGATGAATACACACGATGGTGCCACCTATTTTGCAGCACGGGTGTGGGGCATTTTCACACATTATGATCTTGATGGAAGTCACCCACTAACAGGCTATAGCGTTCCCAATTTTGAGCTGGAAGACGGTACAACAATTGGCAACTTAATGCACGAAGGCAAAGGAATATTGCTGGATTTTGGTACAGATGCTGCACTGAAAAGACTGGCTGACAAATACCCCAACCAAATAAAGTATGTTTCGGGCCCGGCGAAAGAGCAATTAGGCTTAAACGCTGTGCTGATACGCCCTGACGGGATCATTGCCTGGGCTACCGATAGCGACCCGGATTATCGCGAATTCGAAAGAGCTCTCGCTCGATGGTTTGTTTAATTCAGGGATTAAGTAATAAAGCTGAAGATTATTACTACTCCTTTATTAAATTATTATATAAACAATTAACGGTTTCTCTTAAAACAACAACAATATCCGTACTGCCCGGTAAATAGTTGGTAATGCAGCCATTGGTGATGACAACAATACCAAACTTTTTCTTAGGTTGGAAGAACATGGCGCTGTAAAGTCCGTATGCTGAACCGGTGTGCCCCACCATTTTCTCGCCAGGTATCAAATCGTCAGATCCGCGAAGCGCCAGGCCGTAGCCGCCCTCGTTGTCGGATACCTTGGCTCGCATCAGTTTTTCACTTTTTTTGGAGATGATGCGCACACCGTTTGCTTTGCCGTAGTTCATGTGCATTATCATATACTTAGCCAAATCGGTTGCTGAGATTTTCATGCCGCCAGTAGGGGAGAATACAGGTGTGCTGTAGCCTATCACATAATTCTGTATCACTTCGCTGCGTTGTTTGTAGGCTGATGGGTCTGCTTTTAATTTTTTAGCAACGGAATCGTAATCATAAAGGGTTACAAAGCGTTTGCTATTCAAAGAATCAACACAATAGCCACCATAAAGCCCCAGCGGATCAAGCACATGATGCTTAACATACCCGTCGAAACGCTCGCCGGAGATGCGCTCAATAACAGCACCCACCATGTTATAATTCAGGTTACAATAGGCGTAGCCTTTACCCGGCTCATAGCTGTTATAGCATTTGGCATAATTAGGGTTTTTATCAGGGTTGATAACATCATAGCTAAAGTACCCCTGACTGTCATTAATACTCGAAGTATGCGACATCACCATCCTCAACGTAATAACCGTATTGGGCCAGGCGGGGTTCCTCACCTTAAAACCTACCAGTTTGCTAAAGTCATCATCAAGCGAAAGTTTACCGGCTTCCCTAAGCTGCATAATAGAAGTGGCGGAAAATGATTTAGAGATAGAGGCTATCCTGAAAATATCACTATCATTAAGCGGTGTATTACTTTCCTGATCTTTGCTGCCAAAGGAATGTGTATAGATGATATGATCATCTTTAACCACTGCCACCGACAAGCCAACGGCACTCGTACTTTGCATAATCTGTTGCAACTCATCTTCCATTTTCTTATTCTGGGCAGAAACTGATGAGAGGGTGCAAACTGCAAGAAAGGCGATTAAAAAGCACTTATAAAAACGGATTCCGGTCATTCGGCTTTAGTTGATGTTAATATATCGCATTTAAGTTAACTAAAACCTATTAGAAAGAAGAATCAAGGCATTAGATCGTTTCATAATCCATCCAAAAAATAATCCGATATTTGCGGTGTGGGCTGCTTAATGGATGGTCTGTATTTAAAACAATATCAATGAAACACGACGATGTGGTTGCGGCCCTGAAAACAATAGCAGATAAAGGCAAGGCAATAAATTTAAGCAAGGATGATTTGCAGGAACTAAAATCATATAACCTGATAGAAGTTGAAAAGGGCAAGGAAAATGACAGGTCGCCGGAATGTGTGCTGACTAAGAAAGGCCGGGTAATGCTTAAAGCGAATTCGAAATAATTTAAAAACTCTCCCGGCTCTTAACACAAGCAGGATGCTTGTATTGTTTTAGGTCGAAGTTACGCTATGCTAAACTTCGACCAGTTGACCCCTTGATAGCAATTATTTATACTGCTCATCGGTAACATGTTCCATCCAATCCACAGGCGAGCCGTTCAGTTTTTCCTGTATAGCGATATGGCTCATGGCGGTGGTATCGGTTGCCCCGTGCCAGTGTTTTTCCTGCGGGAAGAAATACACCACATCGCCCGGGTGAATATTCTGTTTTTCTTCACCTTCACGCTGTACCCAGCCAGCACCTGCGGTAACAATTAGTGTTTGGCCAAATGGGTGTGTATGCCAGGCTGTGCGTGCGCCGGGTTCAAAGGTAACTAATGCCATCGCCACACGTGATGGTTCAGGTGGACTCATAAGCGGATCGATCCTTACTGTTCCTGTAAAATATTCTGCCGGGCCTTTGCCTGATGGCTGCGAGCCGCTACGTATAATTTCCATGTTGATTGTATTAATATTATTTAAAAGTACTTACAGTACAAAGGTGGTATTATAACAATAGATAACACTTATACAGGTTACAGATTTACCTACCATTTTTACAGATTTGCTTAAGAGGTTACGAGGCCGAACTAAAGTTTTGCGAAACTAAAGTCTTATTTCGCCGGCAGGCAATCTTTGTTTTCCTTAGATTTCGCCAAAAGAGGGTCGGCTGAGTTTTTGGTAATTTCCTGGCAGGTAATTTTGTTTACATACCCGGCTTGAGTACTTACTACGCTTATATAATTTGTTTCCCCCTCAATTACCAATATCTTCAACGGGGCCGATTTTTTGCCGTTTGATAGCCCTCCGCTTACAACACTAACAGTATGCGGGCCAACAGGTAAATTATGTATAGAGAAAGACTTGTTTTTTAATTTACAGATCAGCGTATCATCCACATAAAAACTGTAATTAACTGCCGAACCGGTATACCCGGTTACGCGGATAAGATAAACCTGCCCTGTTTTGGTCTGCGAAAAACCATTAAAAGAAAGAGTAAGCATAAGTGCAAAAAAAGCAAGGATTTTAATCGTTTTCATAGGTGTAAGTTTTGTGTGATAAATGAATACTTATATATACGATTTTAAGATTATGAAACGTGATAATTGGCTTTTTGTTTAGTTAAGATGAAAGGTTTGGTTATTTTTTTGGCTAAAACAAAAGTAGATACGGCTAAACCCGTTTCCTACCCGCGCCCCATCTTTGTATTATCAGTAAACACAACGGGCAGCACACCTTTCGCCTTTGGAGTTTAGGGCTTCATTTAATTGAGGTACCAAGTAACCATAGGTGTTCGGATTTGTTTGATTATATAAATTGAGCGTAGGGTCACCCTGAGGCACTCGAAGGGTAAGCGTAAAGGCCATTACCCGCATGCTTCGAGTGCCTCCAGCATGACCCCTATCTTTAATCTTCCGAACAACTCTGATGTCAAACAAAAAAGCTGTCAACATTTTAATGCTGACAGCTTTTCTATTTTAATACGGGATGTTTTATGATTTGATGAACTCCAACAGGTCCTTGTTGATGGTTGCTGCTTCAGTTGCAGGCATACCATGCGGGAAACCCGGATAAGAGATCAGTTTGCCGTGTTTCAATAGCTTTACAGCTTTTGCGCCTGCAATTGGGAACGGAACGATCTGGTCGTCTTCGCCGTGTAGAACCAGTACAGGAATATCTACGCTTTTCAGGTCTTCGGTAAAATCTGTTTCAGAGAAGGCTTTGATACCTTCAACGTGTGCTTTTACACCGCCCATCATGCCCTGGCGCCACCAGTTGTCACGAATACCCTGCGATATTTTCGCGCCTTCGCGGTTGTAGCCATAAAATGGGATGGTGAAATCCTCAAAATATTGCGCCCTGTTAAAAGCTGTACCTTCGCGGATCTCATCAAATACTGATGTTGGCACACCTTCAGGATTAGTTTCTGATTGTACCATTATCGGTGTAACCGCGCTGATTAATACAACTTTGGCTACACGGGCTTTACCAAGGCCTGCCGCATAATGGATAGCCTCGCCGCCGCCGGTTGAGTGGCCAATGTGGATAGCATCTTTCAGGTCGAGCGCCTCAGTAACTGCTGCAACATCAGCTGCGTAGGTGTCCATATCGTGGCCGCCTGATGTCTGGGTCGATCTGCCGTGACCTCTGCGATCATGCGCGATAACCCGGTAGCCATGTTGCACGAAAAACATCAGCTGCCCATCCCAGTCATCGCTTGATAAAGGCCAGCCGTGATGAAAGAAAAGGGGTTGTCCGGTTCCCCAGTCTTTGTAATAAATTTCGGTTCCGTCTTTTACTGTAATTTTACTCATTGTATTGATTGTTGGTGATAAATGCAAATTGAGAGCTATAAGCAGTTTTGTATGGCGGAAATTATCACTATAAATAATTCCTGTTAGCCAAACAATGATTTTGGAGTGGACTTGCTGAGCGGGGTTGGATCAGTGCCGGAAACCAAAACGGGAGCGCAGCATAAAATTAGAGAATAAAAGCGAGTTTATATGTAATCAATCTGTTAAAAAACGTACCAATTTTGGTTAAGAAAATGAGGAAATCTCAAAATATAGAATAGTTGATAAACCTCACTCTATTTTTTTTGACTACAACAACAGTTGATTCGGCTACGCCTGCTTGTTAATTGTTACGGACATTTGTTATATTAAAAGACAAAAAAATGAAAATCATCATAACAGGCTCGTTAGGGCATATCAGTAAACCGTTAACCGAAGAATTAGTACAAAAAGGCTATCAGGTTACCGTTATCAGCAGCAAAGCCGATAAGCAACAGGAAATAGAGGCGTTAGGTGCCGCCGCCGCTATTGGCTCAGTAGAAGATGTGGATTTCCTTACAGCTACTTTTACCGGCGCGGATGCCGTATATACCATGGTACCGCCAACCAATTTCTTTGATCCCAACTTTGACCTGACTGCGCATTGCAGCAAAATAGGTAACAATTATGCGCAGGCTATTGAGCAATCGGGCGTAAAACGTGTAGTTCATTTGAGCAGCATCGGCGCGCATATGGAAAAAGATTCAGGGCTGATACTTGCCCATCGTGCTGTAGAGGTTATCCTTGATAAATTGCCCGGCGATGTTACCATCACCTTTATACGCCCCGTTGGTTTCTATTACAATTTGCTGGGCTTTATACCTGCCATAAAAAATCAGGGTGTGATCTCCGCAAATTATGGTGCAGATGAACTGCTGGTATGGGTTTCGCCAATTGATATTGCTGCCGCGATTGCCGAAGAATTTGAAACATCGTTTACCGGCCGAAAAGTGCGCTATGCAGCCAGCGATGAGCTTACCGGGCACGAAACAGCCAAGGTTTTAGGCGAAGCGATAGGCATCCCCGACTTGCAATGGATATTGGTTAGCGATGAAGAACGATTGCGTGTTATGAAAGCAGTGGGGCTTAACCCAACTATTGCCGAAGGTTTGGTGCAGATGTTTGCCAGTCAGTACAATGGGTCGTTAATGGAAGATTATTATCGCCATAAACCAGCCTTGGGCAAAGTGAAAATTGCGGACTTTGCCAAAGAGTTTGCTGCTGTTTATCATCAAAAATAAGTAAATTGTGTTATGCAACCCCGAAGGATAAAAACGATAAGTGAATATCACCAGGTAATGGGGCTCCCTAAACCGGAGCACCCATTGATCAGCGTGATAAATTTTGAATCGATAAAAGGTTTGCCTTACGCCGATGCAAATAGTATTGTATTCGACTTTTATTCTATTTCGCTTAAAAGGAATTTCAGCGGTAAGTTTAAATATGGCCAGCAGGAGTATGATTTTGATGAAGGCATTATGTTTTTTATATCGCCCAATCAGGTTTTTGGTATAGAGAATGCAAAACCGGGAGAATTAAGGCATACGGGATGGATGCTGCTGATCCACCCCGATTTTTTATGGAACACGCCTTTGGCTAAGATTATGAAACAGCATGAGTATTTCAACTACTCGGTAAATGAGGCTTTGTTCCTTTCAGAAAGAGAAGAAACCACCATCATTAACCTGATGCATAGCATGGAGCAGGAATACCGCTCCAATATTGATAAGTTCAGCCAGGATATCATCATCGCCCAGCTGGAACTATTGCTAACTTATGCCGAACGGTTTTACAATCGGCAGTTCATCACCCGTAAAATAACCAACCATAAGCTGCTTGATAGTTTGGAGGATGTGCTTACCACATATTTTAACAGCGATGCCTTAGTAACACAGGGCTTACCCACAGTAACTTACATTGCCGAAACATTAAATGTATCGCCCAGCTATTTAACCGGGTTGCTTAAAACATTAACCGGGCAAAGTACCCAGCAGCACATACATGATAAGCTAATGGAAAAAGCGAAGGAAAAGCTATCAACCACGGGCCTATCCATAAGTGAGATTGCCTACGAGCTGGGTTTTGAGCACCCTCAATCGTTTAGCAAATTATTCAAGACAAAAACTAACCTTTCGCCTCTGGAATTCAGGGCATCGTTTAATTGATTATTATACTGAACATTAATTCAAGAACCATCATTAAAATGGTTCTTTGAATTAATAAAATGCTTAGGCAGGGCAAAGCGTATCCAGCAATTCAGCAAGAATGGTTATAAACTTGCCTACAAAGGGTACTGCTTCGAGAATTTTTACATATGGTTTAATGCTTTTCCAGATTTTGCATATTTCAGCAATAACATCTGAAGCACTGGCTGCACTTTTGATATTTGCTTTCGCGGCATCTTTCTTTGCTTCCAGGGCAGCGAAATCAAAGTTCGCGATTTCCTTTTCAATAGGGCTTAATTGAACACTCATAATAATTGATTTTTGCTTGCCTACTCTATGATCACGTTTTCGGCTGCCCGTGATTAATTTTAAGTAAAATTACACTGCTGCCTTTTCGCAGGGGCAGTGCTTTCACCAATTTTTCCGGGTGTTTTCACCATCTGTAAAATTTTTATGAGCCTGATATAACTCGAAATGCTGAACTTCATGAATCAACTAACAATATAATTTGAGTTGTTTAACAAAGTTTCCTCAATCTTTATGGCTTTTTAGCTCAAAACCAGTCTTCACCTCTGAAATTCACAGGGCTTTTTAATTGCCTATACGGATGCTGCTGCCCTTTCAAATACCCCTATAAGACATTCATAAGCACTTTTGCCCGTTTGGGTGCCTAATTGTATTTAACAGCCAATACATTAAGTACCTTTGCATATGCAGGAACGCTTACCCGTAAAACGCTTAAATCGCCTTAGTTGGCTGCTGTCGGTAATTATCGGGATCATTTTCTACTTCGTTATTTTACATAACGATACAGATACGCATGTATATGTGTATACGTGTTTAACAATGCTGGGTATTGTGCTGGTTGGCTATACGGATGTAGGCGTAATGTTGATACTGTACCGTATGTTTCTGCCCAAGTCAAAGAGATTTACTTTTTACCGTCGCTTGCTCACATATACTATAAGTATATTGATCTACCTGGGGCTAAGGCCAATTTTTGAGCACTCAGGCGGCAAAACATTATCGTTTTGGGATCTTGGCTTACTCTCCGCCTTTGTGGGCTCAGGTGTTATTATTAACACCATGATCATTATCATGCACGATTCCGTATTGTTATATGAGCATAAATTGCACGCCGAACTGGAGCTTTCCCGGTTAAAAACAGCTAATGCGGAGGCGATGAACCTGGTTTTAAAACAGCAGATCCAGCCACACTTTCTGTTTAACGCACTGAATACGCTGAAGGCACTTTATCATAAGGATACCGCTGTGGCAGATGATTATATCGTTCATATGGCTAATTTCCTGCGGGCTTCTATCGCGCACCATTCATCAAATATATCACCGCTCGAAGATGAGGTTAAGCTGTTATGCGATTATCTCGAAATGCAGCGCATCAGGTTTGGTACGGCGCTGGTGTGCACCATCGCCCTGCCCGAAGAAACCTTAAAAGAAAATTTTCTGCCTTCGTTTTCATTGCAACCTTTGTTGGAGAACGCCATCAAGCATAATAATTTTACGCAACAAGAACCGCTTGAAGTGAAGATCACCCAAACGGGCGACCGGCTGCTGGTCAGCAATAACCTGCAAAAGAAAAAAATGAAAGATGCCTCCACTAATTACGGATTGGCGAATCTGGCGGAAAGGTACCGCATTTGGTCGGGCGATGAAGTTATTATTAAAGAGGATCAGGACACGTTTTCGGTAAGTATTAAATTGTTAAAAGATGAACATAGTAATTATTGAAGATGAAGGGCTGGTTGCCGATGACCTGGAACTGAATATCAGGAAACTGATAGATGAGCCGTTGGATATAGTGCAGATCAGGTCAGTAAAAGAGGGGGTCGCTTATTTCAAAACCAATAAAAACACCGATCTTATTTTCAGTGATATACAGCTTGGCGACGGGCTCAGCTTTGAGATATTTATTGCTGAACCTGTTACTGCCCCGGTCATTTTCTGCACCGCTTATGACGAATACGCGTTGGACGCCTTTAAAGCTAACGGGATAGATTATATTCTGAAACCATTTACCCGGCAAATACTGGATAACGCGCTGCAAAAGTACAAGCAGCTCAAAAAAATATTTTCAACAGATCAGGTACCACAGTTTGATGCCCTGATGCAGCTGCTTAACGGCAAGGAAACACAAAAAGCAGCCTCGGTATTGGTTTATCACCTGGATAAGATCATCCCCATAAACCTGGATGATATAGCCATGTTTTACCTGGCCAATGAGGTTACACACCTGCTCACATTTTCTGGCAAAACGTTCTATCCAAATAAAACCCTCGACGATTTGGAGAAGCTGTGCGGGAATTCATTTTTCAGGGCGAACCGCCAATTCCTGGTTTGTCGCAAAACCATTGTAGATGTATCCAGCTTCTTCTCCCGTAAACTCTCCCTTAACCTCAATATACCTTTTGGCGAAAAGGTCATCATCAGCAAAAATAAAGCCGCTCAATTCCTGAGCTGGTTGGCAAAAGCCTGATATTCTTTTGTTTAATTTTTCGGATGTGCATTCCTAAAAGTCATTTTCCCGGGTTTTCTTTAATTCCATTTTTTCCGCTTCGGCTTTTAGTTTGCCCGTTTCGGTCAGTTTTTCATTTTCTATTTCGTTTTAAGCCAGCATTTTTGATTTAAATACGAAATAATTGTGGCCCCGGGCCGCATACAAAATGTCACACTAAAAAGAAAAAATTATGAAAAAACTGATGTTAATTTGTTTGGTACTGTTATCGTCAAAAGGCTTTAGCCAAAGCTTTGTACAGAATGTTTTTAGCCGCCTCGAATTTGGTATTAAAGCTGGTGCCAATGCCACTAATTTCACCGATGCGAATTTCCCTACCGACCCGTTGATTGGTTTCCATGCAGGTGCTACCGTGGCTTTTAAGATCACTAACAATTTTCTTTTCCAGGAAGAGTTCCTGTTCTCAACCCAGGGCGCTAAAATAAAAGGAGGCGATCTTGGCGATCAGGATCTTAAACTTTATTATATGGCGGTACCGCTGCTGTTTAAATATCGTACAAACTCTGGGTTTTATATAGAGGCAGGAGCGCAGGCAGGTATTAAAATTAAAGAAGATGTTGCCGGATTAAACACCGATAATTTTGCCAAAAGGGTAGACCTTGGTGCTGCGGGCGGTATAGGTTACCAATCAAAAATGGGCCTTGGCCTTGGCATAAGGTATATCTATGGTATATCAAAAGTAGCAGATGTTAACGTTTCAAACATCACCAACGATTTTAAGAACAATGCTGCACAGGCCAGTGTATTTTACGTTTTTTAAATAATCCCCCTAAGCGATAATTTCAACTTAACACTTATCCCGGTTTTTTTTGACCGGGATTTTTTGGTAAAAAACAGATGCTATGATGATAGAAGTCTTTAAAACTAATGTAGAAAGTTCAATACAGGCAAAATATCTGCAGGTGTTAATTCAGCAGCATTTCTTCTTCACCGAAGTAAATTTTGATCTCGAAGACTGCGATAAAGTATTAAGGGTAAAAGGTGAAAAGATTTGTACATTAAACATTATACTGCTAATGGCAGCCAATGGTTATGAATGTAATGTGTTAGAATGAGCGTAATTATATGTTGAAGGCAACGGTTATTTTTTACATTAAATTTCAGGTTTAAGCCGAAATTTATTTATTATTATGGGATAATGTTAAACCCTTATCCTTACACAAAAAACGCCTTAAAAACAGTCCTGATCTTTATATTTTTATTAGTATTAAAAGATGGCTTTTGCCAGGTAAAACCAAGTCGTTTTACAATAAAAACAGATATTTCAGCTAAAGTAATTAATAAAGCGCTGAAGACTGGTCACGTTTTAAATGATAATGCCACACCTGCTACTGTCGCGCCTGCTATTAGTTATGAAACACCACAAATCTATGTGCTAAATCAGGCTATTACTCCTTTAGCGCCGGTAAATACCGGTGGAGTTGTACCTGCAGGTATTTACGGCACATTAAGTACCCTAAATAATACTTTTACTGATGCTGTTGGCGTTGCTGTTGATGCTACGGGCAACATTTATGTTGCAGAATGGTTTAAGAATCAAATTAAGCTAATAAATGCAGCATCTGTGGCAACGCTCCTTGCCGGAAGTTCGGCGGGTACGTCAGGTTTAGTTGATGGACAGGGAACTAATGCAGAATTTAGTTTTCCGGATGGGATAGTGCTTGATAATGCTGGTAATTTATATGTAAGTGATCAAGGGTCGGTAATAAGAAAAATAACACCAGCGGGTTTGGTGTCTACATTTGCATCTGGCTTTAATGAACCGAGAGGTTTGGCTATTGATAACGCCGGCAATATATATGTTGCCGACCAGGTTAATGATCGAATTGTTAAAATAACGCCAAATGGTTTATCAACCACCGTTGCCGGAAGTGGTGCTACAGGTTTTACAAATGGGAGCGCGCTTACAGCAACATTTAACACACCCTTGGCAGTTGCATGTGATGCCAATGGCAATCTTTATGTATCTGATGCACAAAACGGTGCTATCAGAAAAATAACAGCCGACGGGCAGGTTTCTACTTTCGTTACAGGTCTGGGCTATCCCCGGGAATTAAGGGTTGATGGAACAGGTAATATTTATGTGAATGATGAAACTGATCGTAGTTTAAAAAGGGTTTCGCCAGCTGGTGTAATTACAAAAATTGCTTCTGGCTTATCCGCGCCGATAGGGCTAATAATGGATGGTAAAGGAAACCTATTTATTGGTGACGAAAATGCTGTAAGAAAAGTGAGCGTAACAGGTTATACCATTGATAAATCATTACCCGCAGGGTTAACGTTTGATCAAACTACAGGTATAATCAGCGGTACGCCAACTGTGTTATCGCCAGCTACAGATTATATCATTACTGCTTACAATGGCGGGGGCAGCAGCACAACGGTTGTAAACCTGGCGGTGGGGTTAACCCCTGTACTTAAACCATCAATTATTACTTTGCCTCCGGTACCAACCGGCGCCAAACTTGATGCTTCGGGCAATTATGATCCCATGGCTACAAGTACCAATAACGAAACTCCTATTACTTATACCAGCAGTAACCCTGCGGTGGCAATAATAACCAGTACGGGCTTAGTTCATGTAATAGCGCCGGGTATATCAATTATTACCGCCAGCCAGCAAGGAGATGCCAATTACACAGCGGCTACGCCTGTACAACAAACTTTAATAGTGACAGAATATTTAGCAGTTGATTTGCCGGATATACCGGTAAAAACAGTTTGCGATATTGATTTTTCTGCCGGTGCAACAGCGGGCGAAACAAAAATACCCATTACTTATAACAGTAGTAACACATCTGTTGCAACTATATCAGACCAGGGAATTATTCATATTACGGGGATAGGCACTACAACTATTACCGCATCACAAAATACAGATCTACCGTATTATGTTTCAGCTACCCCTCAATCAAAAATACTCACTGTAACTATACCGGATTTACCTGTTGTAAGTATCTCTGCCGTGTATGCTGGCCCATGTATCGGCTCACCGGTAACGTTTACAGCTAATGTAACTAACGGCGGTGCAAACCCAGGTTATCAATGGGCTGTCAATGGCATCAACACAGGTACTAACGGTAAAACATTTACAAGCAGCACATTTGCTGATGGCGATGTTGTTACCTGTACTTGTACAAATACTGATAATACATGTATTTCGGGCTATTCGGCACCTTCTAACCAGCTTAAAGTAAGTTTAATTGCTCCATCAGCCCCAACGGTAAGTATAACAGCATCTGTAAACAGCGCGTTTTTTGGCGAGCCTATTACTTTTACAGCAACCGTACATAATGCCAAAGGCACAGTGGCATATCAATGGCAGTTGAATGGAAATAATGTGGGTGATGGAACATCAACTTTTACCAGCAAGAGTTTGTATAATGGCGATATTGTTACCTGCGCAATTGTACCCGCTTTGGCATGCAGTGCACCCGCGACAAGCAACCCGATAAAGATTATTATCATAACCCAGCTTGGCATACCTAATGCTTTTACCCCTAATGGCGATGGCATAAACGATACGTGGAACATCAGCGGTATAGCAGATTATCCGGATTGCCTGGTAAATGTTTATAACCGTTATGGGATACTGATATTCCATTCAAAAGGATACGGCCAGCCCTGGGACGGAACATTTAACGGTGCCAAAATACCTTTTGCGACTTACTACTATGTTATTAACCTGGGTTATCAGGATAAAAAGGTTAGTGGCGATATAACAGTTATCAGGTAATAAAAAGCTTTTACGCAAAAGACTTATTATGGGTGCTTTATGCTAAGCAGCTATAAGTTGTAAAAAAGCCGCGTTTTTATTTTTGATTTCCTGAACGGTATTAAACTTTCTGATATCTTTTGCTAAAATAGCTTTTAATTCAAGATCGATAGCTTTAAGTAGTGGGGTTGTTTTAGTAACGTTTTTCATGTGGTGAGTTTTAATATTATAACTAATTATTTATAAATATTATGCCAAAACTATTTCCCCTGAATATTTCCATTAAAAAGACCTAATCCGTATATTTTAGTAAACAGCTATTTATACAAATTGACTTTAATGAGCCGTTCAACAAAATAAGTTGAGCCGTTTAACAAAGCTGTCGCCCTCTTTGTGAGCTATCTTTGTCTTTATCAAATATCTACACATGAAGACAAAAGTTTGGTTTATAACAGGTAGTTCGCGCGGATTGGGCCGCAGTCTTACCGAAGCGGTTTTAGCCAGTGGCGATAGAGTTGCTGCCACCGCCCGTAATCCGGAGGCTTTAAATTGCCTGCTCGAGCAATACCCGGAGCAATTATTCCCTATTAAATTGGATGTTACTAATTACGATGATATATACCAGTCTGTAGCCGATACAGTAGCACATTTTGGCAGGATAGATGTACTGGTGAACAACGCCGGGTTTGGCATTGTTGGCGCAGCTGAGGCTTTTACAGATCGGCAGATGTATAGTCAGCTTCAGACCAATTTGTACGCGCCTATTGAAATAACACGGGCGGTATTGCCTTACATGCGTGAACAGCGTTCGGGGCGGATACTGCAAATTAGCTCGGTAGGCGGGCGTGTGGGTAACGCGGGTTTAACTATGTACCAGGCGGCTAAATTTGGCTTGGGCGGCTTTAGCGAGGCGCTGGCTAAAGAAGTAGCGCCGCTGGGCATATTTGTTACCTGTGTTGAGCCGGGCGGTTTTCGTACCGATTGGGCGGGCGAATCAATGACCTATGCCCGTAAGATAGAAGGTTATGAAAGTACTGTTGATAAAAGGACTGAATATTTCACCAGCGGCAATTTTGTGCCAATGGGCGATCCGGACAAAGCCGCTAAAGTAATGGTTGACCTGGCAGTGCATCCCAATCCACCCGTGCATTTGGTATTAGGCAGCGAAGCCATTAGTTTACTGAAAAAGGCTGATGCCGCGCGCACCGCCGAAATGGAAAAATGGATGCATGTAAGTGTATCAACCGATCATGACGAAGCAGAGGACTTCCTTCAATCAGATTTAGGTAAAGTTTTACTGAAACACAAATAGCATTAAAGCTTATTTATAAATTTAAATTATGAATGAAAAATGTGGTAAGGGGCCACCGCTTATTTTGTTTTCCTGCTACCCGCAGACTAACAGGGAAGGGGAGAATTTTATACCGGAGCACTCATGCAGCTATATTATATCGGGCAACGCGGATATAACTATTGCGGGTAAAACATACCATTGTAAGGCCGGTGAATTCAGATTCTTCCGCAGGAACCAGCTCTCAAAATATGTAAAATATCCACAAGCCGGCGGCGAATATAAATCCATCGGGATCCGGATGTGCCAGGATATTTTGCAGAGCATGAGCGCCGAACATAACATACAAGTAACCGGCCCTTATACTGGCAATGATTGCATGCTTTTGCAGCCAAATGCCCTATTGAAAAACTATATGGAATCGTTAACGCCATATCTTAATGATTACAGCCTCAGTAATGACGCGCTCACTACTTTAAAAATTAAAGAGGCCGTCATGATATTACTGCAAACCAACCCGGAATTAAAGAATATCCTCTTTGATTTTACAGAGCCCGGCAAAATAGACCTGGAAGCTTATATGAATGAGAACTATAAATTTAATGTAGATGTCAGTCGATTTGCTTACCTCACGGGCCGCAGCCTGGCAACCTTTAAGCGTGATTTTGAACGGATATACCATACCCCGCCTAACCGCTGGCTGCAGCAAAAGCGACTGGATGATGCTTACTATCTCATTAAAGAAAAAGGCCAGCGCGTAACAGATGTTTATATGGATGTAGGTTTTAAGGACCTGTCGCACTTTTCATTCGCATTTAAAAAGGCTTATGGGGTGACGCCGTCGAAGTTGGGGTTGTAAGAAGAAGATAAATCAAAATTAACGATTGCGCTCGTCTGTGACGAGTGCTTAACTCTGTAGGGCATTTGCAATGCCCGGGCGATACAATCGCGAACCCACTTTAAGCACTCGTCACAGACGAGCGCAATTGGGCTTAAAAATTATTAAAAAACAATAGTTTTAACTGAAAGGCCATTCGCGTTCCATTGATCCACAATTTGTTTCAATGTTTGTTGCTGGTCTTTGGATTCAATAACAAAGCGGTAACTTGACAACTTGTTATTTTTATCTGTTATTTCAATTCTGTTACCGGAGCCATCACTGGCTTTTGCTCCCTTATAATCTTTAATGCCTATTTCTATTCTTTTTAAATCGGGTAGAGAAAGAGAGATCGCATTAATTTTAATTTCGGTTGGGGATAAAGTGATTACCCCATCAACAATGTACATAGGTACAACGTTGGTGGCAGTAAGTATCATATTAGCGACCACAAGGGCTAAGCCTAATATCAATAGTATAATCATTAAAGACTTTGGCCCTTGTAAATGATATTTATATGTAATAAATAGAGATACGATGAAACCGATGGATCCAATTTGTAAAAGATAATATAGTTTAGTCTTACGGGTAAAGGTGTTTAAAGTTTCTTCCATGATTGTGAAGTATAAAGGTATAAAACAAAAATAGCGATGAGTCTCAAACTCATCGCTATTTTTGTTTTAGGATATATGCTCAATTACATATTATGCAAAGCATTGCCGGTGAAGTATAATATAATAATTACGATCCCCGCAAAAATGCGGTACCAGCCGAAAACTTTAAAGCCTTTTTGCTCTAAAAAGGTAATGAAAGAACGGATCGCCATTAATGCTACTATGAATGCGATTACGCTGCCTATCAGCAGGTATTTTAAGTCCTGGTGCATTACATCGGCTGATAGTGTGCTGTGTTTGTGGAAATCCCAAAGATCTTTTACCGTAGCGCCAAACATAGTTGGTACAGCTAAAAAGAACGAGAATTCAGCAGCAGCGGTACGGCTCAGCTTTTGCGACATACCACCTACAATTGATGCAGCAGAACGCGATACACCCGGCACCATTGCTAAACACTGGAAACATCCGATCTTAAACGCGGTCAGGTAATTAATGTTCTTTTCTTCGGTAACGGTAGGTTTATTGAACCACTCATCAACAAAAAGTAAAATAACACCGCCTACCACAAAAGCCACGGCTACTACAAGCGGGCTCTCTAACAGCGCATCGATATATTTTTTAAGTAATACACCCAATATTACGGCGGGTATAACGCCTACAACCAGCTTAAAGTAAAAGTCGAGTGATTTGAAAAAGCGCTTAAAGTATAATACCACTACGGCCAATATGGCGCCCAGTTGTATTACGATCTCAAATAGCTTAACAAATTCATCCTTACTGATACCCATTAATGAGCTGGCAATAACCATGTGGCCGGTTGATGATACCGGCAAAAATTCTGTTAGCCCTTCAATAATTGCAAGGACTATAACATGTATTATATTCATGCCTTAGCTTCAGGTTTTTTGAATATCGCTACAAAACCCAGTGCAAAACCACCTAATACAACAAGTGGCGCTATAACTATTTTGGTGGTGCTGTAAATGTCGGTTGTGCCGGCCATTAATATAAAACCAAATGCAACTACAACTGCGCTGATGATCAGTAAACGGTAATTGCCTTTATCGAAAATAAAATGAACCGGAGCATCAGACTTAACTGCTGATGATCTGGTGGTGGCTGTTTTAACCGGAGTAGCCGGTTTTGTAATTTTTTGTGCCATGTATGTGTTAATGTTTGAATTATCGAGTTATTGATTGGTTAAATTTTTTCTAACCTTTCAGCTTTTACCTATAAAGGTCATATATTTTTAAACGTAAAAACTTATTCACTGCTAAAAAGGTACTAAAACCCGCTATGAATAATCCCATGCCTATAACTATGGCAAACACTATCCCAAACTCGGCATAGTTGCGCAAAATTATAAGGTCGGGTATTTGCTGGTAGGCCAGGTACAAAGTACCTATCAGTATTATAATGGCAATTAAACCACCTAAAAGGCCATGCCAGATACCGTAAAGTAAAAATGGCTTACGTATAAAGCCTTTGGTGGCACCTACCAACTGCATCGATTTTATTAAAAACCTTTGCGAGTAAATGGCCAGCCTGATAGTATTATTGATCAACGCTACCGATACCACTACAAATATGCCGGTAAACGCCAGTATAACCAGTGTAATAGAGGTTAAATTCTGGTTCATTTGCTCCACCAATGATTTTTCGTACTTAACTTCCTTAACTATTGGGTTGTTTTTAAGCAGCTCTGTTTTAAATTTTTCTATATCGGCATCATTGGTATAATCAGCCTTTAAGTATACGTCTATTGATTGTGGCAGCGGGTTATAACCCAGGAAATTTACGAAATCCTTACCCAGGTCCTTCTGCAGGTTTTGGGCGGCAAGTTCCTTGCTTACATACTGGGTTTGCTTAACCATTGGGTTGGTTTCCAGTTGTTTTTGCAGTTGCAGTACATCGGTTTCATGCGTAGCATCATCCAAAAAAACATTCAGTACAATGTTTTCCTTAACGTAGCGGGTAAGGTTGTTCACATTAACCAAAATAAGGCCAAGCAAACCTACCATCAATAATACCATTGCAATACCAAATACGGTTGATATGTATATCGTTTTGGTTTTTTTTGCCGAGTCGCTTGCTTCAAATTCTTCCATAGATACCTTTTTGGTTTTTGCGAAATTAAGAAACCCAGCCTAAAGGTAAAAGTTTATCTGTTATTATTATTTGCCAGCGTGAAAATCACGGGTGTTTTAACAAAAATTAACGCTATTGGTTAACCGGCCGTGCAAAAACAAATGCAATTACCTCAAGTGTAGTTCCTTTTAGTGTGTAGGATGAAACCAACGTCCAGCCAAGCTGGGTAACGTAGTTAAGCGCGCTAATCCGTGAGTCGAATTTCATGGTTTTGCCATTGCTGCCCTTTATCTCTGATCCATTTTTACCTCTTGAACCATCATCAAAATTAATATCAAATTTTGAACCATCGTGCTCAACTTGAGCTATACAGTAAATAACCTTTTGTTTGTGTGTAGCGGTATCAGTTTGAGCGAAGCAAAAAGATGGAGCTGCGAAAAGTACCAGGAACAATAACTTTTTCATGATTTAAGATTTATGTGATCAATAAACATAAATATAATGGGAAGGAGATATTAGTGTTTGGCTGTCATGATATTATTACAGAACGGTTTGTTATATGAACAATATTAAATCTCCTGTGTTAATTCAATATAAATACATCAACCGTATGACAAAGCCAGCAAATTCACCCGATAAGCCCTCACCATCAGATACATCAACCCACAGGCCAAATGATAATGGCCATAAAAGCATAGTGCGCAAAGCCGACAAAGAATATAATGCTGATCAGCCACATGGAGGCGATATTGCCAAAAAACATGAGAAAGAAGAGCAGCCTGTTAATCCGGGCACAAAAGCACCTGCCGAAAAGGGTATGGATAAAGGGAAAGTGCAACCGTAGGTAACCCAATGTCATTTCTCCTCGTACCTCGTTCGAAATGACATTTTTTTTAATACTACCTACTAATCCCCGCTGAATTAAACTGCAGGTCATATAATTTACGATAATAACCGTGTTCAATTTTTAGCAATTCCTGGTGGGTGCCGATCTCTTTTATCTCACCATGATCGAGTACAATTATCCTGTTGGCGTTTTGTATGGTTGAGAGGCGGTGAGCTATTACAATAGCCGTGCGGCCCTGCATCAGTTTATTAATAGCATTCTGTATCAGTATTTCGGTTTCAGTATCAACAGATGAGGTAGCTTCATCCAGCACCAAAATAGCCGGGTCATAAACCAAAGCCCTGATAAAAGAGATGAGTTGTGCCTGGCCTGCGGATAGGGTGGAGCCCCGTTCCATCACATTATAATCATATCCGCCGGGCAGTCGTTCAATAAACTCATGCGCGCCAACATCCTTAGCGGCAGCAATGATCTGTTCACGGGTTATAGCTTCATTATTCAGGCTGATGTTGTTGGCGATGGTATCGGTAAACAAAAACACATCCTGTATAACGGTGGCTATCTGCGCGCGAAGGTAATTTACATCGTAATCGTGTATATCAATATCATCAACCTTAACGGTGCCTTTGCCTATCTCATAAAAACGATTCAAGATATTTATGGTTGATGATTTACCCGCGCCTGTTGCGCCAACCAGTGCCAGCGTTTCGCCCGGTTTTACATGAAAGCTGATATCTTTCAACACCCAGTTCTCGTCGTTATAAGCAAACCAAACGTGACTGAATTCAATATCGCCATTTATTTTTGAAGGCCTTAATGTGCCGGTATTTACGGCAACTTCATTAGTATCTAAAACCTTAAATATCCTGTCGGCACCCACCATGCCCATTTGCAGCGTATTGAATTTATCGGCCAGCTGCCTTATCGGCCTGAAAAGTAAGTTGAGGTAAACTATAAATGCAAGTATAGTACCCGGCGATACTACCTTATTATGCGCTGATAAGTGCGCCAACTGCTGATCTGTCAATATCCTTTTGCAGCCATACCAAACCAGCAGGCCCATACACATGGCAAACAACACTTCAACCACAGGGAAGAATATAGAGTAATACCAGTTAGAGCGGATATTAGCATCGCGGTATTTTTTGTTTACCGATACAAACTTGCGCATCTCCTGGTCTTCGCGGGCAAAGTATTGTATTACGCTGATACCGGAGATGTGCTCTGCCAGGAAAGTGTTGAGGTGTGCCACCTGCGTACGCACTTCCTGAAAAGATGATTTTATAGCCTCCTTAAAAACATAGGTTGATGCAAAAAGAAACGGCATCGGTATTAATGTTATCAGCGCCAGTTTCCAGTCGATATAAAGCATATAGCCTATTACAGCAAAAACCAGCAGCATATCACCCATGATAGAGATCAACCCTTCTGAAAAAATATCAGCAATAGTTTCCAAATCGGATACCGTACGGGTTATAAGTACGCCGATTGGTGTGCGGTCGAAATACTTTAAGCGTAAACTGGTGATGTGGTTAAAAATATGAATACGCAGATCGCGGATCACTGATTCGCCGAGCCAGTTGGTGATATAGGTTTGATAATATTGCGCTATGGTTTGTACAACCAATTGCGCCAACATCAGCTCGATCATAAAAACCAGGCCGTTGTAATTATCCTTTAAAATATAATCGTCGAGCGTTTTTTGAATGAGGATAGGTTGAACGATAGCAATAGCCGCTAAAAAAACAGTGAGGCATACAGCTGTGATAAACGTTTTGTTATACGGTTTCACATAGTGCATTACGCGCCCTAATAATTTCCAGTCGAGTGCTTTGCCGGTAACGCCTTCTGCCATATTTTATTTTGGTATCAAGTAGGTGGTATCAGGTATCAGGTATCAAGTACAATGATACAGGCTGCAAATATCGGATAAAAAGTCCTGATACTTGATACTAGTTGCCTGATACTAATATAAAACCTGTGTCAAATATAATCCGCAGGCTGGTACGGATACCCCGGCATTGCTCCGGTTTTTACTTTCTATGATGGCGCGTACCGCTTCGGGTGAAATAGTGTGGTTGCCCACCTGTAATAAGGTGCCCACTACAGCACGTACCATATTGCGCAAAAACCTGTCGGCCGAGATATGGAAAATTATGCCGTTATCGGTTTTAACCCAGTCGGCACGGGCTATTTTGCAGTTGTTGGTTTTTACCTGCGTGTTTGATTTGCTGAAACAGCTAAAATCAATGTATTCCTTTATGATGGCAGCAGCCTGATTCATTAATACAATATCAGGCTCATCGCGCAATAACCAGGAATGACCATTTTTAAAAGGATCCTTATTAAAGTGAATATGATACTCATAGGAACGCAGCGTAGCATCAAACCGGGCATGTGCATTAGGCGCAACAGGAAAAATATTTTTTATGGCGATATCCTGAGGCAGGATAGAATTAAGGCCACGGATTAAATTTTTGTTATCTATAATCCATAAGCCATCAACCATCAACTTTTCCGCATCAAAATGAGCAAAAAACTCTTTTGCATGTACACCTGCATCCGTACGGCCACAGCCAAGTGTTTCAATTGGCTCACGAAGTATGGTTGATAGGGCCTTATTCAGCACTTCCTGCACGCTTACAGCATTGCGTTGTATTTGCCAGCCATGATAGTTTGTACCATCATAAGCCAGTTCAATAAAAAAGCGTTGTAGCAAACTCACACGGCAAAGTTAATAATCCCCGGCAAATGCAAATTTAATAAATATAAGAAATTGATTAACTGGTAGTTAATTGTTTTTAAAATTTGGAATTTTAATATGTACATTATACATTAGCAAACCTTATTGTAAAAAATAAGTTACGCGGAACCCTAAACTGCGATCATTATAAACCGATTGGATTAAACTTATTAATTAGTTATTGATGAAGAACTATAATGTGGATTTATTTGCCGTAACCAACGAGTTTAATGATAGAGCCTATAGCCAAAAACTCAGGAACTATTACAGAAAAGCTATTCAGAAAATACAAATAGGCTTATTAGTAACAACGTTTTTATATATGCCGGTTTATTGCGCGTTATTGCTATTTGATGTAGTGAATATCATTAGCAAATTTAGCGCATGTTGTATACTCTCCTACCTTACACTCATCGCATTTTTTGTATTTATGAACAGGGAAAGGCACACTTTCAGGCGAAATATTAACCACTAACGGTTTCAGTTTTTTTAATTCTCTTTCCTAATTTCCAATAACTTAATTTTAATCATATTTCTATCTTTGTTACATATATTTTAAAATATGCTGCAAAGAATACAAAGTGTTTACTTGCTATTAGCCAGTCTGGCTATATTGGCCCTTTTTCTTTTTCCGCTGGCACACAACGTTTATGTTGATAATAAGCCAATAAATATTACGGTAATAGGTGTTTACCAGGATGTAAACGGACAACAACAACTTACTGACCATTTTGTGGCACTTACTGCGGTAACCGCGATTGTTGGTATTATACCATTGATCATCATTTTTCTTTATAAAAACCGTAAGCAGCAGATAGCCTTGTGCTACAGTTCTGTATTAGTAATTATTGGCTATAGCTTTTGGATAGCACAAGCCGCAAAAGCTGCGACCGGCGGTGGAGTAACCCTTGATTTTAAGAACTTTGGTATAGGCTTGTTCCTTTGTCCATTAGCTATTTTACTGCATATTCTTGCGATAAAAGGTATTCAGCGGGATGAGAAATTGGTGAAATCGGCTGATAGATTGAGGTAGAAGCCGTACTGCATCATTGCTTAGTTACCCGCAATGGCGGGTGGAGAATGTGGCTTTTACCAGTTGTAAGTCACAATTTTATTTCCACATTTATATTGCTTAATTTTGCCATTCAAAAAAATAGAAAGATATGTCATCAGTAGAGACTGCTTACGTTAAATACAAGGTAAAAGACTTTTCATTAGCTGAATGGGGTCGTAAAGAGATTGAACTGGCTGAGGCTGAGATGCCGGGCCTAATGGCGTTGCGTAAAGAATACGGACCGCAAAAGGCTTTGAAAGGTGCACGCATAGCGGGTTGCTTACACATGACCATACAAACAGCTGTGTTAATTGAAACATTGATTGAGCTGGGTGCCGAAGTTACCTGGTCGTCATGTAACATATTCTCAACCCAGGATCACGCTGCCGCTGCTATTGCTGCTGCCGGTACTTCTGTTTACGCCTGGAAAGGCATGAACGCCGAAGAATTTGACTGGTGTATTGAGCAAACCTTATTTTTCGGCGAAGACCGCAAACCATTGAACATGATTTTGGACGATGGCGGCGATTTAACCAACATGGTGTTGGATAAATTCCCTGAACTGGTTGAAGGCATCAAAGGTCTATCAGAAGAAACTACTACTGGTGTACACCGCTTATACGAGCGTGTTAAAGCCGGAACACTGCCAATGCCTGCTATTAACGTAAACGATTCGGTTACCAAATCTAAATTCGATAACAAATACGGTTGCCGCGAGTCGCTGGTTGACGCCATCCGTCGTGCTACTGATGTGATGATGGCCGGTAAAGTGGCTGTTGTTTGCGGTTATGGCGATGTGGGTAAAGGTTCTGCCGATTCATTACGCAACTCTGGCGTACGTGTTATTGTAACTGAGATCGACCCTATCTGCGCGTTACAAGCAGCTATGGAAGGTTTTGAAGTTAAAAAATTAGGCACTGCTATTAAAGAGGCCGACATTGTAGTTACTGCAACAGGTAACAAAAACATCGTTCGCGAAGAGCATTTCCGCGCGTTGAAAGACAAGGCGATTGTTTGTAACATCGGTCACTTTGATAATGAGATTGACATGGCCTGGCTAAACGGTGCTTATGGCAATACCAAAATTGAAATTAAACCACAGGTTGATAAATATACTATCGACGGCAGCGATGTTATCGTACTGGCTGAAGGTCGTTTAGTAAACTTAGGTTGTGCAACCGGCCACCCAAGTTTTGTAATGAGTAACTCATTCACCAACCAAACTCTGGCTCAATTAGAGCTTTGGAACAATGGTTCGCAATACGAAAACAAGGTTTACACCCTGCCAAAACACCTTGACGAAAAAGTTGCCCGTTTGCACCTTGCAAAGATTGGTGTTGAACTGGAGGTATTAGACCAGGATCAGGCTGAGTACATTGGTGTAACTGTTGAAGGTCCGTTTAAACCGGAATATTACAGGTACTAGATCCAGGAATTAAGATTCAGGATTCAAGAGGGCATGGTTTTAGGACTGTGCCCTTTTTTATTTGAGGGGTGGTACTGTGAGGCACAGCTAACTTTGAATAGCGCAAGTCTTGTGTTGTGGATAGAGCGATGGCTGACTTGTGCTTTGCGTTAAAAGCACAAGTCAACTCCCCACAAACCGCCACACAAGACTTGCGCTAAAGACAACCTAGCGGTAATAGGGAGATAGATAAATTTGTGCAAGTAATACTATTTTAATACTTTTCATATCATGAGTACCAAATACAAATTCTCAAACCCGGATGCATTATATTTTGTAACATTTGCTACAGTTGGTTGGATAGATATTTTTACACGTATTACATACAAAGAATTATTACTTGAATCATTTCGCTATTGCGTAAAGGAAAAAGGCTTGCTAATCCACGGTTATGTTATAATGAGCAACCATGTGCATATGATAATTGGCCGAAAAGGAGAAAATACACTTTCTGAAATAATGCGTGATATGAAGAAGTTTTCATCTGTAAGGATCATAAAAGAGATTATAGAGAATCCTGAAGAAAGCCGGAAAAAGTGGATATTGTATTTACTGGCGCAAGCGGGTAAGGCTAATAGTAATAATACCCACTACCAATTATGGCAACAGGACAATCACCCCATTGAGCTTGATAATAATACAAATTTATTTGACCAGAAACTGAATTATATTCACCAAAATCCTGTTACAGCTGGCTGGGTTAATGAGGCCTCTGCTTACGTTTATAGTAGCGCAAGTAATTACGAGGGATTGGGTGGGGTGCTGAGTGAAGTTGAGGTGTTGTATTGAAATTGTATAGGCACAAGTCCGCTTACCCACAACGGCAACCGCACAAGACTTGCGCTAAAGGGGGCCAAGGAGGGAATTAAGATTCAGGATTCAAGAGGGCATGGTTTTAGGACTGTGCCCTTTTTTTGTTGATAGAGCGAAGAATGTGGCGATTATTAATTATGATTTCTTAAGCCTTCCAACCCATATATCACCTATTTTTTTAGCATAATAGAATCCAATCTTTGGTGAATCTTTTTTTATATAACCATCGGCTAAAAGATCTTCAGCTGTAAAATCTTCATATTCTAACTCACTTTCAAAAAAGACTAACTCTTCATCGGTTAATATCCAATCAAACTGTTTTAGATCAACATTACTGATATGAAACTTACCGTAAGGGAAAGGTTTTTTTATCTCCGATTCCCAAGCATACCTGATTTTATCACCCGGCTCGTCAACTCTACGGCAAATAACTTGTGATCGGATATATGAGGGATCATATAACATGATTTGCAGATCATAAGGCTGTCCCAAATCATTAAATGTTTTATCCCATTGATAATAAGCGGCTATAAATTTGGCAATTATTTTTTTGTAAAACCATAAAGGGGGATGGCGCTTGTCTAATTTATAGAATGGATTAATAATACAACGCTCATAAGTATAGTCTCCTGCTTTATTAAAATGTTTTAAATAAGGATCCTTAATGTATTTCCCCCAAATATCAATTTGTCTGATTCTGCGTTTCCAGCCTCTAATTTTTTTCTTGTTCGATGGATATTGCTTATACATATTCAGGTATCGCGAATATAGAACAGTTTAAAGATATTTCGCTATCGCTCAATATGACAAAGGGGAATATAACTTCGACTTACAACAACACATACGAATCCCTTATCAACCCAAACAACTGTAAATTCAGTTCTGTAAGTTCAGCTATCCGCACATTATTTTCATAGCGTTTAGCCCATTGCGTACTTTTAAATATCATTGGCCCTTCCAGCCGGGTTTTGGAGTAAAATTTCAGGTCAAGCTGTTTTTGCATGGGGCGGATCACAAAAAAGGTTTGCTTGTGTACAAACACTATGCAATTTTTACTGGTACTTACCAGCACATCATCCCAACCAGCTACTTCGGCTAAAATTTTATCAAACACCAGTATCAATTCAGGCGAGCGGCCAGTAAATAAAGTATCCAGGCTTACTTTAATACAGTAATGTATTTGGTTAACCTTTAATAACTCACGTTCACATATGGGGCATGTCCAGCTCATGTTTTAAATTTATATATTATCCGGCGGCTAGTCAATTGCTATTCAATGTATTTATGTAACACTTGCATATCAATCAAAACAAACACTTCAAATTGTTTAATTGTTGTACGGCAATTGTTTAATTTAGCTTTTACATCTTTTACTATGAAAATTCGTTTCATCTTTTTCCTTTTTGCATTCATCATATTTATAGTTTCCTGCTCACCAAAGGGGCCATATGCCATAACCAATAAGGAATATACCCGCGAAACGGATTCGGTGGTAAATGTTATTGAGCGGCAGCAGCCTGTTTTGCTTACCGATAGCAGCGGTACCACTATCCCGTCCGACTGGGTCGGCACCGTAAACTTTAACCTGCGCAAACCTAACTATGTCATCATCCACTTTACCGCGCAGGACTCAGCCGCGCAAACGCTTAAAACTTTCACTATAGTTAAAACACAAGTGAGCGCGCATTATGTAATAGGTCGCGATGGTAAAATATACCACATGCTGAACGACTATCTGCGGGCATGGCATGCGGGTTTCAGCAAATGGGGTAGTATCAGCGATATGAACAGTTGCTCCCTGGGTATCGAGTTGGATAATAATGGCAGCGAGCCATTTAAACCCGCGCAGATCAACAGCTTGCTGGCTTTACTGGCTCAACTTAAAAAGGCTTATAACATACCTGCATCAAACTTTATTGGCCACCAGGATATTGCCCCTGTTCGCAAACCCGACCCGGGACCGTTATTCCCCTGGAAAACATTGGCTCAGCACGGTTTCGGTTATTGGAGCGATGATGTGCTTGAACTGGCCCCCGATAATTTTGATGCCACAACCGCTTTGAAGCTGATAGGCTATGACACATCAAACCTTAATGCGGCAATAGTTGCTTTTAAACGCCATTTTATACAAACAGATGAAAGCCCAATGTTAACACAGCTGGATCTGAATGTGCTATATAATGTATATCAGAAATATTAACACAGCCACGAACCAGGACTCAGCAACATACTTATTACATATTATTATTTATTTTTAATTTATATTATAATTCTAATAAAAAATCAGGTAATTTCGGGTGGTAAGCTTTGTTTTTTCCTAAGAAAATGAAAACTGTTGTAAAGCAATTAAGGCAAATAATAACAACGGCACTATTTGTATGTGCCGTGTTGCCGGTAATTGCCCAAACAAAGCGCTATACCCATATCCAACATAAAGATTTCTACCAGCTATTAAAGGATGCTAACCTTACCTTCAAACAACCTTCGGGGTGTAAGGAAATAAGCCCGGTTAACAACGATTATTTTTCGTTCGATTATGCCATGGATATCCCCGGTAAAGATTTTGAAATGTGGCTGCAGGTTAAATCACAAAGGCAAAATTGGATCAGCTACGAACATTCGCAATATAACAGGGGGAAAGAGCTGGCTAATCCCGATTCCATGTACAAGGAGATAAGCCAGGCTATTGCCACATCGCTTGCCGGCGATACCACTTACCTGGTACGTATCATGCCACCAGAGGTTTTGGCCCGGTATAATGCCGATGCAGGCAAATCATACCTGGTAAACCTGTTGAATATGCGGATGACCAAACATTACAAGTACGCGTTAATTATCGCTTTGCAGCAAAACCATACAGGCACATTGGTAGCTGTTTACTTCACCAATGAAAAGGACCCTGATTTTTATAAGGATGTGAACCGGGTAGGTAGCTGCCTTAAATTTGTTCCTCCTGCCCCGCCGACTGATTAATGTTAATAAGTTAGCATAATTTCATTAGCAGATTAAACGTTAAACTTTATTTTTGCGCTACAGGGCATTAACTCACCCATCACGCTAAAAAATAAAACCCCTCTTTCTGTCAGCACAGCGAGAGGGTTAGAGATCGGGGCTTCCTTTTCCTATAAAAAGAAGCTGGTTTAAAGCGGTACGATGTAGTGAGTAAACCGTTATACCCTCATAAATAAAACCCATATGGCAGAAGTAAATTACAATGATGATAGTATCCGTTCGCTCGACTGGAAGGAACACATCCGCCTACGTCCCGGTATGTATATCGGTAAACTGGGCGATGGTTCGGCGTATGACGATGGCGTATATGTTTTATTAAAGGAGATTGTAGATAACTCTATTGATGAGTTTGTGATGGGTTCGGGCCGGTCGATAGAGATCAATATGAGCGATCATAAGGTGTCTGTTCGCGATTACGGTCGTGGTATACCATTGGGTAAAGTGATTGATTGCGTATCAAAAATAAATACCGGTGGTAAATACGATAGCAAGGCTTTCCAAAAATCTGTGGGTTTAAATGGTGTGGGTACCAAGGCGGTTAACGCGCTTTCAAATATATTCGTGGTACAATCCTATCGCGACGGTCGCACCAAAATAGCTGAGTTTGCTAAAGGTGAGTTGGTACGCGAAGAGGTTGAGAAGGAAACCTCGCAGCGTAATGGTACAGCAATTAATTTTACACCGGATGATACCATTTTCAGGCATTACCGCTTTATACCTGAGTTTGTTGATAGCATGATATGGAACTATGTGTTCCTTAACTCAGGCCTTACCATTAATTTTAACGGGCAAAAATTTTTCTCAGAGCGCGGACTTTACGACCTGCTCACCAAAAAAACTAATGCCGAAAATCTGCGCTACCCAATCATTCACCTCAAAGGCGAAGATATAGAAATAGCCATGACCCACGGGCAGCAATACGGCGAGGAATATTACTCATTTGTTAACGGACAAAATACTACGCAAGGTGGTACTCACCAGGCAGCATTTCGTGAGGCGGTGGTAAAAACCATCCGTGAGTTTTATGATAAGGATTATGATGCTTCGGATATTCGCGCATCAATAGTCGCGGCAATTGCTATAAAGGTTCAGGAGCCGGTGTTTGAGTCACAAACCAAAACCAAGCTGGGGTCACAAAGCATCGGGCCTGAAGGACCATCGGTGCGTGCCTTTATTGGTGACTTTGTTAAGCGCGAGCTGGATAACTATCTGCATAAAAACCCGCAAACAGCCGATGCGCTAAAAGCAAGGATCTTACAATCAGAACGTGAGCGTAAAGACATTGCCGGTATTAAAAAACTGGCCAATGAGCGTGCAAAAAAAGCATCATTGCATAACCGTAAACTGCGCGATTGTAAACTGCATTTTGATGATAACCACGAGCGCAAGCAGGATACCACCCTGTTCATCACCGAAGGTGACTCTGCCAGCGGATCTATCACCAAATCGCGCGATGTG
Organism: Mucilaginibacter xinganensis; assembly: GCA_026225055.1. Taxonomy (GTDB): domain Bacteria; phylum Bacteroidota; class Bacteroidia; order Sphingobacteriales; family Sphingobacteriaceae; genus Mucilaginibacter; species Mucilaginibacter xinganensis_A. The sequence goes on along the minus strand of JAMFSA010000006.1, from coordinate 9,096 downwards.
ATGACACAGGCTGTATTCAGTTTAAAGGGTAAGCCACTTAATTGCTACGGGCTAACCAAAAAAGTAGTTTACGAAAACGAGGAGTTTAACCTTTTGCAGCATGCGCTGAATATTGAGGACGGCATTGATGCATTACGCTATAACAATATTGTAATAGCTACCGATGCCGATGTGGACGGCATGCACATCCGTTTGCTGCTAATGACGTTCTTCCTGCAGTTCTTTCCTGATTTGGTGAAGGCAGGGCATGTGTTCATTCTGCAAACACCATTGTTCCGCGTGCGTAATAAAAAGGAAACTATTTATTGCTATAGCGATGAAGAAAGGCGCAACGCCATAGCGAAACTGGGCGTAAAACCTGAGATCACACGATTTAAAGGCTTGGGTGAGATCTCGCCTGAAGAGTTTGGCCTATTCATAGGTAAAGATATCCGCCTCGATCCGGTTATATTAAAGGATGCCAACATCAAAGCACTGCTGGAATACTTTATGGGTAAAAATACGCCTGTTCGTCAGCAGCATATTGTCAATAATTTACGGGTAGAGAAAGACGATGAAACGGTAAACCCAACTATTGCAGAGCCAGAACCGCTGGCGCAATCAGCGTAATTAGTTGATTGTCTTATTGAGTCGGTAGTCATTCTCCCAATAAAATTTGTTCAGAGATTATAAACATCGTCATCCACAGGCCTCAGTTTATATATAAACTGAGGCCTGTGGATGAAAGACGGGCTACAAAACCGTTACAATCTTTCTGATTAAAACGTTTTACTATATTTGTAACGAAACCGACAACATTCCTGAATGAAAAAATTACTGGCTATACTTGCCGCTTGCGTTAGCCTATCAGCATCTGCTCAAAATAAAAACACAGATAATCTCATACAATACGTTCACCCCATAATAGGTACCCAGCGCATGGGCCACGTTTTCCCGGGAGCAACGGTGCCATTTGGTATGGTGCAGCTTAGTCCGGAAACAGATACCGCCAGCTACGACCTTAACGGCAAATACAACCCTGATGCATATAAGTATTGCGCAGGTTATCAGTATGATGATCATACTATAGTAGGCTTTAGTCACACCCATTTTAGCGGTACCGGCCATTCCGATCTGGGCGATTTCCTGGTGATGCCTACTGTAGGTAAATTGCAACTCAATCCCGGCACGGCCGATAAACCCGGCAGCGGTTATCGCTCCAACTTTTCACACGCTAATGAAGTAAGCGAAGCCAATTACTATAAAGTAAAACTGGATGCCAGCGGAATTATTGCCGAAATGACCACCAGCGCACGGGTAGGTTTTCATCAATATACTTTCCCAAAAACGGATCAGGCGCATATTATTCTTGATCTTACAGCAGGTATTTACAATTACCCCGATAAAAACGTATGGACCTATGTAAAGATCCTGAATGATAGTACGCTGGTTGGCTACCGCCAAACCAATGGTTGGGCACGTACGCGTACATTATATTTTGCTATGGCCTTTAACAAACATTTTCTGGCGCATGGTTTTGCCAACAGCTCTCCAAAAGAAGTTTATAAAGGATTTTGGGCTAAATTCAATCAAACTAAAAACTTCCCCGAAATAGCCGGAAAGCAAATAAAAGCCTGGTTTGATTTTAGTACTGAAGAAGGCGAAAAGATCAAAATAAAAATGGCCATTTCGCCGGTAAGTATGGATGGCGCATTAAACAATATGCAGGTTGAAGTGCCGGGCTGGGATTTTGAAAAAGTAAAGGCAGATGGTCAGTCACTATGGGAAAAAGAACTGCACAAAATTGTGATAAAGGCAAGCGAAGATGATAAGGTGAATTTTTATACCTCCATGTACCACGCCATGATCAACCCCACCATATATATGGATGAGGATGGTAAATACAAAGGCCTTGATCAAAACATACACCAGGCTGATGGCTTTACCAACTATACCACCTTTAGTTTATGGGATACCCACCGCGCGCTGCACCCGCTCTTTAATATTATTGAGCCCGACCGCAATGCCGACATGATAAAATCAATGCTGGCCCATTTCGACCAAAGCCCTGAGCATATGCTGCCGGTATGGAGCAACAGTGCTAATGAGAACTGGTGCATGAGCGGTTACCACAGCGTATCGGTAATTGCGGATGCTGTAATAAAAGGTAATGCCCCGTTTGATGCTAACAAGGCACTGGATGCCTGCATAACCACCGCCACTCACCGCGATTACCAGAGCATTGGTTTGTTTATGGATATGGGTTACATCCCTGATGAAAAGGATGCCAATTCGGTATCATCAACACTGGAATATGCTTATGATGATTGGTGCATTGCCCAAATGGCTAAAAAACTTGGAAGAACAGATATCTATGAACGTTTCAGCAAATATGCGGAGAACTGGAAAAATGTATTTGATCCAAGATCGGGCTTTATGCACCCTAAGGAAGCGGATGGCTCTTTCCGCAAAACCAAATTCGATCCATTTACTACCATCAATATGGGCTTTATAGAAGGTAACGCGTGGAACTATACCTTATATGTACCGCACGACCCGCAAGGTTTGATAAAAGCGATGGGCGGCAACAAGCGCTTCATTGTTTATATGGACAGCCTGTTCAGCTATAACCTGCCCGATAAATATTTTGCCGAAACAGAGGATATTACTAAGGATGGGATCATCGGTAACTATGTACACGGAAACGAGCCAAGTCACCATGATGCCTACCTATACGACTGGACCGACAAGCCTTGGAAAACCCAGGAAAAGATCAGAATGATCCTTCCTAAAATGTATAAACCAACACCTGATGGTTTAGGAGGTAACGATGACACAGGCCAAATGAGCGCTTGGTATATCTTCAGCAGCCTGGGCTTTTATCCGGTAGCCCCGGGCTCGGATCAGTATGCCATTGGCAGTCCGGCGGTTGATCACGCTACCATTAACCTTGAAGATGGTAAAACCTTTACCGTAAATGTAAAGAACCAAAGCCCTAAGAACGTGTATATCCAAAAGATCCTGTTAAATGGTAAGCCATTAGCGGGCTACTTTATCACACACGCCGATATCATGAACGGTGGTGAAATAACCTTTGTTATGGGTAGTAAGCATTTATAATAAGTTGAGGTAATTCTATTACCGAGCGTCATTGAGGAACGAAGCAATCTCTAAACTATACAGGGCGGAAATAAAAGCCGATCTGCCTACGTAGAGATTGCTTCGTTCCTCGCAATGACGCTTTTTTATGCCTTCTCAATCAACCACTCACCTGCAAATTACCCTGCCAAACAATGTCTTTCCCTCACCTGCAATTCACTCAAACGTGTTTTCAAAATTCCCCTTGCACGGCATAATGTAGTGCGTGATAATAACTCAGATATACCAAGCGAATTGCCAATTTCCTGGTGCGAATAACCTTCAATAGCATACATGTTAAATACCGAACGGTAGCTGTCGGGTAATTGCTGTATCATGTTCATCAGGTCGGCAGTTTCCAGTGTATTATTATTGTAGGCAGAGCCTGATAGGGTATCATTTTCGCCAAAATCATCAACCAACACCATGCTTTTGGCCTTGCGATAACGGGTAATGGCGGTGTTTACCATAATATGGCGTATCCAGCCTTCAAGGCTGCCTTCATTGCGATAGCTGCCCAGGTTTTTAAATATCTTTATAAAACCTTCCTGCATTATGTCCTGCGCTTCATCTTTATCTTTTGCATAGCGCATACAAACAGCCATCATTTTGGGGGATAGTACTTTATATAAAAGCTCCTGGTATTTACGCTCATTGCGCAGGCAGCCTTCCCATATATATCTTAAATAATTGTCGGTGCTCATGGTATTTGTAATTTGATAAGCCTATGCCAAAACTGATACCATAAATTATGTGGCTGATTTTCAGATATTTATTAATATCAGGATGCGATTAACTGTTCGATAGCGAACGCTTATCGTTTGCATGCGGACGGTTTGAGGGTAGTGATTAGAGGTTGGTGATTAGTGATTAGTTGGAATAATGGTAAAATAAATAAGCAAAAACTAATCACTGGTCTCTAATCACAAATCACTAAATTTGTTCCATCCGGGATAAAAACCCGGCAACAGGATGATAAAAGAAATTGAAATAGTATGCCCGCCCGGGCAGCATGAGGACGAAGCGGTATTAAAAGAGCTTGCCGCCTCAGCATTAAAAACTCCCGCGAAAAGAATTACAGGTTTAAAGATATTAAAGCGTTCTATTGATGCCCGCGGCCGAAAGGTAGTTTACCGCATGCAGGTAAGGGCTTATATTGATGAACCTCATCAACCGGAAAACTATACCGTTAATTACTCCGAAGTAAAAGAAGCCAAACCTGTTATTATAATAGGAGCAGGCCCGGCGGGATTATTTGCCGCATTGCAGTGTATTGAGTTAGGCTTAAAACCCATCATTGTAGAACGTGGCAAAGAAGTTAAAGACCGTCGCCGCGACCTGGCCAATATCAACAAACAGGGCTTGGTTAACCCTGAAAGCAATTACTGTTTCGGCGAGGGTGGGGCAGGTACTTATTCGGATGGTAAGCTGTACACCCGCTCAACCAAGCGTGGCGATGTAAACCAGGTGCTTAAAATATTTGTGGCACATGGCGCTACCGAAGATATTTTGGTTGATGCCCGCCCGCACATTGGTACTAACAAACTTCCACAAATTATAACCGCCATACGCGAAACCATTTTAAATGCTGGCGGCGAAATTATGTTTGATGCGAAAGTTACAGCTCTACAAGTATCATTTGATAAGATAAAGGGGGTAGAGCTGGCTTCTGGCGTGAAGATCAATGCCGATGCGGTAATACTGGCAACGGGCCACTCCGCGCGTGACGTGTTTGAAATGCTGCACCGCCAAAATATATTAATAGAAGCCAAGCCTTTTGCATTAGGCGTACGCATTGAACACCCGCAGGAGATCATAGACCGGGCACAATACCATTGCGATGTGCGAGGCGATGATCTGCCGCCATCGTATTATAGTTTGGTGGAGCAGGTTGATGGGCGCGGTGTGTTTTCTTTTTGTATGTGCCCCGGCGGTATTATTGCGCCTTGCGCCACCGAAGCTGATGAAATTGTAGTGAACGGCTGGAGCCCATCAAAACGGAATAACCCCTACGCAAACTCAGGTACGGTTGTGCAGATAAATCTGGAAGATGTAGCAGGTGATGATAAAGACCCTTTTAAAATGCTGCGCTTTCAGCAGGAGATCGAAAGGGTGGCCTTTACGGCAGGCGGCGGCGCCCTGGTTGCCCCGGCCCAGCGTATGGTTGATTTTGTGAACAACCGGTTATCAACCGATCTGCCAAAAAACTCTTACCTGCCTGGCACAAAAAGCACGCAACTAAAGGAAGTATTGCCCGGTTGGATCAACGAGCGCTTAAGAAAAGCCTTGCCTGTGTTCGGCCAAAAGATGAAGGGTTATTATACCAATGAAGCGATATTGGTAGGTGTAGAATCACGTACCTCATCGCCTATAAAAGTACCGCGCGATAAAGAAACCCTGCAACATCCACAGATTGCCGGGTTATTCCCATGCGGCGAAGGAGCTGGTTATGCAGGTGGCATAATTTCTGCTGCAATTGATGGGATAAATTGCGCGACAGCGGCGTTGAAGGTGGTAGGATAGTGTTTAGAGATCGGAGATTAGCTAATTAGAGATTAGAGAAAACCCTTGTGTAACACCACCTAATATCCTTTAGAAGGTAACTATATACCCTTTAGAAGGGGATTATAGTTTTTCTTATCCTCTTTGCGGTTTACGGCAGAGAGGGTCGACCAGCGAAGCGTAGTCGGGGTGAGTCAACGGAGCGCGTCGAAGTTCCGCGTTAGTGATTGCAGCGGATACCGGCCCAGCGCCTAATGCCTGTGCAGTATGAGCGGAAAGAACGGCCGCAGGCAACGCCCATATTATTAAATATTCTTATTTTCGACCAAACCTTATAAATGAAATCTATATTACTATTTCATCCACAATATATAATCTGTGATTATGCATTTCGACTATCCATTAAATGGTGGGAAATTGCTTTATTAATCATTGTTATTGCGTATTTAATCTATTTGATAAGAAGAAAATAATAGACTTCCATGACCACATCAGAAAAACTCATTCACGAATTAACCAAAGTACTCTCCGAACGCCCATGGTACGGCTCATCGGTATATGCTATAATTGAGCCAATAACTTTTGAAGCCGCCTATGAAAAACCGCCCGGCTCGGTACATAACATTGCTGAGATAATAATGCATATGGTAGCCTGGACGGAAGAGGTGATGGATCGCATGAACGGCATGACCGCAAGCATACCCACCAGTGGCGACTGGCCCGAAACCGGCGCGCCCGACGAACAAAAATGGCAGAACTATGTTGAAGATCTAAAGCTGGTTAACGTAAATTTGATTGGCATCATTCAAAACTTCCCCGGGGAGCAATGGAATGAGCCAATAAATGATGAGCGTGGCGACCGCCCCCTGGTAACATATGAAGATCTGATACTGGGATTGATACAGCACCATATTTACCACAGCGGGCAGATAGCTTTGCTGAATAGAATTATTGGATAAGATTTCACCGATTTTTAAGGAATGATTTCACAGATTGAAAGATCAAATCTGTGAAATCATGAAATCATCGGTGGAATCACAAAAAATAAATCAGTGGAATCACAAATAAATAAAAAAACAATGGTTTTAGGTGCAACGCCCGATACGAGCCGTTACGCCAACCTTGCCGCAAACCGGTTGGTACAAAGGGGACACAGTATAGTTAACGTAGGCATAAAAACAGGCGAGGTAGCAGGTGTACCCATAGAAAAGCCGGAAACCATACATCATGATATTGATACCATAACCCTATACGTTGGCCCCATAAACCAGGCGCCGCTGTATGACTATATATTAAACACCCACCCAAAACGGATCATCTTTAACCCCGGCACCGAAAACAGTGAGCTGCGCCGCATGGCAAATGATAAAGGTATTGAAACGGAATATGCTTGTACGCTGGTAATGTTATCGGTAGGGCAGTATTAGTGCCTGCGGCAGTGATTAGAGATTGGTTGATTAGTGATTAGTTAAAAAATACAACCACTGGCTTCAGTCTGTGACTGAAGCCTACAGATCAAGAAAGTTTGCAACTTTCTTATGAATAATTCAAAAATATTTTGCTTACCCTCTTTGCGGCTTGTCGCAGAGAGGGTCGACGAGTGAAACGAAGTCGGGGTGAGTCAACGGAGCGCGTTTATATTAGGGCGTTACCTGCGGTCCGGGCTGTTCAGGGCTACGCTGCGCTCCGGCCCTCCTTCGTCGGGCTAAACCCTTACCATCCCTAACGCAAAAACCTATTTCCAACCGTAGAGACGCAAAATATTGCGTCTCTACAGAAAAATCCCGCTAATCCAAAACTCACCCTTTAGGGGGTTGGGCGGCAAAAATCCTAATCTCCTTCGGATAATAATTATTGATCCTATTCGGCAGCAGCTTGGCCCATCCCAAGTGTTGCCCTTCAAAATCCATCAGGCTCCAGCCTTTATCGTTTACAACAATATCAATATTCTCACGCCTTAAATATTGTATGGCCTGGTCCTTGTCCAGTTCGGTTTGCAAAAAGGCATCCTTATTAATGATGTTGCTTAACGCCAATTCATGGTCGGGTATCAGATCCTTACCGGCCAGCTTGCCAATCCTCACGCCCGATTTCTTGATATATAAATTGCGCTGCAGAATATTCAGGCTTTCGATGTGGTGGCGATAGATGGCCATCCAATCATCGTTTGCCTTAAAATAATAGAAATCGAGTGGATTATTGATATAGCCTTTAATAAGGTCTATTTCCTTGCCCACCAGTTTTTGCTGTTCCTTATTCTTAAAGCCGCTCAATTCACCGCTGTCGCCGGTCTTTTTTAAGCAGGCCGCAAATAAACCCTCGCCTTTTACCTGGCCGGGATAAAAGCGGTATCCCCATGCCTGTTGCTGCGGCGATTGCGTTTCAACAATACCCCACTCCTTATATATAGGTATCTGCAAAGTTTCCAACTCGAATGAATCACATAGCCAATCCAGAATGTCCTCATTCTCCTGGTGCGAGTAGGAGCAGGTAGAATATATAAGGTGTCCGCCTTCTTTTAAACAAGGGTAGATGTCAGCCAAAATACGTTCCTGTCGTTGGTGGCAAAGTTCTACATTGGCTTCGCTCCATTCATCCATGGCCGCGCGGTCTTTGCGGAACATGCCCGAGCCTGAGCATGGCGCATCAACCAATATAATATCGAAAAAGCTTTTCAGGCGTGTAAAATCACGTGGGTCATTATTGGTTACTATAGTATTAGCCGTTCCCCAGCGGCTTAGGTTATCAGTAAGTACAGGTACGCGTGTTTTAATGATCTCGTTTGCCACTAACAGATCATCCGGATTCATGGCTGAATTAAGCAAAGTACTTTTGCCGCCCGGCGCTGCGCAAAGGTCGAGTATCCTTACAGGCTCGCCGTCGGGCTTTATATATTTAAGTATATGGCCGATGAACATTGATGATGCTTCCTGCACATAATAGCACCCTGCGTGGAACAATGGGTCAAAAGTAAAGGAGGGGCGTACATCTAAATAATACCCTTCGGGGCACCATGGCACCTGCTCGCCGGTTTTTATAACCGCCTTTTTAAACGGATTTAACCTTATAGAGGTAGGCGGGTCAATATTTTGATGCGCATTGGTAAATTTTTCTTCATTAAAACCAGGCTCGCCGACTAATGATTCTAAAAATTTTTCAGGGAAATTTAGCTTGTCCATATCTTATTTCAAAGATACGAATTCGGCAATTGCCAGTCTTTATATATTATGGCAGATAAGGTAGCAAATTATTCGGCTTAATTCACAGGTAGTTATATGAACATACAATGTATTTGTTAAAATGTTTTTGGCGGTATCGATATTCTTGATACCTTTGCAGCCCGCAAAAAAGGTAACGCGATGTTGCTTTTGAGGGTTAAAAAAAGAGTTAAAATAAATATTGCGAATACGAAAAAGGTTTCTACCTTTGCAGCCCGGTAAAACGGGAACAATATTAGTTCTAACGGCAGAAAAAAAG
>JAMFSA010000080.1 GCA_026225055.1 Mucilaginibacter xinganensis | reverse complement strand
CATTTGAGCTATTGGCAAAATCGCTGCCGCAAAATGTATTGGCCAAGCACAAGAACAACCCTATGCAAATTGAGGCGCTCATATTTGGGCAGGCCGGATTTTTAGAAGGCGAGCTAACTGATGAATATCCACTAACGCTTCAAAAGGAATATAACTTTCTTCGTAAAAAATACAACCTCACTCCTATTGAAAACCATTTGTGGAAATTTCTGCGGATGCGGCCGCAAAACTTCCCGACCATAAGGCTGGCACAGTTCGCAGCACTTGTAGTGAGATCAAATCACCTTTTCTCCAAAATACTGGACATAAAAGATGTAAAAGCCCTGCGCGAACTATTTACCGATATTCCCGTTAACGTTTATTGGGAAGATCATTATCGTTTTGACGCGCCATCAAAGCCTTCGGCGAAAAACATAGGGCAATCATCAGTTGATGTACTGCTTTTAAACACTTTAGCACTATTTTTGTTCAGCTATGGTAAGCACTTACAATTACAATATTATATCGACAGGAGTTTAAAGCTGCTGGAAAATTTACCGAAGGAAGAAAACAATATCATTGCTGACTTTAACGTTGTTGGTGTAAGCATCAAAACAGCGTTTGAGTCGCAGGCTTTATTGGAGTTAAGGAATAATTATTGTATATTTAAAAAGTGCCTGCAATGCGGCATTGGCAATAAAATACTGGCTCATTCAAAGTCGATGTATTAAATTTGCCAATTAACCATGGAAGTAGGATTATCATTATGGTCTGCGTTTAATGGCGCTATCCTTTTAGCCGCCATTTATTTAATTTACAAATATCTGGTTAAACCGCTCATTAAATGAGCGCTTGATCTTAAAATTTAAAGGCTGACATGTTGCAACGGATACTCACTTTTTTTGAACGCTATTCTTTCGGTGTATGTACTTATCTTGGCGAGCGCTTTAATGTATCGATCAGTAAAATACGCCTGTTTTTCATCTACTCCTCATTCCTGGCAGTAGGCTTCCCACTCATATTCTACATATTTGCCGGTATAGTGCTCGATATCAGGAATTACGTAAAACGTGTACATACACGGGTTACAGATCTGTAAGTTTTAATAAGATTTTCTTACTTCATACACCCTCTTTGCGCGCAGCAGAGAGAGGTCGATAAGTGAAACGAAGTCGGGGTGAGTAAACGGAGCGCGTAAAAAAATCGGCATGTGTTATCGCTTGTATATTTTGACTCACCCGGTTATCGCTCAGCCGCTCAACCGCCCTCTCTTCCGCAAGCGGCAAAGAAGGCAAAAAGCCATTTTTCTTTCCGTTTCTTTACCCTCTTTGCACGAAGCGGAGAGAGGGTCGACGATCCGCTGTATAGCGGAAAAGTCGGGGTGAGTCAACGGAGCGCGTTTAAAAGAAACTATTTAGTTAGCTTCTCTATCTTCTCCAGCAACTCATTCATCTCAAACGGTTTGGCTAAAAAATCATCAGCGCCCGATTCCATGGCTGATTCCTTGATATCCCTGCTGGCAGATATCATAATAACCGGGATGTTTTTGGTGGCATCTGTATGTTTTAGTTTTTTGCAGATATCCCTGCCATCCTCGCCCGACATCCATATATCTAACAGCAATAGGTCGGGCAGTTCATCCTTCATGTCCAACACTGTCGAACCATCAACGGTCGAGGTCACCTGGTAGCCTTCAAATTCAAGCAGCATTTCAACGGCATCCACAATTCCCGGGTCGTCATCTGCAATCATTATCTTTTTGTGTTTCTCGCTCATGCTAATAGTTGGTATACGGTATCTGGTGGCTGTATTACGTAACGTTATTTATCCTGTTTTATTGGAGCATCATCCGCGGGTAATGCAAAGCAAAAAGTGGACCCTTTTCCTTCCACGCTGTTTACCCACATTCTGCCGCCTTCGCGCTTCACAATTTCTGATGAAATGTACAAGCCTAACCCCAAACCCGGGAAAGTATGCTGCTTGTTGCCGCTCACGCGATAGAACTGTTCAAACACTTTGTCTGCTTTATCATCCGGTATGCCTATGCCAAAGTCCTGAACGCAAACAACTACTTCATTATTCTCCAGTTTTGTACTGATAATAATCTGTTCTGAATGCGGCGAATATTTAATAGCATTAGTAATGAGGTTAGTTATAACCTGGCTTATGCGGTCTTTATCAGAATATATTTTGCCGGTATAAGAGAAATCTTCTACCAGGATATGTTTATTGGTGGTGTGCTGAAGATCTTCAATAGTTTCTTTTACAGCCTGGTTAAAATCAAACCATGTTTTGTTGAACTGTAAGCGGCCGGAGTTTATTTTGGTAACATCAAGCAGGTCGCCTATGAGATTGGTAAGGCGGTTTACCTGTGCATCCATCCTTAAAACCATATCGGCCTTTTTGGTTTCGCCCTCTTTGGTGAGCATGGCTCCCAAAACCTGCGCGTAGGCCTTTATACTGGTAACCGGTGTTTTTAGCTCGTGACTGGCGATGCCTAAAAAGTCGTCCTTTTGGCGCTGTAGTTGTTTTTGATCGTCGATATCGGTATTGGTGCCAAACCATTTTACAATTTCATCATCAACAATAAAAGGTAACGCCCTTGCCAGGTGCCATTTGTAAACCCCGTCTTTATCCTTCAATCTAAATTCAAACTGGTAAGGCTCGCCGGTTTGCAGTGAATGCTGCCATACATGTACGCAGACTGCAAAATCATCTGGGTGCACAAATGATTGCCATGATGCACCAACAACATTTTCGGCAGCAGTACCAAAAAAATCAACAGTTCTTCCATTTACATAATCAATCTGCCCGTCAGTAGTCGCCGTCCATAATTGTACAGGCATAAAGCCGGTTACAAATTCAAATTGTTTTATCTGGTCGTTAAGTTCCCGGTTTTTGTTGTGTAACTGGCTTTCGGCATTTGTTATTTCGGTAACATCGGCACATGCACCTATATAGCCTGCAAATGTGCCATTTTGTTTATACTGCGGGTTGCCTGTAGCAATGCACCAACGTATTTCGCCATCCTGACGTTTTATTCTGAAATTAGACCAGTATGTTCTGCGTGCATTAAGATCACTTAAAAACTGCGCGGCTGCAACCTCCCTATCTTCAGGCACAATGGCTTCCGACCATCCGCTGCCTAATGTCTCTTCAGCCACTTGTCCTGTCCAGTCGGCCCAGGTTTGGTTGCTGTAAATAATTTCACCCTTATCGTTCGACATCCATAGCGCCGTTGGGCTGGCATCGGTTATATTCTTTAACAAATGCTCACTTTCGGTAAGTGCCTTTTTGTCGGCAATTTCACGCCGCAGATCACGTGCTATGGATGCGCGGCCCTGGGGCTTACCTGTAACAGAATCATATACCAGCATGGTTGTGCCGTAAACTGGTATAACTTCGCCTGTTTTAAAGTGTTTATAATTGATCTTGCCCGACCACTTACCTTTATCAAACAGTGATTTGTTAACCTCTTTTTGTAGGCGATCCAACTCATCGGGCATAATAAACTCGCTGTTGTGGCGGTTAATTACTTTGGTGGTGATGCCCAGCATTTCGCGCCCTGCTTTATTCACGTAAGTAACATTACCATCCAGGTCTGACAAGCTTACAAAATCCGAACTGTTATCAATTAACGATAATAGCTTAAATTGCTCATTACGCGCCGCTTTTTCGGGGCGCAGGTCACGTGCTACCGAGGCACGGCCTATACTTTTGCCCGTAGCAGGGTCATCTATCCTGAAAACATTTAAATGAACTGGTATCGGCTCTCCGGTTTTAAAATGGCGGTAATTTATCTCACCATTCCAGCTGCCGGTTTCCATAACTATGGGCACTACCTGGCTGTATAATCTTTTACCTTCTTCGGGCATATAATACTCAATTGCCGGTCTTTGAGCTTCTTCCAAATTATCGATCCCCAGCATTTCATAACCGGCTTTATTCAGGTACACAAGGTTGGTATCCAGGTCTGCCACGCCAATTACATCAGCGGTATTTTCAACAAGCGCTATTAATTTTTGCTGCTCTTCTCTTGCCTGTATATCCTTTGTTACATCAAGTGCCGTACCCGAAAAGCGAACATTTTCGCCTTTATGGTTAAAGTAAGCTTTGCCCTTACATTTTATCCAACGTACCTTTTTATCGGCACCCCAAATAATTCTGAAAGTATCATCATAATTACCCCCGTTTTTAGGGTCGAGGGCATATCGCACAGATTCAGTGATACGCTCTGCATCATCAGGATGTACATGCTCGCGTACATTTGGTAAAGGCACCACCTCATCCTTTAAAAATCCATACAGTTCCTGGCAGCGTTCATTCCATATCAACTCGCCTTTAACACGGTCAATATCCCACATCCCTAATTCTGCCGATTCAATGGCTAATTGTATGCGTTCTTCAGATTCAGCCAGCTTTTGACGAGTGGTCACCAGTTCGGTTACATCGGCAGCGGTATTTAATACGCCCCAAACGTTGCCATCTTTGTCTTTTAAAGGCTTATAGGTAAAATTAAAGTAGAAAATCTGCATCTGCCCATCAACCAAAAGATCTACACGGTCTTCAGTGGCTTCATAAGCGATGCCGCTGGTATATACATCATCAAGCAGTTGAAAAAATGGCTGTCCCTCCAGTTCAGGCAGTGCCTGGCTAAAGGTTTTCCCAATAATTGATTCATCCTTGCCCCAAACATTTAAAATAGATTTATTAGCTAATCGTATCACCATTTCCCGGCCTATATACAAACCAACAGGTGTGGGCGACTCTTCAACAAGCGTCCTAAAGATATTTTCGTTGTCCTGAAAAGATGAAGATGAATGGTTATTCATTTATTGGCCGAAACACAAATATAGATTTTTAACATAAAGCGCCATATTTAAAAATTGTTTAAGAAAATTTAAGTTGGAAATTTATTTAATCTTAACTATAATTTATCAATATTAATTATAGTTATAAGATATTTTGTATAATTTATTGGATTATGGTCTTCATATTGCATAGGTAATAATGAATTATCAAACTAAAAAAAGGCAACGAATGAATTTATGACGATGAATATTTTTCCTTGTAAAAATTATATTCCGACTTGTAATAAATTATTTACAGAGAAAATTAAGATTTTTTAATAGCCACAAAAACAATTTAATACTGATCCGCATTGTATGCCAATCAGTATTATAACAGCTTATTAAATATTATTTTTTGTATTAATATCATAAGGAATTAAAATGAGTATAGCTCAAAATAAAAACACATCAGCAGTAAAGCACCCACTTTTACCTAAAACCCCTACAGGTATTGCCGGGCTGGATGAGATAACTGAAGGCGGGATTCCGCAAGGCAGGCCAACCCTAATTTGCGGGGATGCCGGTTGCGGTAAAACGCTGATGTCGATTGAATTTATAGTAAGGGGAGCAACAGAGTTTGATGAGCCTGGTGTGTTTATGGCTTTTGAAGAAAAAGCTGATGAACTTGCTGCTAATGTGGCCTCACTAGGGTTCGACCTTGATCAATTGCAAGCCGATAAAAAGATAAAGATTGACCATGTGCATATTGACCGTACCGAGATTGAGGAAACCGGCGAATATGACCTGGACGGCTTATTTATCAGGCTTAATTATGCCATTGATAGTATCGGCGCTAAAAGAGTTGTGCTGGATACGCTGGAGAACCTGTTCGCGGGCCTCTCAAACCAGGCGGTACTGCGTGCCGAATTGCGCAGGTTGTTCCATTGGTTAAAGGAAAAAGGCGTTACGGCAATAATCACCGGCGAACGTGGCGACGGCAAACTAACCCGCCAGGGACTTGAAGAATATGTATCAGACTGTGTTATATTGCTGGATCATAGGGTAATCAACCAGATCTCCACCCGCAGGCTCCGGATAGTAAAATACCGCGGCTCAGTGCATGGCACTAATGAATATCCGTTTTTAATAGATGAAGATGGGATATCTGTATTACCGGTAACCTCGTTAAAACTGGAAAAACCGGTATCATCAGACAGGATCGCATCAGGCATCCCGGCGTTGGACCAGATGCTTGGCGGTAAAGGATTTTTTAAGGGCAGCAGCATTTTGGTATCGGGCACAGCAGGTACAGGTAAAACCAGTATAGCAGCTTATTTTGCTAATGAAACGTGCAAACAAGGCAAACGTTGTATTTACTTCGCGTTTGAGGAATCGCCAAAACAAATTATCAGGAATATGCACTCCATAGGTGTTGACCTACAGCAATATGTTGATAAGGGTAATTTAAAATTCTTTGCATCAAGACCAACTTTATACGGCCTCGAAATGCATTTAGTGGCCATGTACAAACTCATTAAACAGTTTAAGCCTGATGCGGTTGTACTCGACCCTATCACTAATTTAATTACCGTGGGTTCGGTTAGCGAGGTAAAAGCTATGCTGATACGCCTGATAGACTTTTTACAGGAGGAACAGGTTACAGTAATGTTTACCGCCCTTACGCTGAATACCGTTATCAGCGACCAAACTGACGAGGGGGTGTCCTCTTTAGTGGATGCCTGGCTGCTGGTTAGGGATATTGAATATAATGGCGAGCGTAACCGTGGCATGTACATCATGAAATCGCGCGGGATGAAACACTCCAACCAGGTAAGGGAATTTGTGATAACTGATAAAGGGCTCGACCTGGTTGATGTTTACCTGGGCCCCGATGGTATACTCACCGGTTCGGCAAGGGAGGCACAGATATTGCAGGAACAAACCGGCGATGTACTGCGTGACCATGCGGTTACCCGTAAAGATCGTGAAATATCGCGTAAGCGAAAGGTACTTGAAGCCAAAATATCAAGCCTGCAAACCGAGTTTGAATCGGCTGAAGATGAGCTGAATAAAATTTACCAGGAAGAAGAACTAATAAAACAGGTGTCTGATAAAACCCGCAGCGAGATCACAAACAGGCGCGGTGAAAAGGGATAATCGGCATTGAATAATATAAAGTAAAAGGAAGATAACTGTATGGATACAGAAACAGAAAAATATGAATTAAGGTTATATGTTGCAGGCAAAACAGCAAAGTCTGTTACTGCTTTAAATAACCTGAAAAAATATTGCGAAGAACATTTAAAGGGACAATATGTAATCGAAGTGATCGATCTATTGGTACAGCCGCAGCTGGCCGAGGGTGATCAGATATTTGCCATACCAACATTGGTACGGAAAGTACCGGAACCAATACGGAAGATAATCGGCGACCTATCAAACGAAGAAAAAGTATTGGTTGGCCTTAATATACGACCGGCGTAATTAACTAAATGATAAAGCAAAGAACAAATGTATAGTTTTAACGATGATGATGCCTTAAATGAAAACGAGGTGTACGTATTACGTTTGTTCGTAACGGGTGCTTCTCCAAACTCAATACGTGCTATAACCAACATAAAGAAGATATGCGAAACGCACTTAAAGGATAACTATGAGTTGGAGATAATTGATGTTTACCAGCAGCCAACTATAGCCGAGAGTGAGCAGATCATCGCTTTGCCATTACTGATAAAAAAATCGCCATCGCCCGAACGCAGATTAATAGGCGATATGAGGGATACACAAAAAGTACTTAGAGGACTGGGGTTACCCGCCGCTGATTTATAATGGAACAAGACAAAAACACATATGATAAGTTAAAAAGCGAAAATAATGAGCTTCGCTTGCAACTGGAGGAGGCCAATGATACCATACAGGCCATCCGTACCGGGCAGGTTGACGCGTTTATTGTTAGCGGCGATAACGGGCACCAGTTATATACATTAAAAACTGCCGATCAAACCTATCGTGTATTTATTGAAAAAATGAACGAAGGCGCGGTAACGCTTAATCACGAGGGGTTAATCCTTTACAGTAACTCACGTTTTGCAGCAATGGCAGGCATGCCCCTGGAAAAAGTGCTTGGCTTATCATTTGAAACCTTTATACCTGCGGAATCACAAAAGAAATTTAATGACCTGATCAATAATGGCTGGGAAGAAGATTGCAAAGAGGAAATAGGCTTATTGAATAAGAACGGCGATGAAATATGCTGCCTTTTATCATGTAATACCCTTGAACTTGATGAAGGCCCCGCGTTAAGCCTTATACTTACTGATCTGACCATATTAAAAGAGGCCGAAAAGGAATTGAAACTAAAAAATGAACAGCTGGAAATAGCACACAATGCTACTGAAAAGCTTAATAATGAGCTGGAAGATACGGTAAGATCCCGTACCAATGAATTACTGATCAGCCGTGAGCACTTCAGGTTATTGGCCAACAACATCCCACAAATGACCTGGACTAGCCTGCCAAATGGCGAAGCCAACTTTTATAACCAGCAATGGTATGATTATACCGGTATAGAGCAGCTGGAAACAAGCGAACTGCCACTGGAAGCAGTAGTACATCCGGATGACCTGGAAAATACGCTTGAAAAATACCGCGCCTCATTGGCAACAGGTAATATTTTTGAAGTAGAGAACCGTTATAAAAATGGCACTGACGGTACATACCGCTGGCATCTTAACCGGGCCATACCCTTACGTAACGATGATGGCGAAATAATTTTATGGATTGGCGCCGCTACTGATATTGAGGAGCAGAAACGCGAGATGGAGCGCAAAGATGAGTTTATAGGCATAGCCAGCCATGAGTTAAAAACCCCGTTAACCAGCCTAAAAGGTTATCTGCAACTCATCGCATCATACAAAAAAGATGACTTGCCGCCGGCTGTTAAAACTTATATTGATAAAGCCGTTATATCCATAAATAAATTACAGCATTTGGTAAATGACCTGCTTGATGTAAGCAAGATACAGGCTGGCAGACTGGAATATAGGTTGAACCAGATAGATATTTCGGAACTGGTTAAACAATGTATTGAGAATGCCGCGCATATTTACCCCGCCTATGAGTTTAAGAACGAGGCACAGCCTAACCTTGTGGTAAACGGTAATGCCGAGCGTTTGGAACAAGTGTTAATGAACCTGGTAAACAATGCAGTAAAGTATTCGCCAAATAATAAAAATATCATTATCAGGGCTATTCAGTTTAAGGATAGCGTGCGTGTGTCGGTAACCGATTTTGGCATAGGTTTATCGGCCGAACAGATAGACCGGATATTTGAACGCTTTTACCGTGTTGAGGATAAAAAATATATGACCAGTGGTTTGGGCATGGGGCTTTATATCTCCACCGAGATAATTAGCTCGCACAACGGAAAAATAAGCGTGCAAAGTGAACCGGGCAAAGGTTCAACATTTTATTTTGAGTTGCCTTTGCTCAGCGTTTAAGTAACTATATTAGCCCTGCTTAATTTGATTTATGAATTTAAAGGACATTAAAGATAAGATAGTAAGCGGCGATCTTAAATCCCTTCTACATCCGGGCACCAATACAGATATCCACCCGGTTGATGTTGCCAGAATATTGGATACATTACCCTTTACCACAGCGTACAATTCATTTATAGAATTTCCTGAAAAAAAGAAGGCAACCCTGTTTGTTTACCTCAGCCACATTCTTCAGCATAAGATTATCTGTAAGCTTGAGCAAAAAGATGCAGTTTATATCTTAAATCATATCAACTCGACCGACAGGTATTCGTACTTCGTTTCATTAAAACCTATTGACCGATCCAAATACCTGGATTACCTGGATGATAAGAATAAGAAAGCCACCTGTGATATGCTGGGCTACCCCAAGCAGAGTGTGGCCCGCCTGGTAAATACCGATTTTGCAGCCATAACCGAAGGTATGACCATTGCCGAGGCCAGTGAGCACCTGCGCAAAAATCAGGCAGACTCTGATACTGCAAACGTGATTTATGTAGTTGACGGAGAGGGAAAATTAATTGATGATATCCCGGTGAGGCGTTTGGTATTGAATGAACCATCAAAAACCATAAAGGATATTATGGATGATGTGGTTATCAAACTAAATATTGGCGATAATACCGATGAAGCCATTAATAAATTTAAAGAATATGACCGTACCGTATTGCCGGTAGTTAATAATGATAACCTGCTAATAGGTGTTATCACTATCGACGATATTATTGACCTGGCTGAACAAAAGACCACCAAAGAACTGCAACAATTTGGTGGTGTGGAATCACTGGAATACCCTTATGTTAAAACCCCGGTATTTTCGCTTATCCGTAAACGCGGCAGCTGGCTTATTGTATTATTTTTGAGCGAAATGCTTACGGCTACTGCTATGGGCCATTTTCAGGATGATATTGCCAAGGCGGTGGTGCTGGCGTTGTTTGTACCGCTGGTAATGTCGAGCGGGGGTAACAGCGGCTCGCAGGCGGCCACATTAATTATACGGGCTCTGGCTATAAAAGAACTCACCATACGCGACTGGTGGTATGTAATGAAGCGTGAAGCATTCTCGGGCTTATGCCTGGGAATTATTTTAGGCACCATCGGTTTTATACGTATTGCTTTATGGCAATGGCTGGGCTGGTATAATTACGGTCAGTATTGGGAATTGATGGGTGTTACCATATTCTTCTCCCTCATCGGTATTATTATGTGGGGCACGCTGAGTGGTTCCATGATCCCTATCGTATTAAAAAAGTTGAAGCTCGATCCGGCCACTTCATCGGCACCATTTGTAGCTACCCTGGTGGATGTTACCGGCCTGATCATCTATTTTAGCATAGCTGCTGTTATATTGAAGGGGAAATTGCTGTAGAATAACCTTATTATTTCACCTCGCCATTGCTATTTATGTTGATTAAGTTCCCTTGTTCATCAAACAAATCGAACCGCCAGTGATATGAATAATCGTTAAGTTTTTGTTTGGGGATGCCCAGCACGCTATCACCCTCATAATAGCTTAATACCAGTTGCCCGTTTGGCAGCAGGTACCATAATGAATAATCACGGTCATTAGTTTTACTGTTATAATAAAAGGTGATTACCCGGCTGGCATTAAAGCGCTGCAAATACGGAAAATCACCTTGCTGGTTCGGAAATAATGTAGTGCTATCTCCTGGTGCAATAAATGTCAGGTACCCTGATGAAGGATGTTCAGCCGCATATTTAAAAACAAAGTTTGAATGTTTTAAAATTGCTGCCAGTACATCTTTTAAATGTATGGCATGAGCTACCGAATCTGCATTGCCTACATGCAGGGCATCATTCAAATAAATATTTGCCGGTAACGTTTTGGGCTGAAGCTTTAAAAATGCAAAGTCGCTACCCGACCGTACATCAATGATATGATAAGTATTTCTCAGCAGCGCAAAAGCCTGTGGATATTGCAGCTCATAATCCTGTTGTGTGAAGGCCTTTTCGCAGTAATTGCGATAAATAAAATCATATATATCGCTGTAAACCCTCTCCCCGGCTAATAAGGGTTTTAAATTGCAGGCACTATCCTGCCCCAAAGCAGCAACCGCAAACTGGCTGATCTGCATGTTATATGTTGTATCACGTTTATTAATTATCCAGGGCAACAAAAAGGGATATTCATACGATGCTTCAAAAGAAACGGTATCCTTTGTATTCTTCTTTATTATGCTGATCACACAATCTACATAAACATCAGTAGGTGTGTTGGAGAAACAGATATTCAATACACTATCAACACGCGGTTGACGGATACTATTTAAAAATTCTTCCTTTTGCGATGCAGGCAGCCCGCTAAATGATAGCCAAAGCTTATCTGCATTGGCGTTTAGGTAATCAGCAGTAATACCTGTAACAGCGGCCTTATAACGGATCGGGCGCAATTGTGCAGCTGCAATAAAGTTTATAACCGTTTGTTCATCCAGGTATTTCTGAAAAACGTGGATGCCTTTGCGAGAAAAATTCGGATGTCTTCTACTTAAAAAAGCATCGAATGCCCTGGTTTCTTCGGTATGGAAAACGGCCCATTTACTATCCTGCTTTGTTATTTCATTAACAGATGTACAGGAGCCGCTCATGCCACCACATTTCTCTGAGATAATGATCTTAGCAACATCCTTATAGCTAATGCCTGTTTGTCCGTATGACTTGAACAAACTAATCATCACCATTAATAATGTAGCTGCTGCTTTCCTGAACAATAAGGGTTTGGTTATAACTCGCATTCGTGAACGATTTAATGAGAATAAAAGTAATAAAGTTCCTCATTGAAATAAGTAACATGTTTGAAACAGGAATTTTATAGCTTCCGGGATAGCAATACCGATCTAACTATGCAGCAGCTTTACAAAAGGCAAACTAAAATGAAATATGGATCCCATTCCCTCGCGGCTGTCGACCCCTATCTGGCCGTGGTGGCGGTATACGATCTCCTCGCTTATGTTCAGGCCCATGCCACTGCCTTCACTATCAGCGCCATTATCAACCCTGAATGATTTCTTGAATAGATTCTTAATGTCCTTTTGGGCAATACCTATGCCATAATCCCTTACAGCAACTTTAAGCATAACTCCGTATATAGTTAAATTTACATCAACGGTATTACGGTTTGGAGAGTATTTTATGCCGTTAGTAAGCAGGTTACTCAACACTTGTCCAATACCCTGCCTGTCGCCTTCTATCCAAACACAGGGCATGGCCCCTACCTGTATTTTATGGGTAAAACTTATAGTTTGTACATTATCGGCAATTTCCCATATCAGCTCATCCAGTCTGAAAACCTGGTTGCGGTGTTTAAGCCAGCCATCAGTTTTTTGTGAGATGCTTAGGTAATCATTAATAATATTTTTCAATCTTTCAGCCGATCTGGATGTGCGTTCAATTACCTGGTTTACTTTTTCATTTGCACTGCCTGCTGTAAGGCGCGCAAGTAACTTTAAATAGCCGCGAATACTGGTTAAGGGCGTATTTACTTCGTGGTTTACAATATTTATCAGTTCATCTTTTTGCAGCTCAATTAATTTACGGTCGGTAATATCAATAGTAGTGCCGATCATTTTTACGGCCTTCCCATTTTCAAATAAGGCAATGCCATCAGCCTTCACACAACGGATGGGGCTATTTGCATAAACTATTCTATATTCTGATTGGTATTTTTGCCCCTCATTTTCAATGGCATTTCGTACACTCTCATTCATCTGCGGCAAATCATCCGGATGTATAAGTGAAAGTAAGGTTGGATAATCTAAATGAGAATCTGTAGTTAACCCTACGTTCTCTTTGCACGTTCCGGTGCAGCGCATTTCGTAAGTAAACAAATCCAATTCCCAAAAACCTACCCTGGTATTATCCAGGGCAATACGAATGTGCTGATCGGTTATCAATTCCAGATCATCCTTCTCATATTTAGAAAACAAATCGCTGGCTTCCATACAGGTTTCTTAAGTAGAATAAGATATAAGAATATTATAATTTAGATTAAAGTTAAAGTGCTATTGATATTAGTTTACCCAAATACCCGCACAAATTATCCATTAGTCCGTTAAAATAACGGAATTGTTTTATGTACTTTCACATTATAAATAAACCTGACGTATGTCTGCAACTGGCGATGGAAATGTAAAGTTAATTGTTAATAATAGTGGGATTGCTACAGTTAGTTTTTATCATCCCGCACAAAACTCACTACCTGCGGCCCTGCTTAATGAGCTTACACTAAAAATAGAGCAAGCCGGTAATGATGCCCAAACCCGGGTTATTATACTAAAAAGCGAGGGCGATCGCACCTTTTGTGCAGGTGCCAGCTTTGATGAACTGTTACAGATAAAAGATAAGGAAGCGGGTGCCATATTTTTCTCGGGCTTTGCCAGGGTGATAAATGCCTGCCGTAAATCGCCGAAAATTATTATCACGCGTGTGCAGGGTAAAACTGTAGGCGGTGGTGTAGGCCTGGCAGCAGGGGCCGATTATTGCCTGGCTACCGAAGCAGCAGCAATAAAATTAAGCGAACTGGCTATAGGTATCGGCCCGTTTGTGATCTCGCCCGCTGTGGTGCGTAAGATAGGCTTGCCCGCATTTTCGCAGTTAACCATTCGTGCGGTTGACTTTCAATCAGCACAATGGGCCCTGCAAAAAGGTTTGTATAACGAGGTTTATGCTGATATTGCCAGCCTTGACGAAGCCGTTAACAGCCTTGCCGAAAAACTGGCATCCTACCATCCCGAAGCGCTCACCGGCCTTAAACAAATTTTATGGGAAGGCACCGAAGATTGGGACAATATTCTCAACCAGCGCGCTGCCATGAGCGGCGAACTGGTGTTATCGGAGTTTACACAACAGGCCTTGCAGGCCTTTAAGAGCGGAAAAAGATAAGTGATATATTCTTTTATTTAAATAACCTATTAGCGAATGTTTTATTGGGTACTGATAATAGCTGCACTGGTTGGCATTCTTGTTTTAATTGCCTATTTAAAAAACAAGCAGACAAGAAAAAGAAAAATAGCAGAAATAAAGGCCAGGTGGGGCAAGCCCACTGATGATAAACGGGACACAAATCTCATCTCTATCTATTTAAAAGCAACAAATAAGCTGGCAGGTATTACCCCCTCAACTGCTGATGACCTGGACCTTAAAAATGTTTTTGATTACATAGACAGGACTAACTCTAAACCAGGCCAGCAATACTTATATAATAAACTCCATAACCCTGAAACTTCGGCAACAGCCTTGCTTGAGATGGACGAAAAAATTGAAACGTTAAGCAAGGATAGGGCAATGCAGGAGCAGATAGAGTTGCAACTATCCAAGCTTAATGCAACTAACGCTTATTACCTGCCCGAGCTATTTGTAAAGGAACAATTACCTTTATTTTCACCATTGTTAACTTTTTATATACAGGTTTCGGGCATTACAGTTATCACCCTGGCTATATTATTAACTATAATGGTTAGTCAGGTTTACTTTATCGCCTTACTATCTTTAATAATACTGAATACTATAATCCATTATAAAAACAAAGGTAAGATAGCTCAGTACACCCATTCGCTGCCACAAGTTGTAATTCTGAATAAAGCAGGTAAGTGGCTATTTAAAAATGTGGCTGTTAATCGAAATGACACGGTAAAGATTAGCTTAAACAAAATCGACAAATTAAAACGCTCGCTCCTATTTGTAAACTTTGAAGTGGGTGTGGCTGTTGATCCAACAGATATTTTTGCCTCAATATTTGAGTTGATAAAAACGGTGCTGCTACTGGAATCGATGATGTTTATCAATTCACTTAAACAGGTAAATAAGTACAGGGCCGATATTGAAGTTGTATATAAATATGTAGCTGAAATTGATATGCTGATCGCGATTGATTCTGTACGAATTGGGCTACCTTACTATTCTAAACCAACATTTATTACTGATGATAATAATTTAGGTGTTAAAGAGCTTTATCACCCCCTTGTTAAAAACTGTGTACCTAATTCAATGCGCAGCAGCGCCGATAAAGGTATTTTGATCACCGGTTCAAACATGTCGGGCAAAACAACTTTTATAAGGGCCATGGCTATTAATACACTGTTGGCGCAAACTATATTTACTTGTTGTGCAAAATTATATGAGGCACCTTTGTTAAACATACATACCAGCATACGTGTAAATGATGATATAGAGGAACATAAAAGTTATTTCCAGGCCGAAGCATTGTCTGTACTGGATATTGTAAAACAATGCGGAATTGAAAACCCGTTAAGAAGCCTGGTGATCATTGACGAAATATTTAGGGGAACTAATACGATTGAAAGGATAGCCGCCGCAAAATCTGTTTTATCATACCTCACAGCCAATCGAAATTTTGTATTTGTATCAACTCATGATCTGGAGCTTGCAGAATTGTTGGGTGAGGAATATACCATCTATTCGTTTGAAGAGCTGGTGGCCGACAAACGCCTTGTGTTCGACTATAAAATAAAAGAAGGCCTGCTCAAGAACAAGAATGGTATAGCCATATTAGAAGGGCTTGGTTATCCGTCAAGCCTTATAACTGATGCGTACAATGTAAGTGATCAGCTAAGACAGAAATACTTGCTGTAATTAATCCTCTTCGTAAAGCCTTAAGCGGTTTTTAAGGCTACGTAAATTTGCCTGCATCTGCTCAACCCTATCAAGCAAATGGGTTATGGCTTCAATACCTGCTATGTTTATTTCCAGGTCGTGGTGAAGGTGGATCATTTTCTCCAGCTTTTGCAGTTCAGTTTCGGGTATATAAGTGGCCTCGTTCATCACAGTTATCTGTACCAGCCCCGCTTCCTGTAACGAAGTGATAAAGGTGCGCTCAACATTATAGTAAACGCAAAAATCGCTGGTTGCTATTAAATGTTCTTTTGTCATCTTCTTTTTTGTTTAATATCAGGATTTGGCTAACTCCTCAAACAATTGCTTTTGTTTATCGGTAAGATTTGTTGGCAGTTCTATTTCATAGGTGAGGTAAAGATCGCCAAATTCACCTTCTTTTTTATAAACAGGCATGCCCTTGCCTTTTAACTTTACTTTGGTGCCATTCTGGGTTTCGGGTTTTACCTTAACTTTTACTTTGCCGGTTAATGTATCGGCAGTAATATCGCCGCCTAATATGGCGGTATATAGGTCGAGTTTTATGGTATTATACAGGTCGTTGCCCTGGCGCTTAAATTTTGGATCGTTTGCCACTGAAAAATTTATAAATAGATCGCCTGCCGGGCCGCCGTTTACGCCGGGACCGCCATGGCCTTTTACTTTAATATTTTGTCCATTCTCCACACCTGCCGGTATGGTTATACGTATGTTTTTGCCGTTAACGGTAAGGGTTTGCTTATGGCTTTCCATTACATCCGGCAGGGTTAAGTGCAGCTCTGTATTATAGTCCTGCCCGCGGTATTTAGCCTGACTACCACCTCTGCGTGAGCCACCCATCGACCCGCCAAACATCGATTGGAAGAATTCCGAAAAATCATCGCCTCCGCCATCGTTGCCAAAACCTTCGTACTCGTAACCTTTCCCGCCCGATCCGCCTGCATAGCTACGCTGCTGACTTTGTTGCTGTTGCCGGGCCTGCTCGTAAGCTTCGCCATGCTGCCAGTTCTCGCCATACTGATCGTATTTTTTGCGGTTCTCCGCATTGCTCAGCACCTCATTAGCTTCATTCAGCTGCTGAAATTTTTTATTCGCTTCAGCATCGTTGGGGTTAAGGTCGGGGTGAAATTTACGCGCAAGTTTGCGGTAAGCACCCTTTATATCCTTTTCTGATGCGTTTTTGTCAACACCTAATATTTTATAATAATCAATAAAAGCCATTTGTAACAGGGTATTTAACCGTGATAATTTAAACCGCAAACAGGGCGGCTTGGTTTTATAAATATCGGGTTTTATTTATGAGTAGCTATAATTGATTTTGAAAAATGACATCGCGCCAAGCATAGCGAATATAATTATGTGAAAAAGTGTTAAAAAGCAGTACCCCATGCAACTTTATTAAGAACACCAACGTCATATAACGCAAATAACCAAAAATACTATTCTGATAAATGGAAGAAGTACTGCCCCAGTTAAAGGAATTTATTGTTGATTACTGTAACCGGTATAAGATACAGCAGGTTGACCCCTGCGCCTTATGCCTAGATACCAGTATTGACCTTGACCTGGCTATTTTTGATATTGAGATGGAGCTGTTTTTAGCCGAATTTGTGGAAACTTTCAGGGTGGATAATTCAAAATTCACCTGGTATAAGTACGGGTATCCGAAAGGTTCGCCGGGAGTAGAAGTTATTAAAGCGGTGTTCGGTTACCGATCTGCATGGGTAAGGCGTTTATCGCACAAAATATATACGCCCAAATTCAGGGTGAGCAATTTGCAGGAGGCCGTGAAAACGGGCAGGCTGGTTTAATGGTCAGAGATTGGTGATGAGAGATTAGTATCGCTGATTTAATAACAATGAGATTTAAAATAGGTGTAGATAATTGGTTTTGCTGATTAATTGTAGCTGATCTTTTATCTCCGATCTGTGATCACAGATAAGAATACAAAGCGGGCTCCAGCTTAGGCCACAGCAATAAATTTACAGGCAGCTTTCAACGTTCTGTAATTTAGGAGTTCGCCGAGTATTCGTTAATTTATATCCATCAAAATCGCAGGCATCCCGCCATTTAAATTTAAGCCAATAAATTTCTTTTCTTTAGTTTCCGCAAAACAAGTACCTCATGGGAAATTAATGCTACCTTAAAAACAAATTCTTTAATTATGTCTTTATCTTTAAGCATAGCTACTAATACCCCTACGAATGCCAACTGAAGCCAAACCTAAGAAAAACAAAAGCCGTTTATGGCGGTACTTTACATTATTAGGTCCAGGCCTAACTACCGGTGCCGCTGATGATGACCCATCGGGCATTGCCACCTACTCACAAACCGGCGCCCAATTCGGGTACGGACAATTGTGGACGGCCCTATACATGCTACCGTTTATGACAGCCGTACAGGAAGCCTGCGCACGCATTGGCCTGGTAACCGGCAAAGGCATAGCCGCCGTAGTAAAGGAAAATTACAGCAAACCGGTACTATATGCTGTGGTTGGCTTAGTAGTTATTGCCAACACTATAAACATAGGTGCCGATATAGGCGCTATGGCTTCGGCAGCGCAACTGCTGATACCTGTACCATTTGTTATACTCACCTTATTTTTTACTGCAACCATTCTGGTGCTGGAGATATTTACCAATTACAAGGTTTATTCACGAATATTGAAGTGGCTGGCGCTGGCATTGCTGGCTTACCCTATTACGGTATTTATAGTGCATCAGCCCTGGTTAACCGTATTAAAAGCCTCTGTTGTCCCTCATTTCGAGTTTAATTTTGCATTCCTTTTTATTATTACGGGTGTATTGGGCACTACCATATCGCCTTACATGTTTTTTTGGGAAGCATCGCAGGAAGTGGAGGAAGAAAAAGAAAACAACAGGATAAAAAATGGCAAGCCGCTTGTAAGTTGGTACCGCATAAAACGTATGCGCCTGGATAATAATGCCGGTATGATCATTTCCGAGATAACAACCTGGTGCATTTTGTTGGTTGGCGCTACCGTTTTACATAACAGTGGTGTAACCGATGTTAAAACATCTGCCGATGCAGCAAAAGCGCTTGAACCTTTGGTGCACTCTTTTCCACATGCCGGTTTCTTAGCAAAACTGATCTTCTCCATAGGTATTATAGGGCTGGGGATGCTGGCCGTGCCCGTATTGTCGGGTTCGGCGGCTTATGCCGTAGCCGAGGCTGTTAACTGGAAGGCCAGCCTCAATTTTAAATTGAAACAGGCACATGGCTTTTATGGCGTTATTACCATAGCCACGTTAATAGGCCTCATGATAAATTTCGTGGGTATCGACCCTGTGAAAGCGCTGGTTTATGCAGCCGTATTAAACGGCGTGGCGGCTGTACCGCTCCTATTCCTGATAGCTAAAATTGCATATAATCAAAAAATCATGGGTGAATATAAAAGCGGCTGGTTATCCAACAGTTTGCTATGGGTCACCTTTGTGGTAATGGGTGTGGCGGCGGTAGCCATGTTCTTTACTATCTGATAGCTGTAAAGCTTTTAAAAACAATTATTTCCGTAGCGGTGTTAACTTATAACAAACATTTACTGCCATGGGAATATTACAACACATTGAACACCAGATATCGGCCCTGAACGATCTCATAAAAATTAATTACGACAGGATCACTGGCTATGAAAAAGCGATTGAGGGAACGGAAGACGATGACCTGAAGGCATTGTTTTCTAAATATATAGAGCAAAGCAAAAAAAACATAGCCGAGCTTACCGAACACCTGCATGTACTGGGCGGCGAACCGGCAACGGGCACTACACTGGCAGGTAAGTTTTATCATACCTGGATAGATGTAAAAGCCCGGTTCACAAAAAAGGACCGCCACTCCATCCTGTCCGACTGCGAATATGGCGAGGATGTAGCTAATGCTGCTTATCGCAACGCAAGTGATGATAAAGAGCTGATATGGAAAGATGAACGTATAGTAACCCTGTTAGCACACCATTTAAAGGATCTGAAAGCTTCGCACGATGCAGTTAAAGCATTAAGAGATGCTGCCGAAGTGGTGAACTCATAAACTTAAATCACAATCAAAGCAAAAGGCCATATAAAGGCGGGGATTTAACCTGCTTTTATATGGCCTTTATAGTATGCCATATTTAACCCCGGGAGCCTAACAAATTCCGCGACGCCTGATTATTATTTAGTTAATAGCTAAATAATAACTAACCCTTATATTATCCGTAATAAAAATTAACTTTACCTTTAAAAAGAATAATACAACCATTCCTGCGTACAACACAATATAACCGCACTTCATGAGCGTAGATGCTAATTATACCTTGCCCGGAAACATTTTTCAAACCATTTTTGAAAAATCGCCCGGTTCTATATTGGTAAAAGCTGATCTGCCGCGATTTACTATACTTGCCGTAAGTGATAGCTATTTAAAAGTTACCTCAACCACACGCGAAGCGATACTGGGCAAAGGCTTCTTCGAGGTTTTCCCTGATGATGAACCCCAGCTGATTGATGAAAAAGCGGCACGGCATGTGTTTACAAAGGTTATAAATACCGGCAAAACAATTGATGTACCAAGCTACCGTTATGATGTTTATAATGCGGATACGCAAAGTCAGGAGTTGCACCATTGGTCGTGCAGTAATGTTCCTGTTTTGGGCGATGACGGCAGAATAGCTTACATTTTAAATACTATTGCCGATATTACCGAAGAGGTAAAGGCCAAAGAAAGCGCCATCGAAAGTGCCAGCAGACTGCGCCTGGCCACCGAAGTTACCGGCCTCGCTACCTGGGATATGGACCTGCAGCATCATGGTACTTTTTATTACTCGCCCAGGATGGTAGAGATTTTTGGGCAGCCACCGGGCACCGTACTTACCGTAGGCAGCATGCGAAGCCAGATGAGTGCCGATGACATGCAGAATATTGTACGCAAATCATTTAAAGAGGCGCTGATCACTGGCGAACATCTATATGAAATTAAAATTGTATGGCCCGATGAGTCGGTACACTGGATAAAGACCCAGGGCACTATCATATTTGATAAAAATAAGCGCGCGGTTCGTATGCTTGGTACTGTATTGGATATAACCGAAAGCAAGCGTGATGAAATAAGGAAAAATGATTTTATAGCGATGGCCAGCCATGAGCTTAAAACACCCCTCACATCCCTCAAATCATATATACAGTTGCTCGCCAAAAAGTTATCAAAAACCGATGACGACTTTGTAAGCAACGCCCTGACTAAGGCGGAGAACCAGGTAAATAAAATGTCCGATCTGATCTATGGTTTTCTTGATCTTTCGCAGCTCGAATCGGGAAAACTTTCTGCTAAACTACAGCCCTTTGATATCATCAAACTGATAAACGAAACCATTGCCGACATAAACCTGTCAAATAACAGCCATACCATCATCTTTAACAGCACCGGACCAATTAAAGTTAACGCCGACCGGGAAAGAATAGGCCAGGTGATCAGCAATTTCCTGGGTAATGCCATAAAATATTCGCCAAAGGAGAGCCCTATAATTGTTACCTGTAAGGTAACCGGTGATAGTGTACAAGTGGCAGTAACAGATTATGGTATTGGCATAAAACAGCGCGACCAGGAAAAATTATTCCAACGTTTTTACCGGGTTGAAAACGAGCGGGCAAAAAATATATCGGGGTTTGGTATCGGGCTTTACCTCGCCAGCGAAATTATACAACGCCACAAAGGAAATATCTGGGTTGAAAGCCAGGAAGGTTCGGGCTCTACTTTTTATTTTAGTTTGCCGATTACAGTTGACAGTTAATGGTAGGCAGTTGACAGTTTAGTTAACAATAGCAAAAATAGAAAAGCGTCATTGAGGAACGAAGCAATCCCTAAACTATACAGGGCGAAAAGGGAGATTTAAAACTATTCTATTCGATCTGCTTACTTAGAGATTGCTTCGTACCTCGCAATGACGCGCGGAGAAAATGTCCTATTCTTCTCAAAACAAAAATGGGCAGCCTGCAGCTAAAAACTGCATACTGCCCATTGTATAAAGTGCAAACCGTATTACTATTGCTGTGGCTGTTGTTGCCTTAAAAGAGAAGCAAATTTGCTTTGATAATCTTTAAACTGCGCTGATAGTTTATTATATAGCGCTGTTTGGTGGTTATCCTTTGTAAATTCCATCATACCGCCAATTAGCTGTACGCTTATGTTTATATCGCGTACACTCAGGTCATTACTATTATTTTGTAATTGGTAATAATCATAATCCAGCTGATCGGTTAGATAATTATCAATGCCGTTTACAAACTTGTTACCCATTACAATATCATGCAGGTTGTATGCTGCCTGTGCCAGGTAAAATTTACGTGCCGCTACATCAATATACGGGTTTATATCAGGCATTTCCTGATCGTATTTTGCCAGTACTTTACGCGCCGAATCAAGTTTACCAGCTTGCATCAAACTTTGAGTAAGATCAAGGAAAGTGGTCATCATTACAGGGTAAAACATAGTCGTTGATTCGTGATCAAGATATTTGGCAGTTTTAAATTTACCCCATTTAAACTTGTTTATCACATTATCGTACATCACATCAGTATTCACTTTTTCCATCTGATCATGCGCCGCAGTATCAGGCTTGAAAGGTATCAGGTGATATACAAAACCTTCTTTGTATAAGTACGGCTGCAGGCCTATCATGTTTTCAGGGCCAACGGTAACGGTAAAGCAAATTGGACGTTTCCAGTTGTTATGCGCCAATATATCAAACATGGCCAGGTTATCCTTCATTACATAATTAGAAGTATATGTAAATTTAAGGGTGTCTGTAAGCCTATTCCGTTCACTTGCCGGTACAACGCCATTAGCTATAACTTCATCAGGATTGATGGTCATCTTAATTTTCTTGGTTGGCAAATAGTTTGCGCTCTCACCGCTCTGGTATTGCAGCATGGTGCGTTTATCATCTGATGATATAAAGTCGAACACATCTTTTACATCAACATAACCAGGAATTTTGGCATCGTTATAATAGATCACATCACGTACCCCATCTTCATACTTTTCAAAAGGCATGGTGATAGGCAGCGGTGCCGATTCATTCATTTTATGGGTCATTTGCTTAATGTACCAGTCGCCTGTAAATAGGCTCAGGTTCACAATCCGCACATCCGGTCTGATGCCTTCTACCTCTTGGTCGTACCATAACGAGTACGTATCATTATCGCCATAAGTAAATAGTATAGCATCTTTAGGGCACGATATCAGGTAATTGTAAGCCATATCATGCGGCGTCATTTTAGTCGACCTGTCATGAGCTTTCCATTCTTTGCTTGCCAGTAATACCGGGCCTGCAAGTAAACAAACAGTAGTAGCACCAATAGTTGCTACCTGCGCTGTTAAGAACTTACGCAGTAGCTCCGCAAGTGCGATAACCCCTAAACCTATCCAAATGGAAAAGGCGTAGAACGAGCCCACGTAAGAATAATCACGCTCGCGCGGTTGTACCGATGGTTGGTTAACGTATATTACAATAGCCAAGCCGGTGAAGAACCATAGCAATGTTACTACCAAAGCATCTTTTCTGCGGCGATTAAAGTGGTATACCATACCCAGTAAACCAATAGCAAGCGGAAGGAAATACAGCGGAGTATATGTTGTACCTGCTAAAGGATTTAAAGTATCGCCACCAACAATTGATTTTGGCAGGTGTCTTGAGCCATCGAAAATACCGCTTGTCCAGTTACCATCAATACCGGTCATGCTTGCTTGCCCGTCCATATCATTATAACGGCCGGCAAAGTTCCATAAAAAGTATCTCCAGTACATCTGGTACATTTGCCAGCTGAACATGAATTTAAAGTTGTCAACAATATCAGGAGCTTGCCCGTCAGGTATCTGTAGCCATTCTTTATAAAATTGCGGATCCTGGCCATCAGTGCTGTATATACGCGGCAGAATAGTATTATGATCGTAAATGGTGGTTAACTTTTTACCGGCAACCTCATATTTGGTTTTTCCTTTACGGTAGATGTTAGCACCTTCAGTTTGATCCACAGGTTTTGCATCATAATATGGCCCGTAAAGCAATGGAGTTTCACCGTATTGATCGCGGTTAAGGTAGCTGTTAAGGGTAAAAGCGTTATCTGGGTGCGTATTATCCAGGTTTGTACCTGCTGTAGCCCTGATAGGGATATAAGCAAATGAGCTATAGCCTAAATAAATAAAAGCTATACACAAAAATGCCAGGTTTAATATTGGTTTCCTGTTACGGATACTATAAATTATACCTGCAACTATTACAATTAATAACAATATAAAGAATACAATAGCACCGCTGCCAAAACCAAAGCCCAGTGTATTAACAAAGAATTTATCGAAATAAGCGGCAAACTTAATAGTATACTGCCTGATACCGTATTGAATGAATACCAGTATAAATACGCTTATTAAAAAGGCTATAATACTGCTGCGAACCGTAATATTTTTTGATCTGCGTAAAAAATAAACCAGCGCTATAGCAGGTATAGTTAACAAGTTTAATAAGTGGATACCTATTGATAAACCGATAACATAAGCTATCATTATTATCCATTTATCGGCACCTGGCTCATCAGCACGGGCATCCCATTTCAATATCGCCCAAAAAACTAAAGCGGTACACAATGATGACCATGCAAACACGATGGTTTCAACAGCCGAGAACCAAAAGGTATCGGTATAAGTAAATGCCAGGGCACCAACTAAACCTGCGCCCATTATTAATAAGATGCGTGGCTGGTCTGCTTCTTCATCTTTATTAAGCAGCAATTTTTTAGCCAGCGCTGTTATCGACCAAAACAGGAACATAATAGTTGCCCCGCTCGCCAGGCCCGAACCCATATTGGTAAAGAAAGGCACTTTAGTATTATCGCCTAATGAGAGCAGGGAAAATACTTTACCCAGCATGGCAAACAAAGGGTACCCCGGTTGGTGGGCTACCTGTAAACGATAGGCGCATGATATAAATTCGCCGCAATCCCAAAAGCTTACGGATGGCTCCAGTGTTAAAATATAAGTGATTGAGGCTATAACAAAGCAAAGCCAGCCTAAAAGGTTATTGATTCTTTTGTATTGCATGTATATAAATAAGAATTAAAGCAGGGGTAAATATCAGAATTTTTATAGGTTTATTTAAAAAAAACAATTTTGCTAACATTACATTTAACAGAATTTAACTTTTTGCGCATTACAACAAGCGGCAAATATCATAATTTTTTTATATGGATGTCAATTTATCCTTCATTTCTAATCACTTCTTAATTTAAATACCATTTGTTAAGCATATTTTTGCTCCCGCGATATTAATTTAATATCCACTTTTGTATTTTATTGTATCCTAATATTTATCTTTAAAAAATTACACTTATTGCGCATGCAAAAACTCTACGCTTCATATTTCCGGAAATTATTATTAGTTGCAGGTATTATCCTTTTCACTGCTCAGATAGGCCGGTCGCAAGCAACATACCTACCCTACTCTTATCAGTTCGATCAAAAGTTCAATGCTCAGGTATATAGCGTTAACAACAATTTCCATAGCGCGCTTAAACCTTATATTATTGATAGTGTTTTAAATAAAAGGTACAACACACTCATGAACCTCGGTGTTGACAGCACTCACAAAAGCTGGGTATACCGTAAATTATTTAATGAACACCTTTTTGATGAAAGAACAAAAGAGTATACTTTTTATGCCGATTACCTGCCCGACCTGCAATTAGGCCGTGATTTTACTGATAAGATAACTACCTACCTTAACACCCGTGGTTACCAGTTGGGCGGTACCATTGGCACCAAATTCTCTTTTTACACCAGCGGTTATGAGGACCAGGGCCGGTTCCCTACTTATTATCAGAACTATATTAATAAAATAGGTTTTGTACCAGGCGAGGCGTATGACAGGGATTATGCTACTAAAACAACTGACGATTGGTCATACGTTACCGCTATAATTTCATATACCCCTATAAAAGAACTGAACATTACATTAGGGCAGGATAAAACTTTTATTGGTGATGGCTACCGCTCATTATTATTATCTGATAATGCGGCAACCTATCCGTTACTACGTGCTACTGCCACTGTTGGGCATGTGCAGTATATGATGATGTGGACCAATATGGAAGATCTTTATGCTCCTAAATATGACGACTTTGGTAATAATCGCCGTAAATGGGCCATGTTTCATTATTTAGACTGGAGCGTAACCAATCGTTTCTCTTTAGGTTTCTTTAACGCGCTTATAGCGGCAGAAACAAACGATGTGGGTCAAAGACATGGTTTTGATGTTAATTATATAAACCCGCTGGTGTTCGCGAGCTCACTTGGCCCCAAAACACCTTACAGCGACAATGTACTGATGGGTTTTACAGGCAAATACAAGATATTAGACAAAACAGCTGTATATGCTCAATTATTGCTTGATCGTGTAGGTGAAAGCGCAGCCCCGAAAAATACAGATGGTTACCAGATAGGTATCCGTGGTGCCGATCTGTTTAAGGTTACTAACTTTAACTACCTGTTCGAATTTAATACCGTTAAACCTTATACTTATTCATCACCACAGGTTATTAGTAATTATACCGATTACAGCCAGCCTTTGGGTGATCCGCTGGGTTCAAATTTCAAGGAGCTGATAGGCATATTAAGTTACTCTATAGGTAAGTTTGATTTCCAGGGGCAAGTAAACTACGCGCAATACGGGCTTGGGTCTACCGGTATAAATTATGGCAATGATGTTACACTGGCATTCCCAAGTGTTGTGCAAACCGGCAGTACCGGGCAGGGCCTGGCAACAAAATTATATTATGGCGAAGGTCTGGTATCATACCTTATCAACCCTAAATATAACCTGCGCCTTGAAGCCGGCGCGCTTTTCCGCGATCAAACAAATTCACTCGGTTCGGCAAAAACAACCATGCTTACTTTTGGTTTAAGAAGCACCTTCCGCGATCTGTACCACGATTTTTAATTCACATACGGCCAATAATTTAACAATTGTAAAACACTTACGTCAAATGCAAAGCGTACTTTGCTCATCCTGATTTGTGCTATTACTGTGTCATAAATATGCGTAATAGTTGTTAACGGAATAAGATTTCAACCCCAAAGCCGTTAATATATTATTAAATCAGCCTGAAAAGGAGTGCTTTTGTTACAATTCCTTTTTAAACTAACTGATCTTTAATCAGTCAGAACATAAAAATTAGCTGTAGCATAATTACTTTATGATATAAAACTTTACTAAACCTTTTAATAATTGACCCATGCGTAAACGGATATTAGTACTGGATGATAACCAGGATATACTTGATATTATTCACGAAGCATTGCTGTACCAACAGTTTGAAGTTAAGGTAACACTTGACAGTACTACTATTATTGATATTACGCAGGAATATCAACCCGACCTGATCATACTCGATTATCATCTTACAGGAAAAAACGGACAGGAGATTTGCCTGCTCCTAAAAACCCACCCGGATGTAGGGCATATTCCTGTTATAATCTGCTCTGCCTACGTACAAAAAGACGCCGACCTATCAGCCTGGGGATGTGATGATGTAATTGCAAAACCTTTCGGTTTAGAGGAGTTAACCGACAAGGTGAATAATTTGATTTTGGGGTAAGCTTGCTGATTGTTTGTGAGGACACAAACAATGGAATGAAAAACCTCAATTATGTCATGCTGAACTTTGTTTCAGCACCTCACAGGACAAATTTACAAGCGATTTTCAAACGAGTTACTCTTAGCGCATGGGATGCTGAAACAAGTTCAGCATGACGGCGTACGGCGTATCCTATAATAAATCCTTAATACTTTATCGAAAACCTCCTAAGCACTAAATGCAGCAAATACATGGGTGCTATCAGGCTGTTTTTTAAACGGTATTCAAACGACAGCTTTTTGCCTTCCACTTTGTACCCGATAAATAAAGCTATCCCTGCTATACAATATATCCCCAACCCTATTGTTGCCAGATAAGGCCCACCGGCATTTTGCCATTGTACCATTTCGGTAATGATGTAGAAAAATCCCAGCAAAATAAACAGCAGAAAATAAGACAATACAGGCGATAAGCGCATGTAGTAGTAAACGCTAAACGCCAGCAAGAACGAGGCCCAGTTAAAGTCTTGATTATATTGACCTAAAAACTTTATATAGGGGAACTTTATACACCAGGCCAATATAAACACGCTAAACACAAAAAGCGGTACGGCTATAATCTGTATAATTTTATTAACCGGATTTTGATGCGCGGCGGCATACTTATCAAAATAAAACTCCAGCCCGCCGGGTTTAACCGGGGTTGGAGTTTTTGTTGGAGTTGATTTCTTATTCTTTGCCACTATTTATAAAAAGCCCTCTCCTTTGGAGAGGGTTGGGTGAGGCTTTTACTTAGCAAACGCTACCGACCTTGTTTCCCTTATTACGGTAACTTTAATTTGTCCCGGGTAGGTCATTTCGGTTTGTATACGGTTTGATATGTCGGCTGCTAATATTTCTGATTCGGCATCGCTTATCTTTTCGCTTTCAACTACTACACGCAGCTCACGGCCGGCCTGTATAGCGAACGTTTTTTCAACGCCTGGATACGACAAAGCAAGCTCCTCAAGCTCTTTTAAACGCTTAATGTAGCTTTCAACCACTTCGCGCCTTGCGCCCGGCCTTGCACCTGATATAGCGTCACAAACCTGTATGATTGGTGATAGCATAGAAGTCATCTCGATCTCGTCGTGGTGAGCGCCAATGGCGTTGCACACTTCTGGATGCTCTTTATATTTTTCGGCCAGCTGCATACCTAAAATAGCGTGCGGCAATTCAGGGTTATCATCAGGTACTTTACCAATATCATGCAGTAAGCCGGCACGTTTGGCAAGTTTTACATTTAAGCCTAATTCAGCCGCCATAGTAGCGCAGAAGTTGGCTACCTCGCGCGAGTGCTGTAACAGGTTTTGCCCATATGATGAGCGATAACGCATACGCCCAACCATACGGATCAGCTCCGGATGCAGGCCATTGATACCTAAATCAATTACGGTACGCTCGCCTATTTCTACAATCTCTTCTTCAATCTGCTTTTTGGTTTTGGCAACCACTTCCTCAATACGGGCAGGGTGGATACGGCCATCTGTTACCAGGCGGTGCATGGCAAGCCTTGCAATTTCGCGCCTAACCGGGTCAAAGCCTGAAAGTATAATGGCTTCGGGGGTATCATCAACAATGATCTCGATACCTGTAGCTGCTTCCAGCGCGCGGATATTTCTACCCTCGCGACCAATAATGCGGCCCTTGATCTCATCATTCTCGATATTAAATATCGATACGGTATTTTCAATTGCGCTTTCAGTAGCGGTACGCTGTATAGTTTGTATAACTATCTTTTTAGCTTCCTTGGTAGCAGTAAGCTTGGCCTCGTCAACAATATCTTTTATCTGTGCCATCGCTTTGCTACGGGCATCATCCTTAAGGTTTTCAATTAACTGGCTACGCGCTTCATCTGCTGATAAGCCCGCTATAGTTTCCAATTGCTGCACGTGCTGATTTTTTAACGAATCAACATCTTCCTGCTTTTTGGTAACTATTTCAGTTTGCCTTTCCAGGTTTTTGCGCACGTTGTCAATCTCGTTTTCCTTACGGGTTAAGTTTTCAAGGCGCTGATTTACCGATTGCTCTTTTTGTTTAAAGCTGTTTTCGCGTTGATTAAGGGTATTGTTTTTTGTGTTTACTTCCTGCTCATGCTCAGCTTTCATTTGTAAAAAGCGCTCTTTAGCTTCCAGCAGTTTATTCTTTTTTAGAATTTCCGCGTTATTTTCAGCATCCTTTAATATCAGTTTTGCTTTGTTTTGGGCCGAGTTCTCCTGCGCTTTGAAAAGCTTACGAAGCAGGAAACGGCCAATAATAATGCCTGCTCCGACCCCGATAAGGAGGCCGATAATGGCATATAATGATGAATCCATTTTTTAAGTTTATAATAAATAAAAAAACCGCAACTAATTTTTAAGTGTCATGTATTGAAAAACTTCGATACAGATATTGGGATCATGGGTTACCGTAAAATCTACGAT
>JAMFSA010000079.1 GCA_026225055.1 Mucilaginibacter xinganensis | reverse complement strand
GCGCTGATAACATCGCAAGAAAAGAATTAGCTGAAGAACTTATTTTATTAGACATCCGCGAAGGTTTTGCTGAAGGCAAGGCTATCGATATGATGCAAACATCGGCCCTGCTGGGTTTTGATACCAAGATAAAGGGTGTAACCAATGATTATGCAGCTACAGCGGATTCAGAAGTGGTAGTGATCACTTCAGGTTTACCACGTAAACCGGGCATGACCCGCGAAGAACTGATCGGTGTTAACGCCGGCATTGTAAAAACAGTTACCGAAAGCATTTTAAAGCATTCGCCAAATACTATCATCATTGTGGTTTCAAACCCAATGGATACCATGAACTACTTAACGCTGAAAACTTCGGGCTTACCTAAAAACCGTATCCTGGGTATGGGTGGTGCGCTGGATTCGTCAAGGTTTAAATATTACCTGAGCCAGGAATTAGGCTGCTCTCCTGCCGATCTGAACGCGGTAGTTATCGGCGGTCACGGTGATACTACTATGATCCCTTTGATCAAACATGCTACATGGAACAGCATCCCGGTTACTCAATTTCTGAGCCAGGAGCAACAGGATAAAATTGTTAAAGCTACTATGGTTGGCGGTGCTACATTAACCGGCCTTATTGGTACATCAGCATGGTACGCGCCAGGTGCAGGTACTGCATTTATGGTTGAAGCCATTGTACGCGACCAGAAAAAACTACTTTCATGCGGTGTTGCCCTTGACGGAGAATACGGCCAGAAGGATATCTCATTAGTTGTACCTGTTATATTAGGTAAAAACGGCTGGGAAAAAATCGTCGACTTTAAACTAAGCGACAGCGAACAGGCAGAATTCAACAAAAGCGCTGACGCTGTTAGGAATATGAACCAGGTATTGAGCGATACAGGGGTTATTTAATCTTCGTTTATTTATAAACAAGAACGGCTTCCTAAAGGAGGCCGTTCTTATTTTATCGGTCTGAAGATAATGTAAAACTAATTGGCACAGTATATTGTACTAATACTGGTTTACCTCCATGCGACCCCGAAATCCATGGCAACGACAATTTCACAACCCTTAATGCTTCATCAGACAATATTTTGTCAGGACTTTTTAAAACTTTAATATCCGTTAAAGCGCCATCTTTTTTTACCACAAATGTGATAAGCACCTTGCCTTGAATATTATTTATTTTTGCATCATTAGGGTAATGTATTGTCATACCTAAAAATCGATAAAAGTACAACATACCGCCTTTGTATTCAGGCAAAATATCCAGATTATTGTAATTATATATAACTTCCCCAATAGGTCTTTCAGGATCAGTTGACGATATAATTTTACCCTTACTATATACTGTTGTATAATCTTCTGCCGGGAAATAGTGTTCGTGCCACTCACCATCTTCCAAACTATCCTTTACAATTCCTTCTTCAAGCTCTGTTTTAAAATTGTTGAGATATTTTATCCATTTACCGTTGCCCTTTTCACATAAAATATTGCCGATAGAATCACGGCTTTCAATTAGTTTTACCTGACCTGACCTATCATAGTTTTCATTGGCATACAATTTGCCATTCGGATAGTATAAAGTCACATTACCTATTAGCTCTCCGTTTTCATAGTTTATAATACTTTTCTTCGTTCCATTATTATAAAATTCAACGCATATCCCTTCAAATACCAATTTGTTATAAATTTTTGAACTTGAATTTGCGATTAGCTTTGGTTTACCATTAGGATAATACTCATTTATTGGATATAGCTTTTTTCCAGAACTGCTATCCAATGGCATAATAAGTAAAATATGGTCAGCGCCTTTTTTATCATCAGCGATTTCGCCGGTATAACTCAAATAATACAAAGATGAGCCCTTAGGAGGTTTTGATAATTGCGCCCGAGAGGTTTGAAAAACAAATAACCCGAAAAAGAAGATAAGTATAGGTTTAAGCATAATCATTAATCAGAGCCTAAATATAGCAAACACATCGACTATCCTTAGAAAGGAATAAAAAAAACAACGTATTAAAACCTGCTTCGGGAAATTGATAAGTTCATTATTGCGTTTATGTGTGAATTCATTATACTCAGCCAAAAAATTACTTTTATGTACATTAGCAGACAATTTTTAAGCCTTGGCAGTTTGATCTAAAATCATATTTAATATAATTGAAAAACGGCTTCTCAAAAGGAAGCCGTTTTTTGTTTTGTTTTACATTATTGAGGATTATTGGAATCGACTAAAGTCATTGTTACGGTAACTTCTTTTTCCGCAGGAAGTCCATACATATATCCGGGTTTCCACTTAGGAGAGGATTTTATAGCATTGATCACCGAATCTCTCATAATAGCAGCAGGGGGCTTAATAAAAACAAGATCTACCAAACTCCCATCTTGTTTAATATTAAATTTAAACGTTATATCGTATAAATAAAGGGTTCCTTTTGTAGAGTGATTTTTTATTTTTTCAGGAAACACCATTTTACTTTGTACAAATCTTTTAAAATCTAAAATCCCGCCTTTATAAGCTGGGGCGGTTTCAGCCATGTTAAACGGATATGCAGTGTTCGATTTATTATAACCAGTACCTGATATGAGTATTCCTTTGTTATATAAACAAGTATATCTTCCCGTATCGTCTGTATTACCATGCCACTCGCCGTCTTTAAGCCCATCTGAAACATTCCCTTCCGAAATAATCTTTTTAAATTGGTCGTCAAATTCTAACCAATGTCCGTTACCGTTTTCTGCTAAAACTTTCCCAAGAGAATCCCTGCATTCTACTAACAGAGCATTCTTTGCTTTATGGTTTTCAATACAATATAATTTCCCATTTGGATAATATTTTGTTAGATCTCCACTAATAACCCCATCTACGAATGTAGCAGACGTGTTGCGTTTACCATTTGGATAGTATGACATAAAAGGCCCATCGTATTTTAAACGCTCAAAAACATTTGTAGTTGAAGCCGTAATTAATTTACGACCCCCATTCCTGTAAAACTCATCAATGGGATATAACTTTTTACCCGAGCTGGCATCAAGCGGCATTATAAACATAAAATAATCCGCACTATCTTTATTAAGTGTTATCTCACCGGAGTTTTTCACATAATACAACAAAGTATCCCGTTTCTGCGCCCTCGCAGTTTGAAAAACAAACAATCCGAAAAAGAAGATAAGTATAGGTTTAAGCATAATATTAATTAAGGTCTTAAAAAAACGGTTTCTCAAAAGGAAGCCGCTTTTGTTTCTATTATTTAATTGGGATATATCCTACAGCATTATCGTTCCCTTCTATACTAAAAGCCAAAGGCACCGTATATTGTACCGGAACAACCATACCATATCTATAACCAGGATTCCAACGTGGCGACAGCTTTACAGCACGTATAGCTTCTGCCTTTAAAGTTTCATCGGGGCCTCTTAGTGCTTTTACATTAGTTAAACTTCCGTCAGTATTAACTAAAAAAGCAATATATACCTTGCCTTGTATTTTGTGGGTTTTATCTGTGGGTGGATAATGAACCTTATATAGTAAAAATTTATAAAATGCAGCAAGTCCGCCTTTATAGTCTGCCGTCACTTCAACTGTTGTGAATGGATGCGCTTTTCCTAAACTATCATAACCAATTCCGGATATTTGTTTGCCTTTAACATATAACAATTCGTACTTACTTGTATCACTTATTATTCCACGCCATGTACCATCTTCATGGCCATCTTTTACTGGACCTTCACCTGTGATCTTTTTAAAATCATTATTATATTTCAACCATTCACCGTTACCATTATCGGCCAGCATTTTCCCTGTTGAATCGCGGCATCCTACTAATACTTGACTACCATCACGCTCCACTTTAGTTATTGCATATATTTTACCGTTGGGATAGTATTGCACCATATCGCCAACCTGTACACCATCTATATAATTTTCAATACTCTTTTTCTTACCGTCAGGGAAAAAATTAATACAAGGCCCTTGTTTAATCATCGTACTTGACCCCGAACTATAGGCTGCTACCGTTCTGCGGGCAACAATCTCTACTGTTTCAACAAATTTTGGCTTGCCATTTAAATAATAGCCCCTGACCGGAAAAAGGTTTTTACCTGAAGTGGTATCTGGCGAAAAAACCATTATAAAGTAATCTGCGCTGTCTTTGCTCTGCACAATATTACCGGAGTTTTTTACATATAAAATGGCAGTATCTCTTTGCGCCCTGGCAGTTTGAAAAACAAAGAATCCGAAAAAGATGATAAGTATAGGTTTAAGCATAATAGTAATAAGAGCATAAATATAATAAATGCATTGGCTATCCTTAAAAAAATGAATAAAAGAAACAGCGTATTAAATAATATTAAAAATTAGCTTTCAGGTATTAATAAGGCTCATTTTAGCCGGGTAATTAAAATATTACAAGAAATATTGGCTATAAATCAAACATTTATGTCTAAACTGCATTAAGCATATCAGTAATAATATTAAACCGTGCCGATGTCAATACAGCATATGTTATTTAAAACAAAAAATACTATACTACCCCTGTTATTACTTCTTGGCTGTTTTAATACTTATGCGCAGGACAGCACCCTGGTTGGCAAAAACATACAATGGGATTTGGTTAAATGTATCGATTATGCAAAAAAGAACAACATCCAGATCAATAGTATCCGTCTAAATCAGCAAACCAGTCAGCAGCAGTATTTATTGGCCAAGGCATCCCGTTTACCAAATTTATCAGCCTCGGTTGGTGAAACATTTGCGCATGGCAATAACGTAACATCATACAACGGTACGCTGGGCTCCAGATTTACTACGCAGGGTTCCTATGGCTTAAACTCGAATGTTACTCTGTTCAATGGCAGTTTAATAAACAACACCATTTCGCAAGCCAACCTGTCGGTACAGCAAGCCAACTATGCTATTGTTCAACAGGAAAACGATATCACCCTGCAAATTACACAGGCTTATTTAGCTATTTTGCTCGATAAGGAAAACCTGATATATGATACCGATCTGGTAAATACATCTATAGCGCAAACCAAGCTCGAGCAGCAACGCTATAATGTGGGCAGCGTGGCCCGTAAGGATCTGATCCAACTACAGGCTCAACAAGCTGCAGATCAATATACTTTAGTAAACCAGAAAAATACCGAACGCGGCGATCTGCTCACCCTAAAACAATTACTACTCTTACCAACTGATACCCATT
The DNA here is from genome assembly GCA_026225055.1 of Mucilaginibacter xinganensis. Taxonomy (GTDB): domain Bacteria; phylum Bacteroidota; class Bacteroidia; order Sphingobacteriales; family Sphingobacteriaceae; genus Mucilaginibacter; species Mucilaginibacter xinganensis_A. The sequence continues at coordinate 24,767 of JAMFSA010000079.1, read as the reverse complement.
TCGATATTTTTAAACCGGACAGCATTGCCCCTGATGACACCACAGCCTCCCCGCTTCGCGAAGCTGAGGATATCGCTTTAAAGAACCGGCCTGAAGTAAAAAACAGCGAGTTAGGTGTGCAAATAGCAAAATATGGTGTTAAAATGGCGCAGGCAGGTTACCTGCCAAGTTTGGTTGCCGGTGCAGGTATCTCATCAGGCTATGTTAGCGGTAGTCAGTCGGGCTATTTTTCACAACTGAACAGTAACTTTTATCAGGATATTGGCCTTACCTTATCTATACCCATCTTTACAAAGCGAGTCGTAAAAACACAGGTTGAAGAAGCCAAAATAAATGTTGAGCAGGCTGATCTTACACTTAACGATACCAAAATTGTATTATCCCAAACAGTTGAGCGGGCCTATCTTAATTTTCAAAACGCCAAAAGCCAGTACGATGCCGCCGAAGTTGAATACAAATATAATCAGGAAAGCTACCGAATTGCCAACGAGCAACTGAAGGTGGGCGTTGCCAGCATTGTTGATTTCCTGCTCCAAAAAAACCTGTATATACAATCGCAACAGGCCTTTGTTCAGGCTAAGTACAATGTGATATTAACATTAAAAATATATGATTTCTACAAGGGTATCCCCATTAAATTATAACCTCAGGCCATCATGAAAAGCAGTTACAAAAAAATATTGATCATAGCAGGGATAGCATTAGCGCTGTTCCTGATCTGGTTCTTTTTTATAAGGAAACCCGAAGCGCCTGTAGTACTACAAGCCGAAAAACCAACTTATGGCTATATCTCAACCAGTGTAACCGCTACCGGTAAAATTGAACCTGTTGATACCGTGAGCGTGGGTACCCAGGTATCGGGCACATTACAGTATTTATATGTCGATTTCAATACAAAAGTTAAAAAAGGGCAACTAATAGCCTCGCTTGATAAAACGCTGTTACAGGCCGCGCTTGATCAAAATAAGGGCAGCTTACTAAATGCGCAAAGCCAGCTGATCCTCCAAAAAAATAATTACAACCGCCAGAACCTGCTTTTTAAAACAGATGCCATCAGCAAAGCTGATTATGATTCGGCCGTATCAGCCTATTCATCGGCAAAAGCAAATGTTGATGCAGCAGCGGCGGCAGTACGTTCGGGACAAAAGAATTTATCATATGCTGATATTTATTCGCCTATTGATGGCGTAGTGCTTAACAGAAGCATAAGCGTTGGGCAAACGGTTGCCGCTTCATTCAGCACACCTACCTTGTTTACTATAGCTAAAGATATTACAAAGATGCAGGTGGAGGCCAACGTTGATGAAGCCGATATAGGCGACGTAAGCAAAGGACAACGCGTTGCATTTACGGTTGATGCGTTTATAAACGACCAGTTTGCAGGTACGGTTGAAGATATCAGACTGCGCCCCAATGTATCGGCCAACGTGGTAACCTATACTACCATTATTAACGCGCCAAATGAGGACATGAAATTAAAACCCGGTATGACGGCTAACATTATCATCTACACAAAAGAAGTTAGTAACGCCATGCTCATCCCTGCCAAAGCCCTGCAATTTACGCCGGATTCATCCTTAATAAAGGATTACACTATTGTTGGTAAGGTTGCGCATACAGGCAAGGGCAAAAAAAGCGGCGCAAGCAATAATTCAGCCGCAGTTACACATACCGTAAAAAGCCGGAAAGATACCGTTGGCGCTATACCCAAACAAGGCGCTGTGGTATGGCTGCTGAAAGGCAAAACAATAACCTATAAACATATTCTGATCGGTTTAAATGACAATACGCATGTTGAGGTATTAAAAGGCTTGGATACTACCGATAATGTAATAACCGGCATAGCGGTTTCAGGAACTGGAACCGCTATGCCGGCAACATCAACCGGCAGTCCATTTTTACCAAAACGTGGCGGAGGAGGCAAAAGCCGATGAGCAAAAAAATATTGGAAATACGCGAGCTTAAACGCGAGTTTGTTATGGGCGTTGAAACCGTACGCGCGCTTAAGGGCATCAGCTTTACTGTTGAGGCTGGCGAGTTTGTCACCATTATGGGCAGCAGCGGATCGGGCAAAACAACTTTGCTGAATATTTTAGGCTGTTTGGATAAGCCTTCCATTGGTGATTATTTTTTGGATGGCGTGGACATAAAAAAACTATCGCGCGATGAGCTTGCCCAGTTACGCAATCATAAAATAGGCTTTGTTTTTCAGGCGTACAACTTATTACCTCGTACTACAGCTTTGGAAAATGTGGAATTGCCCCTATTGTACAACAAAGAGATCAGTTCAGAAGAACGGAAAAAACGGGCTATACATGCGCTTGAAGCTGTTAAACTGGCCGACCGGCATGATCACACACCCAGCCAGCTTTCGGGCGGGCAGCAACAGCGTGTGGCCATTGCACGGGCATTGGTAAATGAGCCGGTGATGATACTTGCGGATGAAGCCACAGGTAACCTGGATAGCCGCACATCATACGAAATTATGGCGCTGATGCAGGAGCTAAACAAAACGCAAGGCAAAACCATAGTTTTTGTAACCCATGAGCCGGATATAGCATCATTCAGCAGCCGTACTATTTTGCTGCGCGATGGTATTATACAAAAGGATACCCCAAATGAAAACATCCGTTCGGCACGTGAAGTACTTGATAATTTACCGGTTACTGATGATTATTAATATTTAGATATGAGTTTCTATAACCTGATACTGATAGCATTAAGGGCATTACAGCGTAATAAGCTCAGGGCATTTTTAACCATGCTCGGTATTATTATGGGTGTAGGCTCTGTTATTGCCATGGTGGCTATTGGGCAGGGATCAAAACAAAGCATTCATGATTCACTCTCAAACATGGGCTCGAACATGATAACCGTTATGCCTGCCAGTAACTTAAATGGCGGTGTAAAGATCTCCGGTTCCAGCTTTCAAACATTAACCAGTAAAGATATAGTCGCCCTAAAACGTGATGCGCAATACATTACAGATGTTTCTCCCTCGGTAACTGCCAAAGGACAGGCTATTAACGGTGCCATGAATTGGCCCACCAGTATGCAGGGCGTTGATCCTGCTTATCTTGATATCCGTAAACTAACCTTAAAGGATGGTATCGCTTTTACCGAGCAAGATGTGCAAACATCAGCCAAAGTGTGCCTGATAGGCCAAACTGTGATTGATAACTTATTCCCCAATACCAATCCCATTGGCAAAGTGATCCGTTTCGGTAATATCCCCTTTCAAATCATTGGCATACTCAACCCGAAAGGCCAAAATGCTTTCGGACAGGATCAGGATGATATATTAATAGCTCCTTACACCACCGTACAAAAAAGGATTTTAGCTACTATTTATTACCAGAATATTTACGCTTCGGCAGCAAATGAACAGGTAACAGATGCCGCTGTAACCGAAATGACAAATATCCTGCGCACCTCTCACCGTTTAACAGATAGCGAGGATAATGATTTCCAGGTACGTACCCAGGCTGAATTAATTAACACACTGAGTTCAACCAGTAGTTTGCTTACCGTTCTGCTTACTGTAATAGCAGGTATATCATTGGTTATAGGCGGCATCGGCATCATGAACATCATGTACGTATCAGTAACAGAACGTACCCGTGAGATCGGCCTGCGTATGTCGATTGGCGCCAGAGGCAAAGACATACTGCTCCAGTTTTTGGCCGAAGCAGTATTGATAAGTATAACAGGTGGTGTTATAGGCGTGTTTTTAGGAATAATATCATGCCGGCTGGTAACATTAATACTAAGCTGGCCTACTATTATATCCGAATCATCAGTAGTACTATCCTTTGTAGTTTGCGCACTTACAGGTATTTTTTTCGGCTACTATCCGGCACAAAAAGCATCACGACTCGATCCTATAGAAGCGTTGAGATACGAATAAGCTATCAGATCGACATCACCAGTTTTTTACCGAATATTTTATTTGACTCCATTAATGTATGCGCTAATTGAACTGTTTCAACGCTAAGATCTCCTACGTTGTTAATTTCTGGTGGAGCTATCTTATTTTGCCCGATTAACCCAGCCAGTTCATTTAATGTTTGCCCATACCAATTAGCATTCTTTGCGGCTTGTGCATAATTTGCTATATTAATTATAACACAGCCTTTATCAAATAACGTTTCACGCGTTAATTGTGTCCCAAAAAACGTAACATCAACATAGGTACCATTAATATCAAGCACATTAGCTGCAGCTTCAGCCAGTGCACCGCCCACAATCTCGACGGCAAAATCATATTTATTCCCACCATTGGCATTTAAAATATTTTGCTCCATATTATCTTTCTTATAGTCTATAATTTGTGAAGGCTTAAGCCCAAGCGCAATAAGTGCATTAATGCTTTGTTCACTCCCTGCTGTTGTTACAATATTTGTGCAGCCATTTATCAGCAGTAATTTAATCAGGAAACGCCCAACCCCTCCTGCTCCTCCAGATATAGGCATCCTGTTAAAACATTGCCAGGCTGTTAATCCTGCTGAGGGTATCGCGGCGGCAGCTTCAAAACTAATATTAGCTAGCTTATGTGCTATAAAACTACTATTCAATGCCATAAATTCAGCATAGCTACCATTTGATCCCCTGCTGCCCGAAGCCGCTATTATTTCGTCACCAACATGATATCCTACCACATTTTTGCCGGTTTCAACAATTATCCCTGAAAGCTCTCTGCCTAAGACAGGAGATTTCATGATCCTGCTCTCCCGTAAGCCAAGCCGCATCTGGTAATCTATGGGGTTAAAAGCCGCAGCTTTTAATTGAATCAAAACTTCGTCATCTTTTATCACAGGCACTTCAACTTCAGCTAAACTGAAGTTAGATACATCGCCAAAACCATCCAATAGTATTGCTTTCATATCGCTATAAGTATAAATTTGTAAAGCGTCAAAATTATAGCTTCATAAACTAAATAACCACTACTCCTCTTATTGGGAGTAACTCACAAAAAAGGGAGTACCACATAAAATGATCAAAGAAACTTCTTCAAATGCTGCGAATAAAGCCTTCCTGTTAAAATCATGCAGAATAAATGGCGCTCTTGATCTTATAGCGGGCCGGTGGAAAGCCTTGATAATTATACATATATCAGAAAACACAAACAGGTTTAGACTATTGAAGATCGCATTGCATTCCATATCCGATCAAACGCTGGGTAAGCAAATAAAGGAACTTGAAGTGTCCGGACTGATTATTAAAAATATTATTGCCGAAGTACCTGTTAAAGTAGAATATCAACTAACAGCCAAAGGTGAAGCACTACTGCCGATATTGTCAGATCTGTCAGAATGGAGCGATATCTAATGGCTATTGAGTTACCCAAATGTGTAAAGCAAAAAAATAGCGACGGGTCTGAAACCCATCGCTATATAATCGAATAATATAGATAACCTAAAACTAATTTATCTCCGCATTCTTCACCTTGAAATCAATAGGTTGACCGAGTGATTGTGTTTGTTCGGTATACGGAATCATAATTCCATCCTTAACCTCGCGGTAATCCTCAAAATCAGTAGGCGTATTACCCGGAACAGCTACTTCTGATTTTACTTTGAAACCCGTTTTCTGGTCGTAGTAATTTTTTATTTTAACGCCTGCCGGTATAGTCACCGTTACAAGGTACACAAACTGGTTATTGAATATTTGCAGCATCGGTGCTAACTGCAAATTATAACCTGGCTTATTGTAATCCAGTTCAGGGAAAATTTTATGTTTTTCTTTCAGGATGCTTTTATCAATACTGCCAAGGTGCAAATGGGTATCCTTCTCGCTGGCCAATACGCTATCTCCATTTATGTCGATATGCGAAAACACACTATTATCATAGTTAGGAACTATAACTTCCTGAGAGAATGTGTTAGGAGCCCTGTAAGTGTCCGTCTGCTGCAAATCCAAGCCTTGTACGCTGGCAACAGCGATTATTTTTATCCTTTTAATTGCTGCCAGTTTATCTTCGCCACCTATGGCATCAAGATATTTCTTAACTACATTTTTAGCTGTAGTGCCATCGGGAACAGCTAAACCACTGTAAGCATTATTATCCGGGTTAATATCAGGCAAGGTATGATCAGGGTCTATTACTGCCGATATTATTTTCGAGGTTGATTTATACGAAAAGGTCCATTCCGCACCTTTTTGCCAGATCTCGGCAGGTAATTTTACAATTCTTGATTTGCCATTCTCTTCCTTTACGGCGATAGTTACCGGCATAGCCATTTCTTCCAGGTTATCAATGGTTATGGTTGCCCCTTCGGCAGGGTTTCCATTGATATAATCTATCCCTTTTATAGCCTGGTCTAATTTCCAGTTAGTAAAGAACCATTCGTTCCAAAACCAGCCAAGGTCCTCTCCTGCTACATTATCCATAGTATGGAAAAAGTCCCACGGCGTTGGGTGCTTAAAGGCCCAGCGCTTGATATAAGTTTGAAAAGCATAATCAAAACGCTCCTCGCCCAGTATCTGTTCACGTAATATGGTTAATGCAAGGGCGGGTTTTTCATATTCTGATATCCCCGAAAAATCATCCGGCGTAACATCCGGCAATGTCATTATCGTATTTGCATCAGGCGGGAATATACCCGGAGCAGCTTTTTGTTGATCCGGTTTCTTGTAGTATTCGCCGTTGTTAAAAACCTTGGTATCAACCTGGTTTAAAAATGTATTGAAACCTTCGTCCATCCAGGCATATTTGCGCTCGTTCGATCCTACTATCATCGGAAACCAATTGTGGCCGAATTCGTGATTGGTAACATCCCACAGCTCACCACCTTTTGTTTCAGAACCACAAAACACAATACCCGGGTACTCCATACCACTCACGTTACCGGCAACATTTGTGGCAACAGGATAAGTATAAGGGAACCATTTATTCGAGTATAATTCAATAGCGGCTTTAGTATATTCGGTTGAGCGGCTCCATGCATCCTGCCCGACAGACTCTTCAGGATAAACCGACTGCGCCAGGGCTTTTTTACCACCCGGCAAATTAATACGTGCGGCATCCCAGATAAATGCTTTTGACGCGGCCCATGATACATCACGTGAATTTTTACACAAAAAATGCCAGGTTAAAAATGGCTTATTAGGATACGATGCCTTATCGTTAACATCGCCAGCAGCTTTAATAAACAAGGTTTTATCACTGTTCTTTGCGGCTTCCAAACGGCTGATAACCTTTGGCGTTAATACCTCGGTTGGGTTAAGCAATTCACCCGAACCTACAACAACAAGGCTTGCCGGGGCCGTAATAGTAAAATCAAAATCGCCGTAATCCAAATAAAATTCGGCACCGCCCATATAAGGGATCACGTTCCAGCCGGTAACATCGTCATATACCTCCATACGAGGGTACCATTGGGCTATTTCGTATATCCAACCATCATGGGCAAGCATACGGCCCATCCTGTCGGTACCATACTCAGGTATGGTAAAAGCGTATTCTATTTTTATCTGTAATTTACTACCACCTGCTCGCAGGGTATCCTTTAGCTTTATCTGCATGCGGGTGTCAGCAATCAGGAAATCGGCTTTCTCGGCTTTACCGTTTTTTATAACGTAAACTGCTTTTATTTCGTCGCCATTAGTAAAGTTTTTATTGGTAAAGCGGCCACCGGGTAGCGTTGTTGCCGTACCCCGTGAATCTTCACGATAAATATTCTGATCGACCTGTAACCATAAAAATGACAAGCCATCGGGGCTATTATTGGTATAAGTAATCACATCAGTACCACTAACCCGATGGTTTGCTGTATCTAATGTAACATTAAGCTTATAATCGGCACGGTTTTGCCAGTATTTAGCACCGGGCGCGCCATTTACACTTCTGTACTCCGTCGCTTTATCGGGGTAAAAAGTAGGCGTAAATACTTTATACTGATCATATTTTGTAGTAACTTCTTCGGCATTTTGGGCATTAACGCTATGTATGCAGGCGCACATTAAAAGCACCATAGCTATTCTACAATAGTTCATTTATTAGATTTATAAGGCGATAAATATATAAAAATATATTTAGGCTCGTTTTTATACTGGTTTTATTAAATAACGCACCATCGCAAAGCATTAGTATTTTTTATATTTTTGCAGCGGCTTGGAGTAGCTATAACAAATATTGCTCCAAATACATTCCCTATACATGGATATATCAGTTGTAGTACCCTTATATGATGAAGTAGAATCATTACCAGAGCTTACCTCATGGATAAGCCGGGTGATGGACGAAAATCATTTTACTTATGAGATCATTCTGGTGGATGACGGCAGCAAGGATGGATCATGGGATATGATCAAAAAATTGCAGCTTAACAACCCCTATATAAAAGGCATAAAATTCAGGCGTAATTATGGTAAATCGGCTGCCCTAAATACTGGCTTTGAAGCCACGAAGGGGAATGTTATTATCACCATGGATGCCGACTTACAGGATAGTCCGGATGAGATACCTGAATTATACCGCCGTATAACCGAAGAAAAATACGACCTGATATCGGGCTGGAAAGCCAAACGATATGACCCGATAAGCAAAACTGTACCTACCAAACTATTTAACGCCGCTACACGCAGTATGTCCGGCATACATAACCTGCACGATTTTAATTGCGGCCTGAAAGCCTATCGCAGTACAGTTGTGAAAAACATTGAGGTTTATGGCGAGATGCACCGATATATACCTGTTTTGGCTAAATGGGCCGGCTTTACCAAAATTGGCGAACAGGTAGTTGAGCACCGTGCCCGTAAATATGGCACAACCAAATTCGGCATGAGCCGTTTTGTAAATGGCTTTTTAGATCTGCTGTCGATATTCTTTGTTGGAAAATTTGGCAAGCGCCCCATGCACTTTTTTGGCACAATGGGTGTTTTAAGCTTCTTAACAGGAACAATTATTGCATTTTGGCTGATATTTGAAAAACTGTATGATATAGAAATGCATTTAAAATACAGCCGGGATATAACCGCCCAGCCACTATTTTATATATCACTTGTGGCTATAATATTAGGATCGCAATTATTTTTAACCGGTTTTGTTGCTGAACTGGTAGCCCGCAGCGCCAGCGAACGCAACAGGTACCAGGTTGAGGAAACCATTTAATGCGCAGATATGCGGATGTGCAAATGTGCAGACTCAAAAAAGCTCTTAACCATTTCTATTTTAAAAAATAAAACAATTTGCATAGTTGCGCATACTTGCACATCTGCACATTATAAAATAAAGAATGTTTTTTTCCATTATCATTCCATTATACAACCGCCCTCAGGAGATCAAAGAATTGCTGGAAACGCTTACGCTGCAAACGTATAAGCAATTTGAGGTTTTAGTAATTGAGGATGGCTCGGTAAATGATGCTGCTGAAATTGTGCAAAGCTTTGCCGATAAACTGGATGTTAAATACTTTGTAAAAGCCAACGAGGGCCAGGGATTTACACGCAACTTCGGTTTCGAACGCGCAAAAGGTGATTATTTTGTAGTATTTGATTCGGATTGCCTTATACCTGCCGATTATCTGCAAATAGTAAACGACAGCCTTGCAACCAACTGGCTGGATGCTTATGGCGGCCCGGATGATGCGCACCCTTCATTCACACCTACCCAAAAAGCCATCAGTTACTCCATGACCTCCCCTTTTACAACCGGCGGTATACGCGGCAATAAAAAAGGGATAGGCCAGTTTCACCCACGCAGCTTTAATATGGGCATATCGCGCCAGGTATGGGAAAAAGCAGGCGGCTTTATCATAACCCGCCTGGGCGAGGATATTGAATACAGTATACGTATACATTCCATGGGCTTTAAAATTGGGCTAATACCCGATGCTAAAGTATATCATAAACGGCGCACCAACTTTTTACAGTTTTATAAGCAATTACATTTCTTCGGCAGGGCGCGTATCAACGTTTATAAATTCTTCCCGAAAGGGTTAAAAGCGGTACATTTTTTTCCCGCCGTATTTACATTATATATTATATTTACAATAATAGCCAACGTATTTTGCTGGCCCTTAGCGGTTTTATGTAATTTTATATTAGCTATATTTATTTTGTTAATATTTTTTCACTCGTGGTGGAAAAACAAGTCGGCAAAAATCGCATTTTTGAGCATCATTGCTGCCTTTATACAACTTACTGCTTATGGCTTGGGTTTCATGCAGGACTTTTGGAAGCGTATAGTATTAAAAAAATCATAAACAGTATATATGTATCATGAATTTTCAGTTGTTGAAACTCTTAAAACATCGTGGAATGTTTTGAAGAAAAATTTAGCAATTGTAGCCATCTTTTCATTGATTGCCTTTTTTATCGTCTTCATCCTGGGTTTTATAGTATACTATGTTTTTACCGATAGCCTATTGGCATCCATCGGTATTACGGTACTATTTGTTAGTGTAAGTTTTTTATTCCTGAGTTATATTAAGCTTATTTTTAAGCTAATGGACAAAGAGTATTATGATTTTGAATTTAAGGAGGTAATCCCCAGAATTAAAATGCTCTTCAGTTATCTTATTTTATTAATTCTGGTTAGCGCCCTATCAGTTTTTTTACAACATTTAATTGAAGGGGTGAATAATGAATTCACTAAAAATATTTTAGGTATTTGCATAGGTATATTTTTTGAGTTCTTCTTCCTTTTCATACTCCCCATTTGCACCTGCTTTATTGTTGATGATGGCTCAGGACCGTTTGAGTCGGTAAACCAAAGTTATTATCTGATAAAAGGTAATTTTTTAAAGTATTTTCTACTGTTTGTTCTGGTTGAATTATTATTTTTCCTGGCATCGCTAACACTTATAGGGGTAATATTTGTAATACCATTTGTAAATATCATACTGGTGGTAGCTTACCGTAAACTGGTATACAGTCACCTTGATGTAGATGATGATATTGCTGAAACAAACTGATTATGGGGCTGAAAGTTGTACTAAGCAAATTATACGCTAAACTGGTTAACAAACAACTGAACAACATCCGCAAAAACGCGGTTGAGTTGCAGCATAAAACATTTCTGAAACTCATCCATCAGGCTAAGAATACAGCTTTTGGCCAGGCACATCATTTTGCGCAGATCAGCAATTATGATGACTTTAAGAAGCAAGTCCCGGTACGTGATTATGAAGAGCTGCGCCCCTATATCGAGCGTGTAACCGCAGGTGAAGAAAACGTGCTGTGGCCCGGTAAACCTTTGTACCTCACCAAAACTTCGGGTACTACTTCAGGCGTAAAATATATTCCTATCTCTAAAGAAAGCATGCCCGGGCATATTGATGCCGCACGAAATGCTTTATTAAGCTACGTTTATGAAACCGGCAACGCTAATTTTTTAGATGGCAAGCTGATATTTTTACAAGGTAGCCCTGTACTAAGCAAAAAAAGCGGTCTTGATACCGGCAGGCTGTCAGGCATTGTAGCGCACCACATACCGGCATACCTGCAAAAGAACCGCATGCCCAGTTACAACGTAAATTGTATTGACGACTGGGAGCAAAAAGTGGATGCAATTGTTGATGAAACTATAAACGAGGATATGCGCCTTATATCGGGCATACCACCATGGTGCCAGATGTATTTCGACAGGCTTACAGCTAAAAGTGGCGGCAAAAAGATCAAGGATATCTTCCCTAACTTTAAGCTGTTTGTATATGGTGGCGTAAATTACGAGCCCTATCGTGCACGTATCGAGGAAAGTATCGGTTTTGCTATTGATTCGATAGAAACTTACCCGGCATCAGAAGGGTTTATTGCTTTCCAGGATTCACAGAAGGACAAAGGTTTGCTGCTACAGGTTGATTCAGGCATATTTTATGAATTTATCCCGGTTGATGAATTTTTTAATGATAACCCAACCCGCATCAGCCTGAAGGATATCGAACTAAATAAAAATTACGCGCTCATACTAAACACCAATGCAGGGCTTTGGGGCTATAGTTTGGGCGATACGGTCAAATTTATTTCAAAAGATCCGTATAAAATATTGGTTACCGGCCGTATAAAGCATTTTATATCTGCCTTTGGCGAACATGTGATAGGCGAAGAAGTTGAGCATTCATTAATGAGCGTAGCGAAAGAAGAAGGGGTTGATGTGGTTGAATTTACTGTTGCCCCGCAGGTTAACCCGGCACCGGGCGAGCTCCCCTATCACGAATGGTTCATTGAGTTTGGTAATGAGCCAGCAGATATAGAAGCATTCAGGCAAAAAGTTGATAAAGCATTACAAAAGAAAAATATTTATTATTTTGACCTCATTGAAGGCAACATTTTACAACCTTTAGTAATCAGAAGCCTGAAAAAAGATACCTTTATAAATTATATGCGTTCGCAGGGAAAATTGGGCGGTCAGAATAAAGTACCACGACTGGCCAACGACAGGAAAATTGCAGACGAATTGAAGGAGTATATTAAAATTGGATAATAATAAAAAGAATATAGCCTTATTAGGCTCAACCGGCAGCATCGGCACACAAGCGCTGGATGTTATCGGCAGAAACCCAGACCTTTTCAGAGCCTATGTATTAACGGCGCAAACTAATGCCGACCTGCTTATAGCACAGGCCCTGCAATTTAACCCGGCTTATGTTATCATCTGCGATAAAAATAAACATCAGTATATAAAAGACGCGCTTGCTAATACCGATGTGCAGGTATTAGCCGGTATTGAAACTATAACCGAAATAGTAACTCACCCGGATATTGACATGGTTTTAACCGCCATGGTTGGTTTTTCTGGTCTGGAACCTACCATCGCTGCCATAAAAGCAGGAAAAGATATCGCGTTAGCCAATAAAGAAACACTGGTTGTTGCTGGTGAATTAATAACCGATCTGGCGACCAAACATAATGTTAAACTATTACCGGTAGATTCTGAGCATTCGGCTATATTTCAATGCCTTGCAGGCGAAGAAAATAACCCGATCGAAAAGATAATACTAACCGCTTCCGGCGGGCCATTCAGGGGGAAAGACCTTGATTTCCTGGCTAAAGTATTACGTGAGGATGCATTGAAACACCCTAACTGGGTAATGGGTGCCAAAATAACTATCGATTCAGCATCATTAATGAATAAAGGGCTGGAAGTTATTGAGGCCAAATGGCTGTTTGGGTTAGATGCAGAGCAGATTGATGTGATCGTGCATCCGCAATCCATCATTCATTCTATGGTTCAGTTTCACGATGGCTCTATAAAAGCACAGATGGGTTTGCCTGATATGAAACTGCCTATCCAATATGCTTTTACCTATCCTAATCGTTTACAAAACAATTTTAAGCGTTTCGACTTTACTAATCACCCAAACCTTACGTTTGAAAAACCGGATATAAAAACTTTTCGTAATCTTGCATTAGCGTTTGAGGCATTAAATAAAGGCGGTAATATGCCTTGCATTATCAATGCAGCTAATGAAATAGCGGTTAGTGGCTTTTTAAGTAATAGCGTTGGTTTTTTAGCCATGAGCGAGATTATTGAAACCTGCATGCAAAAGATTGAGCATAAAGCCAATCCAACACTTGATGACTATTTGAATACTGATAAAGAAACACGCATCTTTGCGCAAAATTTAATAAAGCAAATGCCGTTAAAGGCATTACAATTTGATATAAAACAATAATGAGTATAGTAATAATGGTTGGCCAGTTAATACTGGGACTTTCGATTTTAGTGATTTTACATGAGCTGGGCCACTTTTTAGCTGCAAGGGCATTTGGAATTAAGGTAGAAAAATTCTACCTGTTTTTTGATGCCTGGAATTTTAGCCTATTTAAATTTAATTATAAAGGTGTTGAATATGGTATAGGATGGTTGCCTTTAGGTGGTTACGTAAAAATAGCCGGTATGATTGATGAATCAATGGATACCGAGCAACTGGCAGGCCCGCCGCAACCATGGGAATTCCGTTCAAAACCAGCATGGCAGCGTTTAATCGTAATGCTTGCGGGTATTACAGTAAACATTATACTGGGTATATTCATATTCTGGATGCTAACCATTAAGTACGGTGAAACCTATACACCTAATGCCAACATAAAATATGGTATTGTACCCGGTACCGTTGGCGAAAAGATGGGCCTTAAGGCTGGTGATATAATTTATGCGGTAAATGGTATACCTGTTAAACGTTTTGAAGATTTAACTAGTACAGATGTATTATTGAACCACTCTGTACTGAATGTTCAACGTGGCACTCAAAAATTAGACCTTACTGTTCCTCCCGGCATTTTGAATGACCTGTCGGATCATGATCACGGTATTGAACTGTTCATCAGCCGTATACCAAGAATTAAATTTACAGTTGATTCGGTAGTGGCAGGCAGCAACGCACAAAAAGCAGGGTTGATGAAAGGTGATAGCATTGTAGCTATAAATAATCAGCCTATTGCCTTTTTTGATCAGTTGCAGGCGCAGTTACAAGTTGAAAAAAATAGCCATATTCAGCTATCGGTAAAACGTAAGGACGAGTTAAAACAATTAACGGCACAGGTAACGCCAGAGGGTACTATTGGATTTGCTCCTAAAGGAGATCTGCCAAAGCAGGACACCGTTACTTATGGTTTCTTTGGTTCATTACCTGTAGGCGCTTCAAAAGCCTGGGGTACTTTTACCGATGATGCCAAGGGATTAGGCAAAGTATTTAAAGGCGATGTAAAGTTCAATAAAGCTGTTAGCGGCCCGGTAGCTATCGCAACCATGTTTGGCAGCCAAATTGATTGGCTGCGTTTCTGGAGCCTTGTAGGCCTGCTATCAATGGTATTAGCGTTTACAAATATGTTGCCTATTCCTGCATTGGATGGTGGTCACTCTTTATTTTTGCTGATAGAGATGATTAAAGGCAAGCCATTAAGTGACAAATTTTTAGAGCGCGCTCAAATAGTTGGCTTCGTATTGCTGGTTACCCTGATGGTATTTGTTTTTGGTAACGATATTGTAAAACAGATAGTTAAACATTAATAATTATCCCTCTGTCCTTTCGACGAGGTACGAGGAGAACCTTCTTCAACTTGTATACTCGCTATGGATAGTGAATAAGATCCTTCACTATCGTTCAGGATGACAATAAGATAAAATAAGAAAGGCCCGTTCAGTTGACCGGGCCTTTTGCTTTATAGGTATTTATAGATTAAACTGCGGGGTCAACGTAAGTGTTTTCATCATGTATATCAAAAGGAGGCTTTTCATTCTTAAATATGGCAGCACCTATTAAAGCAATTATAACACCGAAAAATGCAGCGCTTATTATACTGCCAAATACTATAGATATAATGCCAAATCTTTTCATAAAGTTGAGGGTAGTATCTATCTGATCGCTTGATAATTTTCCATCCTGAGTTAATTTATCCCGGGTAGCCGTTAATATCTGTTCATAGATCTGCGGACTTAAAAAAGTAAAATACAGGTAGGAAAAAACTGCCATAATAACACCTGAAATTATGGCGTATTTAAAACCTGCTCCTAATCCCTGGCCAAAGGTAAGATAGCCACCGAGCTGATCTTTATATTCCTTTTGCGCCAAAAACAAAAAGGCAATAAAAGGAATATAGGTTAAATATTTAGCCGCTGAGGTTTGATCGATATTCAAAAACTGGAACGCATAGATTATTACAATTGCAATAATAACATAAATAATAGCCCATTTAAAAGCTGTTTGATTTGAACTTGGTAATTTGGTTTCCATGTGAATTGGTTTGTTTATTTTTAAAGATAGATATTTCAATTTATTGTTACACAAAATATTATCCTCCAAAACTAAAAAAGGCCATTCAAACTGAACGGCCCTTTAAAAATTATTAAAATACACTTATCTAAGATTTGGCAAAAACCGGCGGTTCTTTCTTTACTACCGCTCCAATTAATACTGCTAATAAAAATAAAAGTATAGTTGTTTCAACAAAAGCAAATATTAACCCGCCCGCACTTGTTCCCTGCCCATCGCCAAATTGCTTTTTCATATCAGCTATCTTTGTATCAATCTGTGCTTGCGCTATTCCTTGCTGTTTATACATAATGGCGGAGTTTTTCAGCATGGCAGCTTCTGTCTTCTGCGCCATATCAGGTTCAATTAATTTCACAAATACCAGATCTCTACCAATTAATAATAGGATGTAAGAGCAAAAAACCATAATGAAAGTTCCTGTTACGGCTTGTTTAAAAGTCCAGTACCCGCCAAGGTTAATCCTCAAGTTAATTGCGAAAAGAACAGTTGCCGCAAGCGGTATTGCAGTGGAAAATCCATAAAGTACCACCAAAGCCACAACAGGTGTTGTGCTGGCCGATGTTATAAAGTAAAATGAAACTATAGATAGCGCCAGTACAATACAACCTAAAATTAAACCTCTAATAAACCCACCTTTTCTGATCCGGCTATCAATACTTTCTTCTGGCATATCAATTAATTAAACGCTTGTAATATATCATAAACCGCCATATCAAAATCGGGGCTTACAGCATTTTCGGCAATAGCGCTCCTGATTTCTTCTGATGATTCAATATTCTGAAAAAAGCACATCATCGGGTAAAAAAGCTCTTTTACTTCCGAATCATCAGACAAACTCTTCGCTACTTTGCTGATCTCCGCTGCCGGACTATCTATTAATATCTGATTGGCAATTACAGGCTCATAAATGCGGTATTCATCCTGAAACTCATCTTCATCAACCAATAAAAACTCCTTCAGGTAATCTTCCAGTTCTGGCTCAATGTCCTCGTCCTCGCACTCATTCAGGTATAACAGCAGGTTTAACAGTTCAGTTCCCCTATCCAGTGTTTGTTCTTCAATATCTTCCCACTCGGCTGTTTCCAGGTAATCATCTTCCAGTTTCTTTACATCTGCACTGAAAAAGTTGATCAGCAGTAAGTCGAAAAACACCTCGCGCAAAGCTTCTATTTCAGGGTTATCATCAAACACTTCATCCAGTTCATCAACCTTGGTTAAAAAGTCTTCGTCTGATTCAAATACTTCGCCGAAAACTTCGGTAAGTTGTGTTGCATCAAAGCTGTTATATTCAGAAAATGCTACCAGGGCATCTCCTATCGCTATTTCTATTTTTGAATCGATCATGTTATTTCGTTTTAAAAAGGTGATTGTTGTTATACACTAATACTACTTTACCCTTTAAGTTCTGCCCTATAAAGGGAGAATTATAAGATTTCGACTGGTTGTTTTTACGGGTATATTCCCATTCAGCATCCGTATCGAATAAGGTTAGGTTTGCTTTACTGCCTTCCGCTACTACGGCAGGCTCAATATTCAGTATAGTACGCGGGTTTATGGCCAGTTTTTCTACAATAAGGCCAATATCCAACCCGGTTGATAAGACGGTTGACAGAGCAGTTTGCAGGGCTATCATGCCAAACTCAGCTACTTCAAACTCTACGTCTTTAAATTCAACTTCGTGAGGTGTGTGTTGTGATACTATGGCATCAATTGTGCCATCTTTTAAGCCCTTTATAAGCGCTTTTACGTCTTTTTGGGTACGTAGTGGCGGCTTAACTTTATATTGACTGTCAAAGCCTGTTAAAGCCTCATCTGTTAATATCAAATGATGGGCGGCAACATCGCAGGTTACTTTTAAACCTTTGCGTTTAGCTTCTTTTATCAACTCAACAGAGCGTTCGGTTGAAATAGTACTGAAGTGGATCTTTGAGCCGGTATACTCAGCCAGATAGAGGTCGCGGGCTATCATCAATTCTTCAGCCAGTGACGGAATACCTTTCATGCCAAGCAAAGTGCTTACTACACCTTCATGTACTTTTGCTTTTCCGGCGATGGCAGTATCTTCAGGGTATGAAAATATCAGCGCATCAAAACCTTGTGTGTAAAGTAATGCGCGTTCCATTAAACCTGCATCCTGTACAGGTCGGTTGCCATCTGTAAAAGCCTTTGCTCCGCTCAGGAACATATCATACATCTCCGCCAGATCCTTACCATCGCGCTTGTGGGAGATGGTACCTATCGGGTAAACATCAACAAGGTTATTTTTAGCACGGTTGAGCAGGTATTCTACTTCAGCTTTTGAGTGTACGGGCGGTTGTGTGTTCGGCATTAAAGCAAGACCTGTAAAACCACCCGCCATTGCTGCTTTGGTACCTGTTTGCAGGTCTTCCTTAGTTTCTAAGCCTAATTCGCCGATGTTGCAGTTAAGATCAAAAAAACCGGGGGATACATATTTGCCTTTCGCATCAACAGTTTCCACATCTGCATATATGTTTGATGCGATGGAGCTGATATGCCCTTTTTCAATCAGGATATCGGCAACTTTTTGATGAAATGGAGAATTGGAATCAATAATTGTCGCGGATTTGATAAGCAAATTCATTTGCGCAGCTTTAAAGAGTGGTTATATGTTGATCTATGCTGATTGCTGAACTATTTGTTTACCAGGCTTATAGTACCTGGCAAGCAATATTTCGGCAGCCAGAAATATCAATGCCAAAATTATACAAAGTTTCCATAATTGTAAGCCAATATTTAATTCACTTATCTCGCCCTTTAATGAAGCTTTGCTGCTCTGCAATATATCAGCCGTTTTAGGTAATATTTTAACCAGATCTGCCCTGGAATAATAGCTTAGGTCCGATTCGCTCCTGTTATCATTAAAGGCCAGTACGGCAAGTGTGCCATCCTGTTTTTTCAGGTCGTAGGTACCTGTTTCATTTACCTGGTCTGAGGTATAAAGCAAGGTACTTCCCTCCTGCTGACGCACATCTGGTATAATGCTCACCTGCCCCTTAACCAACTTTAACAATTGCTTTTCATTAGTTTGCACAGGCACTATCTCAATAGTTTCATCGTGACCCAGTGTATAAAACAAAGGCTGGTCGTGCCCGCTGAGCAACGCTATGCGGAACATTACCGGCAAAAATAGCGCGTGGTGCTGCAGGTTGCTGAAATTTTCATCTAAAGGTACAGCTGCTACATATACTTTTCCTTTTCCGCTGGTATTATCCACCCAAAAAGATTGTCCGCCTGGTAACTGCATCAGGTTTTCATTCCTGCCGGATGATGTGCTTAACTGGTAATATTTTTTCAACACCGGTAGATCAGGGTTTTGAGGAAAGGAATCGAAAATATTTTTAAATACTGGGTTTTGCAGGTTGATGGCTGTAACTTTTGCAGCTTCTGTGATTAATTTTTCAGGATAAGCGGCATTTACCGGCTGTAATAAAGAATGATAACTGGCCAGATCAGCATCCACAGCAGGGAAAACCACCAAAGTACCGCCTTTATTTACATAAGCCTTTAGTTGCTGCGCTAATCCGGTGGAGATGGATTTAATATCACTTAAAACAATAAGCGAATAGGCGCTCAATCCTGCATAATCCACATTCCCAGCCGGAACCCGCTGTGCGTTAAAGAACTGATCTGAAGCAAAAACCGCTTTTAAATAAGT
The DNA here is from genome assembly GCA_026225055.1 of Mucilaginibacter xinganensis. GTDB lineage: Bacteria > Bacteroidota > Bacteroidia > Sphingobacteriales > Sphingobacteriaceae > Mucilaginibacter > Mucilaginibacter xinganensis_A. The sequence goes on along the minus strand of JAMFSA010000079.1, from coordinate 5,375 downwards.
GTTGGCTGTGCCATCATCTATCAGTAATACAGGCATTTGCTGTTTTACATTAAAGCTGAAATAAAACTGGTTATCAAACGTAACCGGGTTATCCTGTAAAGTGATCTCGCCGCGTTGCCAGCCTGCCTGCAAGCCCGAAAACGAGAGCGTATCATTTTGTGCTGACCGTGGTGCAATAGTATAACTTCCAAGCGCTTTTTGCTCACCATTGATCAATACCTTAAGTGGGATCTTTTCAGCTTTTTCATCGGCATAATTATGCAGGCGTACCACCAACTTTTCACTTTCGCCGGGCCGATGCACGGCACTTAGTAAAGCAACTAAATCCACAGCCACATTAGGTAGGCTGCTGGCTTTAAGCTGTACCAAGCTGATGTGTGTACCCGTGTCAACCTTAAGCGCTTGTGCGCCGCTTATGTTCTTTTGAAAATCAGATATAATATAGATCGATCTTAATGCATTCGGCTGCATTCCCAGCAAGCTTTGCTGCCGATTAATTATCTGTTGTAAACTCCTGCTCTGCGGACTGATCTTTACGGCATCCACCGCATCATTAAACTCGCCCCGATTCAGCAGGCGCTGGTGTTTGCCCTCAAAATCCTGCGTAAGTAATTGAAACTTGTCGTTTATTCCGTAAGCCGATGCAATTTCTTTTGCCCGTCGCTTGGCCTCATCAAGCAGTGTACCCTCGCTGTTGAGGGTTTGCATGGAGTATGAATTATCAACAAAAATGCTCACCACCTGCTGCGAGCCCACATTTTCTGTATGCTGGTTGCTGATATATGGCCGGGTAAAAGCCAGCACTAAAAAGAACAGCGCTAATAACCGTGTTGCAAGTATTAATCGTTCTTTTAAATTTCTGCGGGATGATTGCTGCTCGTTTATTTCCTTTAAAAACTGCACATTACTGAAATACACCTTCTGGTATTTGCGAAAATTGAACAGGTGAACCAAAACAGGGATAGCCAGCGAAACCAATGCAAATAAAAAAGCGGGATATAATAGATGCATGTTTATTTATGTGCGTATTTTGATGTGCAGATGTGCTTATATGCAAATGTGCAAATTATTTTGATGCGAATATTAAAATGTCATTGTGAGCAATAGCGTGGCAACCTCGTCGCCTCAATATGAAAGCGACGAGGTTGCTTCGTCGTTCCTCCTCGCAATGACATGTGGTGGGCGTTAAAACTCCACTTCCCGTTTCGCGTGGTAAAACTTGTCATTAAAATTAACTAAAAACAACTCTTTGGTGGCACGGGTACAGGCGGTGTAAAACCAGCGCAGGAAATCCATGTTTACCATTTCATCAGTTAGGTAACCTTGATCAACAAAAACAGCATCCCACTGGCCGCCCTGTGCTTTATGACAGGTAACGGCATAGGCAAACTTAATTTGCAGGGCGTTGTAATATGGATTCAGCTTTAATTCTTCGTGCTTTTGGCGCTTGTTGGTGATATGCTCATAATCCTTCATCACCTCCAAATAAAATCGTTTCTGATCAATAGATTGCAAGGCCGGAGCTTCTGAATAAAGCGTATCCAGCATGATCTTACAATCCAGTACCGGGTCTTCGGCATAATCGGTCAGTTCCAGTTGCACATCCGCAAAGCGAAAACCATAAATTTCCTCAAACTTGCGCACTTTGCGTATGCGGGCAATATCGCCATTGGCAATAAAACCTGTGCTGCCCTCTTCCTGATCCTGCAGCCAGAAATAATTGTTCTTCACTACCATTATCTGGTCGCCGCCGGTAAGCTCTTCCTCCCGCCATAAAATACGCCCGCGGATCTGCCGGTTATATAAATTGGCGTTCTTGTTGGAGCGGCAAATGATCAGCGTATTTTCATCGCCATATTTATTATAAGCGTAATTCAGCCCCTCTTCCAGCTTATCGCTCCCCATCCTGAACACATCTTTATAACCTTTGGTAATGATCTGCGGATTACTGATCTCCTCCTGCCTGATGATGTCCCGTACCCTTGTTACATTAAATAAGATACCCGAATCCTTTTGCTGGCGCAATACATCGGTAAGTTCATAGCTAAAAACAGTTAAGCCAAACTGGGCTCTCATCAGTTCAGGATCCAGCGCGGGGCTTTCATCCGAGCCGACGGGCGGCAACTGTGCGGTATCGCCTACCAACAGCAGCTTGCAATTTTTATCATTAAAAACGTATCGCACCAAATCGTGCAGCAGTGTGTCGCGGTTATTCCCGCTAATCTCATCCGAGATCATAGATGCCTCATCAACAATAAATATGGTATCATTAGCCAGGTTATCACCCGTTAAAAAAGATTCATCAACGTTTAAAGCCGATTTTTTACGATAGATCCGCTTATGAATAGTAAATGCCTTACGCCCCGAATAGCTGCTGATCACTTTTGCTGCCCGACCAGTGGGCGCTAACAGCACATATTTGTAGTTGTAATTACGCAGTGCCTTTACCAGTGCGCTCACAATGGTGGTTTTACCTGTACCTGCGTAACCCTTTAGTATAAAGCACTCTTCGCCGTTATCGCTCACAATAAAATCATGCAGTTTGCCAAACAGCTCCAACTGCTGGGCAGTAGGTTCGTGCGGGAATGCTTTAAGGATATGATCTGCTGACGACATAATTAAGCACTAATTAAACGAATTAATACGAATGGCACTAATTAAACTTCCATTCCAGGCAAGAATAAGCCAATTATATACCATTTTTATTATTAGTGTCCATCTGACCAGCGTTTCATAAATTCGTGAAATTAGTGTTGCTAAAAAATATTACTTTTGTTCAGGAACATGAGCGAAAATATTAACTACTACCGGGATAAAGATATACACCTGTACCAGGTTACTGATAATTATATTTTAGTACTGCAAATGTACCCGATGACGTTCTCCTACGCCATTGTTCATAAAAACAGGTTGGTTGCTATGGCAATTGATTGCAGTCTGGATATTTTGCATGAACCGGGTCACGATCATGATCTTTTAAATTATAACTTCAGGCAAATAGTTACAGGTCTGCCTTCTACCGGTTTTACACTTCTACCTACCCTTTTATACAGTAATGAACGCGTGGCTGATATTGCCCGTTTTTTGGATGTGCAGCCTAATGAAAAAGTGCTTGCCCAGCCATTTGATAATGAAAATCATATCATTTATAAGGTTGACGAATCGTTAATTAACAGGGATGAGCCCCATCATTTGGAAAATCCTGTTTTTCTGGCCAAAGGCTGGATAAATGCCATTGCCAATCACAATCCTCAGTCCAACAACGTCTACTTAAATATAGATAACCTCAATTTGGTTGAGGTGTTGTATTGTGTGAGTGATAAAGTTCGCTTTTTCAACAGATTCAATTTCTTTAACCCTGACGAACTGGTTTATTATGTGGCTCTTGCTGCGAAGGAACTTGATCTGCAAACTCAGAATTTAAATTTGGTTTTAAGCGGCGATATTGAGTTGGATGACTCGAATGCCACCCGCCTTGCTGAGTTTTTTAAAACCGTTGAGCTTAACGACCTGAATCTATTGGATTTCCCCGCTGAAGTTAAACCTCATAAAACATTAGCCCTTATAGCTTTATCGTTATGCGTATCATCGGAGGTGTTTTAAAGGGACTGCGATTAAATCCGCCAAAAAATTTACCGGTACGCCCTACTACCGACCTGGCTAAGGAAGCGTTATTTAATATCCTGCTCAATAAAATTGAGTTTGAAGGCATAAAAGTACTCGACCTTTTTAGTGGAACCGGCAATATATCGCTGGAATTTGCATCGCGAGGTGCTGCAGAAGTTGTTTCGATAGACCGAAGTATACAATGTATCAATTACCTGAAAGATACTGCCCGACAACATAAGCTAACGCAGATAAAAACTTTTAAGGCTGATGTATTAAAATACCTGCAACTGGAAACCGAGCAATATGACCTCATATTCGCCGACCCACCATATGATATGAACCAGATCCCCGAACTGCCAAAGATCATATTTGAGAAAAACTTGTTATTGTCCGGCGGTTTGCTGATAGTTGAACATCAGTCGCTGCAAAATTTGAGTAATCATCCCGCTTATACAGAGTTTCGTAAGTATGGGCATTCTTCTTTTTCTTTTTTTGAGAAACAGAACCAATAATATATTGTCATCTCGAACGATAGTGAGAGATCTTCTGCACAGGATAACCGCGTTAATACATGCTGCATAAGATTTCTCCCTTTGGTCGAAATGACATTGTGGTTAAATCCCGGTTTCTTCTATATTTGCAATAACAACCTCATACGTTATATATGAAAATTGCTCTTTTCCCGGGCTCGTTTGATCCCGTTACCAAGGCACATGTTGATATCGTAAAAAGATCGATCGGCTTGTTCGATAAGATTTATATTGGCATAGGCGTTAACAGCACAAAATCGGGCTTTTTAAGCGTGGAGACACGGGAGAAAATGCTACGTGCTGTTTTTGAGAATGAGCAAAAAATTCATATCGTAGCCTATGAAGGCTTAACTGTAAATTTCTGCAAATCAATCGGCGCCGATTACATGATCCGCGGTATCCGTACCGTATCCGATTTTGAATACGAAAAGGCTATAGCACAAATGAATCATTCACTTGTGCCTGAGATTGAGAGTATTTTTATTGTGAGTAAACCGGGCTATTCATCCATCAGCTCAACCATTGTACGCGAAATTATGCGGTACAATGGCGATGTTGCCCAATTTATTCCGAAAGAGGCACTGGCTTATCTTTAATCAGGTCCTTTTCAACCAGCACATCCAGTATTGATGGGAAGGTATTCATCAGGATAGCATCAATATGATGTTTCCTGAACCAGCGTACATCTGTTATACCTTCTTCTGTCTGCGGTTTTAATCTGCCGCTCCCTTTATATTTCATGCTGAACCAGTAGGTCTTTTTTAACACCACCTCTTCCTTGCTGATATAAACGTGGTAAGTATTGCATATTTTTTTACCGAGCTTGCTTACTCTAATGCCACACTCCTCTTCCACCTCGCGCACAGCGGCAACTTTTACTTTCTCGTCTTTTTCTATTTTACCTTTGGGTAGGTCCCATTTATTATTGCGGTAAATGAACAGATAATCACCATCTCCATTCTTAACCAAGCCACCCGCTGCCTCAATAAGCGTGGTATTATTTATTACACTTTTCAGGAAAGCCTTGGCATCATCGCATAAAATGTAAAAAAGATTACTGTGATGTTTAAGTATCCAGGTGTATATAATTTTCAGGTCAAAAGTCTCACCATCAAGGCGTTCATAACTTTCTACTTTCTTAGGTTCCGATTCTGTGAGCAGGATTACCTTTTCATTAATATAAATTCTGTATTTTTGAGCCATGTTTAATAATAGTGAGGCCGAACAGCAAGTGGC
>JAMFSA010000005.1 GCA_026225055.1 Mucilaginibacter xinganensis | reverse complement strand
TAACATTAGTCGTTACAGATAAAGGAGCCGACGCATATCCGAAGCTTATTTATTTAATAGTGCAGAAATATCTTTCCTACATATCAACCCAAAATAAAAAAAGCCCGCATGTGCTCAGGCACACATTCGCTACAAGTTTGCTGAATCGCGGCGCCGACCTTAACGCAATAAAAGAACTGCTGGGCCACGCCAATTTAAGCGCTACGCAAATTTATACGCATAATTCAGTTGAGCGATTAAAGTCTATTTATAAACAAGCCCATCCAAAGGCATAACAAGGAGGAATCATGAAAATCACAGTGCAATCTATTCGTTTTAACGCAGACAGGAAATTGTTGGACTTTATCCAGAAGAAAGCTGATAAGCTTGATACATTTTATGATCATATAATTAGTGGCGAAGTGTATCTGAAACTGGAAAATGTAGAAGACGAAGCAAATAAAATAGCGGAGATTAAACTGATGCTACCGGGTACACAGCTGTTCGCAAAAGAACAATGTAAGAGTTTTGAAGAGGCCACCGACCTGGCCATTGAGAGCCTCCGTAAGCAGATTGGCAAACACAAACAGAAGAAAACCATTGCTGCTGAGGCGGTTAAAAAAGCCGTTTTGGCCGAAACAGAAGAGGAATTTTAAAATAAAACAAGTATAAATTTTTCGAAAAATCGACGGGTTTAAAGCCTGTCGATTTTTTTTGTAAAAAAATTTTGTTGAGGATTAAAATTTTGTAGATTTGCAATCCCTTTTGGAGAGGTACTCAACAATACTTTCTAACAAAACGGATGGTTCTTTAAAATTTAGAAAATCTTAATATAATTTAACCGGGAAAAATCCGATGATCCGCATGGGCAGAAGAGAAAAGAAGGTGAATATTAAGCCTCCTTAGCTCAGCTGGTAGAGCGACTGACTTGTAATCAGTAGGTCATTGGTTCGATCCCGATAGGAGGCTCAGTTTATTTCGAAGTTGGATATTGGTGCAGGAGTTAAATCCTTAATCAAAAGTCAGCAGTCCGAAATTAAACGATGGGGGGATACCAGAGCGGTCAAATGGGACGGACTGTAAATCCGTTGCTTCGGCTACGAAGGTTCGAATCCTTCTCCCCCCACATTTGGAGTTAGCAGTTATCGGTTAACAGTTTGCATTTACTGTAAGCTGCTAACTGGCAACTGCAAACTGTATTAAAGCGGAAGTAGCTCAGTTGGTAGAGCGATAGCCTTCCAAGCTATAGGTCGCGAGTTCGAACCTCGTCTTCCGCTCGGTTGGTTCAATGATAAACAAATGAACCAATGAGCTAATATAAGCCGACGTAGCTCAGGGGTAGAGCACTTCCTTGGTAAGGAAGAGGTCATGGGTTCAAATCCCATTGTTGGCTCAATAATAAATAGTATATAATAACAATTTTTAAATAAAAATTAACCTACAAACATTATAAATCATGGCAAAAGAAAAGTTTGACCGCAGTAAGCCGCACTTAAACATCGGTACAATCGGTCACGTTGACCACGGTAAAACAACCCTTACCGCAGCTATTACAAAAGTATTATCTGATAAAGGGTTTTCAGAAGCTCGTTCATTCGATTCAATCGATTCAGCTCCTGAAGAAAAAGAGCGTGGTATCACTATCAACACTGCTCACGTTGAGTATTCAACCGCTAACCGTCACTATGCTCACGTTGACTGTCCAGGTCACGCGGATTATGTGAAAAACATGGTTACAGGTGCTGCTCAGATGGACGGTGCTATCATCGTAGTTGCTGCTACTGATGGCCCTATGCCTCAAACTCGTGAACACATCCTTTTAGCTCGCCAGGTAGGTGTGCCTTCATTGGTTGTTTTCATGAACAAAGTTGACATGGTTGACGATCCTGAATTATTAGAATTAGTTGAAATGGAAATCCGTGAATTATTATCATTCTATGATTTCCCTGGTGATGATATTCCAGTTATCCAAGGTTCAGCTCTTGGTGGCTTAAATGGTGACCCAACTTGGGTAGCTAAAATTATGGAATTAATGGATGCAGTTGATGCTTACATTCCAATTCCTCCACGTTTAACTGAGCTTCCTTTCTTGATGCCTGTTGAGGACGTATTCTCGATCACTGGTCGTGGTACTGTTGCAACTGGTCGTATCGAGCGTGGTGTTATCAACTCAGGTGATCCTGTTGATATCTTAGGTATGGGTGCTGAGAACTTAAAATCAACCGTTACAGGTGTTGAGATGTTCCGCAAGATCCTTGACCGTGGCGAAGCAGGTGATAACGTAGGTTTATTGTTACGTGGTATTGAAAAAACTGATATCCGTCGTGGTATGGTTATTTGCAAACCAGGTTCAGTAACCCCGCACACTGATTTCAAAGCTGAAGTATACGTATTATCAAAAGCAGAAGGTGGCCGTCACACTCCATTCTTCAACAAATACCGTCCGCAATTCTATTTCCGTACAACTGACGTAACAGGTGAGATCACCTTAGCTGAAGGTGTTGAAATGGTTATGCCAGGTGATAACGTTACCATCAATGTAAAATTGATCAACGCTATCGCGATGGAAAAAGGCTTACGTTTCGCTATCCGTGAAGGTGGCAGAACAGTAGGTGCTGGTCAGGTAACTGAAATAGTAAAATAAAAACCCCTTATTCGCTGCAAAGCGAGCATAGGTTAGGTTAATTTACAGCAAAGTACTTAGCTAAATCAGCTAAGTACTTTGTTACTGTAATAAAGTAATGAAAATATCCTAAGGGATAATAATACACGGGAATAGTTCAATGGTAGAATAGAGGTCTCCAAAACCTTTGATCAGGGTTCGAATCCTTGTTCCCGTGCATAACAGCAATAAAGTAAATATGGCTAACGTAGGTGAATATATTAAAGAATCATATATAGAGTTAACCGAAAAGGT
>JAMFSA010000078.1 GCA_026225055.1 Mucilaginibacter xinganensis | reverse complement strand
ATTTGTTAAAGAATTTATTGGAGAAAATAAAAATGAATATCAACGTATATACTGAATCAACACCGAATCCTGCAACCATGAAGTTCATTGTGAACAAGTTGCTGATTAACGGCAGCGCCGACTTTGCCACAAAGGAAAGTGCTGAAAAATCGCCATTTGCTAAGGAGTTATACAAATTTTCATTTGTTAACGGGGTTTTCTTCGCCAGTAATTTTGTTACGGTAACTAAAACCGAAGGCAGCGATTGGGATGACCTGTTACCTATATTAAAAGAGTTTGTTAAAGGTGCCGTTGAAGCTGAATTAGCTGTACAAACCGAAGAACAACCGGAAGCAGGAAACTTTGAAGGAACTGATATTGAAGTAAAAATCCAGCAAATACTACATGATTATGTACGCCCTGCTGTTGAATCAGACGGTGGAGCTATTACTTATAAATCATTTGGTGAAGGTATTGTAACTGTTGAGCTTCGCGGTTCATGCAGTGGTTGCCCATCATCTACAGTCACATTGAAAGCCGGTATAGAAAACTTACTTAAACGTATGGTTCCTGAAGTTACTGAAGTGGTTTCTGAAGCATTGTAATTGGATTACACAGATTTTTATTTATGATTTCACCGATTTGATTATTGATATTAATCGGTGAAATCGTAAACGAATCAGTGAAATCAAATAAAATATTTATCTATATACCCTAACAACTCCGCTGTTATTTTCCCGTTAGTGGCCAACAATTCTCTTGTTTCCATTACCTCATTACCACCTTTATAGTTAACCACATCTCCGCCGGCTTGCCTTACAATCAGTATTCCCGCGGCTACATCCCAGGCATTCAGATTATATTCATAAAAGGCATCAAAACGTCCGCAGGCTGTATATGCCAGGTCAACCGCTGCTGAACCCAGTCGGCGTAAACCATGCGCGCTTTTCATCAATTCGGTAAACAGATTGATGTAGGCAGACTGCTTGGTAAAATCATAATAAGGAAAACCAGTTGCCAATAAGCTTGCGGATACAGTTGCATTATCGCTTACCTTTATTTCGCGGCCATTTAAGTAGGCTAGGCTGTCTTTACTGGCATAAAAGCACTCATCCTGGTTAACTTCATATACTACGCCAACTACCAGTTCATCGTATTCCTTAAGCGCTATACTTACAGAGAAAACCGGCAGGCCATGTATAAAATTGGTGGTACCATCCAGCGGGTCAATTATCCAGTTAAACCGTTCGCCAAGTTTGATTTTTGTTTTTTCTTCAGTAATGAAGCCCGCTTCGGGTAGTATCTTTTCCAAGCCTGCGACAATCATTTCTTCGGCAGTTTTGTCGACGTATGATACAAGATCGTTGAGGCCTTTATATTCTATTTTATCGGGACTGAATATTTTGCGTTGCTCCCTTATAAAATCTCCGGCTTGTTTGGCAACTTCAACTACGCTGTTTGTGATTAGATTGTACTGCATGATGGCGTAAAGATAGGCTGAATGAAAAGAGTTTATGCACAAAATAGCTGGCAAAAAACAAACTTAATGCAGCGGCTATACGTGCCACAGGCGGATACATGCCAAATGTTTGTATCAGCAGTTTAATCACCATTAAATTGGCAAAAAAACCTATAACGGCTACTGATGCAAAGCGCATAAATTGTTGTGCCGATGAAGACTTTGATTCGGTAAACACCAAAAACTTGGTTATCAAAAAATTAACAACAACACCTAAAAAAAAGGATATGGCCAATGAAAGCGAAGAATTACGAACAGTAGTATTTAGAATATGGTAACTCTTTTGAGTAAGCAGGTTATGATAAAAGAGGTAAAAAACTGATATATCTACCAAAAACCCTGCACCTGCAGATAATACAAACCTTGCTATTTCGTTTTTTGATATTTTGTGTAGAATTTTATTAGCCATGCTTAACCGTAGTTTTTTTATTGTGATTCAATCCTGATACAATTAAGACTACGCCAAAGATGAAAAGTAAAATTGCAATTAGCTGTGCTTGCGGAAATGACAGACTACCAATGTGATATCTTGTATTAACACGTATAAATTCAATCAAAAAACGTTCAGTTCCATTCAAAACCAGGTAAATACCGAACATAATACCCGGTGTTTTTATACGGTCACGAATACTCCATAAAAACAGGAATAAAATTATACAGGTAACACATTCGTAAAACGATGTTGGGTAAACCGGTGCAGGCAGCACATGGCAAAATTTGCCAACACAGCCGGTGATCTGCACCCCCTCATCATTCACATTATGCGGGAAGCTGAACGACCACATCCAATCAGGGGCCCAGCTAAACCAGTGTGGTTTTGGCATTAGATTGGGTTTACCCCAATCGCCATCACCGCTCATCTGGCAGCCTATACGGCCTAATCCGTATGATAACATCATGCCCGGCCCGCCGATATCAAGCATGGTTAATGGCTTTATGCCGTGCTTCCATGCGATGTATAATACTGCTGCGCCGCCGCAGATTAAGCCACCGTAAAAGGTAAGTCCACTAAAGCCAATAAGCATCCCTACCGGGTCTTTTAAAAACTCATCCCAGTTCTCAAGCGCGTTGAATACTTTAGCACCGGCAAAGCCACATATAGCGGCCCAAAGTAAAATACTGCCCATTAACTCATATGGGTGAACTTTTACTTTTTGCTTTTTAGGTTGAGGAAGCACTTGTTTCTTATTTTCGGCATAAGCCCAGTAAGCTATAGCTACGGCAAATATGATCCCGCCTATCCAGCTGCCTTTCGCGGATAATATCATATCCTGTGGACTATCAACCAGCTCATGGTAATTTAAAGCCGCGTATATCAGTTTGTAACCCAATATAAAACCGAAGATGGCATTACCAGCGAGTTCAGTAGTGGAAATGGGCTGACCAATAATAACTTCTTTCTCGAATGAGTGGATATATCCTAATTTTTCCTTGCGCTTAAACTCCTCAGTAAAAGCCCAGTAAGCCCCTACAAATGCAAGTGCCACAAAAAAACCAAAAGTTTGTACAGGTAAAGGAATATCTATTCCGAAAAGATAGTTTAATAGCGAACTAATGGTTGGGAACATAGGTTATATTTTGCTGCGAATATAGCGGTTAATGCACTAATATTTCTTCAGATTCTGTTATTTCAACATCACCATCGTGTGAAATAGCTGTTAAGCAAACCATTTTTAACTCGTTGACAAGCACCGGATCGTATTTGGTTTTTACTTTCACATAATTACGTGTAAAACCATGCATAATACCGTCTTTAAAGTCGGTTTCAAACAATACTTCTTCTGTTTTATTAAGCTGGGTTTCATAAAAGGCCCTGCGTTTTTTGTCAGAAAGTATATGCAGCATTTTACTCCGTTCCGCACGTGTTGAACCTGGTACCACACCCTTCATCTCGCTTGCCAGCGTATTTTCCCGTTCAGAATAGGTGAACACATGCAGGTATGAAACGTTAAGATCATTCAAAAAATTATAGGTGTCAATAAAATCTTCACGTGTTTCGCCGGGAAAGCCTACAATCACATCAACACCTATGCAGCAATCAGGCATCAACTCCTTTATTTTTACTATCCTGTTACTGTAAAGTTCTCTTTTATAACGACGGCGCATCAAGCCTAATATCTTATCAGAACCGGATTGTAACGGGATATGGAAATGCGGTACAAACCTTTTGGAAGTAGCCACAAACTCAATGATCTCGTCAGTCAACAAGTTTGGCTCTATTGATGATATACGGATCCTGTTGATCCCTTCTACCTCATCCAGCGCCTTAACCAGGTCAAAGAATTTGTCTTCGCGCTGACCATCTCTTACACCGAAATCGCCCAGGTTAACCCCGGTTAACACAATTTCCTTAACCCCTGAGGCGGCCACTTCTTTTGCTTGTTTCACAGCATTTTCAATAGTATCGCTTCTGCTGGCTCCGCGGGCCAATGGGATGGTACAAAATGTGCATGAATAATCGCAACCGTCCTGAACTTTTAGGAAAGTGCGTGTACGATCGCCGCCAAACGACCATGAGGATACAAACTGATTAGCCTCAGAAATCGGTTGATTATAAATCACCGCTTTGGGCTTTTTTGTAAGATCGGTAATGTGATCGATGATCTGGAATTTTTCGGCAGCGCCTAAAACCATATCAACACCGGGTATTTCGGCAATTTCTTTTGGTTTTAGCTGCGCATAGCAACCAACAATGGTTACATAGGCATTAGGCGATATTTTAAGCGCTTCTTTTACTACCCTTTTGCACTTTTTATCGGCATTATCGGTAACAGAGCAAGTGTTAATCACATACACATCAGGAGTATCAGTAAAATCAACCGTACTGTAACCTGCCTGCGCAAACAGGCGGCCAATAGACGATGTTTCTGAATAATTCAGCTTACAACCCAGTGTATAAAAAGCAACTTTCTTGTTCATTTTCAGCGGGCAAAGATAGGCATTTTCAAAATTTATTGCACTGCCACCAAACTGTAAAAATATCGGAGCTATTTGATCGTATTATTCAACTCCCCAACGGTAGCTTTCATTATCCAAACCAACGAGATCAATAACCCGGTTTACTACGGTCATAGCTACATCTTCTATAGTTTTGGGTTTGTTATAGAATGATGGTACAGCAGGGCAAATGACCCCTCCCGCTTCGGTAACCGTTTGCATATTGCGGATATGGATGAGGTTTAAGGGGGTGTCACGGGCAACGAGAATTAGCTTACGCCGTTCTTTTAATATTACATCTGCAGCACGTGTTACCAGGTCATCAGATATGCCGCTGGCTATGCGGCCAAGTGTTCCCATTGAGCATGGCACTATGATCATGGTATCAAATTTTGCTGATCCCGATGCAAAAGGTGCCATAAAATCATGTTTATCGTAAAACTTGAATGGCAAATTGGTGTAATCATCATCATCCAGCTCAAACTTCCAAACCTGTTTGGCATTATCAGACATTACAATAGCAACCTCAGTTAACTGATCGCTTAACCGCTGTAGTTTCTCCAGTAAAAGTTTAGCGTATATGGCACCACTGGCTCCTGTTATGGCAACAACAATCTTCTTCTTCATAGCAATTTCATTAACAAACCCGTGGCAAAAATCTATAGGCAAAAAAAAGGGTCGAATACAAGTACTCGACCCTACATCTACCTATGAAAAACATGCCCAAAAATGGGCATACAAATGTACTAACACTTTCTTAATATTTTAATAATTTTAACAAAAAATATTAATTGATCTTCGGAAAGTTCTTTTCTATAAGTGTTTGAATAATACCATCAACCATACCTACACTGGGCACATATATGTTTTTTATGCCTGCCCACTTCATTACGGTAATGTAAATTTCACATGCAGGTATAATTACATCCGCCCGGTCCTGGTTTAGTCCAAGTACGTTAATACGATCTTTTAACGAGAAAGAGTTAAGGTAATTGTAGAGTGTTTTTAACTTATTAAATGATAATGGCACATCATTTTTTTCTTCAGATAACTTATATAACTTGTTGATATTACCACCAGTACCAATTCCTGATATACCTTTAAAAGTTTTGGTGTTTTCACGTATGAAATCATGCATTTCATTCCAGGTTTCTTCTTTATCCTGGTTATCAAGCATACGTATGGTGCCTATATTAAATGATCGTGAGGCATAAAGCTCGCCTTCTGAAAATAATGAAAGCTCGGTACTGCCACCACCCACATCAACATACAGGTAGTTTTTTGATTTATCTATAGTTTGCTCGGCGTGGCTGGCGTATATTATTTTTGCCTCCTTTTGCCCCTGGATGATTTCCAGATCAATTTGTGCTTCTTCTTTTACCCTGAAAACTACTTCTTGCCCGTTTTTAGCTTCGCGCATGGCAGAGGTAGCAAAGGCCATGTAATCCTGCACCTTGTATACATCCATCAGGTTGCGGAAAGCCTGCATCGATTTTATAAGATATACAGCCTTCTTATCAGAAATATGCTGGTTCAGAAAAGCATCATCACCTAACCTGAGCGGAACCCGGATCAGGGTGTTCTTTTTAAAGGAAATTGAACCGTTATTTTGAATAATATCAGCTATAAGGAGTCTTACAGCGTTTGACCCAATATCAATGGCAGCGTATCTCAAAGTATTTAGTTATTTTTTATTTTTAAGGTAATTGTATATATCTATTTGCGCGCGACACAAAACTTCCGAATTTGTTTTGTGGTATTTGTTAGTGTTGTGGCTGTTTATTTCGCGGGCCTTGGTGTTATCACTTAATTGTATATTGATGATATCTCTTATCTCCTTGCGTAGTTGCTCGTCATAAATAGGAAAACCCACCTCAACACGGTTATCGATGTTACGGGTCATAAAATCAGCCGAAGTAAGATAAATAAGCTCATTGCCGCCGTTGCAGTAAATATGCACGCGCGAATGTTCCAGGTATTTATCAACTATACTTATTGCATCAATATTTTCACTAAACCCTTTTATACCCGGTACAAGGCAGCACATTCCCCTGATTATTAACTGTACTTTAACCCCTGCATTATTAGCCTGATATAGCTTGCTTATTAATTGTTCATCCGCAAGGCTATTCATTTTCAATATCATATAAGCCTTTTTGCCAGCTTTGGCATTCTTTATCTCGTTATCTATCAGCTTATATATAGCGGGTCTTGAATCAATTGGTGAAACTATCAGATGTTCAATATCCTTAGCCAGTGTATTTTTCCCTAATGCCCTGAATACTTTTACCAGATCACCAGTAAGCCTTTTATCGGCAGTAAAAATGGTATGATCAGCATAAAGCTTAGCGGTTTTTTCATTAAAATTACCGGTAGATAAACAGGCATAATAAGCCGGTTTTTCTTTTTCAAGCCTTTTAACCAAACATATTTTTGAATGCACTTTATAGTTTTCAACACCATAAAGCACGTTTACTCCCTCTTCTTCGAGCCTGCGGCTCCAGGTAATATTATTCTGCTCATCAAACCTCGCTCTTAGTTCAACCAAACAATTTACTTTCTTGCCATTTTTAGCGGCGTTGATAAGGGCGTGAACTATCCGTGAGTTTTCTGCTAATCGGTATACTGCAATACTGATCTCCTGTACTTTTGGATCGATAGCTGCCTCACGTAAAAGGTGGATCACATAATCATACGATTGATATGGCGTGCTGATCAGATAATCCCTTTTGGCTATCATACCCATCAGGCTTTTACCAAATGATAATCCATCAACTGGCAGAGGCTGGTATTTAACGTATTCCAATTCAGGCCTACCCACATTAGGGAAGGCAATAAAGTCCTTAAATTTATGATAACGGTTGCCGGGGATAAGGCTTTCACCATGCAAGCCCATTTTGCTTACCAGGTATTTAAGCATATCCAAAGGCATTTCGGTATCATACAGCAAACGCATCGGTTTACCTTTGCGCCTTTTCTGCAAGCTTTTGGATAATGAATCAATAAATTTCTCGCTTACTTCCTTATCCAGATCAAGCTCTGCATCGCGGGTAAGCTGTATGGAGTACGCCTCAATACTATCGTGTTCAAAAATAAAGAAGATGTCTTCAAGGCTATACCTTACAATATCATCAAGTAAAATAATGAACTTAAGGTTGTTAGTTTCAGGTAGTACCACAAAACGTGGCAGGTTATCAGGCACCTCAATTAAAGCCAATCTTGTTTTTTTGTTACGGGTAAGCTTTACAAAAAAGTAGATAGCCCTGTCGCGCAGCTCTGGTAATTGTAAAGACTCATCAAGCATGATGGGCACCAGCATAGCCAGCAGCTTTTCCCTGAAATAACTTTTAACAAACTCGCCGCGGGTTACGTTAAGCTGTTTATCATTTAATATAAATATCTTTTCTTCGGCAAGTTGCTTAACAATTATGTTTTCATACAAATTATTGAACTTTTTTTCCTGCTTAACAACCAGCGTTTTTATTTGGTTTAAAACCTTTTTAGGGTTATAGCCTAAAATTTCCTTGGCCTTTTCATTCAGGTTAGCTAAACGGCTGAGCGTGGCTACCCTTACGCGGTAAAATTCATCAAGATTTGAGGAGAAAATAGCCAAAAATCTAACACGTTCAATCAAAGGGACCGTTGGATCCGCAGCTTCCTGTAAAACGCGCTCATTAAAGTATAACCAGCTTATTTCCCTATTAATTAGTGGTATGTGCTTAATATCCATATAAATGCCCCCTTTTCAGGCGGATTGTACAAATCTGCTTATTTATTTGTTAACTTAATATTAACTCCTTGCTATGTTAACTGTTTTATTACAATCAAATAATAACATTCGACATCTTTATTAAGATTATATTTATAAACAATTAGCTTTGTACCAAATTAAACCTCCATTATGCCAACATTTGATATAGTAAGCAAGATAGACGGTCAAACGCTTGATAACGCGATAAACACTGCTAAAAAAGAGATATTGAACCGTTATGATTTTAACGACTCAAAAAGCACAATAGACCTGGATAAAAAGACAAACGAGATAACCATAGTTACCGAAAATGATATGCGCCTGAAAGCTATTCAGGATTCCATCATTAGTCGCATGGTAAAGCAACAGCTTGATCCTAACGCGCTTGACTTTGGCAAAGAGCAATATGCATCGGGTAATATGATCCGCAAGGAAATAAAGGTAAAAGAAGGCATTGACAAGGAAGTTGCCAAAAAGATAGTAAAGAAAATAAAGGACAGCGGCTTAAAAGTACAGGCCTCAATAATGGATGACCAGGTACGTGTACAGGCCAAAAAGATCGATGATCTGCAAGCGGTGATCAGTCTTTGCAGATCTGAAACTTTTGAGCAGCCGCTACAGTATATTAATATGAGGAATTAGGTCCATGTCGGATTTCGGATGTTCGATTTCGGATTGACTTGAGAATTTAAATCCGAAATCGAACATCCGAAATCCGACATAAAAAAGACCGCCCCTCACGGAACGGCCTTTCTATCAAACTAAACCACTTATTATGAAAACAATCTTTATTATTTAACAGCTATTTCTCTTGTTTGAAATTTAGCTTCTTCTCTTTTTGCCACTATTAATTTCAATATACCATCGGCATATTCAGCATCAATTTTTGAATGGTCTACAGTTTCAGGTAAAGTAAATGACCTTGCAAATGAAGTGTAATTGTATTCGCGTTTGCTGAATTTTTTACCTTCTTCAACATTCTCAGCTTTCTTTTCAGCTGATACGCTTAATACGTTTTTATCTAAATTGATCTTAAAATCTTCTTTCTTTAAGCCGGGTACGGCTAATTCTATATGAAACTCGTTTTCAGTTTCTGCAATGTTTACTGCAGGCACGCGTGATACTAATTTATCGCCTAAAAACTTGTCGTTTAAAAGGCTATCAAATACATCATTAAAAAATGGATTGATACCGTGAGTTTTTTGTCCGTTGTTAAATTTTACTAAAGTCATCTTTATAATATATTAAGTTTTATTCTTTTATTAACTTCGTGAGTGTCTGTTCAACTGTTGTACCAATGCCCAAAAAACGCCTTTCGTGCGACATTATGACCGAACAAGTTAAAACAAACAGACATTTTGACATTACATGGCTGAAAATATCAAAAATTATAAATACAGAACTCTGATCCCGATCCGTTTTTCGGACATGGACGCCTACGGGCACGTGAACAACGCGGTATATTTAACCTATTTTGAAATTGCCCGCTCAAACTATTGGAAAGAAGTTGTGCAGTGGAACTGGGGCGAAAACGGAATTATTTTAGGCCGATCTGAGATCAATTATCTAAAACCTATAACCTTAAATGACGAGATAGCTTGCTACGTGCGTACCACGCGGATCGGCAACAGCAGTTTTGATGTAATGCATGTTTTGGTAAAAATAACACCAAATGGTGAGGAAATTTGCACCACCGGAAAAACGGTATGTATTTGCTATGATTATAACGCTAATAAATCGGTATCTATCCCCTATCATGAAAGGCACCGCATGATTGATTATGACGAGCCGGGATTGATTTTGAATACTAATTAAAACCTTCATGTCATTGCGAGCGATAGCGTGGCAACCTCGTCGTATGCACACGAACGCGACGAGGTTGCTTCGTCGTTCCTCCTCGCAATGACATTTAAGAGATAGAAATTTAAAACGATTTTATATTCGGCTGCAATAGTAGTTCCTTATCCAGCTTACCTATATTTTTTTTATGGCCGGTAACCATAATAGCGGCTTCGAGGCAATTGCCGTCCTTACTTATTTTTTTGCGGTATGATGTAAGGTGATGTTCCTTGATGGTTTCTTCCAGCACAAGCAAACTATCATAATCTGTATTGGTAAAAACGATGGAATAAAGCTTATCGTGATGCAATTTATCCAGGTAATTCTCAAGCACATGGAATATGGTTAATACCAGTATCGTAATTACCGAAGTCACAATACTCAATGTATAATCCCCTGCACCCACTGCCATACCAATAGCCGCCGAGATCCATATTACCGCGGCAGTTGTAAGGCCACTAACTGCTATATTATCCTTAAAAATTACACCCGCGCCAATAAAGCCTACACCTGTAATAACATTGATATTTACACCCAAACCGGCGCGCTGTGCTATCATGGTAAATATTGCAGAGCCCAGGCAGATGAGTATAATGGTGCGAAAGCCCGCTGTTTTATTTTTGTACTGACGTTCAATACCTAAAATACCACCGCATAAAATTGCAATAGCTATTCTTAACAGATCGTCAGGAACTAAGTGAAAGTGCTGGGGCATAATTAAAAGATCTTACCGGGGTTTAATATATTATTTTTATCGAACACTTTTTTAATACCGCGCCATAATTCAAAATGCACATCGGTGTACTTTATTGGCATAAATTCCTTTTGCACCAGCCCAATACCATGCTCACCGGATATGGTGCCGCCTAAAGATACGGTTAGTTCAAAAATTTCGGTTATGCCCGTATTTAATTTATCGTTCCAGTCGGCATTACTCATGCTGCCTTGTATAATATTTAAATGCAGGTTACCATCACCGGCATGACCAAAACAAACGGAATCGAAGCCGTACTTATTGCCAATTTCCTTTATGCCTTTCACCAATTGAGGCAATGTAGCCCTCGGCACAACCATATCTTCCTTTTTATAAACGGAATTTATTTTTACTGATTCCCCTATAGTTCGTCTTATGCGCCATAGTTCCGCTTTTTTAGCATCGCTATCAGCAAATAGCACATCCTTACAGCCAAAGCCTTCTAAAACCTGGTTTATTTTTTCGCAGTCCGTAAATATCACTTCATTATCACTCCCATCAACTTCTATTAATAAGAATGCGACATCTTCATCTTTCAAATCAAACTGAACACCGTTATAAGCTTTAACCCACTCAAAGCACTTACGCTCCATGTATTCAACAGCAGATGGCACAATACCGGCCCTGAATATGGCAGACACCGCCTCGCAAGCACCTTCATTTGATGGAAACGAAGCCAGCATCAGCGCGTCATTTGTTGGGTGAGGGATGAGTTTGGTTACAATTTTGGTGATGATGCCTAATGTGCCCTCCGCCCCTATCATCAATTGCGTTAAATTATAACCCGACGCATATTTTAGGGTATTAGCGCCTGTCCATATGATATCGCCTGATGGCAACACCACTTCAAGATTTAAGATATACTCTCTTATAGTCCCGTACTTTACCACCCTCGGTCCTCCCGAGCCATGCGACACATTCCCTCCAATAAAACAACTGCCTTTGCTTGCAGGATCAACCGGGTATAACAGGCCTTTTTCTGCAACCGCATTCATAAATACTTCGGTAATTACACCCGGCTCAACTGTAGCCTGCAGATTTTGCTCATCTATATTTAAGATCCGATCAAAGCGCTCCATTGATATTAATAAGCCACCCATCACAGATAAGGCACCACCGCTTAAACCCGTTCCTGCTCCACGTGGTGTAACGGGGATGATGTATTCATTACAGAGTTTCAGCAAGGCTGAGATCTCAGCTGCTGATCGTGGTTTTACAACAACCTCCGGGTAATAACTCAGATCCTCCGTTTCATCATGGCTGTACTTTTCCAGGTCGGCATGGCTGGTGATAACCGCGTCTTTACCCACAATAGCAATGATTGCGTTGAGGATATGATCGTCTATTTTATTATAGGCCATGAATAGGATTCACTAATCAATAAAATTGGTAATGATCACACTTGAATGACCGACCTTTCCTTTTAACGGCGGACTCATCTTTTTTATACAAACCCGCACATGATCTATAAAAGGAAATTTATTTTTTATAGCATCAACAATGGATTGTCCCACCGTTTCAATCAGCTTGCGCGTATGTTTCATTTCTTCGCAGGCTATATCATATAGTTGTTCGTAGTTTACGGTATTGTCGATCTCATCGGCCAATAGACTGCCTGTGGGCCTGAAACTGACTGATATATCAACTAAAAACCTGCTACCTAATAGCTGTTCTTCCGGGTAAAACCCGTGATGAGCGAAAAACTCCGCGTCGTTTAAATTTATCTCAACCATAAATCAAATGTAATATGATATTATTATAAGTTTGTTATTGGTATGAAAACAGTATCCTTTGGCTATAATACACTTCGAATCGGGGCAACTAATTTGTTTATTGTTCTGATGGTTATATTTTTAATATCAATGGCATTTTACCTGAATGATCCTAATGAATGGTTTATTTTCATACCAGTAGTCGTCATAATTATTGGCATTATGCGTTTTTTCATTTTAAATTTTTCGCTACCAGCATTCAAAGGCAAACCAGCTTTGATACTTGATGAAGAGAAAATTATCTCTTTTGTTTCGGATGAAACAGCTTATTGGAAGAGTGTAGCCAAAGTCAATGTATACTATTTTAACAACTACTTTTTGTTTGAAATGGTTAATGAAGATACATTTCGGATTAGTACTAAATGGGTGGAAGGAAGTACCAGTTCAATAAACGCTTATATTCAAGATTTCATGCAGCAAGTTGAGAAAAAAGATAAAGTCCATTTTCTGTAACAATTGTTTGCATACAAAACACATATCTTTACCCACCAAATATAAACGCTATGCCAAAAACTGACCTTTTTGAATCGCCTGATTACTATCAATTAGATGAATTACTGACTGATGAACACAAACTTATACGTTCTTCGGTAAGAGATTGGGTAAAAAAAGAACTGACTCCAATAATAGAGGATTATGCACAAAGAGCAGAATTCCCTAAACAGTTAATAAAAGGATTGGCAGAAATAGGCGCTTTTGGCCCAACTATCCCGGTTGAATATGGCGGCGCTGGCCTTGATTATATGTCGTACGGCATTATTATGCAGGAGATTGAACGTGGGGATTCAGGTATAAGATCAACCTCGTCTGTACAGGGCTCGTTAGTCATGTACCCGATATATACCTATGGCTCGGAAGAACAACGTATGAAATACCTGCCCAAATTGGCTTCGGGTGAAATGATCGGTTGTTTTGGGTTGACTGAACCCGACCATGGATCGAATCCGGGCGGCATGACCACTAATTTTAAGGATGCCGGCGACCATTACGTTTTGAACGGCGCCAAAATGTGGATCTCCAATGCACCGTTTGCAGATATTGCCGTAGTTTGGGCAAAGGACGAAACCGGAAAAATAAAAGGACTGATAGTTGAGCGTGGCATGGAAGGTTTTACCACGCCCGAAACGCATGGCAAATGGTCGTTAAGGGCATCGGCCACCGGCGAACTGGTATTTGATAACGTTAAAGTACCGAAAGAAAATCTGTTACCTAACGCATCGGGCTTAAAAGGCCCCCTTGGATGCCTTAACCAGGCCCGCTACGGTATTGCATGGGGAGCGCTGGGCGCAGCTATGGATTGTTATGACACCGCCCTTAGATACGCCAAACAGCGTAATCAATTTGGCAAGCCGATAGCGGCATTTCAGCTACAGCAAAAAAAACTGGCCGAAATGATAACCGAAATAACCAAAGGACAACTATTGGTTTGGCGATTGGCTACTTTAAAAAATGAGAATCGCGCTACCGCGGCTCAAATCTCCATGGCTAAACGTAACAGTGTTGAAGTGGCCATAAACATTGCACGCGAAGCAAGGCAAATACTTGGCGGCATGGGTATTACAGGCGAATATTCTATTATGCGTCACATGATGAATCTGGAATCAGTAATAACCTATGAGGGCACACATGATATACATTTGTTAATCACTGGAATGGACATAACTGGCGAAGAAGCTTTTAAATAAAAAAACTTTTTTTCTTATTAGTTACATAACAATTGTTTTGTATTATATACTTTACAAAGAAAAGTTATATTTGTTAATCACTCTTTAATTAATGCCCCTTATTAATTATTCGCGCAAGAAAACTCTCTTGTTTGCAAGAAACCTTTTTATATGGTTCTCTTTCATTCTTACTGTTTTGTTGGCTACCTTCTCGTGTAACCAAAATAAGCCTGCTAAAACTGAGGATCTTTCCGATGGCTTTAAAGTTATTTTCAATAATGTAAATAGGTTGGATGACCACCAAAGGGCTGATGAAGCTATACATTATCTCGATTCCTCATTCAAACTACTGGATAAGCCAACTGTAAACGATACCTTCAGGTTTTACGCCGTGCATTTTTCGTACTATAAAATTGCTAAGCTCAATCGGCATAAAGAAATGTTATATGCCGACAGTCTCGTAAATATGGCTCAAAAAATTAAAGGAAAATCATATGTTTCCAGTTTTGCTGAAGCCAGTTTTGCTAAAGGTGATGCCTATTTAGACCTGAAACAATATAATAATGCCTACCAATACTTTTACCGTGGCTATTTCATAGGTAAAAACCATCTTGATAATTCAGTACTTGCTGAATACACTTATCGCATGGGCATGATCATGTTCAGGCAATCACACTTTGAGTTGGCTGCAAAATATTTTAAGGAGAGTTACCGGCAGAGCTTTGCTCACAACGATGACTTTAAGGCATTTTTCCTGCGCCAGGAATTATTGAATAATATTGGCGAAAGCTATCAGCACAATGGTAATATTGACAGCGCCGCGTTATATTTCAATAAGACACTGGCATACATCAACCAAAATAATAACAGGTTTAAAAAACAGGCAAGCCTGCTTGAAGTGGCACGCGCGGTTACTTACGGAGACCTGGGAATAATAGCCTACAATCAAAAACAATTTACCAGAGCAACCAACCTGTTAAATAAAAGTATCGAAATCAACTTAAAAAAGTATAATGATAATTCCAACGCCGAACTGGTTGAAATAAGTCTTGGCCGTGTTTACCTCGATCAGCACAAAGATGCCCTATTCACTAAACTGATGCAGGATATGAGCCGGCAATTTGACAGTGTAAAGAATATGGAAGCTGAAACCGGTTGGAGCAAGTTAATGAGCGACTATTATACTTATAAAAAAGATTACGCAAATGCTCTTCAATATTTCAGAAAATACACCATACAAAATGATTCCCTCGTTCAGCAATTCATCTCCTTAAAAGAGGTAGATGTAAACCAGCAATTGGCTAATTATGATAAGCAGTACCAGATTCAAAACCTGCGGGATGATAATAAAGCACAGCTGATATACCTTTATTTAGCTATATTATGTGTTATTATGGCCATTGTGATCCTGGTATTGATGTACCGAAACTGGAAAAGATCAAAACAGGATGTGGCTGTTGTAAGCGAGCTGAATAAACAGATCGGTTCGCAAAAAACAGACCTTGAAAATACTTTAAATGACCTTAAAGTTAGCAGCGAGGAAAAAGACAGGATATTGCGTACCGTAGCGCACGACCTGCGTAACCCTATAGGCGGTATTGCGGCCTTAACCAATGCTATGCTTGAAGATGATTTTACCGAAGAGCAAAAGATGCTGATAGAGTTAGTGAACAGCACATCCTACAACTCACTCGAATTGATAAACGAAATATTGGAAGCCACCAATGCCGCAAATACCAATTTAAACAAGGAACCCGTTGAAATTAACTCGCTGGTAAGTAATAGTGTTGAGATATTGAGCTTTAAGGCTGCGGAAAAAGATCAGCATATTGTAACTGAGCTTTTGACAAAGCCTAAAGAGATATTAATAAGTCAGGAGAAAATATGGCGGGTAATAAGCAATCTTATCAGCAATGCCATTAAATTCAGCCCAAGTAACACCAGCATTAAGGTAAAGATAACCAATGAAGATAACGAGATAAAAATATCGGTTAGCGACAGCGGCATAGGTATACCTGATGATATAAAAGACCAGGTATTCAATATCTTCACCAATGCAAAAAGGCCAGGCACGGCAGGCGAAAAATCATTCGGCTTAGGGCTTTCTATCTGCCAGCAAATAGTTGGTGATCATAACGGCAAGATTTGGTTTGAAAGCAATAATGATATCGGCACTACCTTTTATGTAAGTTTGCCAGCAGCCTGATCAGGGCTTAATAAAGTCAGCATACCATTGGCCAGACGATTTAATGATGCGCTGCTGTGTATCAAAGTCAACATGTATCAGCCCAAAACGGGGATGAAAGCCTTCGGCCCACTCAAAGTTATCGGTAAGGGTCCAAACAAAATAGCCGCTTACTTTATTGCCTTCGTTTTTAGCTTTTAAAACCTGTTCCAAATAGTTCTGCAGGTACTCCACACGCTTGGGGTCGTGTACCTTGCCATCTTTTACCTCATCCGGAAAAGCAGCGCCATTTTCGGTGACATATATCTTTTTAATACCAGTATAAGCATTAAATTTTTTCAGCATCTCGTAAATAGCAGGCGGATAAACTTCCCAGCCCATATCAGTTAGAGGCACATTTCTTTTTTTGGCACCTATTAAACTTGCATGCACGTATGGTGTAAGTAATGAATACTTCACAATTTCGCGCGTGTAAAGTTGTATACCGATGAAATCGAAATCAAACTTCGCGCTCTCCATATCTCCCGGCTGAATGTATTTGTCCATCTTTTTTAAAATAGACAGATCAGCAACAGGGTAACCCAGGCCCAGGGTTGGTTCAATATAAACACGGTTTAATAGGGTATCAACCCGTTTTGCGGCCATTACATCACGCGGTTTATCACTTGCAGGTTCAATATACGTACAGGAAAATGTAGTACCGATTTGCACATCGGGCAAAATGCTTCTTAATGTACGCCCGCCAGCTGCCATGCATAAAATAGCGTGATGTACAGCAGGCATAAAGTTGCCAAGCCCTTTTCGCCCCGGCGCATGGATGCCTAAAAAATAACCCGCCCCTGTGAATACGGAGGGCTCATTCATTATCATCCAATTTTTTACCCTGTCACCAAAATTTTGGGCGCAAACGGCAACAAATTCAGTAAACCAGGTTACAATCTCGCGGTTTGTCCAGCCACCTTTAAGTTCAAGCGTATGCGGCAGGTCCCAATGGTATAGTGTTACCCACGGTTCGATACCTTGTTTAATGCAGTAGTCAATAACACGGTTGTAATAATCAATACCCGCCTGGTTTATGCTGCCTATCCCTTCGGGGAAAACGCGCGACCACGATATAGAAAACCTGAAATTCGGGATATTTAGTTGTTTAACGAGATCTATATCAGATTCGTACCTGTTGTAAAAGTCGCAGGCGTCGCCGGGTTTATGACCATATTGAATGTTGCCCTTTTTAGCCGAGAATACATCCCAAATGGATTGCCCTTTACCTTCATGATCATAAGCACCTTCAATCTGGAAAGCGGCTGTCGCTACTCCCCAGGTAAAATCGTCGCCAAAAAGTTCCTTGTTAAAATCTGAAGTTTGCGTAGTAAGTTCCATTAAATTGAGCCAAAACCAAGCCCAAATTGTGCATTATAATTTTATAAAAAGAAATTTTGTGAATATACTGTTAGTGCATGAACGTTGATTTCATACTTTTTAACATAATCCACTCAGGTAAACTACTGATAAACTTCAAAAAATTTGATATGATTTTCATAACCTGCTTAATTTATAATTAAAGATACACGGCCAGTATAACCCTATGATATTTATAGTATTATGTTATTGTTAACAACATTTGTTGAAAAAGGTGATATTTTTGTTTGATAACATCCTAACCCACCAATGAAAGACCACTTTTTAAAACTTATTGATTACGACCGATTTGCCAACCTTGAAATTCTAAAACTCATTATTGAGGCTAATGAACCTGAATTACCGGTAAAGTTAATGGCGCATTTACTGTCGGCACAACAGGTTTGGTTTAAGCGGTGCGCGGGCTTGCCAGATGTCGGTCGTGTTTTATGGCCCGATTGGAAAGCAGATACTTTTGAAAAGACAATAAATAAAAACCATGATGCTTGGGTAGCCTATATCAGTGAATTAAATCCTGAAGATTTCAATAAATTGATTGCTTATAAAACATCAAGAGGTGAAAGCTATGAAAATCAACTAAGCGATATATTAGCACATTTAATTAACCACGGTACGCATCACCGCGCACAGGCAGGCCAGCATTTAAAGTTAGCCGGAATAGAAAATTTACCTTTAACTGACTACATTTTTTATTTAAGAAAGTAATTAATGCCGTTTACAAGCCGTTTATTTTGATATTTGCCAATCTTACAATACCGATCTATGATTAAGAAAACTCTCCTTATAGCAGCAGCTACCAGCTTAATGTTAGCCGGATGCGCCGATAACAAAGCCCAGGAAAAAGCGCTTTTAGATTCAGTAATAAAAGTGCATGATAAAGTGATGATGGATGACGGCGTGGTGATGAAAAACAAAATGCTGCTAAAGGGTATCGCATCAAAGGATTCCGCAGCGGCTGTAAAAGATTCTGCCGATTTCTATACAAAAATTTTGGGCGATGCGGACGATAGCATGATGACCTGGATGAATAAGTTCAATCCTGATTTTACCGGCAAATCGCACAGCGAAGCAATGAGTTACCTGCATACACAAAAAGAACTGATAACAAAGATCAGCCTGAAACTTGATTCAGCTATTTCAGTATCAAACAATTACATTAAAAAAGCTAAATGAAAAAGCTAACAGGACTCGTTTTATTGGTTCTATTATTTGGTGCCTGTAAAACCAATTCAAAAAAAACATTGCCTATATATGGCGAGCGCACGGCGGTTACTAAAACAGTAAATGGCCAGCAGGTAACTGATACGGATTACCAAACCATACCTGCGTTTAAGTTTTTAAACCAATACGGCAATAGCGCAGGCAGCAAGGATTTGGAAGGTAAGATATATGTGGCCGATTTCTTTTTCACCTCCTGCCCTTCCATTTGCCCTATCATGCAGCGCAATATGCTAAATGTGTATAACGAATTTAAGAACACACCCGATTTTAAGATCATCTCTTTCACCATCGACCCAAAACATGATACCGTACCTGTATTAAAAAACTATGCCGATAAATTAGGCATAAGCGGCAATAGCTGGTGGCTGTTACTTGGCGACAGGGACAGTGTTTACAATCTTGCTGCGAAAAGCTATCTGGTTGCCGTTAGTGAAGACAGTACTGTAGCAGGTGGTTATATGCACCAGGGATATTTTGTTTTAATCGATAAACAAAAACGTGTTCGCGGATCATATGACGGCACCGATATGAAACAGGTGAACCAATTGATAGACGATATAAAAACTCTACAAGCCGAACCGGCCCCTGCAGCACAATAACTATGAAACTTAAAGTAATAGGTAGTATTTGTTTCTTGTTACTTGTATTGATCGTTTCATGCCAAAGCGATGAATCAATTGAGTTTAAGCGTTATTATTCAGCAGGTTCTTTAGTATACCAAAACCATTGCCAAAATTGCCATGGCGCTAAAGGCGAGGGTTTATCAGCATTGATACCACCGCTTACTGATACGATCTATATTAAAGATAATTTAAAGTCTTTAGCCTGCAACATCAAATACGGTTTAAAAGGAAAGATTGTTGTTGCTGGCAGATCATTTGAGGGTACGATGCCTGCTGCGAATGACCTTACACCAATTGAAATAGCCCAGGCCATAACTTATATCAGCAACTCATTTGGCAACAAGCAGGGAACTATAACGGCAGATCAGGTTAATGATGATTTGAGTAAATGCAGCAATTAACACTAACTATTCCCTGATCATTTTATAGTGCCGGATGCCGGCTTCTTCAAATTCAGGGCCTGATTTTATAAAACCTAATCTTTCATAAAATGGCACGGCCTGAGTTTGGGAGTGCAAATAGACATAATCAGCATCAGCAGGCAGACTGGCCAAAACAGCTTTCACCAGTTCCTGCCCTACGCCTGTGCCCCTGAATTGTTTCAATACCGCAAAACGTTCCAGTTTATACCCTTTATCAGTTTTGCGCCAGCGTGCTGCACCTGCGGGCACACCATCAGCCGTTGCCAAAAAATGGGTGGCTTCATCATCGAACTCATATTCCAATTCGGGCGGGCAATTTTGTTCGTCAACAAAAACTTCGCGCCTTATGGCAAATACTTTTTCAAGGTCGGCGGGGTCACTTACTTTGTTTGCTTGTATCTTTTTTAGTTCTGGCATTTGCGTAATGTGGTTTTCCCTTGTACGAGGTTAGTTTTTGCCTGTGATTTTCCCCTGCTGCATCAATTGAATGTGTACAGGTCAAATCATCTTCCTCCTCGGCCAGGTCAGACAATTGTACATAAAATTTATGTAATTGGTCAAGTTCATGCTCACTCAGATCTTCTAAATTTACCATACGATTACTTGCACCCTGGTGCGATGCCAGTATTTCGTTCAGTTTTAAATGAATAGCCTTTGAATCTTTATTTTGTGATTTCTGGATCAGGAACACCATCAGAAAGGTAACTATTGTTGTACCTGTATTTATAACCAGCTGCCAGGTATCAGAGTATTTAAATACAGGGCCGGTTACAGCCCATACGATAATAACAACCATAGCACCAATAAAAGCTGCCGAACTACCGGTTGCAACGGTTGCCCAGTTGGCAAAACGCTCAAATAAGTTTTTTCTTTTTTTCTTGACCATGACAATTTGGAGTATTAAAATATTAATGTCATAACCAAAAAAAAGCGCCAATGTTCTCACATCGGCGCTTTTCTAATTATTAGGATAATTTTTTATTATAATTTACTGGTTGCATCAAGGCAATTCAAATCAGCAAATGCCTGGGTTAAGCGTTTAACGAAACTCTCTTCACCTTTGCGTAACCATACGCGCGGATCGTAGTATTTTTTGTTTGGAGAATCTTCACCTTCAGGGCTACCAATCTGGCTCTGTAAGTAACCTTCTTTTGATTGGTAGTAGTCTTTTATACCTTCCCAATATGCCCATTGCATGTCAGTATCGATATTCATTTTGATAGCACCATATGATATTGCCTCAGCAATTTCTTCAGGAGTTGAGCCTGAACCACCGTGAAATACAAAGTTGATCGGTTTTTCAACATCTAAATTGTATTTCGTTTTCACATACTCTTGTGAATTATGTAAAATAACCGGTTGTAATTTAACATTACCTGGTTTGTAAACACCGTGCACGTTACCAAAAGCAGCAGCAACGGTAAAGCGCGGGCTAACTTTTAATAAATTCTCGTAAGAGTAAGCAACATCTTCAGGCTGCGTATATAAACGTGAGCTGTCAACATCAGAGTTGTCAACGCCGTCTTCTTCGCCACCTGTTACACCTAATTCAATTTCAAGTGTCATACCTAATTTAGCCATGCGGGCTAAGTATTTAGCAGAGATCTCGATATTTTCTTCCAAAGATTCTTCAGAAAGATCAAGCATGTGTGATGAAAATAAAGGTTTGCCAGTTTCAGCAAAGAATTTCTCACCATGATCTAACAATCCGTCTATCCAAGGCAATAATTTCTTAGCACAGTGGTCGGTATGCATAATTACTGCAACACCATAATGCTCAGCTAATAAGTGAACATGTTTAGCTGCAGATACAGCACCTAAAATACAGGCTTGCAGTTTAGAGTTATCTAATGATTTACCTGCGTAAAACTGCGCGCCACCATGTGATAACTGTATAATTACCGGTGAATTAACTGCCTTTGCAGTTTCCAGAACAGCGTTTACCGTGTTAGTGCCGATAACGTTTACTGCTGGTAAAGCAAACTTGTGCTTTTTAGCTGCTTCAAATAGTTCCTGCACCTGATCTCCGTGCAAAACTCCTTTATAATTTTTCAAATCCATTTAGCTTCTTTTTGGGCCTCGAAGTTATAAATTTTCCGGATTTATACTACATTTTTGATAGAGTTTTGCATTTATAGCAATATTTTAACTACAAAGTTCGCAATTGAGGTATATTTTAGATAGTTTTTATTGTGATTTTCCGAAAATGATATCTCACATCTAAAAATCTTTCATCTGAATAAAAATTCGTTTCTTTGCATCATATTGAAAGAGCTAGATATAGATATGGCCTGGTTTAAGCGCGAGATAAAAGGAATAATTACGACCACTGAGGAAAAGAAAGAAGCACCTGACGGCATCTGGAACAAATGCCCGGAATGTAAAAAGCCCCTCCACTACTCAGAGCAGGTTGAAAACCAATATGTTTGTCATTACTGCGGTTACCATTTACGCATAGGATCAAAAGAATATTTTTCCATACTGTTTGATAATAACGAGTTTACCGAGTTATCCCCTAACCTGCATTCGGGCGATCCGTTGCATTTTGAGGATACCAAAAAATATGAGGACCGTTTAAAGGAAACCATGAAAAAGACCGGTTTAAAGGATGCTATCCGTGCCGGGGTTGGTAAAATTAACGGCCAGGATCTTGTTATTGCCTGTATGGATTTTAACTTCATAGGTGGTTCAATGGGATCTGTTGTGGGTGAAAAGATAGCACGTTCTATCGATTACAGTATAGCAAACAAAGTTCCATTCCTGATGATCTCAAAATCAGGCGGTGCACGTATGATGGAAGCTGCATTCTCACTAATGCAAATGGCTAAAACGTCGGCTAAGCTGGCTTTATTGTCACAAGCTAAAGTACCTTATATATCATTACTAACCGACCCTACTACAGGTGGTGTTACTGCGTCATATGCTATGTTGGGCGATATTAACATTGCTGAGCCAGGTTCACTAATAGGTTTTGCAGGCCCGCGTGTTATTAAGGAAACTATAAAGAAAGATCTTCCAAAAGGGTTCCAGACTGCAGAATTTGTGCAGGAACACGGTTTCCTTGACTTTATAGTTGATCGTAGAGAAATGAAGGAAAAGCTATCATCATTCTTAAAAATGATGGGTAATTAATAAGAATTAACATATTATCGATATAAAAGAAGCTGCCTCAAAAGGGTGGCTTTTTTATTTTTGAGAAAATAATTAATAAAGATTCTTCCGCATTATATAAATACTACAGGATGGTTATTAACTTTAAGACCGATTATCATCAAACCAATTCAACCTGTAATGAAATCCTTTTTTGCATCAACCTTATTGATCTTTAGTTTTTTGTTGGTAAAGTCAGCGCATGCACAATCAGCTGGTAACACTGCCGTATACAAGGAATGGCCCGCCTACTGGATAGCAGCGCCAAATGATGCAGGAAGTGAATACGGCATTTATCATTTCCGCAAAAGCATTACTTTATCAGCTAAACCGACATCATACACTGTTCGGGTATCGGCCGATAATCGCTATAAATTATATATTAATGGTACACTTGTATCCGTAGGACCTGCCCGTAGCGACACCTATTACTGGAACTACGAAAAGATCGATCTGGCACCATATCTCACAACAGGCAAAAATACCATAAGCGCGACCGTTTGGAATGACGCGCAATACCGCCCCGAAGCGCAGATTACCTTACGAACAGCTTTTATTCTGCAGGGCGATTCAACAAACGAGGAGATCAACACCAATAAAACCTGGAAATGCATCCGTGATACCGCTTATAAACCTAATAGCTGGATAGGTTATTATACCTATTACGTTGCAGGCCCGGGTGAAATTGTGAATATGAACAATACGGTTAAGGGCTTTACTGCTACAGATTATAATGATACCACCTGGGTTGCTGCCAATGAGCTGGGGCACGGCAAGCCAAAAGGGATGGCCGATGCTTTTGGCTGGATGCTGGTACCATCATCGCTACCGCAAATGGAGCGTACTTACCAGCGCATCCCTCTTTTACGCAAGGCTGATGGCATGGCTGTACCGCCCTCGTTCCCCGGCATAAAAACCGCGCTTACTATCCCGGCTAATACAACTGTAACATTATTGCTCGATCAAACCTATTTAACCAATGCTTATTTAACCTTCAACTTCAGCAAGGGTAAGGATGCGGGATTATCCATCAGTTACGCCGAATCTCTTTTTGATAATCTGAGCAAATACGGCCCAAGAAAAAGTAACCGTAATGAAATAGAAGGTAAAGATTTTGCAGGCAGAAAGGATAGCCTATTATCAGATGGCAGCGAAAATCAAACATTTACAACGCTTTATTGGCGCACTTATCGCTACATACAAGTAAGGATACAAACCAAAAATGAACCGCTTACTATTGATGACATATATGGCACTTTCACCGGCTTTCCGTTTAAAAACAATACCGTTTTTAATACTGATAACCCCGAAATAACAAAAATACTGGAAACCGGCTGGCGCACCGCCCGGCTCGACGCTATTGAAACTTACATGGATTGCCCCTACTACGAGCAATTACAATACATAGGCGATACACGCATACAGGCGATGATATCCTACTACAACAGCGGCGATGACCGGTTAGCCCGCAATGCTATTAATCTGATGGATCATTCGCGCATTGCTGAAGGATTAACGTTGAGCAGGCACCCATCGTTTAGTCCGCAGATTATATCTACTTTTTCGTTGTGGTACGTTAGCGTATTATATGATTATTGGATGTATCGCCCTGATTCAAACTTTGTTAAAAGCAAGCTCGCAGGTGAGCGGGCTGTATTAGAGTTCTTTGCTAAATATCAGCAAGCCGATGGTTCTTTAAAAGACACACCTTACTGGACTTTTGTCGACTGGGCTAATGCAAAAGGCTGGCGCAGCGGTATGCCACCAATTGGCAGTAAAGGCAACTCATCCATATTGGATCTTCAACTACTCATGGCTTACCAGCAAGCTGCAAAAATGGAATCCAAAATTGGCCTGCCGTACCTTGCTGATCTCTACACTAAAAAAGCGGCACAACTAAAACAAACTATCCAAACTAAATATTGGAACGCAGCTAAAAAACTGTATGCTGACACTGAGGATAAAGACTTATACTCGCAGCATGCAAACTCATTGGCTATACTTACTGATGTGGCAAAGGCTGAAGATATAAACATCATCAGCAAGAATATTTTAACTGATACCACCTTAACCCAATGTACCGTATACTTTAAATACTACATGCACCTGGCGTTAATTAAAGGCGGCTTGGGCAATGATTATCTGAGTTGGCTTGATGTATGGCGCAATAATTTAAAAATGGGACTTACCACCTGGGCCGAGATATCTGATCTGCAAAATGTCCGCTCTGATTGCCATGCCTGGGGAGCCAGCCCAAATATTGAGTTTTTCAGAACCGTGTTGGGCATCGACAGCTATGCACCCGGATTTAGCAAGATAAAGATAGAGCCTCATTTAGGGGCGATAAAAAAAGTAAGCGGAGAGATCCCTCACCCAAATGGAAAAGTAGCGGTTTCATATACTTTTGATAAAGACAAGTGGAAGATAAAGATCAACCTACCAGAAAAAACTACAGGCATATTGATCTGGAAAGACAAAAAATTGGTGCTTAAAGCAGGTGAAAATTCATTTGTGATATAAAAATAAGAAGCCGTTTCATGTTGGTGAAACGGCTTCTCTTTTGAACAATATTACGGTATTTTGCCGCTGTATGTACTTATTAAAGTAATGGTCTTCTAATCCTATTGATAGTAGTACCACTATGTTTTTTACGGAGATCCCTGAGTGCGCTTGCGCCGTTATCACCGCCTCCTTCAATCCCTACGGAGCCAACGCTTATATTGTTAGTATAATCATTAGTTCCGTTTACACCCTCAGTTTGGTTAATGCCTTCAACTGGCTTTTGATTTTCAGTTTTCATAAAATAGATATTGTTAATTATTGGCTTTACAGGTTATTTTCTGTACCGGGTTCGTGACCAACCATACGGCCTGTTGTACGGCCATGGGGGCGGCTTACAAAATCAGTTTCAGCAGGGCCAACCGATGGAAACTCTCTTTTTGTTGGAGGAGTTACATCTGTTTGCTCGCTAAATGAAGTGTCATTACCTTCTTGCGGGTGTGAAAATTCTGTTTCGTGCGGATAACCCGTTTTTTCCTTTTCGGGTTGATTTCTTTCAGGAACCTGTCCTGGTGTTTTATCTTTTTCGTTTTTCATGGCAGATATTTTTTAGGTTAATAATGATACGAGAAGCATACATTATTAATTGTTATTTAAATAAAAGCCATAATCATGCCAGTTAAACACAGGCATGATTAAAAATATTTATTACTAAGATAAAAGGGGAGTTTTAAGAGGGCTATTAAGCATTAACGAGGTAAAGCTCTTTTACTTTTGCCACGGCAAAATCAATCTCTTCTTTAGTGGTATATTTTGAGAAAGAGAACCTAACAGATGGGCGCGATGGGTTGGTACCGATCGCTGTTAAAACATGAGAGCCGATATCTGAACCTGAACTGCATGCGCTGCCGCCTGAAGCCGATATGCCTGCAATATCCAAATTAAATAACAGCATATCAGACATTTCCATTTCAGGGAAAGAAACGTTCAGTACAGTATATAAACTCTTATCAGGATCGGTTTCACCATTAAATTCAATACCGGGGATACTTTCAACCAGTTGGTCTTTCATATAGGTTTTTAGGCCCTGAATATGTTCCTGGTGATGTTCCATTTCGGCATAAGCCATTTCCAAAGCTTTGGCAAGGCCAACTATACCATAGATATTTTCGGTACCGCCGCGCATGTTGCGTTCCTGCGCGCCTCCATAAATAAATGGCTTAATTTTTATACGGTGATTGATGTGTAAAAAGCCCACACCCTTAGGCCCATGTATTTTATGTGCCGAACAAACTACAAAATGAGCCTTTAATTTACTCAGGTTGTGTTTGTAGTGACCCATAGTTTGTACAGTATCACAATGATAGATGGCGTTATAGACTTCACACAAATCGCCAATACGTTCCATATCTGATAGCGTACCGATTTCATTGTTAGCATGCATTATTGATACAAAACTGCGTTCATTATCTTTCAGCAAGGTTTCCAGGTGATCGTAATCAATATTACCTTTTGCATCTACATTAACAAAGCTCAGTTTAATGGTGCCTGCTTTTTCAAGCGCCTCAAAAGTATGGATCACCGCGTGGTGTTCAATACGACTGGTAATAGCATGTTTTATACCATGATCAATAATACCACACCTGATAGCCATATTATCTGCCTCGGTCCCACTTGATGTAAAAAAGATCTCAGATGGTGATGTACCCAATAAATTGGCAACATTTTTTCTTGATTTTTCGATCAAAGTTCTGGCCTCACGGCCTTGCGCGTGTATAGAAGATGGATTACCATAGGTATTTTCCATAACCTTGCACATTTCCTTCATTACCTCAGGGTCGAGAGGTGTAGTAGCCGCATTATCTAAATAAACACGCATTATTTTTTAATTAGTGAATGAGTGAGTTAGTGAATGAGTGATTATTTGATTCTGCGCTTTATTCGCTCATTCACTAAATCACTCATTCACTAAATGCAAAGCATTAAATACTCAGTATTTCTTTTATATCGGCAATTATCTTGTTGGCTAAGTTATTAGCCACAGTTTCTGAATTACCTTCTGAATAAATACGGATTATCGGTTCCGTATTTGAACGGCGCAAATGTACCCATTCTTTATCAAATTCTATTTTCAAACCGTCGATTGTTGAATGGGGTTGTTTTTTGTACTTTTCTTCTACCTTTAACAACAACGCGTCAATATCCATTTCAGGGGTTAGCGTTATTTTATTTTTCGAGATAAAATAAGCCGGGTATGATGCCCTTAAAGCCGAAACTGTTTTACCTGATTTTGCCAGGTGTGTTAAAAACAAAGCAATACCCACCAAAGCATCACGACCGTAATGAGATTCAGGATAGATCACCCCGCCATTACCTTCGCCGCCTATAATGGCGTTGGTTTCCTTCATTTTGTTTACCACGTTCACCTCTCCTACCGCGGCTGCATGATATTCGCCACCGGCTTTCTCAGTAACATCGCGTAAAGCACGGGTTGATGAAAGGTTTGAAACTGTGTTTCCTACTGTGTTTTTCAACACATAATCGGCAACTGCAACCAGTGTGTATTCTTCGCCGAACATGCTGCCATCTTCATTAACAAAACAAAGGCGGTCAACATCGGGGTCAACAGCGATACCTAAATCGGCATTTTTCTTTACCACTTCTTGTGATAGTGCTATCAAATTCTCAGGCAAAGGTTCCGGATTATGCGGAAATTTCCCATCGGGTTCGCAAAATAATTCGTGTACGGTTTTTACGCCCAACGCCTTTAATAAAGCGGGGATGAATATGCCGCCTGTAGAGTTAACGCAATCAATAACTACTTTAAAGTCGGCTTTGGTTATAGCGTCCACATCAACTAATGGCAAAGCCAATACAGCGTCAATATGTTTTTGCAGATAGCTGTCGTCATGAGTTACTTTACCCAGGTCATCAACGTCAGCATATTTAAGGTCACCTCTTTCTGCAATTCCCAGCACATCCTTGCCGTCCATATCGCTAATGAACTCGCCCTTGCTGTTCAGCAGTTTAAGCGCGTTCCATTGTTTTGGGTTATGACTCGCGGTAAGGATAATACCACCCGCAGCTTGCTCAAGAGGCACAGCTATCTCAACCGTTGGTGTGGTTGAAAGGCCAAGATCGATCACATCAATACCCAAACCCTGCAGCGTGCCAATAACCAGGTTATTAACCATACTGCCTGATATGCGGGCATCCCTGCCTATAACTATCTTTTTAATACCTGATTTACTGATGGCCCATGTACCAAAGGCTGAAGTAAATTTTACAATATCTACCGGCGTTAAACCATCGCCAGCAGCACCGCCTATGGTGCCTCTTATGCCCGAAATTGATTTTATTAGTGTCAAAAGCTTAGAATTATTTGAAATGCAAAATTAAAATTTTTAACGGATAGCCACCTCATTTATTGGTTATATTTGCAATACCGCAAAAATAACCATGCTCGACCATCTTATACAATTAGACAGGCATTTATTCTATTGGATTAATCACGACCTGACCAATTCTTTTTTCGATGCTGTAATGCCGTGGTTGCGCACACCTAAAAACTGGATCCCGCTATACATCATCATATCTGCTTACTGCTTGTGGAAATACAGGGTAAAAGGTATCATTATCATAGCATTTATAGGCCTCTCAGCAGGCTTTGCCGACTTCACCAGCGCAAGTATAATCAAACCCCTGGTTCATCGCCTGCGCCCTTGTGTCGACCCGGTAACGGCACCTACAGACATTGAACGCCTGCACACCTGCGGATCTGGCTATAGCTTCCCATCTACCCATGCTACCGACCACTTTGCTATGGCCATATTTATGATACTCATATTTCGTAAATACTGGCATTGGGTATGGTTTTGGGGGATACTTTGGGCAGGGCTTATCAGCTTTGCGCAGGTTTATGTGGGTGTACATTTTCCTATCGATGTTACCTGCGGCGCAATTTATGGGTCTTTTGTTGGGTGGTTGGTATATCGAATCTTCAGGAAACTGCAAGGGAAATATCCGGTATGGATGCCGGTGGTGTAGGTTTGCGCCATGTTATCAATGACGCCCGTTCAAGCGTCTACGCTTGAATGATAGCAAATACGAGCGTCCTCGCTCGTTAAACAAAAAAATGAGCGTGGACGCTCATAACTATTTAAGTTCAAGCGTGAACGCTTGAACTGGCGGATGACGAAGGCATAAATCCGAAATCGAACATTCTAATTCCGAAATCAACTTACCCTCTCATTTTATCCAGCAGATCGCTCAATTTACCTGCTTCTTCCTCAGTAAGATTATTCTTGAAATAATCCCTGGATTTAAACTCCACATCTATTTTGGCTAATAATTCCAGTCCCTCGTCGCTGATCCGGATATCAACAGCGCGGCGATCCTTCTTATTGGTACAGCGCGAAACCAGCCCCTTTTGAAACAGGCGGTCAACTATGCGCGATGCGTCCGACATTTTATCTATCATCCGCTCCTTCAACAGGTTAACTGTCGCCGGACTAGGATATTGCCCCCTTAAAATGCGTAAAATATTAAACTGCTGCTGG
The DNA here is from genome assembly GCA_026225055.1 of Mucilaginibacter xinganensis. GTDB lineage: Bacteria > Bacteroidota > Bacteroidia > Sphingobacteriales > Sphingobacteriaceae > Mucilaginibacter > Mucilaginibacter xinganensis_A. The sequence continues at coordinate 9,134 of JAMFSA010000078.1, read as the reverse complement.
GTAATATTGTATTTTTCAAACTCCCCGCGAATGAGGTTAGCAAGCCAGCCGGATGTATAAGAAATATTGATGACAGCTTTCTGGTAGTTGTCTTCAAACTTAGTGCTTTGTATTTCTTCGTCTATGCGCATAACCAGTATAATGCCTGTTAATACAAATATGTTTATTTATTTTCAATTTGTTCGTCATCTTCGGCTTTTCCATAGTTCCAGGGGCAATGCAGGCACTTATTTTTACAGCAGTAGCCTCTTTTCAGGTGATAGGCCTCGGTAAAAACAAAATTACCGTCCTCGTTAATGTAGTAGTCGATATTTTCCTGCAACATCAGTTGAGAATTTTTACAAATATATCATCGCCAAAATGTTTCTTCAAATGTGTGCCATTACCGTGGAGCGTCCATATCTGCGTGGGCTTTGTATGTTCAACGGCCTGCAAAATATCATTCCAGTCCACATGGTCTGATATAAACAGGGTATCATTATTATTCACCTGCAAGTTTTTCCACCCCGAGGCAAATAAGCGCTTCACTCCTTTTGCATTAATGTAACTATCAAACGTAAAAGGAGGCACTATATATACATACTCATCCTGGTTTTTCATCAACCTGCGACTATACATTTGATAAGCTCCCGGCGAATAACCATATTTTTCATAAATAGCATTGATGGGCATAATACGGTGGTGCACCAATATCTTTTTCTGCGGAGCATGCTCGTTTATCATCTGTATCAACCGCTGACTTTTTCCCAATCCGTAAGCCCCCAGCAAAATATTTATCTTAATATCATTCAACTTTTGTATCTCCTCAACCGGATCAGGGTGTAATACTTCTGGATCAGCAAATGTACTTTCGGTTATCAGCACATCAGTTTTCACCCATTCAATCGGCTCACAGGTAGCGTCGGGCTGTAACTTATAATCACCAGTATATAAATACCTTACGCCTTCATACTCCATCAACACCTGCGCCGAACCCAGCATATGCCCGGCAGATATAAAGGTGATCTGCACACCGCCAACAATAAAAGCATTATTATAGGCAGTTATATTAAATACCTTAGCGGCATTTTTACCATACCGCAATTGCATAAAAGCCGCCGTAGCTTCGGTACAATAAACATTTGAATTACCACTGATGGCATGATCAGCATGGGCATGTGATATTACCGCTGTTTGCACAGGTTCTTTAGGGTCGAGATAAAAATCGCCGTATTTGCAGTACAGGCCGTTGGTATTGAAGAAAAGAAAATCGTCTTTGATAGTCATAAAAAAAGTAAAAAAAACTGCTTTCACCCTCTTTGTGGCTTGCCACAGAGAGGGTCGACCAGCGCAGCGTAGTCGGGGTGAGTTAACGGAGCGCGAAAAAATCTGCACCAAACGCCCTCTCTTGAGGGTCCAGGAGTGTATTATACGTTATTAATTAACTAACCACTAATCAACTAATCTCTATAATTGGGGCGTTACCTGCGGCCCGGGCTGTTCGCTCATACTGCAACAAGGCCTTAGCCACGGCCTGCCCTGAGGCCCCTCGAAGTGGCCGGTATACGCTGCCATCCCTAACGCGGAACTTCAACGCGCTCCGCCGACTCACCCGGTCATTGCTTCGCTCGACCATCCCCTCTTCGCCTGCGGCGTAAAGAGGATAAACACCCTGCACCAATGAACTTATTGAACCAATGAACCAACAAACAATTCATGCAAGGCCAAAACCTGCGGTATTACCAACTCACTATTATCGTTCTTTATAGCATAATCAGCTAACTCCAGCTTTTTCTCCTCTGTAAATTGTTTTGCATCCCTGTTCCTGATTTCCGTTTTACTCAATCCATCACGTTGTATTACCCGTTGTATGCGCATCTCCAGCGGGGCGGTTACCATTATGGTTTTATCGCACATTTTGTACGAGGTACTTTCAAATAATAATGCAGCCTCCTTTAAAACATAGGGGGCATTTTTAAACCTCGGCACCCAGTTATCAAAAGCCCTGAAAACTGCAGGATGAACTATTGCATTCAGCCTTGCCAGTTCTGTTTCACTTTTAAAAACAATATTTGATATGTGCTTGCGGTTTAATGAACCATCCCAAAAATAAGATTCTGCCCCGAAGGTTTGTTTTATGGCATCAATGAGTATATTATCATTCACCATTACCTTTTTAGCTTCGTCATCAGCATAAAAAACGGGTATGCCCAATACTTCAAATATTTTGCTTACCGTAGTTTTACCACTGCCTATGTTACCGGTTATACCTATTTTAAGCATTATTTTCTAATGATGAAATCAATATTTGGCGGATCGATACTCACTATTTTACAAAACGGCGGATAACGGATCAGCTTTACAGGCAAAATAGTATAGCCCTGTAATTTCCAAAGGTTAAGGTCCGATTCTGCCTCAAAAAAATCCTCACCCATCTCTGAGTATTTTTTTAATGAAGTTATGAAGGTAACTTTAACTTTCTGCGGAAATATCTTCACGTTGTAATAATCGGTGTTATTGATGATCTTCACCGGTATTTGCAGGGTTTTCTCCGTAAATTCATCAACCGGCACCACTACATCAACTGCCTTAGGGTACATACTCATGTTACCCTCGCTAACCGCCTGCATGTTCAGTTTAGTTCTGATAGTTTCGTTCACATCTTCAGCTATTAATGAATCTGTATCCCACTGCGTTATTTTACTGATGCGGTTAGCAGGCCCTGTTAAAGTAACATAAGCCGGTTTTACTATAGCATTGTTTGATTGCGCAAACTGCTGCTGGTATTTTAAAGATGCTACTAAATGTACAGGCACTCGTTTTACCATGCGATAGGAAAAATCAAAATAAAGTGTATCGGGATTAATAGCTATAATTTCGTGATTGGCATCCTTATCATTTATTTGCTTTAACTGTGAACTGAGTACTACAAAATTCCCATTATCTAATGACCGCAGATCTGCTATTAGAGGAGTATCTTCATCATTCATTTTTGAGAAAAGCATCTGCCAGCCTGTTCCCTTTACAATAACCTCCACTGTATCCGACTGCAAAGTATGGAATGCTCTTTTTTGCGGGGCATTTTTATAAGTTAATACCCGCTTTACGTTGTAATTGTAAGGTTGCGACAGCGTTATAAACAACCACGCGAGTGCCGCCAATACCAGGCACGTAAAAAATGCCGATAATCGTCTGCGTTCTCCTGCGGATAGTTTTACTATAGCCATGTTCTTTAAGTTAAAAGTAAAAATTCAAAAGTCAAACAAAAAAGAAAGCTGAAAGCTTTTGTGCTTTCAGCTTTCAATAGTTAAGTTAAAATCCATTTTTTTTGACTTTTAACTTTTGAATTTTTACTTATGCCTTCGGCGGTGTATTTAAAGCTTTCGATGCTTCTAATGATACCGATGATTTTTCGTAACGGGTTTTGTGGCCGCTTTCATGTTCAATTAAAAAAGAGGTATCGGCAACTTCTGCTATTTTGCCATGAGCACCTGATGTTAAAATAACTTTATCACCCTTTTTAAGCTCATTAACATAGTTCTTTTGGTCTTTTTGTTTCTTAACCTGCGGGCGTATCATAAAAAAGTAGAATACAATAACGATCAGTACCAGTGGTAAAAATTGACTATAACTGCCGAACATCCCGCCGGCCGCTGCTTGTAATAAAATAGTTGCTATCATGTTTAAAATTAATTATTTATTTTTTTTCTAATACTTCGCCAACCAGGTGCACTGCATTTTGCGGTGGGTTGGTATTGGCAGTAATGGTTATCATTTTATCCTGCAATCCGCTTTTTCCGGCACTATTAAAAGTAACGTTTATTTCGCCGCTGTCGCCTGGTTTTATAGGGCCGCTTGGCCACTCAGGTTTAGTGCATCCGCAGCTTGCAACCGCATTTGATATGATCAGTGGCGATTTACCGGTATTGGTAAATTTAAATTTATAATTCACCTTATCGCCCTGGGTTATCTTACCAAAATCATGCATACTATATTCAAATTTCATTACCGGCACATTAGTAGCAACCGCTGCGCTTTTTGTTGATGATGAATCTGTAGTAGTACTTGCTGTTTTTGCTGATTGGTTACATGCAGATAATAGCAAACCCGCTGCAATTATGCTTAAAAAAAGTTTTTTCATAGTTTATTCTATCAAACCCCTTCCTATTTTCTTTATTTTGTTCTGAGCTTTAAGCTCTATCAAAATTTTGTCCAAGATACCGTTTAAAAACGAATTACTTTTAGGCGTACTAAACTCCTTTGATATTTCCAGGTACTCGTTAATAGTAACTTTAACAGGCACCGAAGTAAAGTTTATAAACTCGGTTATGGCCATTTTCATTAACAGGGTATCCATCATGGCAATACGCTCTGGTTCCCAGTTCTGAGTTTTGGCACCGATCATTTCCTGGTATTCCTTATCGTGGCGTATGTTCTGCTCAAAAAGGTTAATGATAAATTCCCTATCCTCTTCCCAGTTACCGGTAACTTCAGCCAGTTTATTTTTCTCAGGCTCATCAAAAGCAAAGTTTTTAAATGTTTTGGCTATCAATGCTTGTAACACATCTTTATCAACCGCCCATACAATAAATTTATCCTCAAAAACCTGGTCGGCTAATGAAGATTTCAAAATTACCTTCTTAAATATGAACTTGATGATATCCTTATCAGTTTGAATAGTATCGCCCGTTTTTTGCAGATATTCGGCGTATTCAGGAGAGTTTTTCAGGATGTTAAACAGTGTCTTTGTAAGCTCCGGTTCAAAGCTCCACTCCACCTTATATTTTTTTAGCGCGGTTAAGTACTCTTTGTTTTCTTTTAATGAACCTACAAACCTGTTGGTTAATATTTTAAGGTCGGGGTTCAGGTCCTCCTTCGTAGGCAAATGTTTGTTCGCTCGCTCAGTAGCGTCGGTTTGGGCGTAATCCACCACCTCTGAAATTAATGATAACATCCAGATATACATTTCATATACCTTATCAATACTTTGCAACAGGTTTTTCTCGTGTATTTTGAGATCGCCGCCACTGGTTTGATGATATGCGTACAACGCCTGTAATACTTTTACTCTTAAGTGCCTTCTGTTTAACATGTGTAAGAACGATTTTAGCCCATCTACTGATGGGTTCTTTAATTAACTATTTGATTTATTTAGAATGATGATTTTACTTTTTTAATGTCTACTATACGTTTTTCGGCAATTTTATTTGCAGCCTCAATTGATGAAATGTTTTCAGCCTTTGAAAGTTTTAAAATATTACGTGTTGCATCGTAAATATTTTCTGTTAGCTGCAAAGTGCGCTTTTTGCTAAAGCCCATCAGTTCTGAATAACAATTTATTAACCCGCCTGCATTAATTACATAATCAGGAGCAAACAGGATGCCTTTATCCAGCAACATTTGCCCGTGCAAATGCTCGTCCTCCAGCTGATTATTAGCTGACCCTGCAATAATTCCGCATTTAAGCTTATTTATGGTCTGGGTATTAACGGTTGCCCCTAATCCGCATGGTGCATAAATATCGGCACTTATATCAAAAATATTATTATTTGATATAGCCTGAGCTCCATATTTTTTAGCCACCTGGCCCAAACGCTCTTCATTAATATCGCTGGCATAAACCATTGCTTTTTCATCGCGCAGCAACCTTACCAGGTTTTCGCCCACATGCCCTATACCCTGCACAATTACCGATTTACCGGTTAAATTATCACTGCCATACAATTCTTTTACAGCTGCTTTAATACCCATAAACACCCCTTGTGCCGCTACAGGTGCAGGATCGCCGCTACCGCCTATGCTTTCAGGCAAACCAGCAACGTGCTGCGTTTCCATCCTGATATATTCCATATCCTTAGGATTGGTACCTACATCTTCAGCTGTAATAAATTCCCCGTTAAGATTTTTTATAAAACGGCCAAATTTACGCAATAGTGCCTCTGTTTTATCTTTGCGTGAATCACCAATAATAACCGCCTTGCCCCCGCCCAGGTTTAAACCTGTTATCGAAGCCTTATAGGTCATGCTTTTTGATAACCGCAGCACATCGTTCAAGGCGTCAGCTTCAGTTTTGTAAGCCCACATGCGTGTACCGCCCAAAGCCGGTCCCAACGTAGTATCGTGAATAGCTATTATGGCTTTAAGACCCGTATCCGGATCGCTGCAGAACACAATTTTTTTATGCCCCAATGCCTCAAGCTGGCTAAATATAGAATCGGTTGGTGTCTGGTTCGGCATTATGACTGACAAAATAAAATTGCTTTGGGGCTTTCGACAAAAGTAGAGGTTTTTTTCGGTGTGGCAAAATGTATTAGTCGATAGAGATTAGTCCATGGTCGATAGTCTATACACCATAGTTTGTTTTTTAGATGTATAATTTCGGTATTAAAAACTCAAAACTTGAAAAACCTCTTTCATTAGCGTATTTTTGAGCCAAAGCCTATGGGGTTATTAACCATGGACTATGGACTTGTAAATGAAAGACCTCGCATACCTCAATAAATTCCTTTATAAATATCGCTGGCGGCTTATACCGGGTACCTTGTTTGTTATCATATCCAACATTTTTGGGGTTATGCCGGCAGCTATCATTCGTATGGCCTTTGATATGGTAACCGAGAACATTGGCGTTTACCAGCTTTTTGCAGGCTTTAACAGGCAAAGCATGATCTATGATATCTTTGGTTCGAGCTTATTATTGTTTGGGGTGTTAGTCCTTATCTTATCGTTATTAAGGGGCTTATTTCTTTTTTTTATGCGGCAAACCATTATACTCATGTCGCGCCACATTGAGTATGATCTTAAAAATGAGATCTACAGCCATTACCAGGCATTATCCTTAGCTTTCTATCGCCGCAACAATACCGGCGACCTGATGAACCGTGTAACCGAAGATGTTAGCCGTGTGCGCATGTACCTGGGTCCCGGCATCATGTACACTTTAAATACCGTAGCGCTATTTATTATAGTGATCTATTTAATGCTGACGGTGAATGTGCGCCTCGCCGTTTTCTCTATACTTCCCTTACCTATATTGGTGGTAATCATATTTTATGTAAACCAATCCATCAATTCGCGCAGCGAGAAGATCCAGCAGCGTTTATCCATCCTCTCGAGTTTTGTGCAGGAGAATTTTTCGGGCATAAGGGTCATTAAATCATACGTGCGCGAAAACTTTGTACGTAAAAGCTTTGCTGCCGAAAGTGAGGAATACAAACACCATTCTATGGCATTGGTTCAAGTACAAGCGTTATTTTACCCTTTAATGCTGCTGCTGGTTGGCATAAGCAACGTTATTATTATGTATGTAGGCGGCGTTGAGGTAATGAAGGGCAATATAACATCGGGCAACGTGGCCGAGTTTATCGTCTATCTTAATCAGCTTACGTTTCCCGTAATCGCATTGGGCTGGGTAACTTCATTAATACAAAGGGCCGCGGCCTCGCAAAAGCGTATCAACGAGTTTTTGCATGAGCAACCCGAGATCAAATCCCCGGATGTACCTAAAATAGCCATTGACGGGCAGATAACATTTAACGATGTTTCATTTAAATATCCTGATACGGGCATACAGGCATTATCATCGGTATCATTTACTATAAATCCCGGCGAAATGGTGGCTATAATTGGCCGTACAGGATCAGGCAAATCAACCATAGCCAACCTGCTGATGCGCATGTACGATTGCACCGGCGGCGAAATACTGATAGACCAGCATCCAATTAAACAACTTAACCTTGAAGGTTACCGCTCGCAGATAGGCTTTGTACCGCAGGAAGTTTTCCTTTTCTCGGATACTATTGCCAATAATATTGATTTCAGCGCTGATGTGCTGGATATGCCGCGCGTAGAACAGGCTGCAAAAGATGCCGCCGTTTACAACAATATTATCGAACTGGAAAAAGGTTTTCAAACGCTGATCGGCGAGCGTGGAATAACCTTATCCGGCGGACAAAAACAACGTGTATCAATCGCCAGGGCCATTGTTAAACAACCACAGATCATTGTTTTTGATGATTGTCTTTCGGCTGTTGATACCCGTACCGAGGAAGAAATACTAAATAACCTGGGCAGCGTTATGCAGGGCAAAACCAGCATTATTATAGCGCACCGCATATCAACCATAAAAAGTGCCGATAAAATTCTGGTAATGGACAAAGGCCATATTATTGAACAAGGCAACCACGATTACCTGATGCAGCAAAAGGGCACCTACTTTGAGCTCTACGAAAAACAATTGCTGGAAGAAGAAGAAAACGCCTGATAATTAAATTTCAGGCAATTTTTCTATATTTATAGGTATTAAACCTCCATTAGCCTTTAAATATGAGAAAACTACTTCCTATCTGCATATTATTAATCCCAATATTAAGCAAAGCTCAAACGTACACCTCCTACAAAGCCACCAATGGTGTTACTTATCATTTAAATGATACGGTAAGGCTTGGTAAAGGATCTGCAAGCGATGGTACATTTCTTTATATTCAGGATAGGGGTATACCTACCCCCCTGCCCGGCCCTACGCCTACTCATAACTTGCCTAAAGCATTCACCAATGGGGGTGTGATTATAAAAAACATAAAAAAGAGTAAAAGGAATGGCATTGATAAATATGTATTAGTGGTTGATGCTGGCGGCATATTCCGTTTCTCCTTATATATTGATGATGCTATTTTAGCATGCGAGGTTCAGCCCTGCCAAACTGCAGCTACAAAAGCACAATCGCCAACTTATGTTGCTGATGAAATTAAAAAGCTAAAAGACCTGCTGGATGCTGGTACCATAACACAAGCCGAATTTGATGCTCAAAAAAAGAAATTATTGGGTGAGTAATTAATTCCTTTTCTTAAAATCCTAAAACAATCATTGAATAATTAGGTCGGGTGAAATGAAAATTTAATAGCAATTGTTTTAATTAATTTCAATTATATTTATTTAAATACTTGTAAATTGAAATTTTATTTATATTTATGCCTATCAAACTAAACACAATTGATTTTTTATGGGAGATTTTGACAATAGAGAGCGCGAAGAGGTATTCTCAAAGAAGGTAAGAGCAGGCAAAAGAACTTACTTTTTTGATGTAAAGGCAACACGATCAAATGATTATTATGTTACTATTACTGAGAGTAAAAAACGTTTAGAAGACGGGGTCT
>JAMFSA010000077.1 GCA_026225055.1 Mucilaginibacter xinganensis | reverse complement strand
GTGCATGGTTTCCGTGGCATGTGCACACCTATTCTGACATGCCAAACTAGCTTTTCTCTGCCATGTACATTGCATGCAACGCCAGCAAGTTCCTCGACCTCAAATGGGTAGATATTGCTCTTCTCCACAAGTATCTTGGGTAACCACAAAATTCTGCATTCCTCAATGCAGTCTACGACGTGTTCATCCATGATCTTTGATTCGGTTCGCATCAGAATCGAAGTGCCACTGCCCTCGGTAACCGGCCACTCTCTTGGTCAAAGCGGAGCCCCAGGTGATCAGATTGCCCCAAGCTTCTGCTGAAATCAAGATGTGTGCCCCCAATGAGAGCGGTTGAGAAGTTTTTGAGCTTCTTTCGGACTCAGAGCCCGACGCAGATGAGCCGGATTCAGACCTGGAGGTGATACATGCACTCCAGCGTACGTTTCATTCTATGGTTCTGTTCTGCTTTCTGAGTTACTTCCATTTCCAGCAGTTTGAGGTTGAAAGAAAAAGGTGGTATCGGGAACGGCATGAGTTTTTTTTATCACTTACTTCTCCCCTTCAAGTTGAATTTATTTATTAGTACCTGAACAATGGTGCACCTCCCCCGAATATTCGCCTGTAGCCACTGTGCCTTCCGTGTTGCTCGTCCTTGCGACGGCGGGACAAACTTCCTGAGGGATGCCGGTGTCAACCCGGAACAGCAAGGCCTGGACACACCATTTGGAATGTGCCGGATTTCCGCACAAGCCCGGCATGTTTGATGGGAATGTACAGTGCTTGGAATGTTCGTGCACGCAGGTTTCGTATATCCTCAACACTGAAGGAATGCAAAACACCAAGTGAAACATGCTACATGTAGCTTGGTTTTGCTTTTGGCGGTGGTTAGCAGGGTCACCTTTTTGGATTACTCTCACCCTCAATGTCAGTAAGCATGTGCTCAAATTGAATTGTGATCAGCATATATCTGAGCTCTTATTGAGATGGTTCGGGCAAATGAAATGGCAAAGCAATGGCCGACGAAAAAAAAAATGCGGTGTGCATGCATCTTAGTTCTGGCACAAAGTGCTAGGTCCAGTGCATAACGGTGTTTTGCCAGTGTTTCAGCAGACAGATCATTCATACTGGACATTTCCGTTGAGGTTGGTAATACTGTAGTCTGTAAGGTATAATTGAACAACTACTTGTTGCCCGCTTGAGGTTGTGATTCAAAGTATGTTTGCACAAGGGTGGGGTGTTTGGGAATTCAGGCCGAAGCCACCAAGTCCACAGAGGCTTTGATGAAAATTTGAAACATTTTTATTTTCCTCTCCAACCAGTTTCGAACTGACACACTGTTTCACCGAACATGTTTCGCCCCATTCTGCTATCAGCACCATCTGCCACCAGCATTTCCACTTGCAAGGGCGTGGGAACAAGGGTGCGGACTGTACCGATAGATGCTGAAAGAGCTAATGGAGTACCAGAGCAACTTTCTGCCTAGCACAACACGCTCAAGAGCTAATAAAGAATAATCCCAGCCACTTAGACTTGCTAGTCAGTCAACGTTTGCAGCACTCACAGACAGTGGGGGAACAGATCGGCATCTAATTAGGGAACAGAACAAATAGGCACAACATCAGAGCAAACAATGATGAGGATGAAACAACAGATGAGCTTGCGAACGGACTGGGCCGGCACGTCGCCTGCTTTGGTGATGGAGCGTTTCCCTGCCAATTAAGAGGCTCGGACGTCATCGGAAATCGTCAAAAACACCTCAAAAAATGCTCAAAGTCTTGTAATGCTTGTTTTCCGGTCAAAGCGGGGATACCATACAAATTTAAATAGTGTGGGGTGAGGATGGATGGTATATAAGATGTATCCAATGAAGTTTGATCTGGACAATGTCCCCGAGTGGTACCTGGATGACG
>JAMFSA010000076.1 GCA_026225055.1 Mucilaginibacter xinganensis | reverse complement strand
TTGATGCGGTAACAAATTATCCTCAGGCCCGGATTTTTTCAGCAGGACTTGATGTTAGTTTATAGTAATAACCTTCAAAATTTATTAAAATGATAAAGAAAAAATATATAGCTGCACTCGCATTTATTTTGATAGCGGGATGTAAAAAAGCCCCGGTAAACGTTGGGCCTCCAAATCAATACAGCAGCAGTAGTTACCCGACAACTATTACACAATTGCAAACAGTCCTGGTATCGTGCTACTCTGACTTGCGGGATGTTGGCCTGTTTGGTTTTGACTTTTTGCCAAGGATGTTGGGACAATCAACGCATGTGCTTAACGGAAATCCTTTTTCATTTACTAATGAAATGGCGGCTAACAACCTTACCGTAGGAGATGGAGGTGCACAGGAAACATGGAACGCCTTGTATGTAGGTGTAAAAAACTGTAACGTTACTATTTATTCAGCAGGCGTATTATTAAAAACAGACCCATCTGCAGATAAGGCAACTGTTAACCTGATAATTGGCCAGGCTTATTGCCTTAGAGGATGGTATTATATGCAGCTTGAATGTTTGTATGGCGAAGCCTATATGCAGGCAAGCGGTACAAACGGCGACAAACTCGGAGTTCCGTTATATACTGAAGTGCCTCAAAGTTTAGCTGCCACACAAGTAGCGCGCAGCTCTGTAAAAGATGTGTGGGCATTAATTATAAGTGATGAAAAACAAGCTGCGACATTACTTAAAGGACAAGTTTGGCCTTCTACCGATGCGGCACGGGCCACTGAATGGTCGGCAAAAGGCTTGTTAGGTAAAGCTTATGTGTATACCCAGGATTGGGCCGATGCCAAAACCACTTTAAATGATGTTATAACAAACAGCGGTAAAACATTAATGCCATATGCCACCTACCATAACGCGTTTAATGGTGCTAATAAATTCAACAGCGAATCATTGCTTGAGTTATATATAGATCCTAATCCACAAGGCGGGTATGGTATTTATAGTGGTAGTGTTTCAAACTCGGCTACTATTGATGGTTTGCTATGGCCCCCTGTTACTTTTGGCGGCTATAATGGGTCAACTCCTTATGACGGTACAAACAACTCGGTACAGTTTTTAGGTTATGGCGGAAACTTTTACATTCATGATCAGAATATCCTGCGCTTTGGTTATACACTTGGTAACTACGGGTTGGTTGCTAATCCTAAATATAACGCGTCTGTAGGCCCTACTTATTACAATCAGCAGCAGGTAATCGACCCAGTGTATCAGAACGCCGCCTTGCAGGCAAGAACCAACAACACTACCGACCCGCGTTTATATGTAAATGCCCTGCAACCCAGGATTGATTCAGTACAATTTGATGGCATACATTGGGCGCTGATCGCAAAAAATCCAATTCCAGAGCCTCCGGTTGAAACGCCACAGTCTACGGTATACGGCTGGTCGCTGAGAAAGTATTCGCCAATTGATTATAACATATCGGCGAATACTACTGTCACTTCAGACAAGTGGGACTACTACCTGCTTCGTTTAGCGGATGTTTATTTATTATATGCTGAGGCTTGCATAGGTTCTGGCGATAATGTAAATGGGCTTGAATACCTTAACAGGGTTAAACGCAGGGCTTATAGCTTGCCTATAACTACACCATCGGTTGTTGATTATAAATCATTATCTGATGCTACGCCTGCTAATAATCCACTTAGTCCTGATCCTGTTTTGGGTCACAACCCTTTATACTACGAACGCTGGGCCGAATTATTTAACGAAGGCACCTGGTGGTTTGATGTATGCAGGTGGAAATTAGGTGATTCGGAAGCGGCATACTATAAATCAGCAATAGGGGTTCCTAGTCCGTTAACTTTTACCGATGGTAAATCTTATGTATGGCCTATTCCATTAACTGAGATTAACAGTAATAGCAAAATCACACTAGCCGATCAAAATCCGGGGTATTAATTATAGTTGGTTAAGTGCGGAGTCTGTAAAAAAGGCTCCGCGCTTTTTATCCATTCCCTCTAACAAATAGTCATATGCCGTTTAAACACTCAGGGAGCTATAAAAAATACTCTCAGTTACTTCTTGTGCTCTTATTTTTCATCAGCTATACTATTCACGCGCAGGATTCATTAAAAAATCTGCCTGAATACAGCTTGCCATTAACCAGCGAAAAACTGGTTATAGCCCACTGCATGACTAATATTATCCGTTATAAAGATCACCCCTATGAAGATAGCGGCAACCCCGATTTTTATGACAGGACCGGTAATATTACAGCGCCACTGGGTGGTTTAACGCAAGTTAAGCCGATGGCAAACAACCTGCTGGCAAATGCTACGCTCGATGAATCGGTTGAGTTTGAGATGAGGGCGGCTATACGTTCCGGGATAGATGGGTTTCAATTTTATTATGTTTTGGGGCTTCCGGATTGGGATAATATTATAAAAGCATATTTCCGCGTAGCGGAAGCAAAACACATTAATTTTAAATTCACAGTCTGCATCTCCCACCCTAACGGCGGTACCGAGGCTTTAAAGGTAGCCGAATATGCACGGCGAATTAACGGTATTATGGATGAGGTGGGGCACAATAACCCGCATTGGCTACGTACACCCGACGGCAGGCTGATAGTTTATCAGTGGCTGGGCGATGGACTGGCCGACATTCCTGCCGATAAGCAAGGTTTACCCGATCAATATTATATAGCAAGGGCCTATAAAAGATTGGCCGATGATGTGCATGAACGTTTTGCCTGTGTATATACCATTAATACCATGATAGATAAGCAAAAGCTAAACGATATACTGGATTATTTCCCCGCGGTATGGATCTGGACGCTGCCGTACAGCAATGATTATATTGGTAACATGGTGGCTGAGGAATGCAAAACACGTAACCGCAACTTTACAGGGTCTGTTTTTTCAGATTTCTATACTTCCAAACTATTAAAAAAAGGCACCTGGGATATGTACCATACAGCAAGCGACGCTGTGGATGCGGGCCTAAGCAATGTTGAACGTAAGTACATAATAACCGGCTTATCCTACAATTTCCGCAAGCTGTTCGAGTTCAGCATAAAACAAAATGTGCCTATCATAAATGTGATAACCTGGAATGATTACCCCGAAGGGCATCACCTTGCACCCGAAATAAACCATAACGATGGGTTCTCCATCCTGCTTAATTATTATAAAAGCGTGTGGAAAGGTGTTCCATCACCTTATAGCGACAGGGATGCAGCCATCGTATTCTTTAAAAAATACAAGCATAACATTACACCTAAACCTTATAATATTCCGGTAAAAAGCTTTCAACAGGAGGTTATTCCCCCGGTTTGGGAAGATTCAATTGAAGTAGTAACCCTGTTGAAGGCTAAAGGCCGGTTAACTGTTAATGGGCAAGCTAAAGAAGTTGCCGCAGGTTTGGTTTCAACAAAATTTAAAATGACCGACGGGCCGGTAAACGTATCTGTTTCACGAAATGATATAGTCACCGTTCATTTTACAACACCTGAAGGAATTACCAGCCACCCATATCGCGCGGACAGGCTCACCTATAGTTTTAGCAGCGAATTTAACCGTTTTTACAAGGACCTGTACCCCGGTTTTACGCCTGAGTATTCGCACGAATATAATCCCGGCTTTGTTAAAAACGACCACAATAATTAATAACAAATAAGTTTTAGCCGGAATACAGCCTGAACAATAAACTGATACCACAATGAAAAAACTACTTACCTGCATTATATTAAGTCTGTTTGCATGCAACCACCTAAAGGCACAGTCGCAGCCAACAACCATCAGCATGAATAAAGTTAAGCTGGAGTTTACGATGGATGCCGATGGCCGACCTACTTATGCCGTCTATTACGATCAAAAACCAGTGATAAAGCCATCTCGCTTAGGCATTAAAATACTGAATGATGTGGGTATGGATAGTAATTTCATAGTAACAAGCACTGATAAAACGACTGTTGATGAGCAATGGAAACCCGTTTGGGGCGAAGTAAGCAGTATCCGCAACCATTATAATCAAATCACCTTTCATCTCAGGCAGCAAAATAAAGCAGGCAGGTTGCTGGACATCGTTTTCCGTGTGTTTGAGGATGGCGTGGGTTTCAGGTATGAATTCCCGAAACAAAATAACCTGAAATATTTCATCGTATCAGACGAAGTAACCGAATTTGCCTTAGCAGGTAACAACAAAACATTTTGGATACCGGGCGATTATGACACCAACGAATATCCTTACACTACATCAAACATTAGCGAGATCAATAACCAGCACATGGTTAATTCATCCGATGATATAGCGGTTAGGGTTGCCCCCGATAAATATGCCGTACAAACCCCGCTGATGATGAAAACTCCGGAGGGGCTGTACATAAACATACATGAAGCCGCTTTGGTAAACTACTCGGCTATGCAGCTGCATGTGGATACCAGTACCTACAAATTAACCGCCAGTTTGGTGCCCGATGCATTGGGCAATAAAGCTTACATCGGCACACCTTGCCATACACCGTGGCGCACCATAATAGTAAGCAATAAGGCTACAGATATACTGGAATCAAAAATGATCCTCAATTTAAATGATCCATCAAAAATTGAGAATACCTCATGGATAAAACCCATGAAATTTGTTGGTGTATGGTGGGAAATGCAAACCGGCAAAAGCACCTGGAGTTATTCTGCACGTGCCGATACAGTTGGTGCTAACGGATTGCTCATCCCTAATGGCACACACGGCGGCAATACTGCAAATGTGGAACGTTATATTGATTTCGCTGCAAAAAATGGCATACAGGGCGTATTGGTTGAAGGCTGGAACTATGGCTGGGAAGAATGGTTCGGTAACTGGAAAGAACATGTATTTAGCTTTGTAACTCCCTACCCCGATTTTGATGTGAATGCCATAACCAAATATGCGAAAGCAAAAGGTGTGGTGATTATCATGCATAATGAAACTTCGGGCTCGGCTACTGACTATGAAAGGCAGATGGATACTGCCTTCAGGTACATGAATAAATATGGCTATACTTCGGTTAAGACCGGGTATGTGGGCCGCATCATCCCCCGCGGCGAGCATCATGATGGCGCGTGGATGGTAAACCATTATGTGCGTGTAGCCGAAAAAGCTGCGCAATACCACATCATGGTCGATCAGCATGAACCGGTCAGGCCTACAGGCTTGCAGCGCACCTATCCTAACTGGATGGCTTGCGAGGCTGGTCGGGGTAATGAATATAATGCCTTTGGTCACGGCAACATGCCGGAGCATGAAACCATTATGCCTTTTACCCGCTTTATGGGCGGCCCTATGGATTACACCCCCGGCATATTTAAGGTACAGGATTTTACAACCCTGCCCGATAAACGAGTACATACAACGCTTGTAAAACAGCTGGCTTTATATGTGGTGCTTTACAGCCCGGTGCAAATGGCGGCCGATCTGCCGGAAAATTATGAGAAATACATGGATGCTTTCCAATTCATCAAAGATGTTGGCGTTGATTGGGACGATACCAAAGTTATTGCCGCCGAACCCGGCGACTATATCACCACCGCGCGTAAAGAAAAAGGTACCGAGAATTGGTTCATAGGTGCTGTTACTGATGAGAATGGCCGCGATGAAGTAGTTCCCCTTGATTTTTTAAATAAAGGCACTAAATATATCGCCACCATTTATGCCGATGCCGCCAATGCCGATTGGAAAACTAACCCCGAAGCCTATAAGATCACTAATTATATAGTGGATGCAGGTACCAAACTCAAATTAAAGTTAGCACCCGGCGGCGGCGCGGCTATCAGTATAAAGCCAGCTGCTGATACTAAGGGGATTAAAAACTATAAGTAACCTCCCGTCATGCCGAATTTATTTCGACATCCCACTGATAAGGTCTGCAGTAGGAAAGTCGCAGACCTTACAGGCGTGAATAGCTAATGAGATGCCGAAATAAATTCGGCATGACGGAATGCTAAAAAAATGAAACAGGTACTACAATATACAATGGGGTGTTTTATAACTTTGGCCATCTTATCTTACACCCCATTATTGTGGAACATATACTCGATAACCTCGTTTGGAATGCTTTAAATTCCGGCAATAAACACCTGGCAAACGGCAACGAAACTGTTAAATATTTCGATAAGGAAGTGTCGCCTTTTGTAGGATTGAAAGAAACAAGCGATGACAATTTTCAACTGTTATACGATACTATCCCATTTGATGGTGCCTTCGGTTTCGTAACCAATGATGAGGTTTCAATTCCGGCTCCATGGAAAATTGCCCGGCATATGAAGGTTTTACAAATGGTATTTGATAAACCACTGGAAACCATTGCCACTACCGATGAAATTATTGCATTAGGTGAACCTAATATACCCGAAATGCTTACCCTTACGCAATTAACCAATCCCGGACCATTTGCTGACCGGACCATTGATTTTGGCCATTACAAAGGCATTTTTAAGGATGATAAACTGATAGCCATGGCAGGGCAACGCATGAACCCTTATCAATACGCGGAGATCAGTGCAGTATGTACCCATCCGGATCATTTAGGTAAAGGTTATGCAAAACAATTGCTTTTAGATCAGATCCGTAGGATTCAGGGAGCTTCAGGAATCCCATTTCTACATGTATTAGCTACAAACACAAGAGCTAAAGATGTTTATGAAAGTTTAGGATTTGAAACCCGTAAGGAAATTTCTATCTACATTATTCAAAAAGACTCCGCAGTAAGCTAAAATGTGAACTCAAAGTCATTTATCAAAACCTGACAATGAGTGCATAGGATAAGCCTTAAATTTGAATATGTATTCTAAAAAATTAAGCGATCTATCCTATTCAGTCCTTGATCTTGCAACAGTTGTTAGTGGGCAAACTATCGAGGGCACTTATCATAATAGCCTTGAAATAGCTCAACAGGCCGAAAAGTCAGGCTATACACGTTATTGGTTTGCCGAACACCATAATATGGCGAATGTTGCCAGTTCGGCTACTGCTGTCTTGATCGGTTATGTTGCAGGCGGTACTAAAACCATCAGGGTTGGTTCGGGTGGTATCATGCTCCCTAATCATGCGCCGCTCATTATCGCCGAGCAGTTTGGTACGTTGGCTTCTTTATATCCAAATCGTATTGACCTCGGTTTAGGCCGCGCGCCGGGCACCGACCAGGTAACAGCCATGGCTATCCGCGGTGAAAATTTTCAAGCCTCGCATTATTTTCCGGAGGATGTACAAAGCCTGCAAAATTTCTTTTCAGCTGATAATTACGATGCTAAGGTCCGTGCCATTCCCGGCGAAGGGATTGATATACCGATATGGATATTAGGATCAAGCACCGATAGCGCCCGTTTGGCTGCTGCCAAAGGTTTGCCTTATGCTTTTGCCAGCCACTTTGCCCCCGCCTATTTTTTAGAGGCGATTGAATTATACCGCAGAAACTTTAAACCGTCGGAACATTTAAAAGAGCCTTATGTAATGGCTTGCGTTAATGTGGTTATGGCTGATACCGATGAGGAAGCCGAATATATATCGACTTCGGTAAAACAACTTTTTATGGGGATAGTAACCGGCAAAAGAAAACCTTTACAACCGCCTGTATATGACATGCGCACCGTTTGGAATGACATTGAAAAGGAAGCTGTAATGCAGATGCTGGCCTACTCCTTTGTTGGCGGACCAGAAAAAATAAAAAGAGATATGGAGGATTTTGTTAAAAAAACAGGAATCGACGAAGTTATGGCAACCTCGCATATATATGACCATAAAGCCCGGTTAAAATCATACCAATTACTTGCAGAAGTATTAAAGTAAGCAATACGCATATAAAACAAGAAAGCCTGATGTGATCCATCAGGCTTTCTTGTTTATATAGGTTCACCGTTTATGACATTACAAGCTCGCCCAGCGCTTCTTTACTAAAGCCCTTTAATTCATCATTACGGCCTTCTCTTATTTTTTTAGGCCAGAAAGGATCAGCCAATATTGGCCTGCCTACGGCTA
The DNA here is from genome assembly GCA_026225055.1 of Mucilaginibacter xinganensis. Lineage (GTDB taxonomy): Bacteria > Bacteroidota > Bacteroidia > Sphingobacteriales > Sphingobacteriaceae > Mucilaginibacter > Mucilaginibacter xinganensis_A. The sequence continues at coordinate 95,610 of JAMFSA010000076.1, read as the reverse complement.
CAAGGTCAAAATCGCCCCTGTCCAAGCGTCTAACCAACTCATCTAATGAACTTGGCTCAGAACTTTCACCTGCAAATGCGCCAAAGAAATCACCTGATAAACCTACCGATCCAACGGTGATAGTAGCTTTACCACTAACCTTTTTCACCCATCCGGCAAAGTTCAGGTCGGATCCTTCAAATTCCGGCTCCCAAAAACGGCGTTGTGAAGCATGGAATATATCAATGCCCGCATCAGCCAAAGGGTTTATCCAGGCTTCCATTTCCTGTGGTGTTTTAGCCAGCTGGTTGGTATACGCAGCAGGCTTAAATTGTGATAAACGGATAATAACCGCGAAATCTTCACCTACACGTTTTCTAACTTCTTTTATAACCTCAATTGCAAAACGGCTGCGCTCTGCTAAGGTTTTACCACCGTAAATATCGGTACGCTCATTGGTACCCTCCCAAAAAAACTGGTCGATCAGGTAACCATGCGCGCCATGTATCTCTACGCAATCAAAACCTAAATTTTTAGCGTCGGCTGCTGCCTGTCCATAAGCTTTTATTACATCAGCGATCTCGCTTTCGGTCAAGGTTTTACCATTGTTAAAACCGGGACGATTTAAGCCCGACGGGCCTTCAAATGGTTCAGATGGTACCCAACCCGAATGGTGGTTGTCCATAATACCCATGTGCCATATCTGCGGGCCCATGGCTCCGCCTGCGCTATGTACACCGTCAATTACGTTTTTCCATCCGGTCAATGCCTGCTCACCGTAAAAATGAGGAATGTTAGCATCATTTGACGATGATACACGGTTAATTACCGTACCCTCTGATAAAATCAACCCTGCTTCGCCTTCCGCCCTTCTGCGGTAATAAGCAGCCACATCAGCTGTTGGAATACCATTAGGCGAAAAGGAGCGCGTCATCGGCGCCATTACAATGCGGTTTTTAATATTTAATGATTTAAGGCTAAATGGCCTGAATAAGCTGTTATCGATACTCATATATGTTTGTGTGTGTCTATTTTTAAATTTCTGATTGGATCAGCTGGCTTAATACAGCAAATGCTTCTTCGTTTCTTTTGTAATAGGTCCATTGGCCTTTACGGGTGGATGTAACCAGGCCAGCTCGCTGCAAAACAGATAAATATTCTGACACAGTTGATTGGGTAAGTCCGGCTTTTAGCTGAATCTGGCCAACGCAAATGCCATCGGTAAAGCCATAAATCGCTTGTTCCGGAAAGTTTAGTTCGGGGTCTTTTAACCAGTTTAATATTTGCAGTCTGGTTTTGTTGGAGAGCGCTTTAAAAATTTCTACCTGATCCATAAAACAAAGATATATCGACTATTCCCGATATTCCAATTATGGATCAGTTTATGACTTTAGGCTGATATTGGCGGATCAAATAAGGTTAAGCGGGTGATTTGATGATTACTGATGATAGGCAGCTCTATAAAAAACTCGGTACCCATATCAATTTCACTCTTGAACCATATTTTACCGCTATGGGCCTCAACTATCTGCCTGCTGATGTATAAACCAAGGCCATAAGGTTGCTCGCCCTGTGTACCTTTACGTTTGGCAGTGGTAAACGGATCGAATATTTTGTTTTGCAGAACACCCGGGATACCCATGCCCCTATCTTTAACAATGATCAATATCTTATTTTGCAGTAGTTTGGTATCAATATGTATCTCGCTCCCCTCCGGACTGAACTTAATTGAATTAACGATCAGGTTATTCATTACCCGCCAAAGCTTTTCTTTATCGCCCTGTATGGTCACCTGCAAATTGGTGTTCAATACCAATTGCTGATTTTTATCCTTCGCCTTAAAGCTTAACAGCTGTACACATTGGTCTAATAGCTCATCAATGTATATACCTTCCTTTTTAAAGTTCTTATACTGATCAAAATCGGTGTCCATCAGCTCATTTATAAGTTCCATGCAATTCTTGCTCGATTCTTGCAACAAATTCATTAATTGCCTGGCATCAGGTGACAGATCTTTATCAGCCTGCACAATTCCTGCTATAGCACTAATACCACCGATAGGGTTACGAAGATCGTGAGCAACAATCTTTATTACACGCGCATAATTCTTATTCATCACATCCAAAGCCCCCATCGTTAACTCCGATTGCTGAAACTGCAGGCGTAATGCGTTCGCTGTTCTGTTCAGTTTTTTCCAGTTTCGCCACAATACAAGCAACGTAGTAATGGTGAGCATACACACTAACACAGCCAGTATTAAAAACAACTGCTGATAGGTAGATTGCACGCGGGCCGAATCAAGCTGCTGGTCTTTTAAAGCATATTCTATATAATCAATCCCCGAATCATTATCTATTTTGTCCTGTGCATCATTTAGTTTCAATAATTCGCGACTATAATAAAAGGCAGTAGCGTTATCCTTTTTCGCTATGTAAAAGTCATACAGCTTTCTAACAATTAATTGGGTATAAACACCATACCCTTTTTGTTTGGCTATTTCTAAGCCTTGTTTATAGTAGCTTATAGCCTTCGCCGAATCTGTTTGTGCAAACTGGTCGCCAAGATCAATAAGCATATCCAGCGACAGATAATACAGGCTGCTTTTTAGCGTATTAGCCAAATCCTGCTGTAATAAAGCTATACCTTTAGCTTGTTCATTATTTTTTATGTAGTAATCGGCAGTCAGCTGTTCAATCGCCATTAATACCCTTTTATCATTATACCTTGTAGCAATTTGCTTTGCCTGGTTAATATATATCAAAATAGAATCTTTACTGATACTACCGGGATATTGCAATGTATAATTGTACAAAACCAACGACATGATAGAATCCCTGCTAATTCCCCTACCCATTGCAACGGCTTGCTGATAGGTGTTTATAGCTTTTTGATTCTTGCCAATTTCCTGGTACACCATAGCTATGTTCATTATGCCTTGCACCATATTTGCAGTATCGTGTACCTTTTTATAACTGTTAAAAGCATCGTTATAATAGCGAAGTGCCAATTGCAGATTGCCCCTCATATCAAATATGATACCCAGGTTATTGGTAGCATCGGCTTTTCCTTTGGCATATTGCAGCCTGTCGGCTATGTTGCGGGCGCGGTCTGTGTAGTAAAAAGAACTGTCAAGATTATTTTCATAAGATAGCATTCCCAGTCTGTTGAGGGCATCAACATAGCGCAGGCTATCATGTATGTATGGTAGTTGTTTTTGTATTTGCCTGATGTGATCTAATTGTGCGTAGCACAAACGGCACATCAACACTAATAAAACAACCATTACCAAAACTCTCTTCATTGGATATGGATCAGGTGCTACAAGCTACTATAAAAATATTACTCTCTAATATAAAATGAGATATTTCAGTAAAAAATGTATATTAAAAGTGTTTAACGCAACAAAGTGGCTTAAGGTTGAATTAATTGTACATTTATTAACGATTACTGTATATTAAGTAATTAAATTGATGATTTAAGGATGGGAAAAGGGATCATTATAGATAAAAATGGAGGTGTTATCTGGCTTTACGGCATCTCGGGCGCAGGTAAAACTACTATATCCAAACTACTAAAAGAACAGCTTACTGAGGCGGGCAATTTGTCAATTATACTTGATGGTGACGAACTGAGGAGCGGCATTAATAACGACCTATCATTTACGCAGGCCGACCGTTCAGAAAATATACGCCGTGTAGCTGAAATGGCAAAGCTACTGGCTAAGAACAATATACTGGTGATATGCGCGCTCATTACTCCTTTGCAGGAACACAGGGCACTGGCCCGGAAGATAATTAATGAGAATTTTTACGAGATATTTATTAATTGCCCGCTTGAGGTTTGTGAAAGCCGCGATGTAAAAGGGCTCTACAAATTATCAAGGGCGAAAAAGATAGAAAACTTTACCGGCATCGACTCCGGTTTTGAGTATGCAAATCATGCAGATCTTGTACTGTTAACTGCCAATTCTACCCCGCAGGCATCTACGCAAATATTGTACGATTTTCTGTTAACTCAGCTCTGATCACTCAACTATTATCCTGCTGGCACTGCATATAAAGCTGCTGTTGAGCAATGATGGTTTATTGTAAACAAAGGCCTCGCCGTTTGGCATGGCCATGTAGGCACCACTGTAAATAGCTATGGCATGGCCTGCCGCGGTATCCCATTCCATAGTTGGCCCATGGCGGTAATAGATCTGCGCGCTGCCTTCGGCTATCATACAAAACTTTAAGGAACTGCCTGCTGAAATAATGTTAGTTACGTTATATTTTGACAGTAAAGCAGCTTCTTCTTCAGATGAATGAGTACGGCTGCCTACAGCTGTCCAGTTATCAATTTTGGGAGATAAGGCTAAGTATTTCACGCCCCCATCCGCTCCTATTTTCCAGCTGCCAATCTTTGAGCCACCATAATACATAATATTGGTAACCGGCACATATATTATTCCTAAAACTGGTTTATCTTTATAGATCAAGGCGATGTTCACCGTAAACTCACCGTTGCGTTTGATGAACTCTTTGGTGCCATCAAGCGGGTCAACACACCAGTAATATTCCCAGGTTTTGCGCTCTTCGTAAGGGATAGTCTTACCTTCTTCGGATAAAATTGGGATGTCAGGCGTTAATGCAGCTAAACTGGCTGCGATGATCTGATGGGAAACCGAATCGGCCAGTGTAAGCGGCGATTCATCGGCCTTATAGGTTACCGAACTGTTCTCCGGATCATCATTGTAAACTTTTAGTATGCCTGCACCAGCCTGTTTTGCAATAGCAAGCAGCTTATCAATATCGATCTTATGGTCGTTATTTATATTGAATATCATTTTTATAACCCGGGGTTTTATTCTTCAGTCAGTTAACCTTTCAATTATACGAACTCCGGAGTCATTTATATCACTTTTTCCTGATTTTTTATTTTCGAATACCTGTTTGCACCAGATCACTATTTTATTATCAGGATATTGTTTAACCTGTGCGTTCAGCCAATTAGTTGCAGCAACTTTACCTTGTAATTTCTCGATGGCCCATGCCGATGCCAGATCATTAGCCGGGATAAAATTGCTCACTGTATTTTCGATCATGGGCTGAAACTTAATGATAGCCTGCAGACTTTCATTAGCCTCTTTGCTTTTGCCCGACTGCTGATAGCACAGGTAAAGCATCCAGTCTTCCAATCGTTCGTCCAAATTATCCTGGTAAGGTTTACCTACGCCTAAATTCAGCGGCCATTTTTTGGCATCGTTTACAAAGGTTAAAGCTGATGCAAATCTTTTCTCCTTCATCTCGCCAATGGCCTGCATCAGCTCCGCTTCACGGTATAACTCACGACCAATGGTCGCCCCTTCAAACGGCAGGATATCAATTTTTGATAACAGATCGGCACATGCCTTATAACGCTTATTCAATAACAATGCTTTCGCGTACAACATGCCCATGATATAATTATCACTGTGGCCCTTGTAAAATGGCTCGATAGTAGCCAACGCATTTACAGGCTGATCGTGATCGATATAATATTCAGTCAGTAATTTACTGTAACGCCATTCGCCTTTGTTTAAGCTCACTGCCTTTTGCAGGTCGGTTACATCTGTTGCACCCATAACAATTGCGGCACGGGCGGCATAAAATGGCGCGAATTGCGGTTCGTTGCCAGAAGCTGCGAACAGCTTTTTACTATCGGCTATGCGGTTCCTGTCTTTATACAATAAAGCCAGGTAATATTTAGGCTGCCAGTTATTTCCTTTTTGCATACCCCAAAGCAATACTTCTTCATCAGCCGAGCGGTATGGGAATACAAATGCTGGTGATGCACTGTTGGCTTTATCCAAATAAGCTGTATATGATCGGCCTGCCTTGTTCTCCAAAAATGCGAGCCAGTAATCAACCAGTGCATTTTCAGGCGATAGCTGCAACACCTTTTCACTTTCATCATAACAACCCATTTTATAATAATCAGTAGTTAATTGCAGGTAAGTTTCGATAGGCTGTTCATCACGGATCATGGAAGTAAACGCCGTTTCACTTTCTTTTGATGGCTGCAACAGGTACTTTTCAAACTGCGCGAAGTGATTAAGCGGATCAAAAGATAAAATGGTATCCAGCACTTTAGCTGCATTATCTTTTTCATCTTTATTACGATAAGCTATAGCCTCTGCTTCTAAAGCAGTAATATCATACTTATTAAAACTAAGCGCTTTTGAGGCAAATTCTAAGGCCTTATCCCAGTTCTTTTCTTTGATGTGCAAACTGCTCAGGCCATTGTAAGCCGAGCTGCGATAATCCATTGACAGGCCTGCTATATCAAAGCCATCCTTCGCATCAATAGTATTTCCCAATTGTGCGTTTATAACGCCGTAATAGTAATTGGCAGCAGCATCATAAGTATCAATGCTCAATGCTTTTTTGGTGAGCTGCAAAGCATCTGCATAACGCATGTTGTGGTATTGCAACTCTGCCATTTTAACCAGGGCCGGCAAATAATTTGGATCCTTCTGTAAAGCTGCCTGCAATTTTATTTCTGCCGATGGGTACATCTTCTCATCAATAAACTCAGCCCCCTGAATATACAAGCCATACGCAGAATCCCAATTAAAATCTTTTGGTGAATCCAATGGCCTGCTGATATTGCCCGCATCCGGTTTTGAATCATACACCAATTTATTGCCGCCTAATGTTACCAGCAAATTGTCTGCATTTACATTAATTTTAACCGAATCGGCAAACGTTTTAAGTGGCGTTAGGGCAACTGTTTTTGTATAGACGATCTTGCTGCCATCTTTAACCTGAAGCGTATCGGTTAACTTTTGAACAGGATTTACATATAATTTCAACCAGCCATTCTCATATTTTACATTCAGCGCGCCGTATTGGTTGGCTACCACAAAGCCCTTGGTTTTTAGCACCGGGTACCAGTATTCTGTCCAGGTATCGGCGGCATCAGGTACGAAGCTTTTGTGTTTGAATGGGGTGAAAGTACTTTTATCAGCCGTTTGGTTAAACAATCTGCCCGATTGAATTTCTGAATATTGCCCATCAGTATCGGTCAGCAATTTTTCCCAGATCATGCCCTGCTGTGATAACCCCCAGATCCAGATCTTCTTCCCGGCCTTGTCCTCGTGCCCTGCATAACGTGCCATACCGAAATTATCATCGTGCCAGTAAGCGCCAAAAAAATCAGTGTATTTACCGAATACATGGTATGATTTATAGCCACCAAAGTTGTTGTTCTCATACAAAGAAACATCTTTGCCATTCTGTTTATTTATCGGCCAATCGCCATGCTCACCCTGGTGACCCAGGAAATGCGTACCGGGGAAAATATATTGCAGGTTGCCTTTTACCTTTATCCCGGTATTCATCCAGTGGTAATAAGGCTCTTCAATGGTATTTGAATTATACCAGAACGATTTGGTAGTGAAATAAGCCTTGTCCTTCGGCAGGTTGATCTCCATTGTCCAGTAAGTACTGGTAAGCAGGTCCAATACGCTGATGATACAGCTTACGCTGCCATCCTCATTTTTGCGGGTGATGTAATCAACCGGGGTAACAGAATTTGGCGTATGGCCGATGATGCCATAGTTGGGCTCAATGCCACCGCTCGTCCACGGGCCGCGCATGGCTATATCCCTGAACTTAACCGCGTGGTTATAATAAATAAAAGATTTCCCGGTGGATTTTTCAACAGCCGACCAGATCTTGCCCCCTATTTCAGGCAATATCATCAGCTTGATATAATCGTTCTCCAGTTCTACTATTTTCCATTCCTTTTGAACCGGTTTATCAGTAAAGCCATCGTAACGGAAATAAGGGTAGATATTGGTGTACGCGGGTATGGGATTGGGATCAGAAAACGGATATGTAGTGAATGTTTTACTCGATTCCTTAAACGTGGCATCGCCCTGCGCGTAAACATTTACAGCAGCAATGCACATCCCCAACGCTATCAGCCATTTATTTCTCATACAGAAAAATCTCTCTTATTAATATTATTATTTAATGATCAGTAACCAGCCTTTAGCTTGTTGCACAGGGATTTTTTCATCCAGTTTAAATGTTCTTCCCTGCTGGAACTTCGCGATATCAGGCGCGGTTATAGTTGCCTTAGCAGGATCGATACCTAGTTGTTTCCAATCGATCTTTAACTGGATAGTAGTATCCGCATCAGCCCAGCTTGCTATCGAAACCAGTACGGCACCGTTCTTTTTATAAACGGTTGCCAGTACTTTGTCGTTACCAGTTTTAACCGGGTTAGTATCTACCCAGTAACCGATCATTTTTGTGCCTTTCATGCCAAAGCTATCCCACACTTTCCATATCGGGCGAGGGTCGGCGCCATCGCTCCAAGGTAAGCGGTTAGTCATACCAAATACCATACCTCTCCAGGCATTGCCACCGCCTTGCAGCATTTCACCCATTAAACCAAATGGGATGCCGCTCACTTCGGTGAGGAAGAAATCAGGCGTGTTATGCTCATAATCAAAGTATTCGCCAAACCAAAGGCGATTTAGGTACGGAAAATGCTCCATGTATAAGTTGGCGCTATTGTTAAAACCATCGGCCTTATCATATTGATTAGCTGAGTGCAGATCGATAATCCCCGGGTGACCATCCTTTGTCAGCACACGTTTAACACGCTTCATGGTAACACGGTCAAAGGCCACATCATCCAGATAAATACCATCAATGCCTACATTTTGGGTAAGCCAGTTCATGCCCTCTACATAGTAGTTATGCCAGCGGTTCTGGCCGCTGTTAATGATGGCGGCATCCTTTAGCTCAGGCACAAACCAGGCAGCAATATAATCGTTGCCCAAATGTTCCTGTAACCAGCTAAAACCTCCGCCTTTACCCGGCGAGTATATCTCATGACCTAAACTGCGCATAGCGAAAGTTTCATAAGCATGATCGGATAACTCGCGGATAGTATTATAGATCTTCACTTTTAGACCAGCATCATGCGCGCTATCAATATAAGCCTGCATCTTTTTCCAGGCGATGAACGGATAGTTGATGAACGGATTGATCGCGGTAGCATGGTGTATGTTGATAATGGTTGCACCAGCCGCTTTAATAGTATCAATAGGTTTGTACGCGTGATAGAACCTGTTGGCCCACTGAAAATCGGTATTAATAGTATGGAATGGTGTGATCAGCAAGTTGAAGTTATAATACAGTACATCACCTTTTTTCATCTGCCTTTCGCCGCTGTAGTTATTGGCTAAAATGGCGTCGCCTTTTTCGGCTACGGTTATACCACCCTTGTTATCATTACCCCATGAGGTTGGCAACAACAATGGTTTTTGCAGATAGAAATTGGTATTCAATGGCCTTACATATTTCTCGTCACGCAACGAATATTGTAAACCGGCATTTACTGTGCCTATCCATGCGCCATCCTGGTTCTTGTGCGCCACATCCCATTTCCACTCAAAGTTATCCGGGCGGTAGCCACCTTTTTGGCCCAGGCCCATCAGGTATTTAGCCACATCCTTTTTAAAAGGGATGTGCATGTCGATATCTTTCAGATCGGCATCCTGCAAAGCCTCAACTTTTACGGTGTACGCAATAAATCCATCAAACTCCAGCGATGCAGTTACTTCCATTTTCAGGGTATCGTTGCTGCTGATGGCTGTCCACTGTACAGTACCCGGTTCGGTTTTGGTGAATTGCAGGCCTTTGCTTTTCAGCACCATGCTTTTACCATCAGGTTTAACAAAATGGAAATGAATAGCCTCGGTTAACAGGTTATTTGGCGTTTTTGAATACTCCGTCATTTCCGGGGTATAAAAGGTTTGGATCTGGCTTGGGAAACCGTCTTTATTAACGGTTACCTTTCTGCCCAATAAACTGACCTCATTCCCTTTTACCACCAATGGCGTGTAGGGTGCAATTACGGTATTATCCTGCGCCATGGTTGAGTTTAACCAACGTAGGCGGGTCATTTTCCATGGCTCGTTTACGCCACCATCTTTTAACAGCTGATCGCCAACTTTAAGGGATATGGTAACTTCCTTTGCTGTTTTTCCATTTACGCTGATGATGGCTTTACCGGTATAAGTTGCAGGCGCAGCATCTTCGGGCACATCAATCCCGCACCATAATGCTTGTATTTTCCCTTTTGTAATATCCACTGTTTTACTGAAAGGTACGCCGCTATAGCTTACCCCATCGTTGTTGATACAAAACAGTTTATTAGCGGCAATAATTTTACCGCCAGCAGCGGTAAGACTGGTAAAACTCACTTTCACACTTTGCAGGTCCTTCAAGGCATATAAACCCAACTGAAACGCGAAGTTCTCATTACGCGCTGCTTCGCCGGTATAATGGTATTGCGGGCCATGTTCTATCCAGCGTTTTGGCAGGTCATCCGTCATGCGAATAGAATAGATCCTATCCTCCGGGAAAATCAGGAAATCATCACCTGTATGTTTGCTCAACAGCTGGTCTGTTTCGGCTTTTGTGGCGATAACTTCCATCGGGTAAAATGTATTGAAAGCATCAATGGATTGAAACTCCTTTACATCAGCCGATGGAATGTTTGTTGCTGAACTTAAAGCACTCAGCCAATCTGCAGTGGCTGTTACTTCAGGTTTTAAATAAACTCCTTTTGGATAGTTAGAACGGCCTTCATTTTTTGATGGCAGATAGTATACATAGTAAGTGCCTTTGCCTGATGTTGGCTCAAAATAGATCTCGCCGGTTTCGCGATTAATGTTGCCGGTTTTTACGTTGGTTATTTTTTGTGATGTTGCGCCATCCTGAATAATGATGCGCTTGTTCTCCGGATCATTATCTCTTCTTCTCCATGGGATAATAACTTTTGCTACTTTACCGGAGCCGTTAAATGTTAACACAACCCTGTGGTTACCTAAAGTATCCGGCAGCCAGCATTTTTCGCAATTGGTGTAAGGGATACTTTGTGAATAAGCGCCCATACCCGATAAAAGAAGAGTAAGAGCGAACAATACTTTTTTCATAAGAATAATTTAGTAGTACTTATATTTTTTGGTTGAAACCGGGTATTAAATTTCTTTTTAAGGTTTTAAATATGGCGCGAGCTGATCTGCTTTTACAAACTCGGCCCGATAGCTTGGCATAGCCAATTCCATCGTCCATAGTAATACGCCTTTTTTATCAGTTAAAACAAGTATGTGGCGCTTTGAACAGCATACCAGTAAACTGGTATCATTTATCATGTAGGCGCTGCCCATGCGGCCGTTGAATACTTCTTTTGGTAATTGTATATGAAAATCTATAGTTGATGTCTGTTTTGGTTCATTCAGTTTCATGGCGAATACGCCCGACTGTTGTTTTTTAACACCGTTATCAAAAAATAGCAGGTTGCCATCCTGGTTAATATGTACCGCATGTGCCTGGCTAAAATCACACTCGGCTGGCATAGCTACTGTGCCGCCTTTACCAAATTTCCATATCACCTTACCGGTTTTGGAATCGACCTTCCAGATCTGCCCTGTATTGAAGAACGAGATGAGATAATTGCCATCGGTATCATAATTCAGGCTGTTGGCGTGCGTCCAGTCCTTTTTTGTTTTGACGATGTTAGGGTCTTTAAGCGGATCGAGTGCATCAAACACGCTCCATTTCCAGATCTTTTTAGCGTGGCTGTCCAATACAATAATGCCATCGCTGTTAACGGTATCCTGTTTGCTGCCGCCGACAGAGCTCAGGTCCATTATTTTCTTGTCAACGGTAAGTGTCACTAACTGGCCCTTATCGTTCTTTAAAATTTCGTGGTGAATAAGCTGGGTAAAATCACCCTGGCCTTTTTTCAGGTTTAGAACGGTATCGCCCTGTAAATTAACTTCCAGTATTTGCCTGCCGTAGCTGGTGGGGTCATCATTTGTGCCCAAAAGGGCAAGTACGGTTTTATCTTTTGTGTAGTGTACAACTTTGTAAGCCATGCCATCTACGGTATGGTACCACCTGAGCTGCCCTTTATAATCAACCAAAAAAGCAGTGCCGGGCGAATAATTCTTATTGAGCAGTATTAAGCCATCCTTAAATTGCTGTGGTACTAATTTAGGATAAGTGTTAATGGCTTTAAATTGTTCCTGCAACCATAGCGGCAGATCGTGTGATTTAAATGTGTAAGTTTTACTTACTTTTTTAGCCCCTTTATCAAGGGTGACAATATGATAGGCATAATCTGTTTTTGGGATGATATTACAAAGTACAAGTGAGTGCTGCGTAGCATCTTTTATTGTGTCAGACCGCATAGTATTGGTACTATCGTTCGCTGCCCAATATTCAACATAGGCATCAACCGGTTCATTAGTTAACACGTCTATCTGAATCCTTAACTGATTGTTGTTGTGTAAACCAATATGTATTTCCTTTATAATATTTCCACCGCTGTTAAAGCATCCCGAAAAAACAATGGCGAGGAATAGCGGGATTATATATCCAAAAACTTTTTTCTTCATTTGGCAATTTACGCACATAGCTAAAAAATAATCAAGAATATATTATGCGTTTTATAGCATAATATATTCTTGATATTACAGGTATAATCCTGTTTTATTGTTCTCTTCCTGCATTGCTCAGGTTCGGATCGATCTGAACCTGGTTAAGCGGATAAGAAAAGTATTCATCTTTAGGTAAACTTATTGTATTTGTTTGCCCTATAGCTTTAAGATAGGCATTTACAATCACATCATACTGGCCCATACGTAACAGATCGGCCCTTCTTTTTCCTTCATAGAAGAACTCCCATCCACGTTCCTGCAAAATTGCTAACCTTAACGATGTTTGTGTATAGTTACTTAAAACAAGCGGTGTAGCGTGCGAACGTTGTCTAACCTGGTTTATTAATCCTATAGCTTCAGAAGTAGGGCCGTTTAATTCGTTCAAAGCTTCTGCCCTGCTCATTAACACATCAGCATAACGTAAAATGTCAACACTGTGCCCATCATAGTAATTGTTTATTGAACCTGTTGAATCGGCGTATTTTGAAGTAGCAACATCAGGCATATACAATACGCCGGCAGGTGGCGTAGCGCCTAAGGTTGGCGCTTCTTCGTGTACCAGGCCATCAGTTCCGTTGTATTTAGGGAAGAATTCTTTTTTACGGTCATCATTATCGGCAAAACTGTGATAAAAAGGCCAGCTTGCCGCATAGTACTGCCATCTGTTTGTTATAACCGGATGTACCAACGGACCAAAGTGATTCATTAATTCAGTTCCGTTTACGTTAGCATCACTTAATACCGAGAATATATTTTCAGAACACCATTTATTAGCCTCTAAAAACAAGCCCTGGTACGATGGATATAATGAATATGTGCCTGAGCTTATTACAGTTTGTGCCGCATCAGCTGCTTTTTGCCATTGATGCTGGCGCAGATATAGCCTCATCAATAATGTCATGGCTGCACCTCTGGTAGCACGGCCAACATCATTAGTACTGTAAATTGGGTTATTAACATAATTAACCGGTAGTACAGCAGCAGCGCTTGTTAAATCTGATATTAATAATGTCTCGATATCAGCAACCGATGTAGGTTGAGGCTGACTTAAGTAATTAGGGTTAGCCAGGTCCTTTTCTGTTTGTAAAATTACAGGGCCCCAGGCATCAGTAAGGTCCATGTAAGCCACAGCGCGCAAAAATTTTGCTTCAGCTAAAAACTGTGCTTTTTGAACATCCGAAATGGTTGTCATTGGCGTAATATTATAAATGGCGCTATTGGCATTTGATATCAGCTTATATATCTGCCTCCAGTCTTCGGCGAGCAAACCGTTTGCCGAGTTCCAGGTAGATAATGAAAGCTGACCCGGGTCGCCGCCATAGCTGCAATGACCAATATCAGTTGGGAGGTCGGTTAAAGCGAAGTGCCTAACGGTCCAATAATCATAATTATCACCTACTGATGGCCCTTTCAAACGGGCATAGATAGCGTTTACCGCTGCAATAGCGTCAGATTCAGTGAGAAAAGCATTCACACTGGTGAGACTGCTTGACACCTTAGGGTCGAGGTTCTTATTGCAGGAGAATTGCAATATGATCACCGGGATGAGTAATAAAATATATTTTTTCATTTCTTTTAAATTTATGTCGATCCGTTATAGATAGATACTTTATTATTTATTAATGAACAGAAAGTTTTATACCAATGATATAAGTACGGAATGCAGGGAAACCGCCAAAATCCAAACCACCGGAATAATTACTACCTGAATAGCCACCCTGTGAATTAATGGCCTGCCCCGTGTGAACGTTTTCTTCAGGGTCAGTTCCCTTGTAACTTGTAAAGGTTAAAAGATTTTGTCCTTCGGCATATACGGTAAGCCCCCTGATGATCGGTGTTTTTTCAAACACAGACGATGGAACAGTATAGCTAAACGAAGCTGATTTTAAACGAACATAAGATGCGTTCTCAACAAATTTCGAGTTAATATAACCGCCGCCATTCTGCTGGCTTAAAAAATAACCTTCCCGCGGTATATTGGTATTTTCGTTTACACCCGGCACAAACCTGTTTAACGCGGCTGCGCCTGTTGTTGATTCCAGTACCAATTCATTCATGTTATACAGGTCATAAGCAAATGCGCCCTGGAAGAAGATGCCTAAAGAGAAACCTTTATAATTAAAGTTATTACCTAAAGCTGCTGTGTAATGTGGGTTAGTATTACCTAAGTTAGTTCTGTCAGTTGGGCTTATAATGCCGTCTCCGTTAACGTCAGCATATAACGGGTCGCCTGGTTTTGCCTTTGGCTCCGGTGCATATGTTTGACCGGTTTTAAGCACACCTATATATTTGTAACCATAAATTTCGCCTAGTTCACCACCTACTACTAAATTTGTAAACTGCTGGCCAGACACTGTTCCGCTTGGATTAGCAGTAGAACTGGGTATTGAACTAACACCTGGGGCAAATGACAAAACTTTTTGTTTGTTGTAAGAAGCGTTAAAACTTGAGGTCCATGAAAACCCACCAGATTTAATATTAGTTGTGTTTACTGCTAATTCAATCCCCCGGTTCTGCATAGAGCCAGCGTTTATCAGCTCAGTATTAAAGCCCCACCACTGTCCAACAGGTACATTTATCAATAAGTTAGAAGTTTTTTTATTGTAAACATCAATGGTAGCATTTATACGGCCACCCAAGAAACCCATATCAAGGCCTGCATCAAACTGGGCTGTACTTTCCCACCTTAAATTGGGGTTAGGTAACGAAGCAGGTTCAATACCAACCTGTAGCGCGCCACCCGGGGCAAGTACGGTATTCCATGAGCTATACTTGCTTAAATAGGCGTTAGGATCAGAAATACGGTCGTTTCCTGTTACACCATAACCCACTCTCACTTTCAGATCGGAAAATGTATGCAGATCTTTAATAAAATCTTCATCTTCAAGTTTATATGCTATAGCACCTGATGGGAAAATACCGTGCCTATAATTGGCGCCAAATCTTGATGAACCATCATCTCTTAAAGTAAAGGTTGCTAACAGCTTATCATTATAGGCATAATTAATCCTTGTAAAATAATCGGTACCGGTTGTTTGTGTTCTGTAGCTGGCTGGAGTAGTTGCTACTGAGCCTGCTGTTAGGTTATAAAACTGGAAAATGTTAGTTGAATAGCCTTGCGAACCGGCTGTTACGCCCTGGTCAACATCCTTTTGATTAGAGTTACCTAATAACACGGTAAAGGCGTTTGCTTTATTAATATTGAATTTATAAGTAAAATAGTTTTCAACCAACCACCTGAAAGTGGAGTACCACTGATCGTTAGCTAAACCCGGGCCGTTAAGACCAAGCGCGCTGGTATTAGGCGAATACGTACCTGCAATAGTTTGGTTATACTCGGCACCCGCACTTATGTGATAAGTAAGGTTTTTTAATATATTATAATCGAGGTATATGTTACCGTTGCCTAACTTATTTTGTTGGTTATTTGTTACTGAAAGCAAGGTGTATATCGGGTTACCATTGCCACCTGTTTGCGGGTTATAAAATATATTATATGTGCCATCGGCCTTATAAATTGGCACGTTAGGCGGTGCAACCAATAAACCAAATATAGGCGCAGTAATATCGCCCGAATATGATTGCAGCGTGGAAGTTGAGCTTGCACCGTAAAAGTTAGCTCCCAATTTTATATTATCATTTAATGTTTTTTCGGCGCCTATCCTGGCTGAATACTGCTGGAAACCAGTATTTAATAATACACCATCCTGGTCGAGATAATTTACTGACGCGTAAAGTTTGGAATCTTTAGTATTACTGCTTATACTAACTCCCCTGTTATTAACATGCGCAGTTTGTGTGGCAGCTTGCAGCCAATTGGTATTAGCCGGTTTAAAATCAGCGCCATATACCGGTGATTTGCCGTCTTCAATAGCTGTCGCATTTTGAATATCGGTGTACTGCTGGCCGGTTAATAATTTCGGCTTATAGGTATTATACTGCCAGCCATTGGATACATCGGCATCAATAGATACTTGTCCTGCAGTTCCTTTCTTTGTAGTGATCAATATAACACCGTTAGCACCACGTGAACCGTATATGGCTGTTGCCGAAGCATCCTTTAATATTTCGATGTCGGCAATGTCATTAGGGTTGATCTTGTTGCCATAATCAGAAATAAAACCATCTATTACATATAAAGGCTCATTACTGGCATTAATGGAGTTACCACCACGTACCGTGATCTGTATACCCGCGCCCGGTGCAAAACTTGTTTGCTGAACGGTTACACCGGCAGCTTTACCCTGTATAGCCTGGCCTACGTTTGAAACTGTACCGCCTAAGGTAAGCTCGCTGCTTTTAATAGTACTTACTGAACCTGTAACGTCTGATTTTTTAACTGAACCGTAACCAACAACCACTACCTCATTCAGCTGGTTCATATCATCCTGCAGAACAACTGCTATGTCGCTTTTGCTGCCAACCGGCACTTCCTGTGTTTTATACCCTACTGAGGAGATAACTAAGACACCCACATTGCTTTTCAGGGTGATTTTAAACTTACCATTCATATCGGTAGCGGTTGAGTTTGCCGCGCCTTTTTCGGATACTGTTGCGGCAATTATTGCTATGCCTTTGCTATCCTTTACATTACCTGTTATTATTTTTTGTGCACTTGCCACCGTTGGTAAAAGTAAGAGCAGGTAGCAGCAGATCTTTCTGAAGAACGCTCCTTTCGGCATGCACTTAATTGGAAAGATCGATCCCTTAAAATCTAATCCAAGTTGAGTGTAAATTTTAATCATACATTTTAGTTTTAATGTTAGTTTGTCAGTTAGTTTTAATTAGTGCTTTTTTTGATTTTCGAATAATGGAAATTAGCTGTAAAGCACAGCAAAAGCAAGGCAAAGGGAGCCCTATGATTACGCAAACGTTTGTTTAACAGAATTTTAAGCTACGCAAACGTTTGTTTTGCTAACATTTAGTTCATATTGCACTAATTGAGAATGTGAAAAATTGCATTTTCAGGCTCTGATTGTGCGTTATTTTAGAATTAATTGTCAGAAATATTCTATTATTTAGTAATCTTTCAAAAAAAATATAATTCTAATGTAAAAATGGTTTCATATCGAAGCCTTTTTAAACAAAAAGATCCGGTGTAATTGCTTACAACGGATCAGGAGAATTAAACTGGAAAAACCCTTTAAATGAGCTCTTTATTGAGCCATTCTGTATACATTATTGCTGCGGTCTGTATCCGGCAGCTTACGATCAGGATCGATAATTACGGCGGCAATTTTGCCGGTTGAGTTACATTTAAATACCCACTTAGCACCCCGTTGCCAAACTTCAACAGGCAACTCTACAATTTGTGTATTTCCATCTGTCTGCGTTACTTTTATATGTACAGGCAGGGCCATTTCGCCAAGGTTTTCAATAGTGATCAGTGAACCATTCTTCGCGTCGCCATCAACATACTTAACATCTGTCACAGCCTGGTCTAACGTCCAGTTAGTAAAGAACCATTCTTTCCAGAACCAGTTCAGGTTATCGCCAGCGGCATCATTCATGGTGCGGAAAAAATCATCAGGCTGCGGATGTTTGTAGGCCCAGCGTTTGATATATATTCTAAAGGCATAATCAAACCTATCGGCACCTAAAACCTGGTTGCGCAAAATATTTAACGCTAAGGCCGTTTTATAATAGTACATGCCGCCTTCGTTTGAAACTTCGGGCGCTGTCATTAACGGATCGTGTTCTTTTATCAATCCTTTTGTGGTTTTCACAGCTGCGCTTGAGGTATCATTATATTCACCATGATTAAATGATGCTGATGAATAGCCATTGATAAAGGTATTCATACCCTCATCCATCCACATATAGCGCCTTTCGTTACTGCCAACTATCATCGGGAACCAGTTGTGGCCCATCTCATGTGTAATATCGCGCCACAGATCGTCATCATGGATGCTGTAGCTACAGAACACAATACCCGGATACTCCATACCCAAGGCCACACCCGCAACTACATAAGCCGAATGCCACGGATATTCAAAATAGGTTTTCGAATAGAACTCAATACTATGTTTTAAATACTGCGCGGCTCGGTTATACTTGTTTTTACCCACGCTCTCAACCGGGTAAACGGCCATTGCCAATCCGCCATTGCCCGATGCCAGATTCACGTGCGCGGCATCCCATATAAATGCCCTCGATACTGCCCATGATACATCACGGGTGTTTTTCATCTTAAAATGCCAGGTTAATGTGCCATCATGCTTAGGCCTGATGGCAGCTTTACCAATTTCATTCGCGCTGATGATGTTAACTGTGCTATCGCTCTTCATCGCTTTTGCCAAACGTGCAATTTGTGTGGCGGTTAAAACCTCCTGCGGGTTTTGCAGATCGCCCGATCCGGCTACGATCATATCAGATGGTACGGTGACAGTATAGTCATAATCGCCGTATTCACAATAAAACTCACCTTCGCCCATATAAGGCAAGGTGTTCCAACCTTCCACATCATCATAAACACACATGCGTGGGTACCATTGTGCTAGTTGGTAAATAGTTCCGTTTTTGGTATTCAGTCTGCCCATACGGTCGGCGCCATGTTCGGGGATAAAGAAGGAGTAATCTATTTTTACGCTGATCTGATCGCCATTTGGTTTTACATGGAAGGGTAAGCGCACCTGCATGCGGGTATCGCTGATCACCGTTTCGGCCTTATAGGTTTTACCCTGATAGGTGATAGTAACCGCCCCTATTTCGTATCCTTTTGTATAAGTACCTACAGCATAGCGATCACCGGAGATTTTGGTGGCGGCTGTTCCGCGCGAATCAGCCTTAAACAAATTCTGATCAACCTGCAGCCATAAATAATTAAGCGTATCGGGGCTGTTATTGGTATATTTAATACTAACCGAAGCTTTTATCGATGTATCTTTTTCATTCAGCTCCGCCTTAATAACATAGCTGGCCGCATTTTGCCAATATTTTGGCCCGGGCGACCCGTTCGCGCTGCGGAATTCATTACCATTATGGGTAAAGAATGTGGGATCGAACACCTGTAATTCATTATAAGCGGATTTAGTTTGGGCGGCAGATGCCAAAGGCAGAAAACCTGCACATAACAGCAATAGCTTGTGCAGGCGTTTGTATTTCATCATGGATATAAATTAATTTGATAGATTATAACTGGCCTGCACTTGCCTGTGTGACAAGCTCAGTAGCCCTTGCTTTTATTTTTCGTAAGATCACTAACTGCGGCTCCCTGTGTTCCAGGTCGGATTTACGGGCTTTTGCCAGAATCTCCTTTTTCAGTATTTTGTTATCGATACCATACTGTTCAATAGCATCTTCCGAAAGTAGTTGGGTATTGGTTAATGGGGTGAATAATGGATAATCCAGTTCTTTTAAAACATCCTGGTTTACCAGTTCAAAAATCTCTATTTCTTCAGGAGTCAATTCTTTATGGAATTTACCGGTATTGTTACTCATGATCGGTTTTTCCAAATTCTGCCACATTTCGCCTGCCGCTGCCGTAGCTTTCGATTCATGTGAGTTATAAAAGCTCAGCATGTTATCATTATAAGCAATATCCAAAAAGCTGCATAGCTTCCTGATCACTGTTTCGGGCTGAGCGATCAGCGTTTCATAATTCAAGGCAAAAAAGCGGTCGTCTTCAATACGACCAGCCAGTTCAATACAGGCATCTTGGTCGTACTTCCACTGGCGGGCCAAATGGTAAATATGCTTTTCACCCACTATGGCTTTTTTAAATGAAACGGCTACATCCCTGCCATCCCTGTACAGGTAAATGTATTTAAGGTTAGGGCTGTGATTTTCCAGTTCATCAGCATAATGTACATTGGCCATACTTTTGCAGCACCAGTACTTTGCATTTTTGCTGATAGCAGCCTGCTCATAAATCAACCGGCTTATTTCAAACAGGCTATAAACATTTGAGTTCTCAAATATCCAGTCGCGATCAATAGTAATACCATCCCAGGGCACGGGGTTAACTTCTACATAATCCACCACATCATTTATCAATATCTTATAGGTTTCGGCATCCAGATCGCCATAAAGATCAAGCAAAGGCACAAACGTAACCAATACGTGCGCAGGGTGCGGCGATACGATCTCGCTCGACTGGTCAAGCATCACCCTTAATAAATTTGAACCGGAACGCTGTGTGCCGATCATTTGAATACCTAATGGCTGTGCAGAATTACTCATATTAATAATTTTGTGATGATACCTATTGCTATTGATCCTATAATTAAATAAACCGGGCTTACTTTGTATTTAAAGCTTAATATTAAAGCCGCTACGGCAACCAAGGCTATGCCCAATGAGAATGGCTGCTGATATAAAATCCTGACACCAGAGGCTATTATCAAGCCTATTACAACCACTTTCACCCCCGCTATCATATCCTTAACCAGTGAATGATCCTTAGTTTTCTTGAAAAGGGTACTTACAATGATCATTAAAATAGCCGATGGCGCAAACATGGCAGCGGTGGCTATAACAGCTCCTATTATTCCCGCCAGTTTATAACCGATAAACGTCGCGCTCACCAAAATCGGCCCCGGCGTAGCCTGACTAAACGCAATGGCATCAATAAATTCCTGCCGGGTAAGCCAGTGCAAATCATTTACAAAAAGCGATTGCATTATAGGGATCATTACATAACCACCGCCAAACAATGAAAGGCTGATCCCCGAGAAAACCATTGTTATTTTTAATAAAGGGCTATTAAAGAACTTATATATCCCGCTTATAAACAACCCCTCATTTATCACAAACAAACCGATAACACTGCTATAAACCAAGTTAAACTTAAATGAACCTTCTCTCTTAAAACTGTTAAGCGTTAAATTATTACCCTCGATAATTACGCCTGCTATCGCTCCTAAAAAAATAAAGCCGATGGTAATAACGTAGCTATTTGTTAAGGTCATTGCTATAATGGTAAGCAGGCATAGCAAAGTCTTCTTATAATTTTTGCCGATCTCCTTTTTATACAGATTAAACCCTGTTGATAATATAATAGCACTTACTACCGCTACCACATAATGCATAATATTGGCCCACTCAAACTTGTAGGCATAGGAGAAATATAACCATGCTAATAGCAGCATTAATGTACAGGCTGGCAGCAATACACCCAACATACTTAAAAATGCGCCTGTTTTCCCTTTAAGGTGATAGCCAATATAGGCCACAATATTTACCGCTAACGGGCCCGGGATAAGGCTTGCTACTGTTATGCTGTCAATTATTACTTCGTTATCTAAGGTTTCATCCTTATCAACCATTATTTTCTGCACCAATGAAACTAATGCCATATAACCGCCAAAGCTCACTGCCCCTATTTTCAGGAAAGTATAAAAAAGGTAACCGAGGGTTACTTTTTTACTTTGCGGTACGCTTACACTTTCTATGGCCAATTCCATTGCTTATTTAAAGTTTTTATGAATTTAATGATAAACTCCTTTACATAATCTTAATCCTTCAACGCAAACGTTTGCAGAGATTTAAACTTCGTCGGTTTTTGCCTGGTTCTCAAAGAAAAAATCCAGCCAGTTTACTCCAAATAAATCCATTATATGCTACATCGTTTTTAGTGCGAAGCGTTGTTTCAAAAGCTTTGAAAAATGACACAAACGTTTGCGTAACAGCTTTATAAATACGGTTGCTATGTTTTAGTATGTTTGGTTAATCACATATACATATGCTTAATAAAATACTGGTTGCCTTTGGACTAAAACCTTCACAATACACAGTTCATCCCTTTGGTTCGGGGCTAATAAACTACACGTTAAAAGTATCGGGCAACGGTCAGGATTATATTCTGCAAAGGATCAATGTCAATGTTTTTAAAGCACCCGATCAGATAGCCAGTAATTTAAACTTGCTGCAGGCCTATTTTAAAAACACTTATCCCGATTATAATTTTGTAGCACCTTTACCATCCGCTACAGGTGATTACCTGGTTAAAACAGATAAGGGCGAATATTACAGGCTTTTCCCGTTTGTAAAGGGATCAACCACTACTGATTTTATAAGCAATAAAAAAGAAGCGTTTGAAGCAGCAAAGCAGTTTGGCAAATTCACCTGCATGTTGAAAGACTTTGATGCCAGTGCACTCAACTATACCCTAACCGACTTCCATAACCTGAAACTAAGGTTCGATCACTTTAAAACTGCTTGCCAAAATGCGCAGGAAAGCAGGTTACAGGAGGCGGCTAAAGAAGTAAAAGAAGTTTATAACCACTATAATATTTTACAGAACTACAACCAGCTGATAGGCAACAACCAAATCCCGGTAAGAGTTATCCATCACGATACCAAGATCAATAACATCTTGTTTGATGATAAGCATAACGGCCTGTGCGTAATTGACCTGGATACCGTAATGCCCGGCTACTTTTTTAGCGATGTGGGCGATATGATGAGGACCTATCTTTCACCTGTGACCGAAGAGGAAAAAGATTTTTCGAAAATTCAGATCAGGGAAGATATTTTTGATGCTATATGCAAAGGCTATATAGCTGAAATGGGTAAAATTCTTACTGAAACTGAAAAACAAAATTTCATTTTTTCGGGCAAACTGATGATGTATATGCAGGCCATCCGTTTTTTAACCGATTACCTGAATAACGACATCTATTACGGTATTAAATACCCCGATCATAATCTAATAAGAGCCAAAAATCAGTTCGACCTGCTTAACAAATACATCAATTGCGAAAAAAAATTCGAGCGCATATTGGCTAAGGCTCAGGATGGTTTAATAGTAGCTTCCTGATCTTATTCGTATCCATTTTTTATAACAAGCACCGCTCCCGGCTCACAGCTCAGGCTTAAAAATCCATTGCCGCTATTGGTTACTTTTAACCCTTTTTGATATGTTACCGCCCATGTTTTAAATGGCAGTTTCAGTTTGGTATTCCCGCCTTTTTCTGATACTATTTTCACTTCGGCAACCTGCCCGTCGGTTTTCTTAGCACTTACTAAAAACGCGCCTTCCGTACGCAGATCTTCAAATGATATATCTTTCCATTCGGCAGGTACAGCGGGCATTATTTCAATAAAACCAGCATAGCTCTGTATCAGCATCTCCTGCAAACCGGCAGCAAAGGCAAAATTACCTTCAAGGGTAAAAGGCCTGTATACATATCTTGAGTAACCCGATTTAGTTTGATCCCCATTTAAATGAAAACTATTGATAGAGCAAAACGCCTTTGCAAAAATAGTCAGGTCCTTTGCCGCACCTTCACCATCTTTTGCCCTCGCCTTCATATTGGCCAGCCATGAGTACGAATAGCCACACCAATACGCCGGGCCAACGCTATCCAATAAATGAATAGAGTTTTTTATGATCGATTGCGCTTTAGGGCCATCCTCCCATTTTATCAGTCCGAGTGGATGTATAGCCATCATGTTTGAAAAATGCCGGTGCGATTGGTTATAGGCCATCGACGGGGCAAACATCATCTCATCATTAGCGGTCAAGGCAAAATCACCGAACTGCTGATAGATCTTAGCCCAATGCAAAGAGTCGCTTTTTAATTTCAGCTCTCCGGCTAATTCGGCAGCGGCTTTAAAAGTGAATTTCATGAGCGCCAGATCGTAATTGGTATTCTGTGCGAACCACGCCGTTATATCGTTATCATTTATCTCCGGGCTCGAACTGATCGGCAGCTTACGGTGGCCGTTCTCATCAAGCACTGTAATAGCCTCAATAAATTTGGCAGAGCTACTTATCCATGGGTAGGCCCGCTGTTTCAGGAATACTCTATCCATACTATACCGCCATTGCAAATAATAATGCTGCCCCAGCCAGCAGGTTACCGTTGGCGATAATGAGTATTGGATCCATCCACCCATTTCGGTACCGTCCAATGTGGTTACACCCGGTACGGCCAGGCCATCAACACCAAAATACTGTTTGGTATAGCGTTCGTAATTGGCTTTGTTAGCATCCAGGTGGTCGAGATAAGCTAAACCTTCCTCCAAATGGTTTGCACTGTAGCTTGGCCAGTAACTTAATTGGGTATTTAGGTCGTGGTGAAAATCGCCTTTCCAGGGTGGTATGCGACCATTATCTGCTGTCCACACCGCTTGTAATGAAATTGGCGGCGCACCCCGCCTGCTGGCTGAACCAAATTTATATTGCTCCATATACCATTGCTTTTCAATTACCTGATCAGGCACATGAATGGCCGATTTGCTCCAAAAGTTTGTCCACCATATAGCATGCGTGTTATAATCAACTGCATAGCCCCTGTTTAAAGCCTGATTTGAAACAACAGGCGCAACAGGATTTAACTTTTTATTAGGATATTGTGAAGAGATAGTCCAAACGCCTTCAATAGTAGTAGCATTTACACGCTTCCATTTTACGTTGACCTGGTATACAAAACCACCCCAGCCATTTTGTTTATAGGTAATGCTATTACCATTTTGTACTATACTGCCCTGCGCATAGCCTAATCGTGAAAGATCATCGCCGCCAACCGGGTCACCTGATACTTTAACTACACCCTGATATTTTGGAGCTATCAATTGCGGGACGAGGTTGGTATGTATATTTTCAAACCTAAACCAGCCAACCGGGCTTGTAGCGTGTACAAACGTTTTTAAAACAACGCCATTGGCCCATTTCACCTCGCACTCCGCGTTGGAGATAGATAAGTGTACCGATTTTACAGTGCCCCAATCCTTCGTATCAAACTCCAATGCACCACCCGGTATTTTTGATGGCGCAGGCTCATTATCATACGGGTCGTCAAAATATTTTTGTACGGGTGCGTAATCCTTTTTCTTTACCTGGGCAATCACCCACTGGTAATTGAACTCCTTACGATGCAGGCCTTTCATCGGGCGCATATCCCAAAGGTCGGCCCTATCTAACGAGAACCTTAAATGTCCTTCTTTTTGCCATACCAGCGCGCCAATGGTGCCATTACCTAAAGGTATTGCTTCGTCCCATCGTTTGGCCAGGGTATCAAATTGCAGGTCGTGTTTGGATGCTTGCGCGAAACCGAATATCCATAATAATAGCAATACGATAGTTGAGGCAGTTCTTTTCATATCAGTGGCAATAAAAACGCAAATTAATTATTGTAACGTACAAAATATCATCCTGTAAAAGAATATATTAGCATTATCACTTGCGATACTTCCTTTCATTATGCAGTTAAACAATAGTAAGATCACCCCTATTCTTCTTTTTATACTGATTGCAACCAATGCCCTGTCCCAAACCCGCAAAAAACAGATCCCGGCTATACCAAAAGATGATCCCGAGTACGTTTTTAACAACCCGCCCGAAGATGCCAAACCCGGCGTTTTGTGGATGTGGATGGGATCGAATGTGAGTCAGCAGGGCATTACCAAAGATTTGGAAGCATTAAAAGCAGAGGGTTTCAACAGCGCCACCATGTCGACCCTGGCTGATGTTACCATGCCCTGGAGCGCTGTGATAAAAAAATCGCCTACCCCTGATATTATTGGCTGGACAGAACCCTGGTGGAAACTGGTGCGCTATGCAACCGAAGAAGCCAAACGACTGAACATGACCCTGGGCCTGTTCAACTGCCCCGGCTATGAAGCATCCGGCGGACCATGGATCACTCCGGAGCTCTCCATGCAGGAATTATGCTGGAGCACTAAAGTTGTAAAAGGCAACACCCACATAAGCGTACAATTACTAAGACCATCGGTTAACCCGCGTGCTAATATGCGTTTCCCGGTGTATAATCCGCATACCGGGTTGGTAGAGAATCCGGAGATCCCTGAAAGAAGCTCATACTATCGTGATATATCTGTATTGGCAGTACCCGCAAAAGGTGCTATAAGTAAGGATAGTGTTTTAGATATATCCAACAAAATGGACCTTAATGGCCGCCTAAGATGGGATGCGCCAGCCGGCAACTGGATGATCTATCGTTTTGGGCATACCACTACCGGGGCGCTTATACAACCTGCACAACCACAGGCCACAGGTTTAGAATGTGATAAGATGAATGAAAAAGCGGTGAGCTTTCATATGGATCACATGATCAGTGAGATAAAAAAGCACCTGGGTAATTTAGCCGGAACTGTAATGACCGATGTGTATTTCGACAGCTATGAAATTGACGACGTTACCTGGACGCCGAATATGAAACAAGAATTTTTGAAGCGCAAAGGTTACGATATTACACCATTCCTGCTCACGCTTGCTAACAGGCGGGTGGGCAGTAAACTTGATTCCATAAAATTCGGGCTTGATTTTGATAATACTGTGCGCGACCTGTACCGGGATGTCTACTTCGCCACCATATCAAAAAAACTAAAGGAAGCTAATTTAAGGTTCGCAAGCGAGCCCTATGGCGGCCCGTGGCGGCCCGATGATGTGGTGCCGCAGGTTCACCGTACCATGGTGGAGTTTTGGACTGATAAGGGCGCATACTCGCCTTATGAATTGGTGCCTACATTGGCTGCCATTAGAAAAACAGGGCAAAACCTGATCCAGGCTGAGGCATTTACCGGGCAGCCTGCTTACAGCAAATGGGATGAGTACCCCGCATGGTTAAAACCCATTGGCGATGCCGCCTTTTGCGTAGGTGTAAACCGGATCATTATCCATCGCTTTACACAACAGCCATGGGATGACCGCTACCAGCCTGGCGAGGCGATGGGCCAATGGGGCACACACTTCGATCGTACCCAAACCTGGTGGAAACCGGCCGCCGCCACTGTAAAATACTGGACACGCTGCCAGGCATTATTACAGTGGGGCAAATTTGTGGCTACCGATACCAATATGTTTGTAAGCAATGTAAAGGATAGCATTAACCTTCGGAATATTAACCGTATACAGGGAAATACCAACCTGTATTTTGTCGCCAATCTTTCGCATCATGCTGGCTCGGCTACATGCACCTTTAAAGTAACCGGCATGCAGCCCGAGTTATGGGACGCGGTAACCGGATCGATACGTGACCTGCAGCAATTTAAGGATGATGGAAAATTTACCGCTATCTCTTTGAACTTTGATGACGCGCAGAGCTTCTTTGTGGTCTTCAGACGACCGGTAGCGGCACATGTATCGACAAAAAAGACAGACTTCCCTTCACAAACGCAATTAGCTGTTATAAAAGGCGCATGGCAGGTACAGTTCGATCATCGCTGGGGCGGACCGGAAAAACCTGTAACTCTTGATTCTTTAACTGACTGGACCACGAACGCAGATAATGGCATTAAATATTTCAGCGGTACGGCTGTTTACACCATCAATTTTGATGCAGCCGAGGCAGTTAACAACAAAAAACCTTTGTATTTAGATCTGGGTAAAGTAAAACACATAGCCCGTGTTACCATTAACGGTAAGGATATGGGCGTGATTTGGACGGCACCGTGGAGTGTAAAAATACCTACCGGCCTGCTTAAAAAATCCGGCAATACCCTGGTTGTTGAAGTAATCAATGTTTGGGCTAACCGCCTTATTGGCGATGAACAGGAACCTGACGATTGCAAATGGTTGCCGAGCCAGTATTTATATAACAGTGGTAAATATTTAAAGGAGTTTCCTGAATGGTTCCTGAAAAAAGAACCTCGTCCGTCACAAGGCAGGTATTGCTTTACTACCTGGAACTATTTTACCAAAGATTCTCCGCTGATACCTTCCGGTTTAATGGGCCCGGTCAGGTTAATGGCTGAGAATTGAACAGCATTATTCCAACTCCTGTTGTTATGGCAATACGGTATCCAGCCCCCATTGTTGCAAAATTGGATTAGTGAATATCTTTATCGTATCAGCATCCAGCAATTTGTTGCGGGCCGCTATCCAATCTGTAGCCGCCGGCCCATACATATTTGCTATGCGGGTTGGTGTAACCTCGTTTACCTTTCCCCAATGAAAAGTGAAGGGGATCTGCGCGTTTTCCAGCTGCTGCCAAACCTGCGTATAATAGTTATAGGTGGTATCAGAATAAGGCGCATCCAGTTCCATTACACAGGTTTGCCCAAAGCGCGTAAATCCCATAGTGGCACTGGTTCCCTTAACAAACCTAAATGAAAAGATACCGGTAAAAGGCCCAATGGTATTATTAATGCTCAGCATAAGGTCTGCCACCTGGGTTGAGTACGCGATGGGCATACCCACAGCAGCGCTCAAAAGCTTGCCACGTAGGGTGGTGTTATTAAATATTTCGCCCAGCGTGCCAAACTGTTTATTAAACAGGGTTAAACTCGCTCCTAACACTTTATTAACCAAAGTTGGGATCAACGCAGGTACTACTTCAGTCAACGTACCCATAAAACAGGCAGCATCATCTCCCGGACCAATTCCTGCCGCATTATCAACCGGTGGCGTATAATTTGGCTGATATGGGCGCTTATACATGGTAGTTACATATGCTCCGTTAGCCATATCGTACGGGTTAAGCAATACCGAAAAGTGGTAAGGCCTTTCCGTTCCGCAAGGTAGGTTGGCATTACTAAAATCGAGGGTCTGCATTATGGTTTTTAATGAATCGTCATAAGGCATGCGATCCATATAAGTCTCCAACAGGAACAGGTCCTCAGTCTCCACCATTACCCCGTGTACTATACCAAAACTGCCGAAACTCACTAACACGGCATTAAACAGATCGTCATCCTGAACCAGCTCTGTTTGCAGGTTCTGAATAAAAGCTGCTGATACCACAGGTGCCGAAGCTCTCTCTAACCAGATATGCCGGTTAGGGCCAACTATAAGGTGCAGGCCAACCACAAAATCCTGTACGGCCCCAAAATCAAACGCCGAGCCATGTGCCCCAGTACCAATAGCGCCCGCAATAGTTTGCCCATTGCTTGCCCCTGAAGTTTTTAGAGAAAGGTTTCGTGCCCGTAAATGCTCGCCCAGCTCCCAAATACCGTTGCCGCTTTGTGCAAAAAGCAGGTACTGTGGGCTCCCGGTATAGGCTGCTGATACACTCGCCGCCGAAATATCAAATACAGTATTCAAAGGTTTAGTGTCCATCATAACGCCGCCGTTTACGGTGGCTATCTGTGTCCACGACCACCCCGAACCTAATGCGCGCAAAGGCGTTTGTGTGGCAATAGCGTCCGCTATCAGGGCCTGCAACCCGGTAGTAGTATCATTGTAACCATCTAAGGCATCAAGGTTATCCTCGTTACCCAGCTCATAAAGGTCCTTAATATTTTCAACAAAGGTTTCGTGCCTGTTTTCCCAGG
The DNA here is from genome assembly GCA_026225055.1 of Mucilaginibacter xinganensis. Classification (GTDB taxonomy): domain Bacteria; phylum Bacteroidota; class Bacteroidia; order Sphingobacteriales; family Sphingobacteriaceae; genus Mucilaginibacter; species Mucilaginibacter xinganensis_A. The sequence continues at coordinate 65,966 of JAMFSA010000076.1, read as the reverse complement.
TAGTATCTCCGGTTTTGATTGTTTTCATGGCTTAAAGGTTATAGTTTCCCAACTTTTTGACATGGCTTACCACATTTCCACTCGATGCGGGTGGGGCTCCAGATGCCAAGTGTAACTACGGTGATCAGCGAATACCCGAAATTATTTTTCACCGTTACTTCGGCCAGTCCGTTCGAGCCTAAAGAGTCGCATACAGGCGTATTTACCCGCTTGGGACTTTGGATGATCCCCCAAAAAAATGAGTTAACTGTTTGCCCCTGCATCTCTGAGCCGGGTTGCGCCAGGGTGGCCACCCTGGTAGTGTAACAACTGCTGCATAACAGCAACGTGGGCCATAACAACAGGATCTTCCTGCAAAATTGTGATGATATAGGCATGATACTTTTTTTATGATAATGAATAAATTATTACTAAAACAGTATGACTATACAGTTAACAACGTTTAAAGCCAGGGATTTTACCGGAGATGACATTACCGGTTTAGAAGTTTTAGATTGGCAACAGAGTTAGTTACCAGGATAGACAGGATAACCTAAGATATATTTTATAAGTAGTTTAATTTGAAAAGGCTTTCAGGCTGTTTAATTAATATAAAAGAATTAACCGGGTGCTGCCCTGAAAATCTTTTGAAAGTATCTCAAGCTAAGTAATATTTTTTTCATAGCGATAAAGATTAAATTAAAGCTAATAACTAATATTTAAATTTACAAGCCTATAAACCAACAATTTAACAATCGTTTATAAATAAAAAAGCCCGGAGAAATATTTCTCCAGGCCCAGTGATGACTTCTTAAAAATACCCCTATTTCTTAGTAGTCATTTTCTCGTATAATATCTTCATAAAATATCCGCCTACTACGCTCCTTGCCTGGAAACCTACCTGCTTTCCATCAGTAGTTTCGTGCCAGTCGCCAAGCGGTACACGGGTTGGGGTTTCAATCGCGTATTTATATATAGGATCTGTTAATGCTTCAAAATCAGCACGGTTGCTGGTTAAAGTAGCTGTCCACATTATCCAGTCGGATTTTGTGTAGGTTTTGCGGCTATCCAACGGTAAACCGAAAGCATTTTGTTTAGTTAGATAGAACTTTATCTCCTTATCATAAACCTCTTGAGGGAACAAGTGAAGGCCCAAAACTTTATCCCAAACCATATTGTATTTCTGGCTCCAGCTGCCTGGGTTTTCAAATGTTAAGGTCGAGTGATCGCCATCTGCAGACAACTGGATCCATTTGCCAACCATGCCTTTGGCAATCTCGCGGTATTTTGCAGCAATTTGTTTTTCGCCCAGCTGATCTGCCAGTTGCGCGTAGCAGGCAATACCCACAATTGCTTTTACCGATAAGTTGGCATTACGTGCCAAATGGCCTGCAAAATCATCGGTACATAATTGATTTTTAGGGTCGAAGCCTTCATTAACCAAATAGTTAACCCAGCGGCTCAATGTTTTCCAGTGAGGGCGGGCATATTCTGCATTACCTTCGGCCTTTGCAATAGCAGCCACAAGGATGATCATATTGCCCGATTCTTCTACAGGCATGCCTTCGCCATAAAGCTGGCCATTGGCTAAAGGATATTCACCCAGATCGTGTGCTGCATAATCCCTGTTAAACTTGCCACTCTCGCTGAAATAGAAGATCCCGTTCAGCATACCTTCCATTAGTTTGGGATTGTAGATCAGGTATAATGGAGCCGATGGATAGGTAACATCAACTGTATTAATAAAGCCACCGCTAAAATTCTCTTTTGATAACCAAAGGATTTGCCCCTGCGGACTTTTTACCAAATCATGCGCGGCAATACTCTGGCGGTAAGCCAATACGCATAGTTTTGCATATTTATCGCCACCTGCATGTACAGCATCCTTATACATAGCTGTGTTAAATGTCTCGCATTTTTTTATTACCGACGGATATTCTGCAGCTGATTTTTCCAGTACCTGTACAATGGTTTTCTGCTGGGCATTTTGCCACCATGGCTTTAAGTCGCTATGGAAATACTGGATAGGCGTAATATCATCATAACCCAACTCAATAAACTTCTCAACGGCTGTATTGCCGACATTGCCAAATGGGATCACCGTATTTAGAACGATATCCGTACCCTGTTTAGCCGTGGTTATACTTACATTGTTGACGAAAGAACCAACCGCATCCGCACTGCTGCCGGTGTATTGTAGCGCGTTGGTAGCTTTAGGAGCCGCCACATACAGGTACCCCCAATCAATACGTACATCATCGCCGTTCTTTTTAAGGATAGGCTGCTCATCAGTACCTACTTTTAACATGGATAAGCTGGCTGATACTATTTTTTCAGCAGTAACCGGTTGTGACGGTTTATCACGGGCTAAGTCGGCCGAGGCACTGAAAAATACTTTAATGTTATGCGGCTTGCCATCGTTCGATTTTACTTTGTACGAGATATATGATACCGGCCTTGATAAAAGCGCCAGGTCATTCAGCAATAAAGGTGAAGTGAAGGTTAATTGCAAATCGGCATTACCGCACTCAAATTTGTATATGGTTTGGGTGGCATTTAAATCAACACTGGTTTGTTTAGCCACTTCTATCCTGCGTAGTTTTTGTTTGATCTGGTCAACCAAACCAACATCAACCCTTGAACCGCCACCTGTATTAACCACGTGTACGGCTAATATATTCTCGCCATTTTTTAAAGTATTGGCAATGGGTACCATACCATAATCATTAGTAACGCCTACTTTTTGATATACTTTCTCCCCATTCAGGTATACATCGATATCATCATCGTGCGACAGCTTTAAGATCAGCTTATTGATCATGCTGGCATCTGCTACTGTAAATGTGCGCCTAACCCAAATATCATGGGTTGTCCATTTAGTTTTGTCAAAGTCGTCGGTACCTATTGGTGCCAGGCCGCCTTTCCAGTCTGCATCATTATATTGGGCCGATTTCCAGTCGCCTTTAGGCTCGGTTTCGGTATATTTTACCGGGTAGTTAGCTTCATCTGCCGCAGGCAATATGGTTTTATAACCCTCTGCCTCTTTACCCATAAAGCGGTAAACTTTATCATCAACCTTAATAAAACCAAGCAATGATTGATTTTTACCCGTCCAATGATGAGTGGTTGACTCATTCAAACTATCGGTGTTCGACCAAATACTGAAATAAGTATTGTGTGTGATTAGCGGGTAAGCAGGCGCTTTGCGCTCCTGCGCAAAAACACTGCCTGTAAACACGAATAGTAATAGCAGACTAAATTTATTCATAAGATATTCCTGTAATTTATAACGGGTTTATAATAACGTTGTTGTAGTTTAATTGTTCAAAAACACCCCAATTAATTAAAACCGGGGTGTTTTGGTGCTCAAATATATAAGGCATTAAAAAAGGCATCTAATCCTTAGTTGAAACCCTGAATATAAAAGCTTATTTTTCATTAGATAGCGAATACGGCACATCGTCAGCTTTTATGCCGCGGGTTTTATTAGGTTGCGGGGCCATATCCAGATCAATAACCGCACCTTGTAATAATGATGAATGGCCAACCCAGTTCAAATCGTATGGTTTACCATTATAGTTCATAGTGTTAACATACTTGTTGTCGGCACTGTTTTTTGGTGCGTTAACAATTATTTTCTTGCCGTTCTCCAGGTTTACGGTTATTTTTTTAAACAATGGCGCACCCAGTACATATTGCGTACTAACCGGGCATACCGGGTAAAAACCTATTGCTGAAAACACGTACCAGGCTGATGTTTGCCCGTTATCCTCATCTCCGCAATAGCCATCGGGCGTTGCCCTATACATACGGTTCATGGTTTCGCGTGCCCAGTATTGGGTTTTCCATGGCTCGCCTGCATAGCCGTACAGGTATATCATGTGCTGTATTGGCTGGTTACCATGCGCGTACTGGCCCATACCTGCAATCTGCATTTCACGGATCTCATGTATAGTAGTGCCATAATAACTGTCATCAAAAATCGGCGGCAATGAAAATACAGAATCAAGCTTTGCCACAAATTTTTCTCTTCCACCCATCAGGCCCATCAAACCTTGTATATCCTGGAAAACGCCCCAGGTATAATGCCAACTGTTACCCTCAGTAAAGGCATCGCCCCATTTAAATGGATTGAATGGCTTTTCAAATGAACCATCCTCATTTTTACCACGCATTAAACCTGTTTCAGGGTCGAACAAGTTTTTATAGTTCATACTGCGTTTTTTATAGATACCGATCTCGGACTCCGGTTTGCCTAACGCCTTGCCTAAACTATAAATTGCAAAATCATCATACGCATATTCTAAAGTACGGGCTGCATTCTCGTTTATCTTAACGTTGTAAGGTACATAACCCAGTTTGTTATAATACTCAACTCCCCTGCGGCCTGTAGCATTAGGGCCCGTATTGTTGGCGCCATGCTTTAATGCCTCGAACAAAGTTTCAATATCATAACCACGCGCGCCTTTTAAATAAGCTTCGGCAACTACCGAGGCGGAGTTATTCCCCACCATACAATCAGCATAACCCGGGCTCGACCATTCCGGCAGCCAGCCACCTTCTTTGTAATCGTTCACCAAGCCTTCCTGCATCTCTTTATTTATAGATGGATAAACCAGGTTTAGGAATGGATATAAGGCCCTGAAGGTATCCCAGAAACCAGTACCCGCAAACAAATAGCCCGGCATCACTTTGCCATTGAACGGACTGTAATGCACCGTCTGCCCTTTTGCATCTACTTCGTACATCCTGTTCGGGAAGAAAAGCATGCGGTACAGGCATGAGTAAAATGTACGGGTTTGGTCGATGGTGCCGCCTTCAACATTCACATGGTTCAGTGTTTTGTTCCAAACGGCTTTAGCTTTTTGTTCGGTAGCATCAAAGCTGTCGTTACCCAGCTCGCGTTTTAAATTCAATTCCGCTTGCTCAATGCTGATGAATGATGAAGCTACACGCAGGTGCACCTGCTCACCCTTATTAGTTTTAAAGCTGACAACCGCGCTCGCGTGGTCGCCTTTATATTCTAACGTGCCTTTATTTTCTTTCAGGCTTTCCCATACCGATGTTTGCTCAAAAGGTTTATCGATATAAATAACAAAATAGTCCTTAAAGTTTTCAGGCACCGCACCGCTGTTTTTGGTACTGTAACCAATTATTTCCTGCTTGCCAGGGATGATCTTTACATACGATCCTTTGTCGAAAGCATCGATAATAATGTGTGAGCTATCACTTTTAGGGAAAGTAAGTCTGAAGTTAGCCGCGCGTTCTGTTGGGGTAATTTCGGTAGTGATATCATAATCGGCCAGGTAAACGCTGTAGTAATATGGCTTAGCAGTTTCAGCCTTGTGCGAGAACCAGCTTGCGCGATCATTTTCATCAAGCTTTAACGCGCCTGATTCAGGAAAAATAGAGAACATGCCATAATCATTCATCCATGGCGAAGGTTGATGGGTTTGCTTAAACCCGCGGATCTTATCAGCATCGTAGGTATACTGCCAGCCGTCGCCCATTTTACCGGTTTGCGGCGTCCAGAAGTTCATGCCCCAGGGTACGGCTACTGCGGGGTAAGTATTTCCGTTTGACATGATGGGCTTTGATGCCGTTCCCATCAGCGGGTTAATGTAATCAACCAGGTTTGCATCTTTAACCTGTGCCAGTGTAATGAAGGGTAAAAAGGCTAATGCCGTTAGAAGTGTTTTTTTCATCAAGAGTTTATTTTCGGGGAAGCACCCGTATGTATTATGTTATTTTATTGTGATAAAGCGGCATTGGAGAGCGGATAACCGCAGGCCCAAAAGCAGCAAACTCCCGTACATATTTTGTATGTACGGGAAGTAAAGCTACTGCTAAACCAATTGTTAAAAAAATTACCATTTCAAATTCACCTTTACACCATCGGGGCTATTATCAAAGCCCATGTATAATGTATTTGTACTTTTATCCCACGATGTTTTTACATCGCTTATTGTATTACCGCTACTATCGGTAACTACAGTTTCTTTTGGTTGCGATGGCAGCAGCACACGTACACTATTCACCGTATTTTTAGGACTCTTTGCCACGAATGAATAGCTGCCAGATTGTACCTGCTCATTATAAATTCTTGATGCCGATGCCAGCACCTGCGGCTTGTTTTTATCAGCAACGCGACTAAGATCATACAATAAAGATTGTTCACCCGGGTTTACAACTTTCTCGCTCAACACTGATAACTGCGGATCGAAAAGATCAATAACCGGGCCTTTTACGGTATATGGTTTGCTGTCATCATTTTCATCCATTACCGAGATGATATCATACGGACCACGTTCAAGGTATAAGCTGTTTTTATAAGTTATTTTACCAGCGTGGGCATCCTTTTCATAGGCTTGCTTTACCAGGTTGGTGTAATTAGCATCACTATTTGGCTGCAGCACAAACTCTTTAGGATTTTGCCTTACAATGTAAACCATGCCTTTACCAACTTTATAGCCTTTGTTATTTGCAGCAGTATCAACATTTAATAATTTAAACAAGTGCTGTGATGGTGCCGTAAACTTATTTCCTTTCGTATCCCACCATTCCATTACACTTTGGTATGGATCATTATCACGGCCGCAATAGATCAGTACGCCGCCTTTTTTAACCCAATCGGCAATATATTTATGTACCTCGGGGTTGGTTGGTTTCATGTTTGAATAACTCATTACCAAAACCTTTATATTTTGCAGCGTTTGTGCATAGGCAAGGTTTTCCATATGTACAGTTTGCACCGGGATACCACGTTTTAACAGCGGTAGCGTTTGTCCGTAAAAATTAGAGAACTGCGGGTCTTCAAAGCCATTGTGTGTTGGGAAACGCTGGAACATTAATGAATTACTCATCAACACACCAATATTATTCACCCCTGTTACACGGTTTGGCGATAGCGGCATCTGGTTCAACACGTTGATCATGATCTGCATTTGTGTTGAGTAAGACTTAGGTATCAACACGCTCGAATCGCTGTGTGCTATTTTGTACGGGCGTGTATAGATCCGCTCGGGCCATGGCATTACCTCATAATTATCAATCATGGGATAAAGTATTTCAGCCGTGAACGTGGCTTCGTAATTTTTGCGATAGTCGGCCCAATCACGTGGCCAATCTTCGATAGGATCGGTCAAAAAGAACAGTTTTCTGCCTGTCGGTGCGGTCATTGATACCATTGAACCGTATTCAAGAAAAGCATTTTCAAATACCCTTTCTTTTCGCTCACCATTAAAGTATGTAGGCTCACGCGAAGTACCTGTCCAAACCTGGGCTATGTAACCATCAATACCGGGTAATGATGCTAAACTAGCTTCCGGACTCACAATTTGCCATGAAGAGTAGTTTACCAGCGAGTGAGTAGCTATATAAACCTTCACATTCTGGCCCTTGCTTTTGCCGTACGCCTTGGCATAGTCTGAAACTTGTTTTATAGCATTATAAAATAGCTGGTATTTTAATTTGCTTGATAAATAGGTGTTCTCTGCGGATGCATCCTGCGGGCGCCACGGGAACCCATAATATTTTTGCCACTCATCCTTAAACGGCTGGCTATACCCGGAACGTGCCCAAAACTCGGGCTCTTCTAAAAATATGGTAGTTATACCGGCATCTATCACCCTTTTTACCACAGCGGTTTTCATGTACTCAATAAACGACTGTACCGGAACTACATAAGGCATGTTTTTGCCATGAAAAATAGTGTCGCCCTTTTGGGTTACCTGTCCTATCCCCAAGTGGTTTTTGCCATCCCATTTACCCAGGAAGTAATCAAAGTAGGTACCCCATGCAATACCAGTCATAAAAGCGGTTTGGTAACCCCTATCGCGCCATGATTGTACGCGCTGTTCAAATGTTACGCCAGGGCGGTCATTAGTGCCGTATACAATCGCTACGTCTGATCGTACATCAATTTGCGGTATCCAGGGGCTGCTGGTTTGGAAAGCTGTTTTTTGTCGCCCGGTATCAGGATTATTTTGTGCGAAACCGGCAAATGACATAGCCAGTAAACTACAAAAAAGGACAGTTTTTTTCATGCAGATGTTTGTTATTTCTAATATTTTATAAAAAAAGGAGGGCTGTTAACCCTCCTTGAAAATTATGATCACGGATATTTTGCAGACATTGGGGCATTGTAGTTATACTCATCAAGCCCGGCGTTGATCCTCGCGCCAACACGGAAGTATACATCCTGCGCCGGCATTGCACCGCCCATAGTGGTAATGGTTATTGTTTGGCCCAATAACGCAGTACCGGTTGAACCACTATATGAAACCAGTTTTGAGTAGCGTGGATCGTAATTGTTATTACCATCGTACTGCGTATTGCTTACATACAGGTTAATGTCGGTAATATCCAGCTGGTAGTTTGGATTGCTAGTACCACGGGTAATTTTAACCTGCACGGTAACTGTACTATCAGCATTGAACACCGGTTTGCCAACCCATTCAACCCTTAAAAAAGGCTGAACTTTAAAGTTAAGCGTTGCTTTGCTTGTTAACTTAATGGTCTGGCTCGAATCGGCTGTAACTGTACCTGTATTATCTGTAGTCACCAATGGTACAAACGGACCTTCAACTGAAACCTTGTATGTTGCAGCAAATATTTTATCGTCGTTAAACGTACCATCCTGCATCGACTGGAAATACTCAGGCGTAGGATTAGCGCTGTAACTTGTTTCCAGCAATTTAACACGGGTACCACCGCCGCCAATTTCTGTTTGTACGGTTGCTCCTGTTCCCTCGTCAATTGTGCTGCCGTTTATGGTATCAGATGGCGCGGGGTAATTATCAATTTTGCTGCACGAATTGCCGGCAATTACTGCCAGACAGAATGCGGTATAATAGAATAGCTTTTTCATCTTTAATATATTAATAACCTGGGTTTTGAACTAAGTTTGGACTTTTTGATATAGCACCCTGAGGTATTTGCTCATAGTACCATCTTGGGTCGTAGGTGTAAACATCGTTACGCTCATCGGTACGGGCATCAAAGAAATATTTGCCTGCCTGTGCTGAATAGAATGGCATCAGGATACGGTAAATGGTTCCGTTCTGCTCTTTTGAGAAGGTTCTCCATCTTTTCAAATCCCAATAAGTTTTATTTTCAAATGCCAGCTCTTTTCTTCTTTCAATACGTACAGTATCAATGGTCATTGCACCTGCGCTTGTCAACAACGTTGCACCCGCCCTTGAACGTATTTCATTGATGATAGTAAAGGCATCCTGCGTATAATTAGTAGCACCACTTTGGCCGGCGCTGTTCAATTCAAAAGCAGCCTCGGCACGGTTCAATAAAACCTCAGCGTAACGCATCTCTATCCATGTTTGGGTCTCGTTGTTTTCTAACACTTGCGATGTTGCTAAGTTAGGATTTAACCATTTACGTACTGAGAAGCCCGAAATTGCGCAGGTTTGGTCGCCTGTAAAAATGCCGCTCAAACCGGCAGGGTTCATTAATGTTCCACCAGGTAAGGTGTAGGCCGTTTGTGTAGAGGTAGCCGATACCACCAGATTGGTAAGCGGATATTGTGATCTTGAACCGGCAGGCAACAGCGGGCTAATACCCCCTGCAGAAGGGCCTGTATATATACCACGGCGTATCTCTATATTTTCACCTTTAAATGCATCTCCCGGAAGTATTACTGTAGCACGCAGCCTTGGCTCGGCATTAGCAAACAGGTCCATTGTGTTAGTAAATAAAGCATAGTGGCCGCTTGCGTCAAGGTTTTGGATGGTACCATTTGAATTTTTAGGGATACCATCAAACATCTCCACAAAATCAAGGGTCGGGTTTACTTCGGATGAATAACCGTTTGGCCCTATCAGCTGGCGTGGCACATTGTAAGCATCGTAACCATGTACTGAGTTTGGATACTGGTATTCCCTTACAAATATGCTTTCGCTGCTGCTTGCATCAGAGAACAAGTTCACAAAATTCTGGTACTGTGCAGTTTTATCAGTTGCTGACCATGATTTTAAATACAAGCTGTAAACACCATCAAGCATTTTAGCCGCAGTATAAGCTTTCAGAAAATAACCGTTAGCTGCGCTGGCTGGGATACCGCAAAGCTGATTCTTTTGCCCATCAAATAAAGTGGTGGTATTGTATTTGGCAATTGTACCGGCATATAGCATCGCCCTCGACTCAAATGCAGCGGCAACGTATTTATTTGCACGGCTGCCATCAGCCTGGTCAGTATTTGCTGCAGGTAAGTTCGCGATAGCAAAATCAAAATCGCTGGCTACCTGATCCCAAACTGCTTGCTCAGATGATCGTGGTATTTTCAGCTCATCGGTACTTGTACCTACTGTGTAGTTTAACGTTTTGTTTACGATGGGTACACCGCCAATACGTTTTACTAATGCAAAATAGGTCATGCCACGTACAAAGTATGCTTCGCCTAACCAGGCATTTACCTGCGCTGTACTAAAGTTACTTGCATAACTAGGCAATGTTTGTATAAAGTAATCACAATCACGAATAGTGGTGTAAGAACCCGACCAAAGATCATTATTCCAACCTCCAAGGTTTTCCTGCATAGAGCTTGTCTGGTCACGGCTTAGTGCCTCGCCTGTTGTAGCGGGTGTAGGGCTGATGATCCAGAAGAAGTTTAAACCACGCTGAGGTGAATACCTGAAATCTTCAATCGGCAACTCGCTGTAAAGGCGTGCCATGTAGGCTTGTATACCTGCCGGGGTTGAAAATACGTCAGGATCCTGAATGATATTTTTTGGTGGTATATCCAGCTTTCTGCAAGCCGTTAAACACACAAATAAGGTTAATAATATATAGTTATATTTTTTCATGATTTCTTTCAATTAGAATTTAACATTTAAACCTACGTTGTACAATTTATCAAGCGGGTACAAGTAACCGTAAGTACCTGATGGGTGTTCAGGGTCAACATACTTAACATCGGTAATGGTGAACAGGTTATAACCGTTCACAAATACCCTTACCCCTTTAACCCCTATCTGCGATAAAAATTTATTAGGTAAGTTGTAGCCGATCTCTAAGCTTTTAAGCCTCAGGTAAGCAGCATTTTGATAGTTAAATATTGAGTTGGTCATTGGAGTAGTACCGGTATAAGCAAAATGGCCTGGTACCCATACTGTATTCGGGTTGTATGGATCGGCATTAGGATCAGCAGGGTGATAATCATTCATGAACTGCGTTAACGCGCTGCCACCGCCCCATAACGGGATGTTTAATTGCTCGATATAAGAAACACTATACATTCCGGTTCCCTGCCATAGCATACTGATGTCAAATCCATCATATGAACCACCTAATGTTAAACCATAAGTTATTTTTGGAACTGCCGGCAGGCCGTTTGGATTACCGCCATAAGCTATTGGATGATTATCGTTACCATCAATCTGCCCGTCGCCGTTCCAATCCTGGTAATTATAATCACCTACCACGGTACCACGGTTTACGTAAACAGGGCTGTTAACAATTTGGCCATAGTTTTGGTATTGGCCGGCACTGCCATAACCCCATTGTATACCCTGATTCCTGTTGGCTTGATTATTTAACCAATCAAGATAAGAATTACCATGCTGAGATTCAGCATATGTGGTATTCATGGTATTGGTGTATGAGAAAGTACCTTTTATATTGTATGAGAATTTACCAATATGATAATGGTGACTAATTTCAAAGTCAAAGCCTTTAGTTCTGTCGCCGTTAATGTTTTCCTCCGGTAATGTAGCACCAAGTACATCAGGCACCTGTAATACTGATGTTGCCAGTAAGCCTGTTCTGTTGCGTATAAAATAATCGAAAGTAATGCCTAGTAAACCTTTCCATAAATCGATATCTGCACCTACGTCAAAAGTATGCGAGGTTGACCAGGTTACATTAGGGTTTGGCAAACCTGTGCTTTGTACGGCATTTACAAAGTTGTTGCCAAATACCGCACCTGTAGGCAACTGGTTGTTTGAGCCATTTGCCGGATAGTTATACCCGCTCAGGAACTGGTAGAACAAAGTACCATCGTCGCCCAAAACACCATATGATGCGCGGAACTTTAAGTTATCAATAAATGATAATGCTGATGAATTTTTCCAGAAATCCTCATCAGAAATACGCCATCCCACAGAACCTGAAGGGAAAAACCCTGATTTTTGGCCCGGTGCAAATTTTGATGACTGATCATTCCTGAAACTGAATTCGCCCAGGTATTTTCCGGCATAATCATAAGTAACCCTGCCTACAACGGAGTTAGTTGCATAGTCAGACAAACCATTTGTAGTTTGTGTTGCGTTTTGCAATGCACTGTTACCTGCAATTAATTGATCTACAGGTATTGCAAGCTGCCTGTAATCTTCAAAGTTGTCGGCGCTTTGCTCATTACCTTCATAAAGCAATAATGCACTTAAGTTATGTTTGCCAAAAGAGTGCGCATAGTTTAATGACAGCTGATCTGTATTTTGCGGATAATTATAATACTGCCTGGTAACAGAACCTGGTGTATTGTTCTGATGCGCAATATAGGTTTGTGTTGATGAATCATAAGTATACAGGTTATATGATTGCTGATACATCTTATTATCCTGTATCTGGTCATTGAAACTATATAATCCTTTTAAGGTTAGGCCATCAACAAACGGAATCTTGTAATCAATGCTAAGAGATCCGTTGAAGAATTTATTATTTTGGGTACTGTAACCATTGACATCTGAATTTCCATAAGCTAATGGGTTACCACCATCAACGCTACCCTGCCATAAGTACATCGGGTTATTGTTAGCGTAAAAAGTTTCGGTAGGTAATTCACGCCATGTTTCCCTGGTGGTGTACCAAAAAGGTTCAGCCGGAGAATTCTTTTGATCCATTATGGCGCTCAGGTTTAAGTTAACCGTTATGTTTTTACCAATTTTACTGGTAACATTTGAGCGTACATTGTAACGTTTATAGTCAAGATCGTTGCTGGTTAAAAGGCCATCCTGATCGGTAAAGCCCGCGCTTAACAGGTATTGGGTGTTTTCAGTACCACCTGTAGCAGTTAAATTGTGCTGCTCCTGCATGGCCGATTTTTTGAAAACCGCATCATACCAGTCAGTACTTTGTTTTGAGCCATCGGCATAAGCTGCAAAATCCGCAGGACTGTAAATTATCCTGCCGCCATTAGCCTGGTGTTGTGATTGCTGGTTAACAAGCGTCATGTATTGTGTAGCGTCAACCGGTTTTGGTAAACCTGATGGCACTTGTGAACCAAATGTACCTGAGTATGTAAGCTGTAATGAACCTGCCTTGCCTTTTTTAGTGGTGATTAAAATAACACCATTTGCAGCTTTAACACCGTAAACAGAGGCGGCAGCATCTTTTAATACGGATACGCTCTCGATGTCATTTGGATCAAGCCTGGTTAAGATATTGCTTGAGCCTACGCTGTTATCGCCATTACCGCCGGTAACGCTGAAATCCGGCATTTCAACACCATCAACAACGATCAACGGGTTGCCCATTCCCCTTATGGAAATGTTGTTGGCGAAATCACCTGGTTCGGCAGTGTTTTGTACTACCTGCAAACCGGCAACTTTACCCGTAAGCATGTTTTCAACGTTCTCATTTTTGGTAGTAACAATTTCAGCAGCGTTGATGGATGTAACCGCGCTTGTTAATGATACTTTTTTCTGCGTACCGTAACCTACAACTACTACCTCATCAAGGTTGGAAGATGCAGGCGCTAATTTTACAGTTATTGTTTGCTGGTCGCCTACAACAACTTCTTTTTTGCCGTAACTAACAAAAGTAAAAACAAGTGTAGTGCCTTTGGTGGCACTGATGGTGAATTTTCCGGAAACATCGGTAGTGGTGCCGTAGGTGGTGCCTTTAATCATCACACTTACGCCGGGCATGGTGTCGCCTTTTTCGTCTGAAACAGTACCCTGAATTTTGTTAGTGCTTTGCGCAAATATAAATGCGGGGAGCAGTAACAAACACACCAATAGCGATAGGTGCGGAGATCGGATAACTTTTAGTTTTGCCGGGCAAAGGGAAATAAGCCGGCCACAACTTGTAAAAATTTTCTTCATAATAAATTGGTTAATTGGTTAAAATTTGTGATCACCTACCGGAGGCCAGGACGGCCGGGTACGGAGGGTTGTTCACTTGGTTTGATAGCACAATGATAGACCGCGCAGTATTAAAAAATGGGTTAATAAATGGGTTAATAAGCTAAAAAACATATTAATCTCATTAAATAATAACCAGGGGGATTGATGTGAGCCGATAAAAATATTATCTGGCGGTTAAAGAAACCTATAAATAGCGCTTTTGCTATTTATAAATATTGAATTTATGGAATGAATAATATAAGCAAGGTATAATAAACCCACAGGCATTTATGCCCCGGTTACAGGTAATAACAACCAGTTGCTAATAAACGGTTAATGCAAGATCTTATCCAGACTGATAGGATAATCAACACCTAAAGATTTTTTGTATTCGGCAACAAACTGATCGTATATTTTTTTACTGTGATCAATACCTTTTAATCTCCTGTAGCTTTTTAACTGGTACTTTAAAGCAGTATCATTAAAAGGATCGGTATTTAATATCAGTTTACTTATTTCTAATACTACTTTATAATTTTCTTCGGCATATGATTTCTCAAGCTGGGGCAGCAATTCATTCATTACCAGTTCTTCGTAATTAACCTTAAAATCATCCAGCCAAACATCAGCAATGTCACTTAAAAACGAGCCGCGGTTAATAAGTTCAAAATTATCTGCAATTAATGTTTCTTTCTCAGTACCCGGCGTCCTCTTTAGGGTATCTATTACCACGTAATAATCACAGAAGAAAGCGTCATTAGTATTAAAGAAATATATGTCATTTAAAAAAGTAAGCTCAATACCCTCAATATCCCCCATCGCGCTGCGCAGGTGGTTAAATGTTACGCCTTTTATATTTTTTGTTTTGGCGATATCTTTATCAGGCCATAAAAGCTGCGATATTTTTTTAGATCCTATGCCATTGTTTTCCTTGCTGTTTAATAAGATGAGGATAAACAGCTGCTTAATTTTAGGGCTGAACAGGTAAGTAATATCCCTGCCCTTTTTATCAAAAACGATAAATTCTCCTAACAGGTAAACTGAGTTTGTTTTTTGCTCTTCAATTTTCTCCTCAACAAGCACTTCATTTTCCGGTTCAGCAATATCAAGTGCAACATGTTGCGGCCTTCTCCGTTTGTACAGCCATATAAATGCACCAATAAGCAATATTATAATCAGCGCCCCAATGTATTTTAATTTAATAAAAGACCTGGTTTCCATTTTACCGGTTTGCAGGTAACCAGCATTACTTACAGGCGGGTAGGCCAATGAATATACTTTTATTGTTGATTTATTAGGATCAGTAAACTCCTGCAGGGTACATAGCAACTGGTTGGTCTTACTGTTCAGGAATAGGTTAATATCGCTTTCTATCCGCTCAGATATAACCGGTATAGCAGCGCTTACTACCTGGTACGAGCCATCCTTAATAGAAAACCTGTATAGTTTAATACTGGTCTTAAATATCTCATGGGGATAGCACATCGCATAAAAATATTTGCCGTCATCAGAGAGTACCAGGTTATTTGCAGGTACAAAAACGTCATTAGCCGGGTGAATGTCCCAGCATTTTTTTATGGTATGGTTTTGCAGGTTTATACAATACAGATCATAATATTGCGTACCCCCTACTACCTGGTTGCCCGATTCATTACCATAGCCTCCAAATAAATACACTTCATTATTCTTATTTACATTGCTTACCGCCGAAAAGAAACGAGGTGTTATGGTATCTCCTTTAAAAGTAACTTTCTCCCATTTATCGTTTCCGGGGTTATATTTAAAAAAGTTATTATAATACTTGTAAGAGCCATAGCCGCCAAAAAGGTATATACTATCCTGGGGTGCGTTATAAAAGATATTATGATGATGCCTTTGCCCATTAAATTCAACTTTACCTATGGCGTTCCAGGTAAGTGATTTCATATCCAGTGAGGCTACGCTGGGTTCAGTAGGGTGCTCGTGATAAACCTCGTATATATAATTCTTATTCTCCCTTGCATTAAAAATACTTTTGCCTAATAACAATGGCACCGGCGATTGCTTTTTAAATGCCGATGCAACAATACTGCCGTTTTCGCTATCGTAAAAAATAATAGAGTCGCGGGTGAATATGAAAAGCTTATTATCAATTGACGTAAAGTTAAGGCCGGCAACTTGTGTGAATGAATGTTTGTACGCAAGTTTCCAATAGTAAGAATCATTGATAAGCCAGACAGGATTTTCAACTATCCCCGTTTCATCGCCATCGCTATTATGAACAACCGTACCTGCCGACTCACTCAATGGAAATGAAAAACTCTTTTCATCATTGCCTACTGTCAGGTTTTTGATAGCCATATCGGGCACTTCGGTATAATATTGGTTTTTACCAAATACTATTTTAGCTGTAACAGTATCATCCAAACCTAACTGCGTGGCATGGTACACTACATTATCTACATAAACATCAGCCTTATCATCTTTCAGGTTAAAATCAACCCTTACCTTTATCCACTGGCGTTTGTGCAATTGGGATTGCGGTATAGCTATTTTCAGCTTGTTGCTTTTTCTATCAATATTAAAGTATAAATAACCCACACCACTAAAATACAGGTAGCTTAAACTATAGGAATTACTTTTACTCGATAGATTAAAAATATAACCAAGGTTTTTATTATCCCACAATGAAAGATCAAAGTTGATGGATAAATTATCCCGGAACAAAGGGGCATTAGTATTAAAAACAGTATAAGATGTGCGCTTGTTTAACAGGCTATCGTTTGAATTAAACATTAAGCCCTGGGCATGCGCACCTGTTAAATGAAATAGTAAAAGTAAGAAAAAAGCAATTCTATAAATTTTAATGTTGACCAATAAAAAGTTATCAGATTCTCGCATTCAGAGTTTTACGTTTTTTTATTTGTATAGTTTTCGTATACCAGTTTATGGTGCTAAATTAGAATTTAAAGAGCGAAAAAACAGCAATTTATATATGTTTGCCCGCGCTTGTTATAAATAACCTGAATTACAGTATTATTAATTGGCGATCATTACCAAATTGGCTAATAAATTACCAACATATTTATACTTATTATACCAATTAATAATACTAAATATAGGTTTATATATGCAACAATTGCAATAAGAAAATGTTGATCATTAGTAATATCTGCAACAATTGCAATAAATTATTTTTTAGCGCAATATCAGGTTTAATATAAAATCAATTACTATTCAAATCTTAGTTTTTTAAACATCATATGTTACAAAATCGTGTAGACCCAATTGGAAATATCATCAGCACCAGCGCACGTGGCACATGGATGGGTAACCGCGGGCAACTGCACGGTGCAGGCAAACACATACTGAGGCCTTTTAAACTTAAAGCCTGGCTTATTTGTGTGCTTGAATTTAAAGACCGGTGCAGGCAGGTAATGGCACCCAACCTTTATACCGAATTGTTTTTTATGGATGAGGCAACTGCTTTTGCTGCCGGTCACCGTCCTTGTTTTGAATGCCGCCGGGATGCCTATAACCGTTTTAAATCCCTTTGGATAAAAGGTAACCCTGAATATGGTTTTGATAAAAAAACGTCCATCCGCGCGATAGATGACATCATACACAGTGAAAGAATTGACCGAAAGGGAAAAAAGATAACTTTTGACGCCAATATAAAAGAGCTTCCCGATGGTACGTTTATCCGGATTGAAGATGAGCCCTATTTATTGGCCGGGCAGCATATTTATCATTGGACGCCCTTTGGGTATGATAAAGGCATTCCGCTGCCAGTTTCAGAAAATGTAACCGTACTAACGCCAAAGTCAACTATCAATGCTTTCCGCGCGGGCTATCAGCCGCAAATAAAAAACGATATTACCAGCTAAAGTTATTTAATGATGCCTCGTATTTAACCACATCAAACTTGTACAAATCAGGTGCCTTATGCGCCCCACCTTTTCTCGTTTTTGGCAGCTTTATCAATATATCAAACTTCATTATGCGGCGATAGAAGTTACCCCGGTTCAGCTGCGTGCCTAATATTGCTTCGTATAAACTCTGCAATTCAGTTAAAGTAAACTCTTCGGGTAATAAATTATAGCCTATAGGTTTATAGCTCAATTGTTCCTGCAAAGCCTGTAAAGCTTTATCAACAATTCTCCGGTGATCCATCACCAGTTCAGGCAGGTTATCAACCAGTTTCCATTCACACGCGGTAGAAAATTCATCAGCAACCGGTATTACCTTAGTATGATCAACCAAAGCATAATAACTGGTGGATATAAAACGCTGTTTGTTCCAAAGATCATCCGGATAACCCTCAAAAAAGCTCTCCGAGCGGTTAACATCCCCAAATGTGCTGAATTGGTGCAGAAACACATCGTCCACATTGGCACGCTCTTTTAAAACGCGTTTTACAGCATCATTAACATTCTCTTGTTTTTTAACATAACCGCCCGGTAAAATCCACTTATGGTCTTCGGTTATCTCTAACAATAAAACATTCAATTTGCCATCCTTAAACCCAAATATCACATTGTCAACAGATAAATGCGGGATACAGGTTTCCCATAGTTCCTTGCTGCGGGATATGATCTTTTCAGCTATGCTCATTTATGCAAATGTATCATTCAAATAATAAAATTTGGAATATTCATTTAAACACTTTATTATTGCTTCAATAAGAAGCAATAATAAAACTTATTCTTGCCAATTAACCTGCCATCTACATAAAATTATAAACCGGTACCCAATAATTTCAATTATGAAGAAAAGTCAATTTTCAATTGCAGCGTTATTAATGCTGATGGTTTCATGCTCATCAAATAAAACAACTACAATACCCCAATTAGGTATCAGCCCGGTTAAAGATGTAGTTGCAGCCATGACCCACGAAGAAAAGGTAAAATTAATAGTAGGTATGGGTATGAATTACGACGGCATCCCTGCCGGTGTTTTACCGCCGGAGGATTTGGATGATGCAAAAGTACCTGAAAAAGTGCCCGGAGCTGCCGGGCGCACACATGCTATCCCGCGTTTGGGAATTCCTTCGATAGTTTTATCTGACGGGCCTGCAGGTGTGCGGATCAACCCAAAAAGGAAGAACGACAGCGGTACTTATTACGCAACAGGCTTCCCTGTAGCTACCTTACTGGCATCGAGCTGGGATACTTCATTGGTAAAAAAAGTAGGCATTGCCTTTGGTACCGAAGTGCATGAATATGGCATTGATATTTTGCTTGCACCTGGTATGAACATACAGCGTAACCCCTTGGGCGGGCGTAATTTTGAGTACTACTCTGAAGACCCTGTGATTGCAGGTAACATGGCGGCCAATTTTGTTAATGGGATACAAAGCAATAATGTAGGTACATCATTAAAGCATTTTGCTGCCAATAACCAGGAGTTTAACCGTATGCAGTTAAACACGCAGGTTAGCGAAAGAGCGTTGCGCGAGATCTATCTGAAAGGTTTTGAAATAGCGCTCAGCAAATCACAACCATGGACGGTTATGTCGTCATATAACCTGATTAACGGCACATACACATCAGAAAGCAAAGACCTGCTGACAACCGTTTTAAGAAACGAGTGGGGCTTTAAAGGTTTTGTGATGACAGATTGGTTTGGTGGGAAAGACATAGTTGCGCAGGTAAATGCGGGCAATGATATGATAATGCCCGGCACCCTGGCGCAAACTAAAGATATGTTAGCGGCTATTAATGATGGCAAGATAAGCGAGCGGCAATTGGATGAAAATGTAACCCGGATACTTAATATTATATTGAAATCCCCTGCTTTTAATAACTACAAATACTCTGACAAGCCCGATCTGAAAAAGGATGCAGAGGTTAGCCGTATGGCAGCAACTGAAGGCATGGTATTGCTTAAGAATAACGATGCATCGTTACCACTTTCTTCGGGTAAAAAGGTATCGCTTTTTGGCAACACTTCTTATGATCTTATTGCCGGCGGTACTGGTAGCGGCGATGTAAATAAGCCTTATGTGATATCATTAAACCAAGGACTGGCAAATGCAGGTTATGCGGTTGACGCATCACTACAATCGACCTATCAAAAATATATTGCTGTGGCTAAAGCTAACCGCCCGAAACCAAAGATCGCGTTTCTTACACCGAAACCGATTGCTGAAATGACGCTAACAAGCGCTCTTTTAGAAAACAAAGTTGAAAACACAGATGTAGCAATTGTTACCATAGGCCGTAACGCGGGCGAAGGTGGCGACCGGAAAGTAACCGATGATTTTACATTAACGGCAATTGAGGCACAAAATTTAATGATGATCAGCAATGCTTTTCATGCCAAAGGAAAAAAGGTAATTGTGATATTAAATATAGGCGGTGTAGTTGAGGTTGAAAGCTGGCGCGATAAGGCCGATGCCATTTTACTGGCATGGCAACCCGGCCTTGAAGGAGGCGATGCTATTGCTGATGTATTGAGCGGCAAAGTTAATCCATCGGGGAAGCTGGCTATTACATTTCCTGCTAAATATAGCGATGTGCCATCGGCACGTAATTTCCCGGGTAAGGAGTTGCCAAGGGATAGTAAAACACCAGCCAATCCGTTAATGGGGAATCCGGCTCAGGTTACTTATGATGAAGGGATTTATGTTGGCTACCGTTATTACACCACATTCAACATTAAACCGGCTTATGAATTTGGCTACGGATTATCATACACTATTTTTGATTACGGTAATTTAACATTAAGCGATGCCAGCTTTAATGGCAAATCAATTACCGCGCATATTACGGTAACCAATAGCGGTAAAGTGGCCGGTAAGGAAATTACCCAGCTATACATAAGCGCCCCGGCAAAAACCTTAAATAAGCCTGTTATTGAGTTAAAGGCATTTGTAAAAACCAAATTGCTTAACCCGGGCGAATCGCAACAGCTATCGTTTACCATTAATGCCGATGACCTGGCATCGTATAATACTGCAACAGCTTCGTGGATAGTTGATGCAGGTAATTATGTGGTTAAAGTTGGCGCTTCATCAGCAAATATTAAAAAAACAGCAAGCTTTACTGTAGCTAAAGATTTTGTAGCGCAAAAACTGCAACATGTTCTTATACCAAAAGCGCCCGTTAATGAATTGAAGAAATAAAAAACACTAAACAATTTAAATCCTCTATGATCAGCCATAGGGGATTTTTTTATGCCCGTTTTAGTAAGAAACAAGCTATCATACAACAAAAATTCAAGCCAAATACTTTCTCATCAATACTTCATCTATACAAAAGCACCATTCACCGATAGATGATTGCCTGTATGTCTACTATTAATCACTTTTACACTGTGCCGTTAATTTTTGAGATAAGTGCAATGGCATAATAAGATCAGTTTTTCATAATTGAGCGCCTGTGAATAGCAGGTGCTCAATTTATGTTGTATCAATAAAAATACCCCTTATCAAAATCGACGTGAAAAATGATTGATATTAACAGCCATAATATATAATGCAAAGGCTATTTTTGAGAAACATACATTAATATGCTGCGCTCCAGGCTCACCACTTTTTTTATTCATGCAACAGGCTGGCTCATCTTTCTGGGTTTTCCGCTGCTATTCATGAATAAAACGCAGGAGAATACGCATAACAGTTATTTTGTATTGTTATCGCCATTTTACTGGCTGTTTTGTTTAACCTATATTTTTATGTTTTACCTGAATGCCTGGTACCTGGTGCCAAGGCTTGTTTTCAGGAAAAAGTATTTCTACTATGGTATAATAGTACTGCTACTATCGGGCTGTGTGTACTTTTTGCAGCCTTTTGATAACCTGCTTGGCCATAATCTACTCAAAAATAAGAGCTTAACCACTCCACAGGCATCAGCTCCATCTATGGCAACAGATAATCAATCAATTACAGGCGTGGGTGATAGTTCAGGGCCTAAAAATTTACCCTTTGGCCCCCTGCCTCACCAGGATTTACGCATGGAAGACCCACGTTTTAAATCATCTAACCGCGTTATATTTATACACCAGTCCGGTAATATCGATATGGTTGGGCTATTTATATTTATTGTAGTAATGGGTTTAAGTGTAGCGGTAAGCACCGTACAAAAATGGCAGTTAACCGAGCAGGTTGTAGTTAAAGCTAAAGCAGAAAAAGCTAACGCTGAGCTATCCTTCCTGAAAGCGCAGATCAACCCGCACTTTTTGTTTAATACGCTCAATAACATTTACGCCCTGTCGGTTACCAACAGCGAGCACACATCAGAGAGTATCATGAAGTTATCGAACATTATGCGCTATGTTACCGATGATGTAACGGAGAATTTCGTATCGCTGCAAAGCGAGGTTGATTGCATACATGATTATATCGACCTGCAAAAACTGCGCTTAGGCAATAAAACCCGACTTGATTTTACCAGCACCGGCGACTTTAGCCATAAAAAGATTGCCCCGCTGGTATTAATGACCTTTATTGAAAATGTATTTAAATATGGTATCAGCAATCATAAAACCTCGGTTATCATTATTAGGGTAACAGCTGAAGGTGGTAAGTTGAGGCTCTTTTGCCAGAACACCATTTTCGATAAAGATAAGCCCAGCACCCGTAAAGGGATAGGTATAACCAACACCAAACAGCGCCTTCAACTGATATATCCCGACCGGCATAAACTGGACGTTAAAGCCAAGGATAACCTGTTCACTGTAAACCTTGAAATTGATTGTTAAGTATTAAACACAGCACATATGGAATTGAAATGTATAGCCATTGATGACGAACCACTGGCGCTTGAGGTGATAAAAAAACATATTGCGGATTTTCCGCAGCTTAAACTGCTGCATACATTTGAGGATGCTATTTCGGCCGCTGAATACCTACGTAATAATACGATAGACCTGCTTTTTATTGATATTGACATGCCCGATATAACAGGCATTGAACTAGTGCGTTCGCTTAAAGAAAAGCCGATGGTAATATTTACAACCGCCCATAAAGCTTTTGCCTATGAAGGATTTGAACTTGAAGCGCTGGATTACCTGCTGAAACCCATCGATCTTAAACGTTTTTCGGCCGGGGTAAATAAAGCTGTTGATTACGCCAAGTACAAAGCGACAGGACAAAGCGAAATGGATGGTTCTTTGTATGTACACTCTGAATACCGGATGATAAAAATTGAACTGAAAGAGATAGAGTATATTGAAAGTATGCAGGATTATATAAAAATATACCTGAGCAATATTGAAAAACCTGTCTTAACACTCATGTCGCTTAAAGGTGTGTTAGAGAAATTGCCGCAAACGGAATTTGCACGCATTCACAGGAGCTATGCAGTGGCTATAAAAAAGATAAAATCCATACATAACCATAAGGCAAAGCTGAAAACAATTGAGTTGCCTATAGGTAACAACTATTCCGATTTTATACAGTCATGGTCGAAATAAAGGAACCATAAGCGCAATTTAGTTTCATCGGTAGATAATGCTGATTTAGCGACACATTTTCTTGTTTAAATGCTGATAATAACAACTTTACATAAGTATTTAAACTATTGTAAGATGGAGATAATAAGCAAACAAAAACGGATACTGGTACTTGATAATAGCGGCAGGATGTTATCAGTTGTAAACGAAATTATGTATTACGGCGACTTTGATATTCTTACTATTTACGACCAGGATGCTATTTGCGATAAAGCAAAGGCTATGCGCCCCGATCTGATCATTCTGGATTATTTATTGCTTAATAATGATTGCGAGCAGGTTTGTAATGATCTGAAAGAAGAAAAGGGCCTTGAGAACATTCCTGTAATTGTGGTGAGTGCCTACAGGAGCAAAAAGATCCTTTCGGCGGCATACAGGTGCGATGCCTTGTTTTTAAAACCGATGGATATGGAAGTACTGGCATCAAGGATTGATTACTTAATGGCTTCGTGATAATTGTAAAAATATTACATTTATAGCCTGCAATACACATATTAAATAAATGAAACTGAAAAAGAACATAGCCACAAGCGAGAACGGGTTTATTTTTAACCCGACTACAGGCGATTCATTTTCAGGCAATGCAATGGCTTCGGAAATATTGCTGGCCATGAAGAATGGTGAAACGGAGGCCGGGATAAAACAACAGCTATTACAAAAATACGAAGTTAGCGCCACGCAGCTCGACCGCGATTGGGAGGATTGGATAGTACAGCTGAAAGAGGCAAATTTGCTGGAAGCCACAACTTATGACAGCAAATAACTACTCCCAGCTTTGTATTGGGGTAACCGGCCTTAATGCCAATGATAACCCAGGCCCCGGCGTAGCCGTAATACGGGCGTTAAAGGAAGGGTTGGGCGCGGTGCTCAGGATCATAGGGTTATCTTATGAATCATTAGAACCGGGGATTTACATGCGTGATATGGTTGATAAAACCTATACCATACCCTACCCAACCGAAGGAACCGCCGCTCTGTTTGAACGTTTAACCTATATACATGATAAGGAACAGCTCAACTTCATCATCCCCAATTTTGATGCTGAGTTACATAATTTTATAAAACTTGCCCCGCAATTGCAGCAGATAGGTATACGTACCTTTTTGCCATCAATTGAGCAATTGATGATTAGAGATAAAGTTAATTTATATGATTTTGGCAAAAAAAACGGGTTTTATATACCCGCCGATCATAAGTTGTATTCAACTGATGATATTCAAAAGGCGACCGAGGAGCTTGGTTTCCCGATAGTGGTGAAGGGGAAATTTTATGAAGCTTACATTGCCCATAATAAAGAGGCGGCAATAAAGGCATTTAACCAGTTAGCGCTAACATGGGGTTACCCGGTTATTGCGCAACAATATATTAAAGGGACTGAAATAAATATAGCCGCTTTAGGCGATGGCGATGGCAACAACATCAGCATTGTGCCTATGCGCAAATTGTATATTACTGATAAAGGAAAAGCCTGGGCAGGTGTAACTATTGAGGACGAAGCACTGATAGCGCTGGCGGATCAATTTGCCAAAGCAACCAAATGGCGGGGAGGTTATGAACTGGAGATCATGCGCGATGCGGATGATAGGCTGTTTATATTAGAGATTAATCCCCGTTTCCCGGCCTGGATCTACCTGACAGCTGCGGCGGGTCAAAACCAACCGCTGGCATTGGTAAAAATGGCTTTGGGCGAAAAGCTTAGTCGTTTTGAGGAATACCAGGCAGGCAAATTATTTATCAGGCATTCATGGGACCAGGTAGTTGATATTACAGATTTTCAGCGAATATCAGCCCTTGGCGAACTATAAAGAGATAAGATCATCATGCAAAAACTTGTTTACGAACGGCCATATATAAAAAAACTAACAGCAGGTGTCATGAACAAATTTGGCAGCCGCAGTGGCGGCAAGCCATTTGAATATATCGACAATGTGCCTGTAAAAAGCCTGATCGCTTCTTATGGTTCGCCATTGTTCGTATTGTCAGAGAAACAAATTCGCCGTAATTTCCGTGCCGCATACAGGGCATTCAGCACACGTTACCCAAAAGTGCAATTTGCATGGAGCTATAAAACCAATTACCTGAACGCCGTATGCAACATATTTCACCAGGAGGGCAGTTGGGCCGAGGTGGTATCAGGCTTTGAATACCGCAAGGCTTTGGGTAATGGCGTACCGGGTAATAAAATTATATTCAACGGCCCGGGTAAAACAGCCGATGAGCTGTTACTGGCTATTGAAAATGATTCACTCATTCACATTGATCACCTGGAAGAATTAAACCAGCTAATTACCCTCGCCGAAGGCAAACCCAACAAACCCCGTGTCGGCATCAGGGTGAATATGGATACCGGGATATTCCCTATCTGGGATCGTTTCGGCTTTAATTATGAGAGTGGTGATGCATGGGCCGCGATAGTAAAAGTCATCAACTCGGGCAAACTACAGTTGGTAGGGCTGCATTGCCATATCGGTACGTATGTACAGGCTACAAGCGCGTATGGCATAGCGGCAGCAAAAATGGCCAGCCTGGCTTTGCGCTGTAAGGCAGAATTGCACCATATCATTAATTACCTTGATATGGGCGGCGGTTTCCCATCAACCAATACATTAAAAGGCTCTTATTTACCGGGCACCGATACTACACCTACTATTGATGATTTTGCCGAGGAGATAACCGGCACCCTAACAAAAGCAGGTTTCGCGCATGATGAACTTCCCTTGCTGATACTGGAAAGTGGTCGGGTATTAATTGATGACGCCGGTTACCTGCTGGGCACTGTTATTGCCAACAAACGCCTGAGCGAAGGTAAACGGGCAGTTATTGTTGATTTTGGTGTGAATGTATTGTTTACCTCGTTTTGGTATGAGCACCAGATAAGCCCGGCGCAGGAATTTGCCCCTAATATGGAAAACATGGTGGTTTACGGCCCTTTGTGTATGAATATTGATGTGATACGCGAAAGCATTAACCTGCCCCTGCTAAACCCCGGCGATAATGTAGTGGTGCATAAAGTAGGTGCTTATAACATGACCCAGTGGATGCAGTTTATAACCCTGCGGCCTGCCGTGGTGCTTATTGATGAGCAGCAGCAGGTACACCTGATAAAAGCCAAAGAAACGCTGGATGATATACAGACTAACGAGCATTTGCCAGGGCATTTAAAATAACCAAGTGAAAAACAAAAGTCAATTATTTATAAAGGCTGTTTTAAATAGCTATGCCATTTTGTTTTTTTCGCAAAACAAAGTACTGGGTGCTATTTTATTGCTGGTAAGCTTTTTTAACCCGGTGGCAGGGATTAGTGGTTTATGTTGTGTTGCATTTTCATTAGTTATTACCAACCTGCTCGGGTATCGTACCGAAACCATAAATGCGGGCATTTACAGCTTTAACAGTTTGTTGCTGGGCATAGCTTTCGGCAGTTTTTATAATGTAAACGGAGTTTTTTATATATGGCTGATACTGGCCTGTTTATTCACCGTTATAGTAAGTGTTGTTTTGGTTGAGCGATTGGGCAGGTCGGGTTTACCGGTTTTATCATTGCCGTTCATCTTTTGTTTCTGGATTGTTTTGCTGGCTGCCAACAGCGTGTTCCATACCGGTCTTGAACCTAAAAGCAGCTACATTTTAGGCGAGTTATATAATGGGACCGGCAACCTGGGCAGTTTTCATGAATATCTTTATCTAAAATTACCCTTTTACCTTAATCTGTTCTTTCGCTCGCTAAGTGCCATCCTGTTTCAAAACAATGTAATAACAGGAATACTCATAAGCGTGGGTTTACTTGTTCATTCGCGCATCGCGTTCAGCTTGCTTATTATTGGTTTTGTAAGCGCCCTTTGCTTTAACAATATTACCCATGTATATCCCGATGGTATCAGCTATTACCATTTAGGGGCTAATTTTATGCTAACATCGGTGGCTATCGGCAGCTTTTTTACCATACCATCACTGCGCTCCTATCTGTGGGCAATTTTGTGTGTATTGATAGTGTTTGTGCTGATAAACGCGTTTACCGCATTGCTGGGTATATATAATCTGCCGATATTTTCGCTGCCATTTTGTATAATTAATATCGGGGTGCTTTACTTTCTTTTACTGCGCAAATATCCCGGCAAGCTGCAACTCGTGCCCATACAGCATTACTCACCCGAGCGCAACTTATACCAGTTCATCAACCAAAAAAGCAGGTTAAATGATCTTAAATATTTCAGGTTTTATTTGCCCTTTATGGGCAGCTGGACAGTTTCACAGGGTTACGATGGCGATATTACCCATAAAGGCGACTGGGGTAAGGCCCTGGACTTTGTAATTGAGGATGAAGAAAAGCACACCTATAAAATGCCCGGCACTTTGCCCGAGCATTTTTATTGTTTTAACAAACCTGTTTTGGCCTGCGGCGATGGTGTGGTGGCTACAGTTACAGATCATGTGGAAGATAACATTATTGGCGAGGTAAACACCAAAGATAACTGGGGTAATACCGTAGTGATCAAACATCTGGATGGGTTGTATTCCAAAGTATCGCACCTCAAAAAAAAATCAATAACCGTTAAGTCCGGCGATGTAGTAAAACAAGGCGACCAGATAGGGCTTTGCGGTAACTCCGGCCGCTCGCCGGAGCCGCATTTACATTTCCAGGTACAAACCACTTCTTATATCGATGCCAAAACCCTGACCTATCCGTTTGCGGGTTACATCAATCGTAAAACAAATAAAAACAAGTTCAATAGCTTTGAAATCCCTGTAAAGGAAGATATTTTAACCCCTGTAAACCTCAATACCTCCATAAAAAGAGCATTTGACTTTCCACCGGGATATACTGCAATCATTACATCAGCGGTAGCTAAAGAATCTGTAGAAGCTTTTACCGATGAATTTAACCAAACCTATTTATACTGCAAGGAAACCGGGGCCACGGCCTATTTTATAAACAACGGCACATTATTCTATTTCACCAGCTTTTATGGCGATAAAAAATCTCTGTTGTATTATTTTTACCTGTCGGCCTATAAAATTATATTCAGCAACGATGAGGATGTAATTGTGAGCGACACATTGCCTGTACAGCTATCAACCAATAAAATACAGCTTTGGCTTCAGGATCTGGTGGCACCATTCTACCGGTTCATCAGCATTAATTATAGCAGCCGCTACCTGCAGCAAAAAGCGGGACTGGCTATACAAGCAACACAATTTAAACAGGTATTTGGCAGACAAAAGCAAACGATGACGGCTACTATAAATATAGCCGATAATAGGATAAATGATTTTGATATTCAAATAAACGGACACCATATTAAAGCTGAATGGATAAAAGAAAGTACTTGATCTTTTTATTGTTTGTGGCAATGATACATACGGCCAAAGCACAGGTAAACGCTTTGCAGGTAGCTGATAGTGTATCTACCGACCTGTATAATGCGGGCAACTGGAAACAACTCATCGCCTTTGGTAACCAATCTATAGCCAACGGCACTGATTTTACCGCTCTCAGGCTCAGGCTTGCCTATGCTAACTTTATCACCGCTGATTATAAACGTGCGCTAAAACAATATAACGAGGTTTTAATTAAAGACCCCTATAACATCACCGCGCGGTATTACGCCTACTACTGTGATAAATACCTGAACGACGAGCTGTATGCTATTTACAACTTATCCTATCTTGATGAAGAAACCCTACGCAAAGATGGCATTAACACACCGGTATTAACCGATATAAATGCCGAAACCGGCATCAAACAAAATAACGATATCAACCGCAATAATGCATTTTACTCCCGCATTGGTATTGGTAACCGCATTGGCTGGCGACTGCAATTAGAGCAATCGGTATCGTATTTTAACCAGGGGATTTTTGAATTGTATGACATTAAAAGGCCTCATTTTAAATCTTTAGATCTTGCTGATCAACAAAAGGAATACTATGCTAAAATGAGTTTTGCTGTTAATCAAAGCATAGCGATTATCGGAGCTTATCATTATCTTAACACAAAATTTGATAACACTACTTATAACAGTAATTTGGGGTTAATAGGGTTAAAATATGCCGGCACCTATATTGATGCGCAAGCCGACGCTAATTTCGGCTGGCTTAATAATAAATCGCTGGAACAATATAATGCACAATTAACATATTATCCTTTTGGTAATTTTGATCTGTATGCTATCAGCAGGGCATCGGTTAAAGAATTAAGTTCAGCCAAAAATTTTATTTTTGACCAGGTATTAGGTTTTAAATTAATTAAAAATACCTGGCTCGAATCTTCTGTTACATTAGGTAATTTAGATGATTATTTAGATGCGGATGGCTTGTACGTTTATGATGGCATTGATAATACCACATTTAAATGCGGCGAATCGGCATATTATCAGTTAAATAATAATGTGCAGTTGCAGTTAAACTATTTCTATGAAAAGAAGTCTGATGCATACCAGTCCTTAAAATATGATCAAAACTCAGTTACTGTAGGTATTGTATGGAAATTTTAAAACGAAGTTTAATACTGGTTCCGATGTGTTTGCTGGTTGTAAATGTGCATGCCCAAAGTAATGCTGTGTTACAAAAAGCCTTTCATAATAGTTATACCGACGAACTGAACAAAAATTATACTGCCGCCATAAATGATATATCTCCTTACTATACCGATAACAGTTACGAAATAAATATAAGATTAGGCTGGCTGCATTATTTAAATCAAAACTACAACGCATCAAAAAATTACTATCAAAAAGCGGTTACGCTTAAACCCAGCTCTATCGAGGCGAAATTTGGCTTTGTAAAACCTTTATCTTTTTTGCAGAGTTGGGATAAAGTGCTTGAGCAGTACCTGGCGATATTAAAAATAGATCCGCAAAATACACAAGCCTGTTATTGGGCAGGTATTATTTATTATAACCGTAAGCAATATGATGTATCCATCAGGTTATTCAAAACGGTAGCTACTTTATATCCTTATGATTATGATGGTAACCATATGCTGGGATGGTCGTTATTAATGGATGGTAAAAAAGATGAGGCCAAAGGCTATTTTGAAAAAGCCCTGATCATTAAACCCGGCGATGACTCGAGCACGGACGGGTTAAACAAATGCAAATAAATTATTTTTAAAAAAATTGAAGAATAAAAAAGCTACCCGATTTCGAGTAGCTTTTCATATATATAAACAGGGTAGTAAGGGGCTATTTTAGGGTAACACTTTTTATAAACGTCCCGCTTGAGCCAAACGCTATGGCGTAACGTGTGTTATTAGCATCAATAAATACTATATAGTCCTGAACTGTGCTACCTTTCAATATTTCAAAAGCATTATCAAACACATAACCCGGGTAGGTAGTTGTTAAATAAGTAGTTATACTGGTTAAAAGATCAGCCTCTTTTACTGGTTTTTGCGGCGCGAAAGGAAGTATCTCTATCCGGTTAACAAACTTTAGTTTAGCTGAGAAATTAGTCACAAACAAGGCATTATCCTTACTGGTGATGGTATAACTGCTGTCGGGGTTGATTACTGCATGCAATAGCGTATCAGCAGGATAATTTGCTTTAAAATAAGCGGTGATGGTGGCTGGCAGCGCGCTGATAGCCAAAGTATCCTGGTGCTTGCCATTACGATCACCAAACGGACCGCCGGAATGCCATGGTTGACCCGATTTGATATCCTCTATATCCACTTGCTCCAATACTGAAACAAAAGTGCCGCTTGAATCAAATTTAAGCGCAACAGGCTTGCCATCATATTTTATAACCACCACATAACCATCAATACTGCCTGATGAAGTTAACGTTTTAAAAATCTTCAAAACGGTGTAACCCGAGTAATTTGCGGTTAAATAAGTACCGACAGCGGTTGGCAAGCTGCTGAATGCGATGGAGTCAGGCTTGCCACCCTTTGGATAACACTTAATCGCATAAAGTGTATCGCTGCTGCCGGTTGAATCAGTAACGGCCAGTGATATGCCCTGTGTACTGCTTAATTCTGTTGATGTGATTGTAGATGTTGAAGTACTGCTTTTTGTTGACTTAACAGCATCTTTTGAACATGAAGTAAATAATAACAGCAGGAATGCTGCTATTACAAATGCGTAATTTTTTTTCATTTTAATAGGGGTTTTGTAGGCGTTATAAATTTGAATTAAAAGTAAAGCACTGCTAATTCAAAGCTCAAAATGAATCGATTAACACATAATTTAAATCGATGAATGTACTGTTTGCTGAAATTATATAACGAATGGATTATGCCACATAATTAATTGAAGGGCATATTTAAGTTGTGATGCTACAAATTATAGCCTGCAACCTGAATATTGGGCTGTAAAAGAAGTTAGCTTGTAATAGCTATCAATTAAACGGAGATCTCAATCTTTTTGCCTGTTTTTGCGGCAAGATAAATCGCGTCGATCACCTTCAAGTCCCTGATCGCTTCCTGACCATCAATAGGCACTTCGGGTTGCAGTCCGTCAAACAGGATAGCTGCCATTTTATCCATCTGCACTGTTTGGTGGGTAGTTATCGGCTGGGTAAGCTCGCCATCGTTTGTATGGCCCATTATCGGCCCATATCCCGTTGAGGGCTGTAGTTCTGCATACCCCTTTGCTCCGTTCAGGAAAAATTTATCGAGATGGTTCATTTGATAGGTAGACAGGCACGATGCAACAGCGCCGCTCGGGAAACCAAACTGGAACTGGATGGTTTCATCTATACCTTCCTTAAACTTAACCGGGTCGGTTTTCGTTTCCTGGGCCGTAACCCAAACAGGTTCCTCTCCCACCATGTAACGGGCACCATTCACCGCATAAATCCCTATATCCATCATTGATCCTCCGCCTGATAGTTGCTTATTCAAGCGCCACTGTGTAGGGTCGCCAATAGTAAACCCGCATAACCCCTGGAAGAAAGCAATCTTTCCAAAATCGCCCGCTTTTCTTTTGCGGATCACTTCCAGCGTTTTAGGTTCAAAGTGCATTCTGTAGCCTACCAGTAATTGCACGTTTGCCGCCTTGCAGGCATCTGCCATTTCCTGCCCTTCTTTGGCATTTATAGCCATTGGCTTTTCACAGATCACATGTTTGCCGGCTTTAGCAACACGTATCACCTGATCGCGATGAAGGGCATTAGGTGTTATTATGTATACCGCGTCAATATCGGGATTGTTTTTTATGGCATCAAAATTTTCATAATTGTAGCAGTTCTTTGCAGGTATACCATATTTACTTTGCCAGTCGGCGATTTTTGACGGTGTACCACTTATCACGCCAACCAGTTTAGCCCGGGTGCATGACCGCATGGCTTCAGCTACCCTTGTGCCGTAACTTCCAAGGCCCATAATGGCTACCCGCAATACACGGCCTTCGCTAACTGTTTTAACAGGAGTTGCTTTTTCTGCCCATGATAAAACTGGAACCAATTGCAATGCCAAACCGGCAAGGCCTGCTTTTTTCAAGAAATCTCTCCTGGTATTCATAACTGGTGGTATTATTAGTTCAAGGTTAAGAATTTTCAAGTTAGCTGTTTAATCCCAAAGAGAACAGATCAAAACATGGTATTTTTTTATCGAAAATGAGCATAAAACCAATACACTGTTCCATAATTACTGTTGTAGAAGTAATGTAGAGGCCGAAACCGGTTGTATTTATATCCTATCCCCAAAAATATCAGCCAAAAACGCTTCTTTTACTTTATAAGTCAATCAGTTCCGCATGAAACACCTTTACCCTTTCCTGGCACTCGCCCTATTGTCCGGCTTTTACTTTGAACGTAAGCCAATGGAAGCAGAATTTAAAGATTCGGCAGCATATCGCTGGTTAAACAAAAAGGTATATGATAAGCGGCCGCTGGATGATATGGAGCACCTGGATAACTGGCGCTCGTTCACCTCATCCGGCGTGCAGGTGGTTGACGCCCGCAAAGTAATTACTACTGCCGATTCCAGCAGCTCTGTGGCTACTATCGAATTATCAAAACAATTCGTTCATGAGGGCAGTCAATCGCTATTAATGACCACCCCTACCCGCCTTAACGGCCCCGCACCGCTCAATGGCCGGGGCTGGGGAAGATCAGGTATCAGACGCATGTTCAACGGCGAGGACTGGACCAAATATAACCGCATCTCTATCTGGATCTACCCCGACCTGCCCGGCTTTTATACCACCGCGCTGGATGCCCAGTTGTATAATGATGGCAAGGAAAAGCTGCCTGCCATATTCGGGCAGGAAGGCCAAACTTCATGGGTGCTGAAAAATCATCAGTGGAACCACGTTGTTTGGGAGATCAGCAACGTTGCGCGGGATAAAGTAACCAGCTTTGAAATATCCTATGGCTTATCCGGCAGTTATCCCGGCGAAGCCGATAAGATCCGTTTTTATTTTGATCAGTTAGATCTGGAGAAGGTTGATCCTGATAAGATAGAAGGCTGGGATGTATGGAAAGGCCGCATTGCTTACCCGCATACCGGTTACCAAACCGGGGCTCAAAAAAGCGCTATCATCAGTAACATCGATGCAAAAACTTTTAAGTTGATCGATCAGGATAATCACCAGGTCGTATTGAGCAAACCTGTAGCTAATGTCAGTTCTTCTATCGGCAAATTCCAGGTAATGGATTTTTCGGAGATAAGAAAACCGGGCAACTATGTACTCTCCGCCGGGGACGTGGTGACCAAACCCTTCCGCATTAGCGATGATGTTTACGAGCGCACGGTATGGAAAGCCCTCAACTTTTTTTATGCTGAACGCTGTGGCATGGCTATACCCGGCATACATGGCAATGAGCATAACGACTGGGTTTGTACCCATGGTAACAGAAAAATAGTGACCAATGGCGGCTGGCACGATGCCGGCGACCTCTCCCAAAGTTTTGAAGGTACCGAGGAGATCACTGCTGCTTTATTCAGCATGGCTGAGAAGCTCCATGAGCGGAATAATAACCCTGATTTGTACGATCGTGTGCTCGAAGAAGCTAAATGGGGTCTCGACTGGATATTGAAGAATAATTTTGGCGATGGCTACCGCAATACAGGTTCGCTAAACAGCCGCCGGACCAATAATATAATCGGCGATGATGACGACCCTATCGCCACTGCGCAAAACAGCCCGATGGCTAACTTTGAAGCAGCGGGCGTAGAAGCGCAGGCTTACCGGGTATTAAAAAACGACGACCCTGAATTAGCAGCCTATGCCTTAAAAACTGCTGAAAGCGACTGGCAGTTTGCTGTGGCAGGTATGTCATCTGTTAAGCCATCAAAAGATATATGGCGCGGCACATTTGATTCGAATAATGTGGAGGATGAATTGCCTGCGCAGGCTATCCTGGCGTCGGTAAACTTATGGAAAGCAACCGGAAATCAGCAATATGAAAAACTGGCGACCTCATTAGCGCCTGTGATCATGAACGCGCAGCAACAACAGCGCCCGGATTGGGATACGCCTTTAACCGGATTCTTTTATACCACTACAACGAAGGAACGCATATTGCATTATTGCCACCGGGGCCGCGAACAGGCACCTGCTATGGCACTCACCGCGCTTTGCGATGCTTTCCCTAATCATCCCGACTGGATAAAATGGTATGCTTCGGTAACGCTTTATGCTGAATACCTTAAAACCATTGCCAAATATTCCGCGCCTTATGATATGATGCCTGCATCGGTTTATACTGATACGGAATACCGGCATGTGCCCGAAAGTCGGCAGCCGTCATTCCGCCAGCAGGTATTGCAGGGTATCCCTTTAGGCAAAGGGCATTACCTGCGGATTTTCCCGGTGTGGATGGATTACCGGGGTAACTTTGGCACTATTTTGCCACAGGCGCAAGCATTGGCCAGCGCAGGGCAATTACGCGGTGACTTAGCAGCTGAAGGCTTGGCAATCCGCCAACTGGAATGGATCATCGGCCGAAACCCTTTTGCAGAAAGTACCATGTATGGCGAAGGTTATGACTTTGTGCCGCTTTACTCCCCGTCTTCCGGCGATATGGTTGGTGGTTTACCGGTAGGCATACAAACCCGTGGCAAAGCTGATGCACCCTACTGGCCCGTACAAGCCATGTGGACTTACAAAGAGATCTGGGGCCACCCGGTAACTAACTGGATCTGGCTGTTATCAGCCATAGAAGGCCCGGCTACAGTTCAGGGTCGGGCGGATGCACCGGTGATTTTTGAGGAGGTACATACACACCAGCTTATCACGGTAAGTACAATATCAAGCCAATTTAAAATAACTTTACCCGAAGGTGAATACAAAGTTACCAGCCGCGGGCGTACTCAAACACTAACTTTTTTACCGGGTTCATCCTACGAACTGGAATGCAGACCCAGTGAGATGCTAAACTATACCCTAACTAAACAAACCGATATAAACGGCGGGATTACTATCCGGTTAACGGCACAGGGGAATGGGGTTCACCACTTCAGTTTTCGCGTGGATAATTTAACGCTTGATGATGCGTCAAAAGAAATTAACCTGCAAGCCGGTAAAACCGCTCAACTGGAATGGCACGGGCATATCAGTGAAATAAACAAGCCTTGGGTAGCGGTTGCTATACCCGACAATAATCTTCCCCAACGTAAAGAACTTAGAGGTTCGGCATGGGAGAAGAATTAATCATATTTTATGAGAAAAGCACAGGGCATAAATTACGCCCTGTGCTTTTTTTGTAATTAGGCTAATTACCAAACTTATTTCCCCAACGCACTCATATCCCACATTTTCAAACTGCTTATTACCGCCTTACCATCGCTGAATGCTGACAATCCGTTAGCGCCAGCTTCAGGATAGATCATGGTTGAAATCACTTTTTCACCTCCGTTACCCAATACTTCAAGTGATGACTTGTCCATCAGCACCTGTATTTTAACTGTGCCGTTAACCGCCTTCATAGGTGCTGTTAAAACCAGGTTATCGGAAGGCTTATTATCCTTTTCGGCATCTGTACAATCTACAAATAGCTCCTGTTTAACGGCATCATAACCAACAGTTACTTTTTTAGATACTGTACCATCAGCATTTTTTAGTTCTATTAAGTTGAACCCTGCTTTATTTGCACCGTTCAATTTAAACTCGGCATCTATCCAGTAAGCATTGCTATTAAAATGGCCCGGTTTAGACAATTTTACGCCTTTGTTGCCAACGCTTAAATTTGCAGCTGTATACACATTGTTATTAGCCAGTTTTGATAACGATGAGCTGATAATGGTTGATGGTGTTTGAACAAGTCTTAATCCTTCATCTGTTGTTTTTAATGACAGTTCGCGCGGGATTGCCATTTGGCCTTTCCATGGGGAAGTTTCAGGCTTACCATTTTGCAACCAGCCTAAAAGTATTTTTTTATTGGCCGGAGCATTTCGCCAGGCTATAGCGGCATAAAAGCAATCGCCATAATCTACCGTTAAAACTTTATCATCCGGGTTATCATTTTTAAACGTTACCCCATCAAAATTACCAACAAAATACTGGATCAGCGGACCATGCCCACCGCCCGATGATACAAACAGCGCCCATCTTGTTTTGGCAGGATTACCATCAACTGTTAATGGCAATATTGACGGGCACTCCCAACCGTTTTTAGTAAAACCTGAAGGCCCAAAATCACTCAATTTTGTCCAGTCCTTCAGATTTTTCGAGCCATAAAATCTTACCATGTGCTCATTAACCATTGATACCGTCATGATCCATTGTTTGGTTGGCGCATACCAAAAAACGTTGGGGTCACGGAAATCACTTTTATTAAGATCGATAACCGGGTTGTGGGCATACAGTTTATAGGATAAACCATTATCATTACTATAAGCAATAAATTGCGATTCCTTTTTTTGCTTTGGCTGATCAGCAGTAAAAATTGCCACTAACGGCGCTTTACCATTTATGCCGAAACCACTGGTATTATCTTTATCCAACACTGCCGAACCAGAGAAGATCCAGGTGGTGGTATCCTTTGTAATTACTTCGGGTACGGCTACTGCGTAGTTTTTCCAATGTACCAGGTCCTTACTGGTGGCATGTCCCCAGCTCATGTGCCCCCATTTGTTTTCAAAGGGATTTTTTTGATAATATAACTGAAACTCACCATTCAGGTAGATCAACCCGTTGGGGTCGTTAGTCCAGTTTGTTGGCGGACTGTAATGATATACCGGCCGCCATTGCGGGGTTGGTGTTGCCTGTTGAGCAATTGACTTTACTGCTGCCAATATCAGCAGCATCGCAATAAACTTTGCTTTGTACATGGTTTTAAATTTATAGGTTAAAATTGGTATTGTAATATAATCAGTTAGTATGAATTATGTTTGTTGCTTTTCTTTTATTCGTGACGACGGCACTTTGCATATCACATCCGCATATAAAATGATAAATGAACTGCCCATCAATAATGATGAACAGTTCATTAACACAAACTATCTATTCAATATTACCATCCGGGATTCTGTTTGTACAAACCTTTACTAAAGTTTATCTGGTTTAATGATATCGGTAAATATTCATCCTTGTTTTTGGTGAAATGAGCCCCAGCCAAATGCGGTGTA
This sequence comes from Mucilaginibacter xinganensis, assembly GCA_026225055.1. Taxonomy (GTDB): domain Bacteria; phylum Bacteroidota; class Bacteroidia; order Sphingobacteriales; family Sphingobacteriaceae; genus Mucilaginibacter; species Mucilaginibacter xinganensis_A. Next base: position 27,962 of record JAMFSA010000076.1, on the reverse strand, counting down.
CGTGTGGTTTCAACAGCGAAATAACTATTGAGGTAAGTATCGGCAATGCCCCAACGTACCAGATCAAAAAACCTGTATCCTTCCATGGAGAACTCCAACCTGCGCTCAAACATCAGTGCCTGCCATGCATAATCGTTTGTCCAGGTGCAATTAACGCCGGGTTTGTAGATATCCATTTTATAATTTGATGTGGGCGAACCATTGGCTTGTACCAATAAGGCCGTACTGTTCATGGCCCGTTGCCGTATTTGGTTTATTAGCGGTAAAGCAGCGGTTTCCTGCCCCATTTTTATCAGCGCTTCGGCCTTCATTAACAATACATCGGCATAACGAATGATCTCCCAATCCTTTGAGCTCGACATAAATGGCGGAAACCTTGTAAAAGATGGATCGGTATAGGCAACCGTTTCTTTCATGCTCAGCAATGGCCCATAACTTTGTGGCGCACGTGCCCATGATGCATCGTACAATAAGGCTGTCTGATATTTGTAAGGATGGCCCGGTATAGCAACAGTATGGTCGAGTCGAGGGTCAAATGTATTGGATGAATAACTGTCGGAAGATACTACGTCGGTATTATTAAACGTATCAAATTCAGGCAAACCATTGGCGTCGGTTTTAAACGCGTTAACCATGTTGTTGCTCGGCACGTGGAAACCGCAGCAGCCATATTGCACGTTCATAGGGTAATTTAGGCAGTGCCCATAATCAAGCCTGCCCAGCGGAGTACCGTCATTCTTTGAATACTGGATGGAGAATATCGACTCAGACGAATTTCCATATTGCGGCAGGAAGTTATTGGCAAAATCAGGGGTAAGGCTGTATTGAGCTGAATTGATTACGCTATCGCACAGCGTATTTACTTCAGCCAGTTTAGTTTGATCGATGCCAGTTACATCGTTCTTGTCATCCTGTGTATAGGCCTGGTATAACAGTGTTTTAGCTAAGTATGATTGCGCTGCACCTTTGCTGGCACGGCCAACCTGTGATTGTGTTGCAGGTAAATTCGCGGCAGCAAAACGAAAATCGTTGGCAATGTTTGTCCATAGCTGGTCGCTGGTTAGGGCCACGTTTGAAACCGCGCCGTAGCTGGCAGCTGATTTTTGCAAGTTTTCATCTATCCACGGAATGTGGTTGAATAAGATCTTCAGGAGAAAATAAAAATGGCCTCTTAAAAAACGCAGCTCTGCTTCTCTCTCCGTTTTTTGCGGATAAGCTGCATCTGTTTGTGCCTCCACTAATCTAAGCGCGGTATTGGCACGGGCAATACCCACATATAGCTGATAAAAAACCGCGTCGCTTGATCCATTGGTAATTACATTGGTCGAGAAGGTTTCATATTCATTAAACTCCACCACATCGCCCGAGCCACCGCCGCCTTTATAGGCATCGCCGCTGCGGATACTCCCAAAGGCCCACATGCTGCTGAACGGATAGGTATAATGATCGTTGCCCAAATAGGAATAGGCCGCGGTAACCATGGCATCAGTATTAGCCGGGGTCGACAGGTCTTCTGATGAAACCACACCCTGCGGCGATTCATCAAGATACTTTTTGCATGATGCAAACACTATACACAAAATAAGTGCTGCTATATATTTAAGATTTTTCATGTGCTTATATTTATTAGTAAGAAAAATTAACACCTATGGTTGTTATTACCGGTATCGGGTACGCGTTGCCCGGGTTTTCCGGATCGGGACCTGTATAGCTTCCGCTCTTGAATTTCAGCAGGTTGCTTGCCTGTATGTATACCGTAGCACGCTGGATCTTAATTTTCTTAAGTGCATTTTTCAGGTCGTAAGCCAATTGTATATTCCTGAGTTTTAGGTATGAGCCGCTTTCGAGGAAATAGGTAGAATAACGTCCTTCGTTATTGGCATCAATCAGCGTAAGCGCCGGGATGGTCGACTTGTTGTTTTGTGGTGTCCAGGCCTGTAGCGTTCTTGTGCCCCAGTTTGAGCCCGGCGCCAGTGAAGTAAAGTCGGTTAAGTATTTATAGGAGTTATATACCAGCCCGCCTTCAACACCCTGGAAGAAGAATGTAAGGTTGAAGTTTTTGTAACCGATAGAAGTGTTTAAGCCATAAGTAAAGTTTGGATCGGATGTACCCAGGAACTTCTGGTCATTCTGATCAATTATGCCATCATTGTTCAAATCTTCATAACGAATCCGGCCCAGGCCTTTCCCCGGCTGCGCGGCTGAATTTGTTACCTCTGCTTGTGAAGAGAAGATACCCTGCACAACATAACCATATTCGGAGTTGATAGAACGGCCTAAAATGGTTTCAGTAGTACCGTTACCTGGATAACCGGTTAACACATCAGATGGTAGTTTGGTTACTTTATTGCGGTATGCCGCGATGTTACCGGTTACGTTAAATGACACATCGTGCGATATATTGCCAGTGTAGGAAAGCAGGGTTTCAAAACCTTTGTTTTCCATTGATGCACCATTAAGGTACTCCGAGCCACCTTCGCCCAAAACTGCCAGGTAAGGCGGATCAATTAAAATATTGGTGGTGTTTTTTATAAAGTAATCAAATGAACCGGTGAACTTATTATTGAACAAACCGAAATCGAGGCCAAAGTTTGATTGGGTTGTGGTTTCCCATTTTAACTGCGGGTTACCTGTTTGTATAGAAGTAAACCCTGATGGAAGTGTACCCGAACCTTTACCATTCAAATCATATGCGCTGCCGCTATCTCCGCTAAAAGCTGCCCCATTACCGTATATAGATTGATAAAGCGAATAAGTAGGATAACTACCCGGGATATTCTGGTTACCGGTTTGACCCCAGCCGTAACGTAGTTTCAAATCGGATATAACCGGAACATTTTCTTTTATAAAGTCTTCCTGGCTCACCCTCCACCCTACTGAACCTGCAGGGAAATAAGCATAACGGTTATCCTGCCCAAATCTTGACGAACCATCGCGCCTTAACGTGGCAGATGCTAAGTATTTGTCATCATAAGAATAGGTAGCTTTTCCAAAATAGGATTGCAAAGCATCACCACTGCCGCCGCCGTTTACTACTATGTTGGTTGTGCCTGCACTTAAATAAGCGTAGTTGATATCATTTAAGGCTAAGCCCTGTGCGCTGGCATTAAAATTCTGGTATTTGTCTTTGATATTCTCTTCGCCTAAAAGGAAATTGAATTTGTTCTTGCCAAAATTCAAATCGTAGGTTAACTGGTTCTGCCAGGTTTCGGTTACCTCATAATCTGTTGATTGCCCAACCTGGTTGGCGGGGTTTGACAAGAAGCCTGCCACATAAGGCAATTGCAACGATCTTAAATAGTTACCTGCAAAATCAGCCGCGTAGGTGGTTTTAAAACGCAGGTTTGGTAAAATAGCTACATCAATATAAGCGTTACCAAATACCCTGCCGAAGGCGTTCACGTTTTGTTTGTTATCCTCTATCAGCCTAACCGGGTTATCGCGGTCATCCATACCTGCAACCGGGCCGCCCCAGCCGCCATCAACTGTATGAACCGGGATAATAGGGTTTTCAATTAATGAAAGCAGCGTTATACTGCCTGTTGGCAAAATAGGATCTTTCATATAAGTGGCGGAAAGGGTTTCGCCTATTTTTAACCTGCCATTAAAGAAGTTATAGTTAGAATTGTACCTGGCATTGTATTTTGTATCGCCCGATTCTTTAATGATGCCTTTATCATTATAGTAGCCAACAGAAAACAGGGAGTTGCCGTGTTCTGATCCGTTTGATATGGTTAAGTTATAATTCTGCAAAAGCGAGGTCTGCGAGATCTCATTAAACCAGTTGGTATTTGCCGCTTTCATGGTATGGGCAGCATCAATATACTCAGGAACATTCACACCGTTTAAAACAGGGTTGTTGTAATCTTTATTCCAGTTGTAAGTATAAATGCCATTGCTCACCGATGGATCTATCGGATTGGCCTGATTAAGCCCGAACTCATCGTCATTCACCTGTGCCTGCCAGTAAGCCTGCCCGTGTTGTATGGTATTAAGCGGTGTTAGTTTACTATTGTAATATTGCAGGGAAGTAGATGCGTCAAAATCGATCCTTTGTGTGCCTGCCTTACCTTTTTTTGTGGTAACGATGATAACACCGGCTGCAGCACGTGAACCGTAGATACTCTCGGATGAAGCATCGCGCAGCACCTGGATCGATTCAATATCGTTCTGGTTTATCTCCTGCAATCCGCGTTCGGTTGGGATACCGTCAATCACATATAAAGGGTCGTTATCATTTAAGGTTGTTGTTCCCCTTAAACGTACGGTTACCGCGCCATTTGGCGATCCATCAGAAAATATGGTCAGTCCCGGCACCCTGCCTTGTAATGCCTTCATGGCGTTACCTTCGGGTACATCTTTAATATCACTAACGTTAACTACGGTAACCGCGCCGGTAAGGTCCTTTTTCTTTTCAGCGGTATAACCGGTTACTACCACTTCACTCAAATCGGTGGCGTTATCTTTAAAAACGATCCGCATAGTGGTAGTTTCATTGGTTACCTTCTCCGTAACTGGCTTAACTCCTACGTATGAAAATCTAAGGGTTTGGCCCACTGCTGCCGTGATCTTGAATTTACCGTTAGCATCAGTTACAGTAGCCTTTTGGGTTTCCAGCACCACCACGGTAACGCCCGGTAGCGGCTGCGAATCTTTATCGCTTACTGCCCCGCTGATTTCCCGGGTTTGTGCATAAGCTCCGCCTGCTAACATGACAAGCATGGAACAAAAAAGTAATAGTTTTCTCATGATTTATAACTGGTTTTTAGATGTTGGTTTATAATTTGGTATTGAATATCTTTTCCCTGAAATTTTCATATTCACTTAACTGGTAATCGGGGCATCCGCCCTTCCTGTTTGCTATAAAGCCGCCCATCGCTATAGCATTTTTCAGTATTATTTGAGGCTCTTCATACAGGTAATGCCCTGCTAAAAAGGCCGCTAAAAATGCATCGCCGCTGCCTATGGTGTCAACCACTTTAACCTCGCTACCCCATACGTGGTACGATTGATCGTTGATGTAATACGATGCGCCAAATTCGCCTTTGGTAACTATCACCTCCGGTATATTAAAATATTGCTGGATGAATTTCACCTGCGATGCCTCATTGTACTTAGCACTGCCGAAAAGTATTTGTACCATCTCCAGTTCGGCCTGGTTAAATTTCACGATGTTGGCTTTTTTTAGCAATTCGTTCAGCAGATCCTTGCCGATGTACGGCGGGCGCATATTAATGTCGAGCACCTTTATCATATCACTTTCCAGCAGTTCCAAAAGCGTTTTCCGTGAAGTTTCATTTCGCGAAGCCAAACTACCATATACAAAATAGGTTGATGGTTTAAGCTGGTCTGAAATAGCATCAGGATAATTAATAAAGTCCCATGCCACCGGGTTAATGATCTCGTACGATACTTCGTTACCATTATTCATTTTGGCTATTACCTGGCTGGTAGCATGCTCAGGATCGTGCTGTAACAAATGCTTTTTGATGCCCCATTTATCAAGCAGACTTTCCAGTCCGCTGCCGTTCTCATCATTACCTATCCGGCTGATGATACTGGTTGCAACGCCCATTTTATTGAGGTGATAGGCAACATTTAAGGGCGCGCCACCGGGTTGCGGGCCATCGGGCAACACATCCCATAGTATCTCGCCATAGCAAATTGCAGGAGTAGCTATATTGTCTGTTTTTTGCATAATTGGTAAATATTAATGAAGTACAATTTCCGTTTCAATATTCTCAAGTGAAGTCCCTTTGGTTTCAGGCATAAAAAACCATACGAAGATCAGTTGCAGTATCATCATAAAGCCGAAGAAGAAAAAGGTGGTGGCCCCTCCCAACGATTCGGCCAGGTAAGGAAAGCTGAATGCGATGATAGCTGCCATGATCCAGTGTGTTGAACTGCCCAAAGTCTGGCCCTTTGCACGTACCTGGTTGGGGAAGATCTCCGAAATAAACACCCAGATAACAGCGCCCTGCGAAAACGCGAAGAAGGCGATAAACATCATCATGTAAATGGGTATGGCAAAGCCGCTGAGCTGCCCTGAGTAAAATGTAAATGCTACCAGGAACAGGGAGACGATAAGCCCAACGGAGCCCACCAGCATCAGTATGCGCCTGCCTACCTTGTCAATTATATTTATCCCCAGCAGGGTAAAAATAAAATTGATCATCCCTATACCTACTGTTGACAGTAAGGACGAATGAGCGCCAAGACCTGCCATTTCAAATATCCGCGGAGCGTAATAAATAATAGCATTAATGCCCGATACCTGGTTAAAGAATGCGAACAGTGTAACTAATATCACCTGCATTTTATATTTACCCGAGAACAGACTTTCTGTAGCATGTTTATTGCCCTTACTGTCTAAACTGGACCGCTGTATAGAGGCTAACTCCTGCTCACAGTTTAGTGGGTTGATGATACGTAAAATCTCGAGTGCGCGGGTCGTATCACCCTTTTTAAGTATCAGCCAACGCGGGCTTTCAGGGATCAGGTAAATAAGGCAAAAGAATATAAACGCGGGCACTGCCTGTACGCCCAGCATCCAGCGCCACGAACCTTCGCCACCCTGGCTGATGAGGTAATTGGAGAGATAGGATATCAGTATCCCCAACACTACATTAAACTGGAACAGTCCTACCAGGCGGCCCCGGCGGTCGGCGGGTGAAACTTCGGAAATGTATATAGGTGCCGTAACTGATGACGCGCCCACGCCCAAACCACCAAGGAAACGGAACATAAGAAATACCGGCCAATGGTAAGCCAAAGCAGTACCTAATGACGAAAGCAGGTAAGCTATAGCCACAAAATACAAGGTATTCTTCCGCCCGAACCTGTCTGATGGCCGCGAGCCAAGCAATGACCCGATAACAGTGCCTATTAGCGCGATAGATATGGTTAAACCATGTTCAAATGCTGAAAGATGCCAGAATTGTTGAATAGATTTTTCGGCCCCGGAGATTACCGCGGTATCAAACCCGAATAAAAAGCCGCCAAGGGCAACAACCATGGCCCACGCCAGGACTGAATGTTTTCTCATAATTATAATTGGTGTAATTGGATTTACGGTACCAAAGTTGAGGAATAAGGCGGGCAAGAGTTATCAAATTCGGACCAAAAAGGTACAAAAATGAACAATGATTTAAACAACTGATTATCAGTTAAATAAATCCAAACCATCACACTCGGATTAATCAATTGTTCATTTTTGTTACATGATTATTTCACTTTTGTTACATATGCGGTGATTGTCATCATTTGCAAATTTTCATTAGCCAGCTTTTTATCGATAACTTTGATCGTATCCTTTAAGGAAACAACCACCAATTTTATAACCTGCTATTACCTGATAATTTTATTAATTAAAGCCTGATGAGTTTTAATAGTAACCTGTGTACTAAAATATTGGCACTGCTGTTCGCTGTAGTTATAGTTACCGGCTGTAAGAGAACGAATACTACATCTGAATATACTATTGGTTTTTCGCAGTGTGTAGGATCAGACCTGTGGCGGCGCACCATGCTGGACGAGATGAAGATGGAACTATCGCTGCATCCAAATGCCAAATTTATTTATGCTGATGCTGATGGTAACAGCGACAAACAGGTTGAGCAGGTAAAACAAATGATAAATAAAGGGATCGATATACTAATCATCTCGCCTAATGAGGCAAAACCACTTACTGATATTGTTGAGCAAACCTATAATAAAGGTATCCCGGTAATAGTTATCGACCGCAAAACCTCATCAGAACAATATACAGCTTATGTTGGGGCTGATAATTACCAGATAGGTAAAATGGCAGGCGAATATATGGGTAGCCTGCTCAAGGGCAAAGGCAATTTGCTTGAAGTAATGGGCCTGCCCGGCTCATCGCCCGCTATTGAACGGCAACGCGGTTTTGATGATGGCCTTAAAAAATATACTGGTATACATATTACTGAACAGGTTTACGGCGACTGGCTAAAAGCCAATACTGAAACACAGTTATTAAAGTTAAAAGACAACCTAAGCAATATAAACGCGGTCTTCGCCCATAATGATGTAATGGCCAGTGGATCGAGGGAAGTGCTTAACAGGCTCAACATAAAGCAACACATAAAAGTGATAGGTGTTGATGCCCTGCCGGGAAATGGCGGCGGCTTACAAATGGTGGCATCAAAAACCATTGATGCCAGCTTACTATATCCTACAGGTGGCAAAGAAGCCATCATGACCGCATTCCGGATCCTGAACAAGGAATCTTTTACCCGCGAAAACATATTGCAATCGGTAGTTATTGATTCAACCAACGTGCAGTTAATGAAACTACAATGGGCCAAGATCAATAGTCAGCAGAAAGATATTGAGCGCCAGCAGGCCTTATTGTCGGAGCAGAGGGAGGTATATAACAGTCAGCAAATTATACTTAACATTATTGTAATAACATTGGTGCTGGCCATAGTATTTGGGGGGCTGGCATTTTATTCGCTGATGGAAAACAGGAAGATCAACAAAAGCCTTGAAGCCAAGAATACGGAGATATTATCGCAGCGGAACCAGTTGATAGAAATGTCGGCGCTGGCAGAGGCGGCTACAGAGGCCAAGCTTAACTTTTTCACCAATATATCGCATGAGTTTCGTACGCCGCTAACGCTTATTTTATCGCCGGTTGAGGACATGATGCGGAATGAGAAGCTCAACATCGTAGCTGGTAAAAGTTTAAAGCTAATGCATAAAAATGTATTCAGGTTGCTGAGGCTGGTTAATCAGCTGATAGACTACCGTAAAATTGAATATGACAAACAACAAATTAATGCAACTGCCAATAATATTGTTGACTTTGTACGGGATATCCTGGATAGCTTTCAGCAGAATGCGCAGACACGGAATATAAACCTTAGTCTGCACACAAGTGAAACCAGTATTACCGCTTGGTTTGATGTGAATATGCTGGATAAGGTGTTTTATAATCTGATATCAAACTCATTAAAATTTACGCCAAACAACGGGAAGATACAAGTACTATTCTCAAAAGATGAGCACAACACCTTAAAAATAAATATTACCGATAGCGGCATCGGCATGGAGCCGGATGAACTGGCACATGTATTTGAACAGTTTTACCAGGTGAATACCGGCACTTCCAAAGGGTCAGGGCTGGGATTATCTTTATCAAAAGAGATTATTTTATTACATCAGGGCACTATTGAGGTGAGTAGCAAAAAGTGGCAGGGTACTACATTTACCATCACTTTGCCATTAAGCAAGCCAGAGTTCGCAACAACGAATACAACAGATATAAAGCATGTTCCCGCAGAAAACAACGCCATATTTTACACTGCCGATCTGGATGAGGCTACCCCGCCTAATGATAAGTCGGTATTTAGCCTGCCAAAGGAACAATCTATATTAATTATTGAGGATAATACCGACCTGCTTTATTACCTGAGTGAAAAGTTGGGTGATACTTTTGAAATATTTACAGCCGAAAATGGCAGCTGCGGTTTAACTGAAGCCTTTGAACGGGTGCCTGACCTCATCATTTCGGATGTGGTGATGCCCGGTATTTCCGGTAAAAACATTGCTGAAACCCTTAAAACAGATCTCCGGACCTCGCACGTACCAATCATACTCTTAACAGCACAAAGCAGCCAGGAACAGCAAATTGATGGTATCCACAGCATGGCCGATGCCTACATTACCAAGCCGTTTAATTATGATTACCTGCTGGCTACCATTAAAAACCTGATAAAGAACCGGGTGATATTAAAGGAACATTTCATTAGCGATGTTAGTCCAGGGAAAATACCTGTTTCAAAAAGCCTGGATAAAAAATTCATGAGTGATTTTTCGGGCATTGTGGAACAGAACCTCGGGAATGAGAATTTTAATGTTGACGATATATGCAAATCAATAGGTATTTCCAGAGTACAACTTTACCGTAAGGTTAAAGCATTGCTTGGCTGCAGTATTACCGATTATATTTTAAACCGCCGACTAAAAAAAGCCAAATACCTGTTGCTAAACGAAAACTACTCCATAGCGGAAATAACCTATATGGTAGGTTTTGCGAGCCCTAATTACTTTTCAACTGTTTTTAAAGCAACTTATAACTGTACCCCAAGCGAATTTAAGCGAAAACAAAATTCATGACAGTTTAGGAAAATAATTCCTGGCTATCGGTATAATAAGTTTTACGTGATCCAACTGGCTTTTGATGAATGGTTTCGCCTTTCGCAGTTTCTTTATGTTTGGGTTTATGCACTAGCAAAAAATCGCGCACTTCGCCGCTGATGATATCGGGGTTATGCTTGATGATCTGTTTTTCAGCATCTTCTAAAACTGATTTAATGGAGTGCAGAAGTACTTTCACCTTATCCGCAGGTATTTTATTGGAGGCTGAGAACGGCGACAGTTTAGCATCATATAATATTTCATCCGCATAGGCATTACCAATACCACGCAATACTTTCTGATCCATCAAAACTGTTTTTACAGGTGATTTGGTCGCACTCAGCTTTTTCTCCAAGTACTTTTCATCAACGTCAAGCGCGTCAGGAACATCAGATCTTTCCGGATCCAGCGTTGGCGTGGCCGCTTTTTGAAAATCAGTTAAAGCCAGGCCTTTTTTATCCTCAAATATCAATTCTATAATACTGAACCTATGCTCATTCTTCCCTTCAAACAAATGCAGCTCACCGTGCAGCATCAGATGTAATGCCAATATATGTCCGTTCTTAAAAGTAAATTGCAGTTCTTTACCCACCCTATTAATATGGGTGAGCATTTGGCCTTCCAAAGTATCTTCCAGTTCTTTTGCCGGTACATTTAATTTGGTGGCTACGGTTACATTTACTTTTTCAAGCTTTTTATCTTTAAATAGTTTCGTAAGGTTTTTGCTAAAAACCTGCAGATCGGGTAATTCAGGCATAATATTTTGTGTTAGGTCTTTTTCTGAATTGGTGAAGAATACTGTTGCAGCTTTAAAAGATCAGCAGCGTTCGGCTTAATCTCAATTACTCCTTAAACGGAATATTTTGTTTACCGGGCGTTCAACTATCCTGCTAAGTACTTCAGCAGTGCCGGGTATGTTTACATCCATAGCACCATAATTGTTCATTACATCTACAGCTTCCTGCGCTTCGCGGATCGATGGGGCATGAACGGTTACAATTGTTCCTTTTAAGCCAGCTTCGATATGGACCGCAGCTGTATCCGCATCTTCAAAGAGGTGATTGAAAAACCCGGTCACGTGCTCCGTAGTAGCTTCTTTTAAGCTGGTATGGATATCTATATCCTCGCTTTTAAAATCATTAGCAAGCAGGTAGGAGCTTGCTTCATCTGCAAGCTCAAAATCTTCAAAAATGCCTATTACTGTTATCATTTATACGTAATAAATTAATGCGATAATTGTTTTTGCAATTGTGGGGCGATGTTAAACACTTTTTAAATTAAGACCCTCATGTGTGATGATACCCAACTGGATAGTTTTGCCAATCGCTTCTGATATCGCCTGCTTCATTTCTTCGCCAGCCCTTGTAAAACCCAGCATACGCGATACCAGCGGTACGGCCTCCTCTTCGGTAATGGCGACCGAGCTTGCTACTACCTGTTGTATTGACGCGTAAATTTCTTCAGGGGCAATGAGGCTTATTTTTTTATAAGCAGCAGGTAGTTTACTCCTATCACGGACTGTAGGTTGCTCCATAGCGGGATCCCACAAGAAGTCGCCTTTAATTACAAGAGTTCCATCCTGCTCAGCGCTGCGGCTGGCAAGGGTTACGGTATGTTTAAACTTTACACCGATCTTGGCGATACCCGCAGCTTCTGCCACCCGTTTGGTTACTTCATCTATATGAACAGGGCCCTCTACCTTTACAATTTCGGTTATAACTTCACCCAGCTTGCTGTTGGTATATGATTCAATATCGTTTATAGTAACCTCGGCTAATTGGTACTCGGGAACTTTGGCGTTAACATCATGCCCATGCTCACGGGTGATACCGCCGTTATATACTTCAGTTTCGTGGTCGATGGTGTCGGTGATAGTTTTTGCCTGTTCAATGGCGGCTATCAATCGCTGCAACTCACGTTCGGGGTTTCGGTACCAGTCGGTGCTCCAAAGGCGATATACGTTCCAGCCGAACAATTCCAATACCTGCGTGCGTAACCTGTCACGGTCGGTAGCCGAACGGGCGCTGGCATAAGATTGGCCATCGCACTCAATACCCAGGATATACCTGCCGGGATTTTCAGGGTCGATAACAGCCAGATCAAGATAAAAACCAGCCGAACCGATCTTATTGCGTACCGTATAACCTGCTTTGGTAAGCTGACTGTAGACTTCTTCTTCAAATGGCCTTACATTATCGGGGATAACGCTTTCCGGGTTATCAAATTTGGCAAACTGGGCAAAATATAAAAAGCTCTTCAGCGCGCGGATGCCGAATTTGGAGGTTTCAGTTACTTTAAGATCATCGGCAGTAATATTTGTAAATACTTCGCAGCGCATTTTGGCGCGGGTGATGAGTACATTCAACCTGCGCTCGCCGCCTTCATTATTAAGCGGACCAAAACTCATGGGTACTTTGCCATCCTCAACCTTACCATAACCAATGCTGATCATGATCACATCCCGCTCATCGCCTTGCACATTTTCCAGGTTCTTGATAAAAAATGGTTCATGGCTATGCGCGTTAAAAAAGGCTTCGGTACCGGGGTTTGCTTTGCGCACGATTTCCAATGCTGTTTGTATGGCCTGCATTTGTGAGCTGCTAAATGCAACCACGCCTAAACTAAGCTCCGGGCTTTTTTGCGCATGCGCGATCACTGCCGCGGCAACAGCTTGGGCTTCTAACGGATTGGTGCGTGTTTTGCCCCGATCATAAACAGCATCGGGCAAATAATGAAAACGCAGGCCCATACTCTGTTTTGAACCGGGACTTGGGAATATTACCAGCTTATCCTCATAAAACTCATGATTTGAAAGACTGATCAACGATTCATGCCTGCTGCGGTAATGCCATTTCAGCATACGGCTTGGCGCTCCCTGCCCATCACACATACCTAATATACTTTGCAGGTCGGCGGTTACATTTTCTTCGTCTTCGGTTTCGGTATTTAACTTATCAAAAAAGCTGGTTGGCGGCAATTGTTTAGTATCGCCCACAACAACCAGCTGTTTGCCACGGGCAATAGCGCCGATAGCTTCAACCGGGCGCACCTGGCTGGCCTCATCAAAAATAACCAGGTCGAACTCAATAGCACCGGGCGGCAGGAAATTAGCTATGGACATCGGGCTCATCATCCACACAGGCTTAATGGCCTGCATAGCTTTGCCCGCTTCTTCCACCAGTTTGCGGATAGGCATGTGGCGGGCCCTTTTGTTAAACTCAGTTCGTAAAACGTTTACCTGCCCACCTGCCTGTTGTTTTGGCAAGCCTTCCCAATGTTTAAGGGCCACACGTGCACGGTTATAAAAAAGGTTGAGCTGATCCAGCTTTTTAAACTTTTCGATGATTTCTTCATGGCTGGCACGCTCAAATCTTGATAATTCAGGATTTAAACCGAATGCCTGCCCGATTAAATATTCATACCATGTTTTTTGCAGGCTGATCTTTAACAATTCGCCCGCGTCATTCCATTCATTGGCTGCTTTTATTAAAAAGCCTTGCCCTGCTGTTTCTGCCTGCGCGGCGAGATTATTCCAGTCGATAACGCGTTGTAATTCCGGAGAGGTTTCAACCCATCTTTGTAACAGGGCTATCTCCTGCTCCAATGTTAGGCGAGATAATTCTATCTGTAAAGCATTCAGGCTTAAAACTAATTGCTCATCGTTATAGCTTGATTTTTTCTGTAGATCTGCCAAATAACCGGAGGCTATCTGCGGGATTTCATGTTTATTTAGGTAAGCCAGCAAAACCGGATCTGTTATACTGCCCAGGTAATCTGCCGCGACTTGCAGGGCATGCCAGTCTGATCGTTGTTTGAACCATCTTTTACCAAACAAACCGTTGGCAAAAGTTTCCCATTGATTTAGGGATGCTTCTAATCGACGGGCTTCTGATATGGTATCAACTAACCTTAACTTACCTTCGGCATCCTCAGGCAAAGTTACTTTTAAAAATGAGGCCAGTTGCTGTTTACTCTGGCGGTAGCCTGCTATAGTGCCACGGTACCATTTATCACCATAAGTAACAATATTGCGCCTTATTTCCAGTATATCCTGTGCCCAGGCCTCGTTTACAAATACGTCTTTATAATTTTTGTAGATGTCTTCCAGTTCCTGCCCGGTAGCCAGTAACTCTTTAATATCATTTGCCTTATTCTGCCATGCCGGATTTTTAACATCCAGATCATTAAGATCAGGGGCCTGCGCCGCTTTGGTAAGCTGTTCGGTATAATTCTGGAAACCGGTTTGGGTATGTATCAGCCTTAAATGTTCCTGCAGATCAGTTGCCGATGAATATGATTGCTTTAACTGATCAAGGATAGCCTGGCGCTCGTGCGGTAACAGGATCATGAGCTTACTGCCATAGAACGATAGCTTTGATGGTGTGCCGATATCTTTCAGGCGTGCCTGGATGCGGTCGGCCATTTCTTCAGCCAGCCTGATCTTTTCGGCATTCCAATCTTTAATATCATCTATATTAAGCTTAACCAACGGTCGCGAGCCCGTAAGCTGATCTATCTGTAATAAAAACCCGATCACCTGCTGGGCATTTAACCCGCTGCCTGCAATTGTGTTGTTAATGGCATTACAATACCCATTAAGCTCATCACGATAGGCGGATAACAACTGTACCTCCATTTCGAGCTGAACAGTGGCGGGCTTACCCAATTCTAATACTCGTTTTAGTTCCGCGAGCAGCTCGCGTTTGTTTGATTTATGGCTGTGCAGCTCAAGGCAGGCCTCGCCTAATTGTATGTTATCCAGCCTGCGCTTCACAACTTCCAATGCGGCCATTTTTTCGGCCACAAACAATACTTTCTTGCCCTGCCCTATGGCATTGGCTATAATGTTGGTAATGGTTTGTGATTTCCCTGTCCCCGGCGGACCTTCAATTACTAAATTACCGCCATCGTTAACAGCCAGCATAGCCATTACCTGCGAACTGTCAGCATCAACTACGCGAAACAATTCATTGGCTTTGGTATCTTCATCCAGGTCGTCTTCCTCTACCAATATATCTTCATGAAAACCTGTCTCAAATAAAGAAACCAGGTTGGGGTTATTCTCAGGCTTTACGGCTTTTGGCCAGTTATCGGTATCGAGGTCGTTATAGATCAAAAACTTCCCGAATGAGAAGAAACCCAGTTCAATCGCGTCAGCATCCAGCGTCCATTTGTTGTTGATGTGGGCATCTATCGTTTTAAAGTAATCAGCTAAGCTAAACTCTTCCGTTTCGGGCACATCGGGTATAGTGATGTTAAAATCGGTTTTCATTTTGGCTTGCAGCGATAGGTTTGCGCCAATCTCACTCCCGGTATACCTCAGCCTGAAACGCTCCTGCGCGCTTGACCGTTCAAGCGTCACCGGCACTAATAATAATGGTGCTGAACGCACTTCTTCTGCATCCGGCGCTTCTTTCCAGCGCAACATTCCTAATGCGAGGTAAAGGATGTTTACGCCCTGTTCCTCAATACTGGTACGGGCAAAATAATAGGTATTTAGTAAGCGGGCCTGCAGTTTTTCTTCTTCTTCGGCGGTTTGCAGTTTGGTATCCGAAAAATTCCCTTCCGAATCACTGGCTGCCAAAAAAGTCATGGTTTTACCCTGATTCACCAGAATGTCATAAATAAATTCGGATTTTTCCTTAACTATCTGTAGCCCCTTACCTTTAGGGGTCCTGTAATTAAGTAAAGGGTTACGTAAGCCCAGGTCCAATAACTCTTTTCGCGATGCCTCTAATTTGGCTTGTATATTTTCCTGCATTCAGGCCAAAATTAACTGATTTTTAAACTAATACAATAGTCATTAATAGTAGTAATCTACAGAAAGCATTTTGAAGGCTCATTGTTTTAATCAAAACATAGTTTGGCTTTTAAAGTTGATAACTATATGAATAAAACCATCGGAATTATTATGATAGCCCTGGGCATTATTATGCTGATATGGACGGGCTTTACTTATACAAAAAAGGAAAAAATAATTGATGCCGGGCCGATCCAGGTTTCGGCAGACAGGCAGAAATCTGTCAACTGGTCGCCTTATGCCGGTGGTATATTAGTTATTGGTGGAGTTATTGTATTGGTCACGGCTAAAAAATCGGCATGAGTTGGCTTTTCTTATCAATCTACAGATCAACAAATTGCTCACAAATAAGCCTACACAATAAACATTTATAGCTTAAAGTAGTTATTTACTTATATAAAACATACCGTTATGAAAAATCCATTCGAAAAAAAAGATAATACAACCCTTGTTATTGCTGCAACAGCGGGCGCTTTAACCCTTGGCGCATTAGCTTATTTATTTTTGACCGAAAGCGGGACAAACACATGGAACAGTATTGAACACAAATTTAAAGACACCGCCAAAAATCTTGCCGCCGGGTTTATTAGTGATAAAACAGGCATTCACAAAAAAACGGTTAAAAAAGTGGCAGACCATATTGTTAAATAATAAGCAACACACCGGCATATTGTAAGCTAAGATATAGCCTTAACGATAACTGTAACGAAAGAAATAGCGTTTGATTTGCGTAACTTCGTTCCACTTATGAAAAGGTTTCGCATATGCTGGCTGTTCCTGATATTACACGCAGCTATATTTACCGCCTGCGCGCAGAACGGGGAAATAACAGCACTACGAAAGCAGATGGCTAAAGCGAAAGACAGCCTGCAATATGTCGACCTGCTCAACCAGGTAGGGTTTCTACTCCATATGAATAGTCCGGATAGTACATTCCGTTGTGGTATCCGCGGATTACAAATTTCGGAAAGACTGGGCTATCGTAAAGGAATGGCTGATGCTTATGCTAACCTGGCTGCGGGATTGCTTTTGAAAGGTTTATATAACCAGGCGCTCAGTTATTACGGCAAGTCATATGCAGCCTACGGGACAGCCGGGGATAAAGCTGGCATGATGCAATCATTGATGAACGATGCCGTAGCTTTTGATTTTATTGGCGATTCTATCAAAAAGGAAGTGTATGCCCGCAGGTCTATCAATATGGCCAGGGCAATGCCTACAGATTCGGTGACCAGTATGGTGTATGTGAACTATACTGTGTTAAACTCCACTTTACCGGCTGACTCCATCAATTATTACTTGCAAAAGGCAACATCCATTGCAAATCATTTTCACGATGAGCGCGTAATACTTGCCATTGACCAGGAGGAAGCTAACCTGTTATTAACAAAAAAAGACTATGCACAGGCCCTTAGCCATATTAACCGTGTACTTTCTGTAGCCGCCAGCCATCATTGGGATTATCATTTATTGGAAGGGCTCAATCTGCTGGGCAACTATCAATTGTCATTAAAACAAACAGATAGCGCCATGCGCACCTATCAACGTATTTACAAAACAGCTATCCGTGACAACTTCTCCTTTTGGCAAACCGAGGTACTGAGCGACCTGATCCATTGTGCCGAGCTAAAAAAAGATGTCGCACAGCAATTATATTATAATAAGTTGCTGGTGACAGCCCTGCAAAAAAACAATGATAATATAGATGCTTTTATAGGCGATTACATTAATTATACACTTGCCCAGGAAAACATCCGGAAGCTGGAAACAGCCAATAAAAATAATACCGGAAGGATCAATTGGCTCATAGGCCTTACGGTAGCCGGCTTATTGTTCACTTCCCTGCTGGTGATCCTTTACCGCCGTTCCAGGGCTTTTGGAAAAGCGCTTTCAGCTAATGATATCTTTAAAGATCAACTGATCTCTATACTTGCCCATGATTTCCGGGCACCTCTTGGTTCAACATTAAATATGATCAGTCTTTTGCGCGATGGCGACATGGAAAAAGAAGAAGCCGCACCGCTTTTTGATACACTGGAACAGGATATACGCAACGTGCTGCTAACCTTCGATAACTTGTTGTCATGGATAAAAGCACAGGCGGCCGGTTATAAATATCAGCCTCAAGATTTGTCGTTACCGGCGCTTTGGGAAGAAAATGTCCAATTTTTCCATGAGTCTGTCCAAACGAAAGGGTTATCCATATTGATGGATATTCCTGACAGTCTCCGAATCAGGACGGACAAAGAGATCCTGCAATTCGTTAACCGGAACTTGCTGCACAATGCCATAAAATATTCTCCGCTGAATGGAAAGATCACGATCAGTTGCAGCATGGAAGGCAATACATTCCTGACCAACATAACCGACGAGGGACCGGGCATGTCAGCAAAAGAACTGGAAAGATTATTCTCTTTTAAAATGGACCCGGGTCATTCTTCCAATAACGGCGCAGGTATGGCCATGACCATCTGTAAAGAGTTCCTGGCAAAACTCGGTGGCTCCATCAGGGCAGAAAGTACTCCCGGCAAGGGAACGCGGTTTGTATACACGCTACCGCAATAACAGCCTTTCTGGCATCAGATCATCGCATCGACAACATAGCCTTAGTTAGCTTTAAGTGTAAGAAAAACTTGCTCCTCTTCCCTAAATTCGTTAATAATTAAAAAGAGCTCCTGATGGACAGGAACTCTTTACACTAATTATAAACCTACTAAAAAAAGACAATTAATGTTAACCGAGCCTTTTAGCTGCTGCTTCCCAATTGACAATATTCCACCAATTGTTAATATAATCTGCACGCCGGTTTTGATATTTTATATAATAAGCATGTTCCCAAACATCGAGTGCAAGCAAGGGAGTACCTTTTAGCTGAGCATTATCAAATAATGGATTATCCTGATTGGCTGTCGACCCAATTTTTAAGGTTCCACCATCATTTACCAGCCAAACCCACCCCGAACCAAAACGCCCAAGGGCGGCCTTTCCAAATTCTTCCTTAAACTTATCTACAGATCCAAATGAGGTATTTATGGCATCCTGTAATTTCCCTGTAGGTGATGAAGGCCCGCTCGCCTGCAAGCTTTCCCAAAAGAAATTGTGGTTCCATGTACCGCCACCATTGTTACGGGCTTTTGCCGAAAGCTGCGAGGCATGATCAAAAAACTCCTTCTCCGAACTAAAATTTAAGTTTTCTGCCACGATAGCTTCATTTACATTTTTTATATAAGCAGCATGATGCTTGGTATAGTGTATCTCAAGCGTTAGCGCATCTACATTAGGTTCTAATGCAGTATAGCTATATGGTAATGGTACTTGCGCAAATTTAAATCCGCCATCTGCTAACCCTCGGTTTGGCAGCTTTGGTTTAGGTGCTGCTATTGCACCTAAACTATCCGAAATTATGGGTAATCCTACCGCCGCTACTATACCGGCTTTTAAAGTACCGCGTAGAAATTTTCTTCGATTGCTGGTTTTCATATATTATATTTTTAATATTAATTATGTGTGATGATAGTTGCGCCTATATCAGTGCTATTAGGCGTACCGTTAATGTAAATGGTATAAATTTTACCCGGAGCCAATGTGATATTATTCAATAAATTATTGGCTATGGCAATAGCCGACTGATCACTGGTTTTAACAACATTAAAACTTACCGTACCTGCATCAACCGAAATAAATGGCCCTATTGAATAAGCGTTTAAACCAGTGCCCGATAATATTGCCCCACCGGCATTACCATATTTTGTATTGGTAAACAACGGGGTGCTTTGCCCTGTTATACTAAAATCAACATTGGGTGCACCGGGCGCCAGGTTCACAAACCGCATTTTAGCTTTTCCGCTTGCGGGGGCAGTAAGGTCATCATAAAAAAGGATCAGTGAATCGGCAGTGGCCTTTGTATTTTTGATGGCGAAAACCGTTTGATAGTAAGTAGCAATAGGGCCATTAGGGCCGCCGGTAGTAGTAAAAGTTGCACTATTACCAAACTCACGCGATACAATGTATGAGGTGCTTGTACCCTGTGTAACGTTTATCTGCACATCGCCAAACTGCGCATTCAGGTAAGATGTATAGCCGTTTAAAGGCACCAGCGTTTTGGTTACCTGGGTTATATAGGTCCAGAATTGTACGCTCTCATTCACATCAAGCGCGTTTACAAAACTAACATATGCTGCCAGCGGTGCCCGGTTAGCGGCGTTAACATTTAAATAATCTGTTTTTTTGCAGGATGTAATAGCGAGCGAGACAAGTAAAAAAAGAGACAGACTGAACTTATTTGGCTTGATTAACTTAGCCAAACTGTATATTTTAAGTTGATATGATGATTTCATGATCTTTTGTGATTTATAAATTAGAAATGAGCGGTAAATCTTATAAATGGTTGTATGCCTGCATTACCATCCTGTATGCCTACAATTGTTGGGTTTCGCAGGCCGGAGATTACAGGGCTGCTGTAATCTCCCAAAATATTAAATAGATTATTTACACCGATAGTACCCTGTATTTTAGGTGTTATCTTATACCCGGCTGATATATCGGTTACCCATATCGGGTGAAGGGTTTGGTAATAATATAGAGGATTTAGCGGGTTTGCGGCACTTAAAAGTGTTGCTGTAGTTACCGTGCCAAAATATACAGTGCGTGCCAGGAATGTAAATTTATCTACATTATAAATACCCTGTAAATTAACCTTTTGAGCAGGTATATTGGTAGTTACACGCGCTCGCTCTGACGGGCTCAGGATAACATTTTTGTACGCTTCCAGTCCGGGTGGAGTGTTAACCTTTGTTACTTCATTTTTATCAAAGTTACCACCGAGCAAGAATGTAAGGTTGCCATTATTCAGCAATATTTTATAACTGCTGGTGAACTCTATACCCAGCGTGCGTGTGCTAAATTCGTTGTAAAAAAAGTTTGCCTGAGCAGCGCCTGTTTGCTGGAACAGGTTTTTCACATCTGCTGGTAAATTGTTATCAGTAGAGACAAAGTTGCCGGTATTACCTATGCGGTTGGCAATATCTATCTGGTAGCCATCAAGCGTTAGTTCAACGTTATCAACCGGTTCAGATGTTAAACCAAGCGCGTATCCTTTTGATCTTTCAGGCGTAAGCTTAGGTATGCCTAAAGCCCTCGCGGCAGCGCTTTGGTTTGATGCAGTTAAAATATCAACCCCTACCCCCTGCTGAAAGGTTGTTGATATTGAAGTATAATAAGATTGTGCCAGATCGGGTGCCCTAAAGCCGGTGTTTAAAGATCCCCTTATGCTTAACCAGCGATCAAAGGTATACCTGGTGGCTGCCTTATAGGTAAATACGTTTCCAAAATCTGTATAATACTCTTCACGGCCTGCGGCTGATACAAGCCAGGCCTTGGTAACGTTTAATTCAACATCCGCATACCCGGCTGTTATGGAGCGACTAACATCAACCGCGTTTCCCGGCTGAAAGCCTAAGTGCACCTGCGACCCGGCTGCAAGGCCGTTCAATGAAGTTGTGCCTGCGGCTGCCAGGTAGGTAATACCATTTGCTGTTGTATCAACATTATAAATATTTCGCTGATCGCCTTTTTGGTACGATGCCAGTTCGCCTGCATTTATCTGGAAAGTTTCAACACGGTCCTGAACGCCAAAAGCAATGTTCAGTCCTTTTAACACTTTGTCGAAATATCGGCTAAAATCCAAACTCGCTGTATTCTGACCGGCGCTGTAGCTGCCATCATCAAAACTGGTAGGACTGGTTAAGCCCAAACTGGCATTTAATGAATTATCAACACGGTTACCAAAAATATTCTTCCCAAACACGTTTGACAGATCTACATTCCAGCCATTTATTTTACCTCTTATGCCCGTCGCGATAGATTCATCAACAATATTGTTTTCCATTGCAGGCAAAAAGCCGTCGGGATAGATAAAATTATTATTTCTTGAAGTCCACCCCGGTAAACGGTAGGTGGCTGTAAACTGGGAGTTTCTGTCGCTGATACCTCCAAAGGCATATACTTCTGCCGATCCTTTCAACGGAAATGCCGCGTTAAAATATAGCAAGGCGTTCTGCCCTGCGTTGGCTCCTGAGCCCCGCTGATCAAAATAGTGCCTGTCAATGCCTCTTGAGCTTAATATAGCATTATCAATAGCTTGCGTATAAATAGCATCATAACCGCGGGTATTGGCACCACCACCATAAATGGGACCATTATACAAGCCCGCAGTTGAGTTACCGGGTTGTAAGGCTATGGCTTGGGTACCATATTCAACTGTGGCATTAATATAGCCGCCATTGTTGCCCACAGCTACACCATAATTCGCATTGGTGAGCGTAACCGCTCCATCGCCTCGCTTACGTACACTGCCGGTAGTACTTACCGCCAGGTCATCCGTATTCTTTTTTAATACAATATTGATAACCCCTGCAATAGCATCCGATCCGTATTGCGCAGCGGCACCATCACGTAATATTTCAATATGATCAATGGAGCCAGTAGGGATTGAGTTGAGATCGTACCCGGTTGAGCCATTGCCAAGGCCACCGTAATTTACGTTGGCGCTTTTGTGCATGCGCTTGCCATTTATTAATACCAAAACCTGGTCGGGGCCCAAGCCACGTAATTGGGCAAGGCTTAAAGCCGAACCTGCATCACCTGCATTACTACCGTTAACCGAGTGGAATGAAGGTGAGATGTATTGCAGGATCTGCGTAACACTTGTCTGCGGGGCCGATTCAAGCAATGGTTTAAGATCAATTACATCTACAGGCACAGGTGAATTTAATTTGGTGCGATTGGCATTATGCGATCCAACTATCTGCACCTCATTTAAAGTACTTTTTGAGGGTTTAAGGCTGATGTTGAAGTTCTTAGTTCCATCAATAAATACTTCCTGTGGTTCATAGCCAACAAATGAGAATGTGAGGTATTTACCGTTCCGTACTATGATTTGAAAAGCACCATCCTTATTAGTGGTTGATCCTTCGTCAAGGCCTTTTATTTTTACAGATACCCCGGGTAAGGGTGTATTATCGTCAGCACTTACTACAGTGCCGGTTAACGTTCGCTTTTGCGCGTATATCTTTTGCCCGTAAAACAGGCTAAAAATGGATATAAAGAGTATAAATTTTTTCATTTTATTTCAATAGTTTAAAGTAAAAGAGCCCCCATCCCGTGCTAATATTCATTAGCCGGGTGCATAGGGGATAATATTTTTTAGGATTTTACTTACTCACCTTTTGGGCAAATCTGTCATCGGTAAGTGCTTTTAAAAAGGATACGATATCATCTATTTCGCCATCGGTAAGATTTAAGGGCTTGCTTAATGCCAGGTCACGGTTAAGGCCCCCTTTTACAACTGCTTCGGGATTGTTGTAATAGGTGACCACTTCGTGCAGGGTTTTAAATTTACCATTGTGCATATATGGCGCAGTAACCGCTACATTGCGCAGACTGGGGATTTTAAATTCACCAATTTCCGCATCGTTCTTGGTAATGGCAGCGCGACCGGGGTCATTCAAATCCTTACCGTTGTATAGTCCAATGCTTTTAAACCTGTCGGCTGTAAAGTCCTCGCCCGAATGGCAGTTATTGCAGTTCGCTTTGCCAATAAACAGTAAACGCCCACGTACTGCCGATGCCGACATTGCATTATCGTCGCCGTTTATATAGCGGTCATAAGGGCTGTTGGATGTTTCGAGCGTACGTTCAAATGATGCTATGGCTTTTACCAGGTTATCCTTTGATGGTGCGGCCTTAAATACTGTTTGAAAAGCATCGGCATAGTATTTATCGTCATTTAACCGCTTTATCA
Organism: Mucilaginibacter xinganensis; assembly: GCA_026225055.1. GTDB lineage: Bacteria > Bacteroidota > Bacteroidia > Sphingobacteriales > Sphingobacteriaceae > Mucilaginibacter > Mucilaginibacter xinganensis_A. Next base: position 4,200 of record JAMFSA010000076.1, on the reverse strand, counting down.
GCTCATCTATAGGCAAACCCATTTCAGTTGGCGAGGTTATTGGCCCCAGCGCCTGCTCTTCTAATGAAGATGCGCGACCATCCCAAAAGAAATGCGGCCGCCCCGACAAATTGGTAAGCCCCGGCGAATTACGCGCGGTTAAATGCCCTTCAATACCCTTACTAAAAGCAGTTGTATCGGCAAAACCAAATTCAGGCTTATGGCATGATGAACAGCTGATAGTATGATCTTTTGATAGTATAGGATCAAAAAATAATTTCTCACCCAATTGTTCCTTAGTTTGTACCTGATCACTGCTTGCCATAAAGCTAAACTGCGTTATCATTAAAAAACTAAATGCTATAAAAAGTAATACGGTATTCCTCTTTTTCATGACTTGGCCTCTTTCGTGCTTATTTGCCTCTATTTCTGTTGTTAGATCCTTAAATTTTATCAATTGCGATTGCAAAACATATCCCGTACGGCTTAATTAAGCCGTTAAAAACCGATGTGATTTTTGGTGTAAATTACTGTGCGTTAGCTACAAGCGATATATCCAGGTCAAAGTCATCATAGATCACCTTATCGCCCAAATTCTCGAAAAAGCTTTTTGACCGGAACTTGATATCATACTTAGTACGATCAATAGTAAGCTTGGCATTAGCTGTTAACTTATTATTGGTTACGGCTACAGTTGCAGGAAAAGAAACCTCGTTGGTAATACCCTTTATAGTTAGCTTACCTGTAATGGTATATTGCTGATTACTGCCTTTTGCAACAGATGTAGTTACAAAATTCGCCTTCGGAAATTTACCGGAGTCAAAAAACGTATCACTTTTTAAGGTGCTTACCAGTTTATCATTTTGTGCAGGGTCGGTAAGGTCAATATCAGTTATCGAGCTGATATCGATACTAAAGTTGGCGGTTTTAAGCACATTGTTTTGTACGTTAAAGCTACCGTCGCTTACTTTAATATTGCCATTATGCTCGCCTGTAGCCTTTTTTGCCAGCCAGCCAATTTTGCTGTTTTGGTTATCAATTTTAAATGTTTGCTCCTTGGCAATATGCTTAGCAGATTTTTTGGCTACCGGTAATGTTTTATTTGTAGCTGAAACAGAGAATGATGCAGCTATTAAAACAGCTGTAATTAAGGTGGAATTTAATTTCATGTGAATTTTATTTATTTTATTGGGTTAAAGGTTTGGTTTAAAAAGCCGCTGCAGCAGCAACTGCAACGGCGACTAAACGAACCACTCATTTTTATTTATTATTGTTATTATCCTGAGGTACTGCGGCTATAGCAGGGGCGGGTTCGGCTATCAGTTCATCCAAAAGCTTATTAAACTTCTTTTCATAATCCTGGTAATATTTACCGGTTACAGTACCTGTATAACCTGTATATATTTCGCGAACATCGCCTTTTCTATCAATTATTATAGTTGTTGGAAAAGCAACGAACTTGTTAAGCGCAGGCAGTTTTTGTGATACGATCTTTTTATCGGCAAGGCCTCCAAATAAAATATCATACTGGATATTGTATTTATCGCGCAGCTTGCCTAAAGTGTACTGGGCATATTTCAAGCTGTCCTTTTGTTCAAAACCAATGGCAATCGCCTCAACACCCCTGTCCTTATTTTTATTGAACCAAGGTGAAAGGAATACGGTTTGATCGGTGCAATTAGGGCACCAGGTACCAACCACTTCAATAATTACCACTTTGCCTTTGTACTTATCGTCACTTAATGATACCGGCTTGCCGTTAAGATCAGGGAAAGTAAAATCGAGTTTTTTGTAACCTTCCTTTAAATAGGTTAGCTTATACGGATCAGGCAGTTCGGCCTTATCATCCTTAACCCCATCAAATTTGGTATTATCATATATGCCTGCTGCAATTTCGCCGCTTATAGTGCCATCATCATTAATGTGGCCTTTATAAATTTTAGGGCTTGGGCCGGTAAAACCTGATAATTCAAACTCATTTCCCTGTACGGTACCTTCCAGTTCGCGGCTATCGCCTGTTACCTGCATTATAACGCCGGTAAGTTTATTCCCGTTTTGCTTTAATAAGGCTATCTTATTAGGCACCTGATCCTTTGAATAAACCTTCAGCTCCCATTTGCCGGTTAGATTAGCGGTTGGCGGTACATCTTTTCCTGGCTCAACAAAACGGTACTTTTTGCCATACTCTGCAGTAAATGGTAGTGAATTACCCCTGAAACCCGGCACAAGGCTACGGTACTCACCGCTAATAGTGCCATCGTCATTAATTTTTGCAACAAGGGCAGCATCATAAGTATTCATTTTGATGAATAAAGAATCACTACCTATTCGCTTAACGTGAAAATTATCACGACGGGTACCGTTTAGCAGCGTAAATACGGCATGTTCAGCATCTTTGCCTTTAACTTCGAAATTAAAGGGCACCTGGGTTTCGCTTACGGTGAATACGCCACGCCAAACACCTTGTTTTATAAACTTTTCTGCGGGAGGGTTACCAGCGGCAAATGTGGCGCTGCTTAATAATATGCCTGCAAGCAGGCACTGTAATGTTTTTGAAAAGATATTAGTTTTCATTTTATACGATGATTTATGATAAGGTTTTATTGATTTGATGTTTTATCAGGTGCTACAGACGCGGTTACTGTTTCGGGAGCAGGTTCAGCAATTAATGCATCAAGCACTTTGTTGAATTTCTTTTCGTAATCCTCATGATATTTGCCAGTTACCGTACCTGTGTAGCCCGTATATATTTCGCGTACATCGCCCTTTCTATCGATAATTATGGTAGTTGGGAAAGCAATGAACTTGTTTAATGCAGGCAATTTTTGCGAAACGAGTTTTTTATCAGCCAAGCCACCAAAAGCTATATCATACTGGATGTTATATTTTTCTTTAAGCTTGCCCAGTGTATATTTTGCATAAGCAAGGCTATCTTTTTGCTCAAAACCAATGGCAATGGCTTCCACGCCTCTATGCTTGTTCTTATTGAACCACGGCGATAGAAAAACAGTTTGATCTGTGCAATTAGGGCACCATGTACCTATAACTTCAACAATTACCACCTTGCCTTTATACTTATCATCACTTAATGACACCTGTTTGCCATCAATACCCGGGAAAGAAAAATCCAGTTTTTTATAACCTTCTTTTAAGAAAGTGATTTTATATGGATCGGGCAGCTCCACGTCCGCATTTTTAGCGGCATCAAACTTCAGGTTTTTATAAATACCGAAGCCTTCTTCGCCGGTTAATGTATGGTCGGCATTAATTTTACCTTTAATAATGAAAGGGCTTGGGCCGGTAAAGCCCGACAAGGCAAATTCATCACCTTGTACAGTACCTTCTATTTCGCGGGTATCACCTACAACGGTCATCACAACACCGGTAATTTTATTACCCTTTTGCTTTAATAAAGCAATTGATGCAGGTACAGGATCTTTGCTATAGGTTTTAATTTCCCATTTACCGGTTAGGTCTTCTGCTGGTGCAACATCCTTGCCCGGCTCTACAAAACGATAGCTTTTGCCATATTCAGCGGTAAATGGTAATGAGTTGCCTCTAAAATTTGGTACCAGGCTACGGTATTCACCGGTCAGGCTGCCGTCGTCATTAATTTTTGCAACGAGGGCTGCATCATAGGTATTCATTTTAATAAATAATGAATCTTTACCTAAGCGCTGCACATGAAAGTTGTCGCGGCGCGAACCATTTAGTAATGTAAACACCGCATGCTCCGGATCTTTTCCCTTTAGTTCAAAATTAAATGGCACTTGTGTTTCGCTTACGGTAAATACACCCCGCCAAATACCTTCTTTTATGAATTTACTGCCCGGATCATTTGTGGCCGACAGTAATATGCTGCTAAATAGTATGCCCCCTACCAGGCATGTTGATTTAATTAAGTTTTTGATAATCATAGTGTTGTTAAATTTTATACGTTAAAAATTTTGACATAGAAATTCCCTTGCAGCAACGGCCTTGCCATTAATGCGGTAAAATAAATCCTGATTTTTATTTAGGGAAACTGCGTGTTACAGGCAGCAGCAACAACATCGTTGCGCAACAACACGTACGGGAACAGAATAGTAATTACTTTTTTTCATGATGTTAGTTAATTTATTTTCCTAAACATTTAGGAAAAAGTAAAGCACTTATTTCAATTACTGAAAAGTTGCTAGAAGATCACAGAGCTTCCTCTCCCTTCTTCTTAATAAATCAACT
>JAMFSA010000075.1 GCA_026225055.1 Mucilaginibacter xinganensis | reverse complement strand
TTACGAAGTTTTAAAAACTGCTATGTAGAAAAGCATAGCGAACAGGTATGAGATTTTTTTAGTCACATAAAGGTACAATTTTATTTCAGTATCAAAAAAAGGCTCCAACTGCTATATGCGATCAAAAGCCGCCAGTAATTGTGTGTAATTAAAAAGAGGTACGAATACTTCGTAGTGTAATTAAATACAGTTTTCGATGGTGCGTTTTCCTCTTTGGTGTTGATTGAGATACATTTTTTTTAACTGAACATATTTAATAAATTTACTATGCTGTAAGAAACGGAAGCGGCTCTGCTGAGGAGCAACCACCAGGGATATTACAGCCGGATAAAGCATATCAGCCAGGCATAGGCAATCGTCCATAGCCTGGCTGTTTGTTTATATGCTGTTTTGTAATGCCTGAAGAAAACCTTTCCGCCTTCCCTTTTTTCACTGGGGACTGATCGTTGTTATAATCCTCCTGATAAGGCTGACCTGACATTGCTACTCCCCTGGCGATCATTGCCAGTTTACGGGCTACCTTCACAATTGCCTTTTTGCCATTCTTGCCACCCGCATGTTTGCTGTAATAAGCAAACATGTTACGGGATTTCCTTATCGAATGCCACGAGGCTTCTATTATCAGCGGGCGAAGATGGGGGTTGCAGCGCGGCTGCATACCTTTTGTTTTGATACAGTCGCCGGAACTTTCCTCCCATGGACACAGGCCCAGAAGGCTGGCATAATTGTCCGGGTTCTCAAAACGCCTGAAATCCGCTAACTCTGCTATTAACCCCATAGCTGTAATACTGCCCATGCCAGGTATGGTAATCAGATTGGTATAGGTCTGCTTGTCATAGGCCATCACCTGCCCTCTGAGGGCTTTGGTCAACTCAAACAGTTGCTTGCGCTGGTACTTTAATTCTGCTACATACTGTTGTAGCGCAATTGTACCCGCCACACTTCGCAGTTCCAGATCTAACCACGCCAATGCTCTGCCTGTCAGATCGCCGCGCTTTGACACGCGCTCCGGCATTATTATACTATAATACATCAGAAAACTTTTTAGCCGGTTATTTGCCCGCGTAGTATCCTTTACCCTGCATTCCCGTAAACGAAACAAGCTTCGCAATTCCTGTTGCTCCTGGCTTAATACATATATGCCATGCAGGTTCCCACGCTCCAGGTGGTCGGCAATCGCCCGACTGTCACGCTGGTCCGTTTTATTCTTTTTCTGCTTATCCGTAGAGGGCACATCCGCCGCATGCACGATGATGTTATCTATTCCTGCCTGACAAAGCTGTTCATGGCCCCCTGTCCCACAAAACCCCGCTTCATAAGCCGAATGATAATGCCCTGCGGGAAAGTTTCGCTGTAAATACTGATGCAGCGCCGCCGCATCCGGTGCTTGTGTGAAGTGTCCAACCTCTATTCCAAGACTCCTGATAGTTACATACCACGAGTGTTTGTGAACATCCAGCCCTATATAAAAATCCTGGCCGGTAAAATCATTTTGTTTTTGCAAATTTGTACGTAGCATAGCGCAGTTATTTAATTGTTAATATTCGCGAAACTTTAAGGTATCGCTTTTAAATTAAATTTCGGCCCCCGCCCTAAAGAGGATGACCGCATACGCTGCGCTATGCTTTTCTTACATAATTACTTCGTAA
>JAMFSA010000074.1 GCA_026225055.1 Mucilaginibacter xinganensis | reverse complement strand
GGGGGTCGCAAGTAGCTCGTAGGGCAAAAGTAACTGGGACATCAACTACAAGGAAAATATAATGTAGTTGATGTCCCACTCGTACCATTGGTTAAATAACCGACTCCCCGCGAGCTCACGCTCGCCCATCGTCTTCTCATCCTTCCCGCCTTACATTCAAGGCTCCCCCCCTCCCTTTCTCGCGACGCTCACTGCGTTCGCTGTTTAATGGGCGAGTACCGCCCCCCAACTTCGTTGGGTCCCCTAGAATTCCACATCTTCTCCTTCTCCCCGAATTAATTCTCATTTTTCTATATACTTATCTCCATTCTTCTTTTTTTCCAAAAACCTATCCTACTTTTAATTTTCAAGCTTTAAATCCCTTTTACATTAAAACTCCATTTCTAATCTACATACATACACATTTCCAAACAACTTCTACCTTTTCACCTCATCCTCTTCCCCGAGTATATCTTCATCCATCCCCCGCTTCATTTGTTCCCTCCACCAAATTCTTTCTCTTTCAACTCTGCCCTCTCTAATTAACCACATTCCCATTATCAACCTCACCACTTTCCATTTCACTCCCACCGCTATCTCTCACACGCTGTCTACTAATCTCACCATTACTATCTTACATCATCCTCTTCCTAACATTCTCCCTTCACTCCATCTCCTTTCAGTTCCTACATCTCTCCAGATGCTTCACAATCCAACTCGCTTAACAAGTAACGCTCCAGACACCTCTCCGTTTCCACCACCTTCACCCAATGCTTCCCGCCGTAACTCCCCTCATACGGCATCGTCCACAAACATTGCAAACAATCCACCGCCCATCCAACACACGGCGCCACCGTTTGCGCATTCAACGTACCCGCCCACCCCGAACTTCCTCTCAAACGACCTCTCAAAATCGGCGACATCTCATGCGCCAGAAAACGCACCGCCTCCTCCCCCAGCGGTGGCACATACAACTGCATTTCGTCCTTGCCGAAAAAGACAACCACTTCCAGCGCCTCCATCACCGACCTCAACGTACTCCGTCCCTCCATATAACACACCAGATGAACAACACCCAACCTAGCGTCGCCATCCCAATCCTCCACCAAACAATATACCCACCCCGGCTTCATCATCCGCTCTACGCTCTCTACCGCCTTCTCCCGATCCAACCTCGACTGTATCACCTGACGGCACACCCATGCATCCACCTCTACCCCATTCTGTCAGCCACATACAATATATCGTATAGAATTCCTTACCTCTACCCAATCTATCACTCTTCATCTTCCCTGCCTCCAAAAGTACTTATCTCACTCTGTTCTACCGAAAACAGTTCCAAATGGAAAACCAAATGGAATGGACGGAATGGATTGAATCCAAAAGGAATCCAAAAGGATTCCAAACAGAACAAGAATGAATCGAAAGTGATCGCGAAGAGCTCTCCAAAAGAAATGTGGGCGACCGCCCCATTATATAGTTGGGCGTGCCCGCCCAAAGTAGTAAGCGCGCCCCGCTTCACACCTACGGGTTTACGTGGATGGGTTTACGTAGAAGGACTCACGTAAACGGGTGCAGAAAGAGCACGTGAGGTTCGCGTAGAGAGCGAATCAGAAAGTGGTCCATCAACATGATGGACCACCGGTCCAGTACAAACAAATCGTATACAGTTTGTATGGGGGTCGCAAGTAGCTCGTAGGGCAAAAGTAACTGGGACATCAACTACAAGGAAAATATAATGTAGTTGATGTCCCACCCCGTCTGATTGGACTCGCTTGTCCTCCGCGCTCCCTTCGGTCGCCCATCGTCCCTATTGTATGCCTCACCGTTCAGGCTACCTCCCTCGACTTCGTGACGGTCGCTGCGCTCCCTCTTGAATGGGCGAGTACCGCCCCCC
>JAMFSA010000073.1 GCA_026225055.1 Mucilaginibacter xinganensis | reverse complement strand
TGCATGTGGAGTTGAGATACCACAAAATACACCTTTTGGGTGTAGCAATCAAGCCTTTAATATGTTGTTTATCAACAATTTGAAGGCTTTTTGCTTTATTGGCTGCGACTTTTGGGTATAAACTGAAGCCAGTGGTGACTATATAGACTACTTCACCGCCATTATCCTGCCATTTCCTTGGCACCTGGCTTGCTCAGTTGTTTTAACATAAAGGCAGGAAAAATGCGGCTCATAATTAGCAATAAACGAGCTATCCCGGGGTAGATCTCCAATTTGTTGTTTTGTAACCCTTTAATGGAAGCATCTATTAATTTGCCGGGTTCCATAAGTAGTTTTTCATCAAAGCCTTCCATATTATTGAATTTATCATTTAGCGGTGTTTTTGATCCCGGTGCAACTAGTTCAAATACTTTAATATTGGTGTTTTTTAGCTGCACCCGCAGTGATTTGGTATATGACCTAAGCCCTGATTTTGTAGCACCATAAATAGGTGCAATGGGGAAAGGAATAAGGGCAATACCCGATGTTACATTTAATATGGCGGCAGATGTTTTACTTTTTAGGTGCGGTAAAAACTGCTGCACCATGCGGATAGGGCCCATCAGGTTGATATCAATTTCACGGGTGATATCATGTACATCTATAGAAAGATCGTGCAGATTGATCTTACGCATTTCGCCCGCGTTATTTATCAATATGTTAAGATCAGGAAACTGACTGATTACCTGCTGATATAAGCGTATAACCTGTTCCGCATTGCTAACGTCACTTTGAAAGGTATGAATTTGGGGCAATGTTTTTTTAATGAGATCGAGTTTGGCTTGATCCCTGCCGGTAATAATTATGGTATTACCAAGGTTGAGTAATTTGGTAGCAAATTCATAGCCGAAGCCGCTTGTGCCGCCTGTTATCAATATAGTGTTATTTGTAAGTTTCATTTTTTTGATTTTTTTAATGAAACAAAAGTAGGCAGTTGAAACACCGGTAGTTTATCCAATTCAATCCATTGTTTATCAGATTCAAACGTGCGCGATAATTGCACTGTTAAAATAGTATATTTGATAAGGTAAAAATGCCGGTTTGGTAAATCTATGGTTTATCATATTCAATTTAATTAGCCAGGGATGTATTATGAAGGATTACACTGTAGATGATTTTTATAAACAAACATCAGCCGCTATTGATCAAAGCGTGGATTCGTTGTTACCCGAAGGTATTAATAAAGAAATAGGGCATTTTAACGTATTTAATATTGAGGACCTGGTATCAAAGTTTATAGCTGATCCGGGGCATATGCCATATAACCGGAGGGCATACTATAAGATAAGTCTTGTACAGGGCCGGAACATAGCCGAGTATGCTGATAAGGTTATCAACATTGAAAAAAATGCTTTGGTATTTGCAACTCCTCATATCCCATACATATGGGTGCCTCAGGATATTGATCAGAAGGGTTATTTCTGCATTTTTACCAGTGATTTTTTAGTGCAATCAAAAAGCGGGGCTGTTTTAGATGAATTACCCATATTTCGACCAGGCGGTTATCCGGTTTTCCAGATCTCAGATCAGCAGGCAGAGGAAATAAAACTGTTATTCAAAAAAATGCAGGAAGAGATCGCATCCAATTACCTCTATAAATACGACCTGATCCGCAACTTTGTGATGGAAATGATCCATTACGGGCAAAAGCTGGAACCTTTAACTACCTATAATAATACCCATAATGCATCTGCACGTGTTTCTTCACTGTTTATTGAATTGCTGGAAAGGCAATTTCCAATAGCATCGGCACAACAAAGGGTAAGCTTGAGAACTGCCAAGGATTATGCCGAAAGGCTGGCAGTTCACAGTAATCATTTAAACAAGGTTTTAAAAGAAAGTACAGGCAAAACAACAACAGAGCATATAAGCAGCCGCTTAATACAGGAAGCTAAAATATTGCTGCGACAAACGGATATGAATATTTCTGAAATTGCTTACAGTTTGGGGTTTGAGCAATTATCTCATTTTTCAAGTTTCTTTAAAAAGCAAACATCGTTAACACCTGTTGAGGTGAGAACGCAACTTATTTGAATTTGATAAACAATGGATTGATGTTTGCAAACACCTGTGCTTATAAGCGTATAGCTTTGTATATTAAAATAAGGGTATTATGATCATTAAATTAATTAGCGGGGCGCTTATTCTTTTTACAGCATTTATGGGGATTAAGCACGGTTGGCAAGGCTTAACCATGAAAGCGGGTGACACCGGCCCCGAAGCAGACCTGTTCGCCAAGATAAATTTGAGTCCGGGCGTATCAAAAGCTATTTCGGTATTAAGCATATTAAGCGCCTTGTTGATATTGGCACCGCAAACATTTGTAATAGGTAACTTAATAAATGCTGCTGTAATTTTGCTGCTGATGATTTTGTTTTTTAGGGCAGGCGAACTTAAACCGGCGTTTATTGAAATACCATTTTTGCTTATTCCCTTATTATTAATATTTCTAAAGCACCCGTTTGCTCAAAATATTTAATATATCAATAAGACGGCGTTGCTAACGCCTTCCCATGATAGTCTGATTATAAAATATTCATCATCCCCTTCACCCAAACCGGGATAAGCTTTTTGCGTTCCTGCATCAGGTCCTGAAATTCAGTAGCATTAAAATATCCGGCTTCAAACCCCTGCGGCCTGGCCAGGAATGGGAACATGATCATCCCCGAGATATTCCATATCAGATGAACAGGCTGAAACTTGATATTGCCATTGGTTTGCAAAGCTCTAAGTTGCTTGGCAAAATAGGAATTAATGAGCGACCTCATATTGGCTATCATAGGCAGTTTAGTTGTGCCTGCCATTACCTCGTTCACCATAAAAAAAGGAAAATCCGGGTTTTCCAATATCTGGTCGATATAATAACCAACGCAGATCTCTATTTTGGTTGAAAGCGAAGTGCTTTCATCGTTTAACACCGGTTCTATTTTATCAAATAGCTTTTTGATCACTTCATCCATAATTATGGCGAACAGTTTTTCTTTACTTCTGAAATAATAGTTAACCGATGCCACATTAATATCAGCCTCGGCAGCAATGTCCCTGACTGTAGTAGCCAGGAATCCTTTTTTGGTAAAGATCATCCTGGCCGCGTCTATAATTTTTTCCTCGGTTGATATTTCAGCTGTTGTCATAATCAATAATCTTCTCAAATTTAATTAATGAACAGCACATATCAGCTATATAAATTTGGTATTAATGTGAGTCGGCTACTGCTTTTTGTCCTTTTTTAAATGGCGCTAAAAATAGTACAGGTATGGCACAAAGCATAACTACACCAACTATCCAGTAAGCATCATTATAAGTAAGCAGTAAACTTTGCCTGTTAACAGCGGCGTCTATGGCTGCATAGGCAGATCGTGTAGCATCTGAAATAGTTTGTCCTTTAGCTACAAAGGCATGAATATAATCATTGAACCTATCAGTATAATAAGAATTATAAGGATTGATATTATCTAAAAGATTATTGCGATGCATGGCCTGGCGCACGTGGATGAGGGTGGTTAAACCTGCTATCCCGAATGAACCGCCCAACTGGCGCATCATATTGTTTAAACCGGCACCCTGGCCTATCTCATGCCCCTTTAAGCCACCGATAGCTAATGTGGTTAACGGTACAAAAAGCAATGCTAATGCCATACCCCTTATCGCCAAAGGCCAAAAGAAATCACTGGTGCCGGTAGCCAGGTCAGAATGGCTCAGCATTGTTGAAAATATATAGAACAGGATCATACCAACAGCAGCCATTAATTGTGCAGGCACGCCTTTATTGAGCATAATACCAACAAATGGCATTAACACTACGGTAAACATACCGCCGGGAAACAATATCTCGCCAGTTTGCTGTGCCGAAAATCCCAATAAGCTCTGGCAAAATACAGGGAACACAAAGGTAGAGCCGTACAAACCCACACCTAAAACAAATGAAGTTACCATCCCCGCCGAAAAACTGCGGTGCCGCATGATTTTGAAATTTACTATCGGGAATTCAGTGCTTAGTTCTCTCCATATAAATAATATCAGGCCTATTACCGCTGTAACTGTTAGCACTACTATATATGTGGCCGAAAACCAATCATCATCTTCACCTTTTTCCAGTATAGTTTGCAGGCTTCCTACAGATATGGCCAGCAGGGCAATTCCCCACCAATCAATAGGCTTGCCTTTGCCGGTGATGGGGGTTTGCTTTACAAAAAGATAGGCGCAGGTAGCAGCTATACAACCAACCGGGATATTGACATAAAATATCCAGCGCCAGGCGGCGTGGTCGGTAATATAACCACCAATGGTAGGGCCAATAGTTGGGCCCACAATAGCGCCGAGACCAAATAACGCTGTAGCTGTACCAACCTGTTCGGGCGGCCAGGTATCGAGCAGGATAGATTGCGCTGTTGATATTAACCCTCCGCCCGCAATTCCTTGTAATACACGGAAGCCAACCAGCTCGGTAAGGCTATGCGCATTGCCACACAAAAACGATGCGATGGTAAATACAATAATTGATGTTAAAAAATATTGCTTCCGCCCGAAAAAGCTACCCAGCCAGCCGGTCATGGGTAAAATAATTACATTGGCTACGCTGTAACCGGTAACTACCCAGGCGGCATCGGTTAAAGTTGCGCCTAAGTTACCCTGTATTTGAGGGAGGGATACGTTTACAATAGTGGTATCAATAAGTTCGAGTAATGATGCTGTAATTACAGTAATGGTGATGATCCATTTTTTTAATCCTGTTTCGGCCATTTTATTAATTGTTGTAAGTAATAAATAATGGTCAAAATTAATCAATCGTTTGATTAAAACATATGTTTTAAATTGTGGTTTAGATTTATGGCATTTTTATGACAGCCTGATAAAAAAGAATCAGGAATAATGAAGGATAGGAATTAAGGCATAATAGTTAATTGCTATTGATAAGATGGTATTGCCAGTGATGCAATAGATTTTTTACATTGGTTGTGAGCGATATAGTTTATTCTGCAAGTTAAAAACTATACATTTAAGCACCAGTTTTAATAACCGATTAATCAAACCATAATATGAGCTTACTATCCAATGTAACTATTAACGAGCCACGCAAACTCTATCGCTATTTGAGAAAAATAGGCATGGTTTTACTGCCGGGGATGTTATTATGTTTAACAACTCAAATAACTTCGGCACAAAATACACCTGCAAAAATAGATGTTCCTGATTGGGCTTTACCCGGATCGGCAACACATCAGCAGGTTCCACCGCCGACTGATTTTCACCGTGCTCCCCGTACCAGCAATAAACATATAGGTGTATTTGAAGGGCAGACAGATGTTGGCGCAGCATTAGTACCCGGATCATCCAGTTATGATGCTGCTACCAAGCAGTATACTATTAACTCAGCAGGATATAACGTATGGTACACGCGCGATGAGTTCCGTTATTTATGGAAGAAGATGGAGGGAGATGTATCGCTGGCAGCGGATATCAATTTCCCGGATACTGCGGGCTATGGCGATCGTAAAGCAATTCTTGTTATCCGCCAAAGCCTGGATGATGACTCAAAAGAGGCTATGGTAGCGTTGCATGGCGCAGGCCTGTTACACCTGGCCTGGCGACCTGAGATAGGGCAGGAGCTAAAGGAAATGAAGGTGGATCTTAAAGTGCTTACAGGCAGCGACAAGATCATTCATGCTAAACGTATCGGCATAGAAAAGCATGGCGATGAGTTTTCCATATTTTTAAGCTTGACAGGAGAACCTATGCACCAGTACGGAGCGCCCGTTCATCTGCATATCGACGGGCCTTTTTACGTGGGGATAGGTTTTTGCTCGCATTTGCCGGCTACATTAAGTACGGCTGTACTTTCAAATGTAGTGCTGGAGAATAGTGCGGGTAAGGTGAAATAAGAATAGTATTTAATTATAAAACACAAAGTCCTGCTAAATGCGGGGCTTTGTGTTTTAGAGTGAGTGATGGTTTGATTAAGACGCTATTTCCAGTTTCCTTTGCCGAAGGCGAAAGCAGCCGTGAGCGTAGGGCCGTTATAACCCCATTTTAAATCACCCACCAAATTTTTGCGGGTAGCATCAACCTTAAAGTTAAAACCGGTATAGCCTAATGAAAAGGTTAGGGTTTTTACCGCCCGATAAGTAGCAGAAACGTTATAACCTAAAATTTTGCCCGAGATATTATCAATAGTTAATGCCAGGTAGTCAAACTCGCCGTTAAGCGCCCAGTTTTGGTCGATTGCATAACCTCCCCAAATACCAACATCAGGCAGGGGAGCGGTAAACCCGAAATCCTTATTTGCTTGTAGGTTGACACTTTTTCCGCTATAGCCCAGCCCTACATTAAACCTGATAATATGCGCGCCAATCAGCAGGCCCGCCTCAAAATTTGGCTGACTTAAAATAGCATACCCATAAGAGAAGCGGTAGATACTGGTATTAAAGAAGGAACTAACTGTATTGTTTATATTGTAGGTATTCCCGCCGAAATTAATATCTTTTTGTAATGTATAACTTGCACTTTGATCAACCACATAATAGCTAAGATCGAACCTGGAACGGCTGGACGAACGCCATTGGAAATCTCCTAAAAATGAACCTGTCGACTTATTGAAACCAAGGTCATGTTGGAAATTAATATCAGTACCTATACTTCCGTCTTTATTACTTACCGAAACATCGGTATTGGCGAGCGCCAAAAAGAATCCCGCTGAGAGTTTAAATTTTTCCACAAACCAGGGCACATCGCGCGGTGGTTTATTGGATGGTTTTGCTGTTGCTGCCTGGCCCGTGTTGTCATTCATCTGCGTGGTTACCGCGGTATCTTTTAAAGCGGGATTAGTTGAGGCTATTTCTTTTTTTTGGGCAAGTGTTTGAGTAAGATCCTGGCCCATAGAATAATTTACTAATGCCAAAACCGCTATTATTGTAAAGAGTGTATTTTTCATATCGTATTATATTACTGTGTGGGGTTGCAAGTATTCAGATCAGAATCAATTTCTCTATATGAAATATTGATGTACACATTAGCTCTATATCCTAATTGCGACTGTAATAAGGAATAGCCAATAATGATTTATAGCTATTTGTATATTGATACAAATTTACAGCATAACGTGCAGTAAAATTTTTTCAGAGGAACTACCATGTTGCATATTGAAAAGTGGAACTCATTAAACGGCGTAATGACCCGGTTTGTAACTAATAAGAAATTTTATCCACCAAAACGTTATTATATAATCGGCTTTAATATATCCTAAATCTTGAACAGGGAATTAAATACATACGCGGCGTATTCCAGGAATGTAACATATCCATATCACCTCGTTATTAAGCAGTAGCTTTTACCCTTTTTAAAGAATAATCATTTATATTTACGGTATGTACTGTCTCATTATAGTACTTCATACCCTAAATTAATAAGGTCCATTTATAAAATAAACACGTCATAACTTATGAACAGTTATTATCAAAAATACCAGCATACAAGAATACTGGCGTTAATGCTATTATTTGTATTGGGTACAACTACAAGCGTTCTCGCTCAGAAAAGAGGGGGTAATAACGGCAGCGGACATTCAAGGCCAAGCCCGCAACGGCCATCAACCGGTCATTCTGGTGGTGCTCAAAGACCATCGCCAAGCCGTCCATCGCCGGGGCATTCACCAGGCCCGCAGCGGCCATCACCAAGCAGACCTTCACCGGGTCATTCACCAAGTCCTCACCGGCCATCGCCAAGCAGGCCGTCACCAGGCCATTCAAGACCCACTCCGCATCGGCCATCACCGGGTCATTCAGCCGGGCACAGGCCCGGGGGGACTGTGCATAGACCAGTTAATAACAATCGTAGAGTAGTAGCGGTAAGGCGAAATGTATACCGCCCATATACCAGGCCTCCGCGTATTTATGGCGGGCGAAGGTATTATAGCTATCATCCATATTTTTACCATCCATATCGCCCGTTTTATTGGGGGCCATCATATCACCCTTGGGGCTTTTTCATTGCCGCAGTTGCTACAACCGCGATAATAGTAAGTGTTGAAAATCATCATTATCATTATGATCAGGGTGTTTATTATGCACCATCAAACGGGGGATATACTGTTGTACAAGCGCCGGTTGGGGCTGTAATTACAACACTACCGCCAGGGTATCAAACTGTGACAGTCAGTAGTTCGGGTGGCACAACAGTTAATAACTATTATTACGGTGGTACTTATTATGAACAAGAATCGAACGGCTATAAAGTAGTACCACCTACAGCAGGAACCATAATTACTAATATGCCGGCTGGTGGTAAAGAAGTTAAAATGGGCGATGTAACCTATGTACAGGTTGGCGATACCTATTACCAGCCAATACAACAAAACGGGCAGAATGTATATGAGGTGGTTGATGTAGAGGCTGCGGATTAATTTCAGTACGTACTCAACTAAAAAGAAATGCCCGGCAATTATGCCGGGCATTTCTTTTATATGTTACTTGATTTGTTATTAATCTTTACAATAATTTTTTATCCTTATTGCGGCCTATTTTTACTTTACCTGTGCCGTCATCCTGGGCGCGCAGGTGTATCACTATGCCTTTATTCCGTTTTTTGGCGCGCTCGGCAGCATCGGTAATGGTTGAATCCTTGCCTGGGTTTCTTAACGGTACATCAATGGTAATATCTGTTCCGTTGGTAAGGCCGTAAACACCTGCAACATCAGCATTGATCAGGCTTGAAGTGATTTGGAAAGGGTGTATGGTTACCATACGGTTGTGGATCTCGAAGTGAGCATCAAGCACTGGTATGGATATATTATGCAGGTTACGGAACGGGAAAGCAAATTTGCCTATACTTATCAACGGCTGATAGTTTATTAACGAGCCATTCTGCAGGTTGATGTCCATTGTACCGTCAACCGAACCCGGCACAAGTGTGCCCGCATTGGTTACCTGGCCGCTGATATTTGCGCGGGCTGATAAAAATCCCTTCAGGTTTTTGTCGGTAAGATCGTTTAATCCGAAATTATCAAAAGCGTAGAAGAACTCGCTTACATCAACCTTTGAAATGACGGTATTTACTGTAAAGCGGTTCTGCGTGTTGCCCTGAATTAAGGCCGCGTTTATTTTTAACGAGCCGCCAGCGTGTTTAAGGCTCACATTGTTTAACTGAAGACCGTCTTTTGAAAGCTGCAGATCGGCAGTAGCATCGGTTGCCAAAAATTTAAAGTAATGCACATTCGCGGCCCTGATGTGCATGGTAGCTTTAGCCTTATTTAAAACCACGCTTAACTGTTTAACCACATTGCCGCTGTTGGCCGGGTTGGTTCGTTGGGTTTTTACCGGAACTATAGGGTCCGAATGCTTACTGTTCAGATAGCCTAAAAACTCACCTAAATAAAGCTGCGGACTGCTGATCTGCCAATTTACCAATATCTTCTCGGGCGAATTATAATACAGGTTCAGGAAGTTGTCTATCCGCCCCTGCATCAATACAATACTTTTACCGCTCTGCAGGCGGATATTATTTAATATCAGGTTATTGTTAGTAAAATCGAGCGAGAGCGAGGTGTTTCTGAATGTAAGGTTACGAGGAATGTATACAATATCGGAATTTTTTAAATTGATATTACCTGCAAATATGGGTTTGTTTATACGGTAATTAACAATATCGGCATTAAAGCGCAAAGCCATATTTGCCGTGCCGGTATTGAATTTTGTTACGCCAGACAGTAAGTAGTTAAGGTCGGCAGCAGGGAAATTTGCCCTGAAATTACCTACAGCTATAGGCTTAATCAGGTTGATGATACTGCCGGTATCTATAGTAAATGGCACATGATTATAAGTTCCGGTTAAGTGGGCCAGGCGGATAATAGAATTTTCGTCGCCGTTTTCCTTGCCTTTAGCATAGGTATTGTTGAAAATACCCTTAAAGCTGCAATCGTCAATCACACTACCCGGTATACTAAGCTTGTTATGGTTTACATCGGCAGTTATGTACAGGTATGGGTCGCCACCGCCACTAAAATTGCCGCCAATTTTGGCATCAACACCAATAGGGCTATCCATATTGAACATATTCAGCTTGAGCGAAATATTTGGCGTAACCAACTGCGAGGCATGCGACCATAACAGTTTTGGCGCTGTGATGTGAAAAAAGAAACTTGACGGTTTTTTACTTAATGCGAAACGTGCAATTATGCCAAAGTCATCGCCACCAATGGTGAAGTTGCTGGAGGTTACGTTGATGTCCCCTGTTTTTTGATTGTAGCCCGCTGCCAGGTCGCCTTCGAGTACTTTGCCTTTTATAAAACTGCCGTGGGTTGTGCTAAAGGCCATGCTTTTTGCCAATATATTGAGGTGAAGGTTTGCAGTCCACCCGCTGTCAGGGAAATCCATTTTGGCCCTCAACTCACTTACGGCAAAACTGAAAAGTTTTTTTGCCTTCTGGTCGTCGATAGTAAAGGTTACATTTTTAAGGCTGAACTTACCGATCTCGGCAGATGAATTTTCTCCGCTCTTTTTGTCTTTTTTAGAGGTATTTTTTTTGAATATGGATGTATTGCTGTATCCGGTACTATCGGTATAAAGATCAACGCTGGCATCATTAATATCAATATGTTCAACACTAATGGTTCCCTTTAATAAAGCGGCTGTATTAACTACTACATCAAAGCTTTTGGCATCAAGCAACGTGTGGTGGTGCTGCGCCCATTGTTTATCTTTTAATGATACGTTTTTTAAAGTGAGTGCAAAATCAGGGAAACTGGTAAAGAAAGAGGTTTCAATACTGCCAACGTTTATTTTACCATTCAGGTTTTCATTTAGCTTGTGGGTAAGCTTGCTAAGCACCTTTTCCTTATGACTGGAAACATATATAGATAATCCTACTAATATCAGGATGATCAGCAGCAATAAAGCTCCAATAATTTTTAGTGATATTTTTAACCAGGCAGACATATATAAATCTTAACAATAAATATAGCGTTAAGTTTGTGTAATTGTTTGATTCATAGAGCAAATAGTTGTGTACACTATCGGGCGATTATTTAAGCACTCATTTTAAAACTTAGTATTGAGCAACCAGTTCTGTAATAATTTAGGATAGCCTGCTAAATCGCCCTCCACAGTTCGCATACCATAGCCATGGCCGCCTTTGGCGTATAGATGTATTTCTGTCGGTACTTTAAAATTTTTAAGCTCGGAGTAATAGCTTAAGGCGTTCTGCACATCAATAGGATCATCCTCGGTTTGCACAATAAAAGTTGGCGGGGTATTGCTGGTAACCTGTACTTCTGGTGCAAGTTTAGTAGGGTCGGTACTACCTTTTAAATAAGCAGGGTATATAAGCACCGCAAAATTGGGTTTGCAGCTTGTGCTATCCGCGGCATCAACCTGAGGGTATGCTCGTTGTGTGTTATTGTTGCTTAAAGTAGCAGTAAGATGCCCTCCGGCTGAAAAGCCTAATATGCCGATATGATCGGGTTTGATATTCCATTTAGCGGCATTGTACCTAACTAATCCTAATGCCCGTTGTGCATCCTGTAATGGCAACTCATACCTTGATTTGCCTCCGGGGGCAGGAACCCGGTATTTTAGCAGTACAGCGGTAACTCCGATTGAATTTAGCCAGGTGCAGATCTCCGTTCCTTCCAGATCCATAGCTAATATGGCATAACCACCACCCGGGCATACCACTACCGCGGTGCCATTAGGTTTTTTAGGTGTATAAACTGTAATTGTCGGGTCGCTGATATCAGCCAGGCGGATAACATATTTGCCGCCCTGCTTATTATCGGTTGGTTTGGTTACATCGTGTTCAACCAGTTTATGGCCGTTGGCTGTATCTATCAGCCTGTTTTGCGGCCATAAATGAATAGGAGTTGGTATTTGAGCTTTTGCAATGGTCATGGTAAAACAAGCGAGCAGTAAGATACAGTATTTCATTTGTTAAGTATGGTAGATAGGTTAAACGGTAATTGGGACAGAAATGTCTGCTGTACAAATATAAATTAATAAGACACTTTTAAATATTTCAACAGCCGATTTTTGCACCGCGATTTTTAAAAATATACACCCTATAAGTTTAAAGCCTATATTTGATGTCAAGTTCTTTACTTTATTTCAACAGTGAGGTTTCCGGGTCTATGTGGATCCGGGATGAAAAAGGAACCGTGTGAAAATCACGGGCTGTCGCGCAACTGTAAGTAACATATTAAGGTGTTGCCTTTACCAAAGTCCATTGTCTGATGCTCCCAAGCAGGATGAGAAGGACGGCAACAACGTTACAAGCCAGGATACTTGCCCTCTGTTTAAGACAATGCTTTCGCGTTTTGAAGCAGTAGTCAGAGCATAAAGGATAATTATGGGCATTTGTGCCTGTTTATCCCTGTGACTTTAATTACCATTTCCCGAAAGCATACCGAAAACCGTAAGGAGCATTAATTCAAATTAATGTTTAACCAAAAAAGTTTTATGCGTATGCTCAAAAACAATCTCGGGTACCCTCGCGTAGGGGCCCATCGTGAACTCAAAAAAGCCAGTGAGCAATACTGGCAAGGTAAAACAGGCAGGCAGGAGCTGTTTGCCGCCGCCCGCAAGATCCGTGAAGAAAACTGGAAATTGCAGCAGGAGGCGGGTATCGACCTGATCCCTTGTAATGATTTTAGTTTTTATGATCAGGTGCTGGATACATCCTTAATGCTGGGCGTTATCCCACAGCGTTACACGGATGTATTAGCTAAGAACAGCCAGAACTCGGAGATCGACCTGTATTTTGCCATGGCAAGGGGCTATCAAAAAGACGGGCTTGACATCACCGCTATGGAAATGACCAAATGGTTTGATACCAACTACCATTACATCGTACCTGAATTTACGGCTGATCAGCAGTTCAATATCTTCTCAGAGAAAGTATTCGAGGAGTTTAATTTGGCGAAGCAGGTTACAGGCGTTACTCCAAAACCAGTGCTAATCGGCCCGGTATCGTATCTTTTGCTTGGTAAGGAAAAGCAAGCAGGGTTTGATAAGATCGACCTGATAAAAAAACTGGTGCCGGTTTATGTAGCGATATTGAAAAAACTGAAAGAACAAGGTGCCACCTGGGTACAGCTGGATGAGCCATTTTTGGTGATGGATCTGAACCAAAAGGAAAAGGATGCCTTCAGCTATGCTTATAAAGAGATCAATAAACAATGCCCTGAAATTAAGACCCTGCTTACTACCTATTTTGACAGCCTTAACGACATCTCTTTAACAGTTAACCTACCGGTAAATGCCTTGCATATTGATTTGGTAAGAGCTCCGGAACAATTAAATGAAATACTTACCCAGGCACCTGAACAATTGATCTTGTCGCTTGGTGTAATTGATGGGCGTAACATCTGGAAGAATGATTACATCCGTTCATTAGGCCATATTAAAAAGGCGATAGCCGTAGTGGGTAAGGACAGGGTGATGATAGCGCCGAGCTGCTCGCTGCTGCACACACCGTTTGACCTCGACCTGGAAACAACCATCAACCCGGAAATAAAAAACTGGATGGCCTTTGCCAAACAAAAGCTAAACGAGGTAAATGAACTGGATAAGATCTTGCGGGATGATAATGAATTGTTGCACAACAATCTGAAAGCAATATCGAGCCGTAACCTTTCTAAACTGATCCACAAACAGGATATCAAAAAGAGGGTAGACGCTATTACCGATGCTGATGCTAATCGCTCCAGTGAATTTATCGCAAGGCAAAAAATACAGCAGGATAACTTTAAACTGCCGTTATTCCCCACCACTACTATTGGTTCATTCCCGCAGACTGATGATATCCGTCAGTTAAGATCAAGGTTGAAAAAAGGTGAGCTTACAACTGAGCAATATGATGCTGAGATAGAAAAAGCAACCATCGCAGCCATCCGCTGGCAGGAAGAAATTGGTTTGGATGTTTTAGTTCATGGCGAATTTGAGCGTAACGACATGGTGGAGTACTTCGGCGAATTGCTGGATGGCTTTTTATTCACCAAAAATGGCTGGGTACAAAGTTATGGCAGCCGTTGTGTAAAGCCACCTGTTATTTATGGCGATGTAAGCAGGCCTGTGGATATGACCGTACGCTGGAGCAGCTTCGCGCAAGCAAATACCGAAAAATTGATGAAGGGGATGCTTACCGGTCCGGTTACTATTCTGCAATGGTCGTTCGTGAGGGATGATCAGCCAAGATCAGAAACTACTTACCAGATTGCATTGGCTATACGCGACGAGGTTGTTGCCTTAGAACAGGCAGGTATTAAAGTGATACAGATTGATGAGCCTGCAATACGCGAAGGTTTGCCTCTACGCAAAGCGGATTGGGCAAGATATTTGGATTGGGCGGTAAAAGCATTCCGTATTTCGGCAAGCGGGGTGAAGGATGAAACGCAGATCCATACGCATATGTGTTATAGCGAGTTTAATGATATTATTGAGCACATTGCCCACATGGACGCGGATGTGATCACCATTGAAACATCGCGCTCACAAATGGAGTTGTTGGAAGCGTTCTCGGATTTTAAATACCCTGCAGAGATTGGTCCGGGAGTGTATGATATCCACTCGCCGCGTGTGCCTACGGTTGAGGAAATGGTGAGCCTGCTTGAAAAAGCCGCCGCTATTTTACCGGTTGAAAACCTTTGGGTTAACCCGGATTGTGGCTTAAAAACCCGCAAATGGCCCGAAACGCAAATCGCGCTTGAAAACATGGTAAAGGCAGCAAAAGCAGCCCGGGAAGTATTCAGCAAGCAGGTGGTTAATTAAATGATCAAGCCGCGCAGTTGTATTATTTAATATAAAATGTATTCTTCACCCTCTTTACGACTTGTCGTAGAGAGGGTCGACCGTAGTCGGGGTGAGTTAATATGCGCGCGAACAATAGCGTCAATGCATTGCGAAGAGTTGACTCACCCCGACTACGCTTCGCTGGTCGACCCTCTCTCCCGTAAACGGGAAAGAGGGTTAAGGCAGTTTTTAATTTATTTTTATTACTGTGCGGCTTTTATCTTTACAAATATGGATTTAGAACAAAGAATATTACTTGCCGAAACACGCATTTTTAAAGCAGTTTTCCCGAATACTACTAACCACTACGATACCCTTTTTGGCGGTACAGCCATGGCATTAATGGATGAGGTGGCATTTATAACCGCTACCCGCTTCACCCGTAAAACAATGGTGACAGTATCATCAGATAAGATAGATTTTAACATGCCCATCCCGTCAGGAACTATAATAGAACTGGTTGGTAAGATATTGCATATCGGTAATACCAGCTTAAAGGTATTGGTGGAGATATATGTGGAGGAGATGTATTCGTTCGACAGGCAAAAGGCCATTACCGGGTCATTTACCTTTGTGGCGATAGATGAAAATAAACAGCCGGTGAAGGTGGTAGATTGAGAGGACCGGACACTATTTCTTATGATATAGTTTTAATGAGGTGATGCTTTTTAAAGCTCCACCCCACAAATTATTATGCCCATGATCATTTGCATCGAATATTGCATCGATGATCACATAATGTTTACTAAGGGATGAACTTTGCGGAAATTTGAGTTGATTTAGATGAATCCATAATCCTCTTTTATACTGATGATTTTTAAAGTCAACAGTATTGACATAAATTGCATCTACTTTCTTATCTGAAATTAAGTAGCCAACTACTTGAATATGCGTTAATTCATATTCATCAGGTGAGGCTAAAATTTCATTTATCGGGATGCGATAAGGCGAGTTGTGGCCATTAGGTCGTTCGGAATATTTAATGGCGTCCTGGGCCTGTGTTTTTAAGAAAAGTAGCAGAAGGAGTATCGTATATAAAAGACTTTTGCAATAAGTTTTCATACGTTAAACTACTAATAAAGGCTGTTGTATAGAATCTTTTTTAAGAATTAAATAATATAGCTATATATTCTTTTTGCAACTCCAACAGGCAATCTGCGCATAAACAACCATCATAATTCTCACTTACATATTGGGTTTCATTCAGCGTAAGCTGTACCGTACTGCACTGGCATTTGGTGAATGAATTGGCTTTACATTCAAAGGGCGCTTTACAGCGTTCGCAGTGTACGGTTTCGTGTTTTGGAAGCATCAGAACCAGGATTTATGGGATTTTGTAAATTTACAGGATAATCTTAACACCATTCCGTAAATCTTATAATCTTACAAATTGCGGATAAAAAAAGAGACGCAAAATGTTGCGCCTCTACAAGTTACAAATATGATTTCAATAGAGACACAAAGTATTGTGTCTCTACAATAGGAGGGTTATGCTGAGCAGGTTACGCAGCCTTCTTCCATGGAGCATGACGGGCCTTCAGGTACATCATTGGTTAGCTCTGCTACTGTTTCTGGTATTACAGCGTCCATGTTTTTGCCGCCCTGGTTCTCTACGGTAAACTTAACCGCTTGTGATGCAGCTTGTGTACGCAGGTAATACATACCGGTTTTTAAGCCTTTCTTCCATGCGTAGAAATGCATTGAAGTCAGTTTCGACGCGTTTGGCGCATTGATGAACAGGTTTAATGATTGCGACTGGCAAACATAAGCACCTCTATCAGCAGCCATATCAATAATGCTGCGCATCTTTATTTCCCAAACGGTTTTGTAAAGCTCTTTTAGTTCAGTTGGGAGTTCTTCAATTTCCTGTATTGAACCGTTAGCGGTGATGATCCTGTCTTTCATGGCAGTGTTCCATAAACCAAGGTTTACCAAATCGCGCAGCAGGTATTTGTTTACAACGATAAACTCACCACTTAATACACGACGGGTGTAAATGTTTGAGGTGAATGGTTCAAAGCACTCATTGTTACCTAATATTTGTGAGGTTGAAGCAGTTGGCATTGGCGCAACTAATAATGAGTTACGTACGCCGTGGTTCATTACATCTAAACGCAGGTTTTCCCAATCCCAGCGGCCGCTTTCAGGCGTAACATTCCACAGATCGAACTGGAACTTGCCTTTTGACAGCGGAGATCCTTTGAATGTTTCGTAAGGTCCGTCTTTTATAGCCAGATCTTTTGAAGCCGTCATGGCCGCGAAATAGATGGTTTCGAAGATCTCTTTGTTCAGTTGTTTAGCTTCGTCGCTTTCAAATGGTAAACGTAACAGGATAAACGTATCAGCCAAACCTTGTACGCCTAAACCAATAGGGCGATGGCGTAGGTTTGAGTAACGTGCTTCCTCAATAGGATAGTAGTTATTGTCGATAACCGTATTCAGGTTGATAGCTACCTGGTAAGTTACTTCGTATAATTTATCGTGATCAAATACACCGTTCTGGATATAGCGCGGTAGCGCTAATGAAGCCAGGTTACAAACCGCAACTTCGTCTTTAGAGGTGTACTCCATTATTTCGGTACAAAGGTTCGAGCTCTTGATAGTACCTAAGTTTTGCTGGTTCGATTTTCCGTTAGCAGCATCTTTATACAGTAAGTATGGTGTGCCGGTTTCAACCTGTGCGTCCAATATAGCAAACCAAAGTTCCTGTGCTTTTACAGTTCTGCGGGCGCGGCCTTCTTTTTCGTAGCGTTCGTATAAGTCTTCAAATTCTTTACCCCAGCAATCGGCTAAACCCGGTGCTTCGTGCGGGCAGAACAGGCTCCATTCTTCGTTGGCCTCAACGCGGCGCATGAACAGATCTGATACCCAAAGGGCATAGAATAGATCGCGGGCACGCATTTCTTCTTTGCCGTGGTTTTTACGCAGGTCTAAAAAGTCGAATACATCAGCATGCCAAGGCTCTAAATAAATAGCGAAAGCGCCTTTACGTTTACCACCACCCTGATCAACATAACGGGCAGTATCATTAAATACTTTCAGCATGGGGATAATACCATTGCTGGTGCCGTTTGTACCGCTGATGTATGAACCTGTAGCACGTACATTGTGGATGCTTAAACCTATACCGCCAGCGCTTTGAGAGATCTTAGCAGTTTGTTTAAGGGTGTCATATATACCATCGATGCTGTCATCCTGCATAGTTAACAGGAAGCATGACGACATTTGTGGTTTTGGTGTACCTGCGTTAAACAGGGTAGGCGTAGCATGTGTAAACCAACGCTCGCTCATCAGGTTATAAGTTTTTATAACGCTGCCGATGTCGGCTTTATGGATACCAACTGATACACGCATAAATAAGTGCTGCGGGCGTTCAGCTATTTTACCATCTATCTTTAGCAGGTACGATTTTTCAAGCGTTTTAAAGCCGAAGTAATCAAAGCCGAAGTCGCGGTCATATATAATGGTGCTGTCTAATAATTCAGCATTATCTTTTATCACTTCCCAAACATCATCAGCAATTAATGATGCATTTTTGCCGGTTTTGCCATCGATATATTCATGCAGCTTACGCATGGTTTCTGAGAATGACTTTACCGTATTTTTATGCAAGTTTGATACCGCTATACGCGATGCCAGCAACGCATAATCGGGGTGTTTGGTAGTTAACGAGGCGGCAGTTTCGGCAGCGAGGTTATCCAGCTCAGAGGTAGTTACCCCATCAAATAAACCCTCGATAACCTTTTTGGCAACATCAATAGGGTCGACTAAGTTAAACCCATAACACAGTTTTTCAATACGTGCGGTTATCTTGTCAAATTTTACTGATTCTTTTTTTCCGTCTCTCTTTATTACAAACATATTCTGGGTATTTAGTAGTTAGTATCAAGTAGCAAGACTTGGCTAACCGGTTAATTTTTATTATTATTTATTTTATTTGTGGCAGTATCCGAAATCTTGATACCTGATATCAGCTGCCTTATACTTTCCTAAAAGTCGTCATCCAGTGAAAAGCTCTTGCTGTCTGCCGTTGCATTCAGCACACCGCTTTTCTGGTAGTCGCCTACACGTTTTTCAAAGAAATTGGTTTTGCCTTGCAGGGATATCATCTCCATAAAGTCGAACGGATTTGATGCTCCGTAAACTTTATCATAGCCTAATTCACCTAACCACCTGTCGGCAACAAACTCAATGTACTGGCTCATTAATTTGGCATTCATGCCGATAAGGTTTACCGGTAATGCATCGGTCACAAATTCTTTTTCAATTTCAACCGCATCGGTAATAATTTTAGTTGCTGCTTCTTTTGATAGCTTGTTTTCCAGCATTCTGTATAACAGACAGGCAAATTCGCAGTGCATACCTTCATCACGCGATATCAGTTCATTGCTGAAGGTTAAGCCCGGCATTAAGCCACGTTTCTTTAACCAGAAAATAGAGCAGAAGCTACCGGAGAAGAAGATGCCTTCAACCGCTGCAAAGGCTATCAGGCGTTCAGCAAATGAGCCGTTGTTTATCCATCTCAATGCCCACTCTGCTTTTTTATTTACGCATGGTACGGTATCAATGGCATGAAACAAACGATCTTTTTCTATAGGATCTTTAATATAGGTGTCAATCAGCAGGGCGTAGGTTTCCGAGTGGATGTTTTCCATCATGATCTGGAAGCCGTAAAAGCAACGTGCCTCGGGCAATTGCACCTCGCTCATGAAATTGATGGCCAGGTTTTCATTTACAATACCATCGCTGGCAGCAAAAAAGGCAAGTATGTGCGAAATGAAATGTTTTTCGCCGGCGTTCATGGTTTCCCAATGTTTCATATCGTCGGAAAGGTCGATCTCTTCGGCGGTCCAGAAGCTGGCTTCACATTTTTTATACATTTCCCAGATAGCGGGATACTTAATAGGTAGGATAACAAACCGGTCTTTGTTCTCTCTTAATAATAATTCGTTTTCCTGATTCATATTTGCCTTTTTGTTATTTTGTTTGGGTGTCGACAAAAGGCAGTGAACCGCCTGCGTTCGTTAATTGAAGCTACGGTAGACTCATCTTTTGGCAAAACCTTATTCGTGAAAGTTTCGTCAAGCTATGCAGGCAGGTGTCTGGCTTGATAAAAGTTGAAGGTTGAAAGTTTAAAGTTGACAGGATTCGCTCCTTAAAATTTAAAACTCGCAACTTGCAACTAATCATACAGTTGCACGTCAGCCCATGATTTTAACATGGTTCCCTTTTAATGCCGGCGGTAAAACCGGTAACCCTTATAGCGCTTGAAAGAACTTATAATTCAAAGATAAGGGCAATGATGCCTTTGGTGGTAATGATAGTTTTTAACAAAAGCGAAAGTTATAAACATAAAAAGTGGTATCGTATAGAGATGCAATACTTTGCACCTGTCAGGAAATAAAATCCTTGAAATAAAAAAGAGATGCTGGTTGTAGCATCTCTTTTTTGAGAAATTATTTTACGAGCGGCACAAACTTCATGCTCACTGAATTTACGCAGTGCCTGGTGTTTTTTGGTGTGAGGTATTCGCCTTCAAATACGTGACCGAG
Source organism: Mucilaginibacter xinganensis (assembly GCA_026225055.1). Taxonomy (GTDB): domain Bacteria; phylum Bacteroidota; class Bacteroidia; order Sphingobacteriales; family Sphingobacteriaceae; genus Mucilaginibacter; species Mucilaginibacter xinganensis_A. The sequence goes on along the minus strand of JAMFSA010000073.1, from coordinate 2,445 downwards.
ATGGGCACCGCAGTTGGCGCATACGATCTCTACGCGGCGACCATCCGCATCTGATACGCGTTTTACCGCTCCGGGGATCTCATCATCAAAGCTTGGCCAGCCGCAGTGCGATTCAAATTTGGTAGCTGATTCATACAGAGGGGTATCGCAGCGTTTGCATACATACACACCCTCTGCCTTATTATCTAATAAAGAACCGGTAAACGGCCTTTCAGTGCCTTTATGCAGTATAACCCATTCTTCGTCGGGTGTTAATTTATTGTATTCCATTATGTTATTTACTGAATTATTGAATTAGTGATTGAGTGAATTAACCTGTTTCACTTTACATAAATATACGACAATTTTAGGGGAGATATGGTTTGTTGGGAGGATGTTTACAATGGGTTGACAGGCACGTTTTAACTGTCAAGATCCAAAAGTAAATGCGCTTTTGTTTTGCTCGATGTATTGATAACTCTGCTCAAAATATTTCTTTATAGTTTTATTTAGATAGTGTTTCCATGAGATATCTTCATTTCGATAATGAGCCAGCCAAGCCATTGCGTAAGCGATCATTTGTTCAGGTAAATAGCCTTTTCTTTGCATATTCCATCCATGATGGGTATTACCATGCCATTGTGAGAATTTGAAATATGAATTTCCCTTAAATATGCCAAGTCCGAAAGCTATGGCAGTTAAATCGGTTAAATGCTCATCGTTTTCTTCCATGCGATATTCACCAAGTAGTTTATAATGCGCTAACTCATGTGCCAGGGTGGCTATCAAACTTACAGTGTCTTTTATTTCATCAAGTTCAACCCAAATTTCTTTATGCCCTAAGCCATTGTCTATGTATCTTCCGCTTGAGGTTTTCCAGCTGCCTTTTAGTTTATCCTGTGGAGTAGCAACTATCCCTTCAGAAAATGTTGTAGGGCTATTTGAATAAAACATTAATTGAAGTTCCCATGCATCAATATTCATTATTGATATTAATCTTTCAAAGATAAATTCAGCATCTTCTTCTGTGCCGGTAAAGTCCCGGTTGAAATATTTTTTATCTGGCGTGATGGTCGCTAATGATTTAAAATAACCAGGCTCAAACATGCTAATAAGTAATAACAAACCATTTTCAGTCCATTTTTTATCGATCTCAGTAATTGGAAGTTTTACTTCCTTTTTCCAAAATTGCAGCGATTTTATTGTGAAAGGCGTGGGTATTATATTTTCATATTCATACCAATCTGCGTTAAGACTTACCTGACCACAACCTCCTTTACGCTCATTAACACACCATGTGTCAATATAAACTTTACCACACGTTGGGCATTTGCCGTGGGTGTCAAAGGTATTCCACCGTGTATTACAATCGGTACATACCCATCGGTTGCTTGCCGTAGGTTCCCAGCCGCATTTTGGGCATCTGATATGTTCCTTTTGTTTCACTTTCTAAATTTAATACTAAAAACAAAAAATCCCGGCCATTAGGCCAGGATTTAAATATGTTTACTAGTTCCCCCTTCAGGGGATTAGGGGGTTACGCTAACTTAGCTAATTCCTCTGCCATGGCAGCGCCAATTTCGGCAGGAGATTCAACTACGCGGATACCACACTCGCGCATGATCTTCATTTTAGCGGCAGCTGTATCATCGGCACCACCAACAATTGCACCCGCGTGGCCCATACGGCGACCCGGAGGCGCTGTTTGGCCTGCTATGAAACCTACAACCGGTTTAGTACCGTTTGCCTGTATCCAGCGTGCAGCTTCAGCTTCCATGCCTCCGCCAATTTCGCCTATCATGATTATGCCATGCGTTTCAGGGTCGTTCATTAATAGTTCAACCGCTTCCTTGGTTGGTGTACCAATAATGGGGTCGCCACCAATACCTATAGCGGTAGTGATACCTAAACCGGCTTTAACCACCTGGTCAACGGCCTCATAGGTTAAAGTTCCTGATTTTGAAACTACACCAACGTTACCTTTTTTAAAGATGAAGCCTGGCATAATACCAATCTTGCTTTCATCGGCAGTAATAATACCCGGGCAGTTAGGCCCAATCAGGCGTGAATCCTTGTCGGTAAGGTATTCTTTTACCTGGATCATATCCTTGGTTGGGATACCTTCGGTGATACATACAATTACCTTTATACCCGCTTCAGCAGCTTCCATAATGGCATCAGCAGCAAAAGCCGGTGGTACAAATATGATAGATACATCGGCGCCGGTTTTTGCAACCGCGTCGGCAACTGTATTAAATACAGGCCTGTCCAAATGTTGCTGACCGCCTTTACCAGGTGTAACACCGCCAACTACCTGTGTTCCGTACGCTATCATTTGCGATGCGTGGTAGGAGCCTTCAGTACCGGTAAAACCCTGAACAATAACTTTAGAATCTTTATTTACAAGAACACTCATTGTAGTTTTTCTATTTAGTAGCGCAAAGCTAAAATTATTGACCCTAAAGT
>JAMFSA010000072.1 GCA_026225055.1 Mucilaginibacter xinganensis | reverse complement strand
TCATGTCCAATTCTACGATCTCGACACCGCCTGCTTTTAACAGATTTACCGCTTCCTTTTTACTATCTGCCCTGACGACAGCTTTTACTTTTGCGCCTTTGCTGATGAGCGCTTTTGCTATCCGGCCGCCCAGATCGCCTGTCGCGCCAGCCAATAAGATTTGATTATCCATGCGAGATTAACCCACAAAACTGGCTTTTGTTACATGGAATTTTTAAGCCTTCTTCACAAATTCCGACTTTAGCGCCATGGCACCGAAACCCTCGATCTTACAGTCAATATTATGATCGCTGTCTACCAGGCGGATGTTCCTGACCTTAGTGCCGGCTTTGATGGATTGAGAAGTCCCTTTTACAGGCAGGTTTTTGGTCGTCACCACCGAATCGCCGTTCTGAAGCGCATTCCCGTTGGCATCCCTAACTACGAAGCTATCATCACCTATTAGCGCTTCGGCAACGGCCCATTCGTGCCCGCACTCGGGACAAACCAATAAGCTCTCCAATTCATAAGTATACGGGGACCGGCAGACCGGACAAGGAGGAAGTTCACTCATTACTTTTTTTTTAATCGCGTAAAGGTAACAATACAATGGACTATATCTTGATGTCAATGAACGCCGAAGCAAGCGGAAGCTATCGCGCTTGTTCCGATGTCAAAAGTCGAGAACCTGGATAAGAAAAGCCGTGTTTTAAACGGATAGAAACGTGCAAAGAAAGATTTCTAAACTTGTATAAATCGTCAGCATTTTATTTTAGATCTTTTTTGACGAGGTAGCAGGACCTTTGCTAATTGTCGGGTTGAGCGGTGAAATGGTCTTTCCTTATTAAGTTTTTGAGCGATTGCGCAGGTTAGCTCATTTTGCTTTTGCGAACCATTCCAGGATCGCCTTTGCCATATCCATATAAAATATACAGTATTGTTGCATAAAAAATCAAAAAATATATAATTAGAGACGTCGTGCTGCTTATTTCTTTTTTCCGTAAATAGTCATAATATCCGGCACTTTGTCTAGCGTTATTACCAAGTCACTATTGTATATATCTTTGAGGTATTTGGGGTCTATCTTTTTCAGGAAATTGGAATGCCACACCATAAACCATGACCAGTTGGCGCCGTCTGCAAAAGATTGCGCAGGATCGGGGGGCACCGGGCATTCGTGGAATGGAATGGGCATGGCGCTGCCAACTATCGCCTTCGCTTTTTTGTACATCTGTAGATGAGTCCCACTATCTTTATAGTCATCGGCTCCCGCGATATCCACGTAATCCCGGCCCGGATACCATACGCTGTCAGGGTCATTGGAATAGCACAGCACCCAGATCAGGTTGTTCAGGTGTTCTGTATGAACATAGTAATCATACATAGTTGTCCATAACCGTTTAAACTGCTCAGGGCCACCTTTGCTCCACCAAAACCAGTTGCCGTTCAATTCATGAAAAGGACGCCACAATACCGGGACATGCGCCTGGTCTAATTCTTTAAGCAACCGGCCTTTTTCTTTAAGCTCCTTCCAAAAGGCTTTATATTCCGGTGTTCCTTTCTCAAAGCATTTATTAATATCAATGGTTTGTTTTGAATTGATGTACCCGTTACCAATGGCCGGGGCTCCCCAATGCCACATGATGGTTGGTATTCCTCCTTTTTTCCACCATGCTTTTGCAAATTCCACTTCGTTTTCATTCCGGCTGCTATCAATAAAATCCATGCCGCGTATGGCGGGCAGTTTACCTGTTATAGCCTGGATATACTCGAGCTCATCGTATTGTCCGTTAAGCACCATCTGGCCGGCCAGCATTTTCTTTCCATGTATATCCTGTAAGTAACTATATACAGCTTTTGCTTGTTTGGATGCATTTTTATTTGATAAATTTAATGGTGATTGACTATAAGTTGAAGTGTATAAGCACACGGACAAGATCAAAAATAAGGCGGCCTTACGGTGAAAACTCATAAGCGTTGATTTAATATTTAATAAAGAAATGGGCATAACAAATTCAAAGGTTAAATGGGACTATCAAATATAAATCAGTTTGGATACCATATGGTAATGCTATTTTACCTTTTTCTTTTTATTTGCCGTGTGGTCAAGTGTGAAAAATATGTATGATTAAAGGTGAAAAAATACATTGGTCATTAAATCGTTAAATTTAATTTAAAATGTCTCGTCCTGATTTTACTTGTCGTTTTTGATTGATAATACTGGAATCAGTTTACACCGCTATTTCATTAGTCCTGATTTAATTTGCAAGGGTACGTTTTTTATTTTCTTAATAGCTGGAAGCTTACCTCTTATTGTTATTATTAGCGTGTTAGGATGTGGGAAACTCCTTCAGTTTTCCATACCCTAATGCGTTTTTCTTTTTTTGCTTCTTTTTTTCTTTTTGCCGGAAGCGTCTCAAATGTTGGTAACCTGACTTTCCTCCTTTCCTTTTTTGGGTCGGGGGTATCCCTTCCAACGCTTTTTGATTTCACCGGACATGCCATGTGCCTGGTCCGGCGTATGGTAATTCAAACTCGCATGAGGGCGCCTTTCGTTGTAATGGCCAATGATAACGGCAATGCTTTTCTTTGCCTCTTTATGGTTCTGATATACCTTTTTAGGAAAGAACTCATTCTTGATAATTCCGTTAACGCGCTCAGCCAACCGGAGATCGCAGATCAAAAAGATTTGTCGACATGAGCTGAAATTCAACCATGTTACCAAACTCTACTGGCCGGAAGATAAGATCACCAAAGGCCAAATGCTCAACTATTATTATAAAGTCGGCGAGTATATGATGCCCTATCTCAAATACAGGCCGATGTCGCTCAACCGTTTTCCCGGAGGCATTCATGGCCAAAGCTTTTACCAAAAGAATGTAACTGACAAAGCGCCGGATTGGGCTAAAACCTTCGACCATGTTACCGATGAAGAAAAGGTTACCAAATATCTTGTCGGAATCTATGAAGCCAGCTTACTTTGGATGGCTTCCTTAGGATGTATTGAGATCAATCACTGGTTCAGTCGCGCACAAACCCCGGACAATCCCGATTATTGCATTATTGACCTCGATCCGGATAAGCGCACATATGATCAGGTGGTAGAAGCCGCACGTATCACTAAGGATATACTAAACGCCATTGACGTACCCAGCTATCCAAAGACATCCGGCTCGACAGGAATGCACATTTACATCCCGCTTGATGGCAGGTACACCTATCAGCAAAGCCAGCTGTTCGCCGATATCATTGTCAAACTGGTCCATAAAAAAATCCCGGGTTATACCAGCCTCGAAAGGAGCATTGCCGCTCCTAATGGTAAAATGTATCTTGACTTCCTACAGAACCGGTCAAAAGCCTGGTGCCACGGTTTCAACGCCCTTGAGCTGGGACGAAGTAAAGCCTGGCCTGACGATACAGCATTTTAATATTGATCATGTGATAGACCGTTTTAAGGAAACCGGAGATCTTTTTCAGGATGTATTAAGTGAGGGGATCGATCTGGAAAAAACCATTAAAAAAGCGCAAGGTATATTTAAATAGTATTATTTAAACAATTATAATGGCTCAAACAATTTGTTTTTTATTTAGTTTCTTCATCACTAACAATAAATTATGACACCGACACCGTCCTTATCGAATGCTGAATATCCATTCCTAAGTGGCGGCGGCGGGATGGGTGAGCTTATTCGATCGACTGATTGGGCATCGACAACATTAGGCCCGGCCGTTAACTGGCCTGTTGCCTTGAAACAAACCGCCAGCATGATGCTGAAAAATAATTTCCCGGTGCTGATTTGCTGGGGCCCGGATTTCATCCAGTTATATAATGATGCATTCCGGCCGATCAACGGCGAATCGAAGCATCCGCATGCGTTGGGCGGTAGTGCGCGTGATACTTATGCCGAAATATGGGAAATCATCGGGCCGATGTTTAACGATGTTATGCAAGGCGAAACCCACGGCTTTCCGAACTTTATGGTGCCCCTGAACAGAAATGGATACCTGGAAGAATGTTATTTCGATTTCTCCTACAGTCCCATTGCAGACATCGATGGCACCATTGGTGGCGTATTAGTTATCTGCATGGAAACCACTGAAAAGGTAAGAGCGATTGAGCTAGCGCAAAAAGCACAAAAAGAAACGATCATCGAACGGGACCGGCTCAGGAACTTTTTTTTACAAGCCCCGGCAGGCATTTGTGTGCTTGACGGTCCGGAATTAACGTTCGAATTGATCAACCCGCTATACCAGCAATTGTTTCCCGGAAGGGAATTGCTGGGCAAGCCACTGCTGGAAGCCGTACCGGAAGTTAAAGGTTCAGCTATATGGGAAGTATTACAGGATGTCTACACCACCGGCAAAACATTCGAAGGAAATGAATTACTTATTCCGCTGGCCAGGACAGCGGATGGCCCGGTTGAAGATCGTTATTTTAATTTTATTTACCAGGCCAGGAAGGACCTTAACGGTTCGGTAGATGGTATCCTGGTGTTTGTGATCGAAATAACGGATACGGTCAACGTCAAACGAACTGTCGAGGCCAGTGATAAACGGCATAATTTCCTGTTAAATACGATGCCCCAGCAAGTATGGACTGCCAGGCCGAATGGTGAATTAGATTATGTTAATCAGGTTGTTTGTGATGATTTTGGTTACAACGTGGACGAGATCGTAGGAAAAGGCTGGCAAGCCTTTATACATCCCGATGACCTGCCGGTTTGCCTGGCAAGATGGGAGGACGCGCTTACCAGCGGAAAAGATTATATGGTCGAATTTCGCTTGAAATTTTCCGACGAAAATTATTACTGGCACCTCGCCCGTGCTGTACCATTTATTGAAAACGGCGTTATTACATCCTGGTTTGGCACCAATACCAATATCAATCTGCGGAAAGAAAGTGAACATAAAAAGGACGAATTTCTTTCCATTGCCAGCCACGAACTTAAAACTCCCCTAACCAGCATCAAAGCATATAATCAGATCATGAAAAAGCTGGAGGCCCCGGAAAAGATTAAGCCATTTATTGACAAATCAGCCGATCATATCGCGCGGCTTGAACGTTTGATCGCTGATCTGCTGGACGTGACCAAGATTAATGCCGGGAAAGTCAGTTATTCCATTGCGCCTTTCGACTTTGCCGAATTGCTTACTGACGCGGTTGAAAGCCTGAAACATACAGCGCCAAAACACGACCTCATTGTTGCCGGCAATCCGGTAATTACCTACCACGGCGACCGTGGCAGGCTGGAACAGGTCATCAATAACTTTATATCAAACGCAGTCAAATATTCACCCGAAGGAACAAAAGTGATCATCAACAGCACAGTGGATCAGGATAATATTATTGTCTCTATACAGGATTTCGGCATCGGCATCGCAAAAGAAAATATTACTAAATTATTTGACCGCTATTACCGCGTAGATAATACAGCGATGCGCTTTGACGGACTGGGGCTGGGACTTTATATCTCTGCCGAAATATTGCGACGTCATGGCGGCAGTTTTTGGATTGAAAGCGAAGTAGGTCAGGGCTCCACCTTTTATTTCCGGTTACCCCTTAGCCAAACGGAAAAGCAGGAGATCACCCGGACGGCAACCTATTACCGCGACCGGCATATCTCGGTAAATTATAATAAAACGCATAACCGTTTGGATGTGGACTGGACAGGTTTTCATGATATAGAATCCGTAAAACGAGGCTGCCTGATCATGTTGGATATCCTGGAGAAAAATAAGAGTGACCGGGTCGTAAATGACAATACGCATGTATTGGGTAATTGGTCTGAAGCCGCCGAATGGGTGGGGAATAACTGGTTCCCGATGATGGAAAAAGCCGGTTTAAAGTATTTCGCGCACGTGTTCTCTTCGAGTACGTTCAGCCAGTTAGCTGCGCAAAAGAGTATTGATATCATGGCGGGCATCATCACCACGCAATATTTCACGGACATCAAACTGGCGGAACAGTGGATCAATGAACAACAATGAGTTTTAGGCACGGGAATTGATTTAAAAAACCATTAAAAAAAAATTAAGCTAATGGCACTTCATCGCCGCAAATTCAATAATGATGACCTAATAGCAATTCTTGCTTTGTCTAAAGATGCTACTGCTATTTATACGACCGAAGAACTGGTGATAGAGATGGCCAATGATGCCATGATCAGCTTTTGGGGAAAAGACCGGAGCGTTATCGGGCAGACCTTTCCGGAAGCTGTTCCTGAATTGATCGGGCAACCCTTTTTTGACCTGTTAAAAGATGTTTGGCACACAGGTATCACTTACGAAGCAAAAGATACCGCCGCGCAGTTAAGGGTTAATGGCGAACTGCAATGGTTTTACTACGATTTTATTTATCGGGCAGTTAAAGATGAAGAGGGCAAAGTCTATTGTATTTTGCATACCGCGACGGATGTTACAGAACTTCATAACAACCGCCTGTTGATGTTGGAAGGTAAGGAACGGGAACAAAGCCTGGCGGAGGAGTTGACCGCTACCAATGAAGAACTGTCTGCAGCTAATGAAGAATTGATGCAATCACAGGAGAGCCTGTTAAATATCAATACCGACCTCGAGGAAAGGGTTGCGGCACGGGTGGCTGAATTGTCGGAAAGCGAACAGCGTTTCAGAAATATGTCCGAAAATACGGATGTCCTCATAGCCGTTGCCGATGAAAGCAGCAACGGTGTCTATTTCAACAAGGCCTGGGTAAAGCTGACCGGTAAATCGGAAGCAGAATTATTGGAATTTGGCTGGGCAGAACTTATCCACCCGGATGATAAAGACCGCTGGATTAATAAGTATCTTGAAGCTGCTAAAAAACACGTATCTGTTAATGGTGAATTCCGAGTGTTAAGTAAAAACGGCGATTACCGCTGGCTGTTGGCCAGTATACCTGCAAGGTTCCGTCCCGATGGTTCTTTTGCTGGCTATATCAGTTCCTGCATCGATATTACAGACCGGAAAACAAACGAGCTGCAATTGGAGCAAATGATCAGTATCCTGCCGGCTGCCGTAGTCGTTATCAGGGGCCCTGAACTGATCGCAGAGTCGATCAATGAAGCAAACTTAACTTATTGGAATAAAACCAGGGAGGAAGTTGTCGGTAAATCTTTGTTGGAAATATTACCTGAGCTGGCTTCACAAGCTTTCCCCGGACAACTCAGGCAGGTGATGGAAACAGGAGAGGTTATTGATGTAAAAGAGAGCCCGGTAATCTTATTCAACCTTGACGGAACAAAAAGAGAAACTTTTGTAGATTACACCTACCAACCACTTACGGATATAAACGGAAAACGTACCGGCGTACTGGTGATGTCTTCCGAGAACACCGAACGGGTGAATTCCAGGAAATTACTCGAACAGTTCGCTGAAGAAATGCAGTCGATGAACGAGGAATTAACCGCTTCCAACGAAGAGTTGGCGGCTGTTAATGAAGAACTGCTGGCTGCCCAGCATCGGATCGAAGAGGGAGAAGTAGCGCTCAGGTTGGCGATAGAAGCCGCCGATTTCGGCACCTGGTATATTCATTCAGTTACGCGTGAGTTCACCACCGATGCCAGGTTGAAGGAACTCTTTGGTTATTACCCGGACGAAACCTTATCTATTGAGGGTGCTTTGGCTCAAATCACCGAGGATTACCGGGGCTATGTAGCGACAGCATTAGAAAATGCTATATCAAAAGGGGGTGATTATGATGTTACTTACCCGGTGACAGGTTTACACGATGACCGTTTACGCTGGCTGCGGGCGATCGGTAATTTAAAGGCCGATCCTTCGGGCTCATTTTCTGCTTTCACGGGCGTTGTCATGGATATTACGGAACAACACCTCGCCGCCATTAAAATAGAACAGGCGGAGGAAAACCTGCGCATGGCGACCGAATCAGGTGAATTGGCAACCTGGTACCTGGACGAAAAGCTGGGCAGGATCATAGCCTCGCGTAGGTTCAACGAACTTTTCGGTTTCCTGCCTGAAGAAGAAGTTCCCTATACGGCCGCTCTTACCCAAATTCTCCCGGAATATCAGCAAATAGTACAGGATGCGGTCACCGCTTCATTTACGACGGGCGCGCATTTTAACGTTGAATATCCGATCACCGGCTTTCATGACAAAAAACAGCGCTGGGTTAGATCAGTCGGTAAATTTGTAGCAGACAAAAAGAATGGCAACTACATTACGGGCGTCATGGCAGACATTACTGAACAAAAAGCGGATGAGATCCGAAAGAACGATTTTATAGGCATGGTCAGCCATGAACTGAAGACGCCGCTTACTTCACTTAACGCGATTGTGCAGGTAGCCAATGCCAAATTAAAAGACAGTGAAGATGTATTCTTAACCGGCGCGATGGAAAAAGCCCATAGCCAGGTCAAAAAGATGAGCAAGATGATCAACGGTTTTTTGAATATTTCCAGGCTTGAATCCGGTAAGCTGCTTATAGAAAAACAATCATTCGCGCTGGAAGACTTGCTCTATGAATTGATCGAAGAATCCATCCTGATCGCTAACAGCCATGAGGTCAGGTTTGAACAGTGTAACCCGGTGCAAATCTATGCGGATCGGGATAAGATCGGTTCTGTGATCAGCAATCTGATCAGTAACGCCATCAAATATTCGCAGAAAGGAACGGTCATCGAGGTAAAATGTGAAATATTAAATAATGTAGCTCAAGTCAGCATCCAGGATGAGGGTATCGGGATCAGGCCTCATGATATCGAAAAACTCTTTGATCGCTACTACCGGGTGGAAGAGAATAATGCAAAGCACATTTCCGGCTTTGGAATAGGTTTATACCTGAGTGCTGAAATTATCAAACGGCACAATGGACATATTTGGGTGGAAAGCGAAATAAACAAGGGTTCTACTTTTTATTTTAATTTGCCGTTAGGATAGCTCGGGTTCACGGAGATTTCTATTGACCTAACTATTAACCTACATAAACTGAAGCCTGGATAAGTAATGTGCGCTCAAGCGAACCGCTTTTCAGATAGGAGATATAAGTATAATGAGTAAAGCGCCGGATTGTTTTTACAGGTACATTTCGGTGATCTGTTTGAATAATGTACGGTCCTCGTTGGCCTCATCATAACACTCCGTAAGCAATTGCACAACCTCGGGGTTTTTCAGTTGTTCGGCAACCAATAGCATGGTTTTAAAAGAGGCGACCTCTATACTTTCTATATTGTGCATATAGAACAAAATGGAAAGATCGCGTAAGGCGGGCTTGCCTGCCTGCGGACCGATGGACTGGAAAGCCTCATCCAACAGGCCTATCAGCCCGATGCAGGATTCCTGATTATACCAGGTATCAAGCAAGATGAAAATTTCCCGCATCCGGCTGATTTGGTTCTGAACAATCTCGACAGTTTCTTCAATAGCTTGCTTTAGGTCCAGGAAATGAGATCTGCCTGCCAGTTCCGGCAGTTTATCTACCAATTGGTTCTTGGCGCAATAAATACGGTTCAAATGGCTGATAAAATAGCGGGTCAAATCAGCCTGGCTTACTTCAGCTTGGGGAATACGATTTTCCATTAGATTAAAAATTTCCAGCTTGCAGGATTGTCCCGCACATCGCTGAGGTGTCCAATTAATTCATTGACTTCTTCAGTGTTCAGTTCACGCTGGCCGTCAGCAGTGTAGGTGAACAATTGACACGGCTTTTCAAAAGTAATATATCCGTAATAATCAGGGTCTTTATTTTTTTCAGGGTCCAGTGTACTTTCTTTACTACGACTGAGCATGGGGTCGGTATGACCGATATCCAAAAAGACACTATAAGTATAGGTCAATATCGTAGGACCATCGAGGTGCGCCTGCGTGTCAGGAATGACCATCAGCGGCAGGCGGTTTTCCAGTGTAAAAAATAGCGGTATCATAAATAAATGATAATCAATTGTTGTGCCGTATTTAATTGGTAGCTTAGCCGATAATGATCCAAGAAACAGTCATCATCCAGGAAACAGATTCCTCTATTTTAGACATCTTAACCTATGCCCTGGAGTCTGAAGGATTTAATGTTTACCCTTTGCTTGACTGCGGCGAAGATTTTATGGATCTGGTTGAAAAGGCGCGGCCGCATGTCGTGATGCTGGATTACCGGCTGGATGGTAAACGTTGCATAGAGATATGCCATTTGATAAAGGCTAAATACCTCCATTTACCGGTCCTGGCCTTAAGTTGCAACAGTAATATCCATGAGGAATATGATAAACACGGCTTTGATGACTATATTCCCAAGCCTTTCGATTTGGATAACCTCTATGCTGTTCTCAGAAAACATATCTCAAAACAGGAAGCAAAAATCATCGCTGAAAAGGTTAGCGACAAGCAGTAACCTGTAGTCATCAAGTTTTTCTAATTGCGCTGATTTCACCATTTCTTTCGATATAAACCTTTTCAATGGTTTTCATATCTTCCGTTAGCGCCGATTTACGTACGCCCTGCATGATATCCTCCTGGCAAACGAGGCCTGTCTCCATCCCCGATTTTATAAATTTACCGTTTTCAAATAATGCGATCTTGCTGCCGCCGGCAATGCGGCTGAATTTTGGGCTATGCATGATGAGCCAGCTAAACCCACGGTGTAGCAGTACGATCACAAAACAAGAAATGATGACTGGGATAAAAGGAGAGACACCAACTACCGCCCTGCTCAATATCGCGCCCAAAAGAATGGTGATAATATTATCCAGCGGCATACGCAGGCCAAATGACCTGCGCCCGGAGATCCTGATCAGCACAAAGGCTATAAGGAAAACTGCAACGCCCCGGCTGCTCATTTGCAGGGTATCCAGGTTTCTGCCCTCGCCGAAAAGAGTATGTAGTAGTTCCATAATTTTTTTAGATTAATGCTGTTGTAATTTCATTAGCCGGTAAGCACTCTGCGCATCCTTTCGCTCCATTACCTTAAATACTTTACCCGCTTGTTCATTGTAATTTTTAAAAAAGGCTTCCAATTGATTGATGATAGCTTCTGCCAAGCCTGTTATATCTTTAACTTCTGAAAATAACTGCGAAACTACTGGTATGCCGATGTAGCGGTCGTTACGCATGGATTTCCCGTCGCGTTCCGTTTGTATGGCTGCCAGCGAACCCACGATGCGGCATTCGATTATCGTACCAGGGTAACTCGTTAGCTCCGACACGATAATGATATCAAGCGGGTCGCCATCTTCACCCTTCGTATCGGTGATAAAACCAAAATCAAATGGAAAGGTAAGCCCCGCCGGCAATATTTTGGTTAATCTAAAGCGCTTTTCTTCCGGATCAAATTCCAGTTTATGGTTAATGCCCTTTGGACATTCCACCATTGCGGTGACGGTCTTCATTTCCAGCTGACCTGAATGGCATCATCGCCATGGATCACATATTCCAGTGATCCCTTAACTTTTTTACCCTCCAATGCCGTCTTTATGCTTTTGCAATGCACACTTAGTTCCGGAAGGTCGCCCTGCTGTTTCACAATAACCATCCGGCAAGCCAGCCGGTTATCGCCTTTCACGCTAAACGTCACATGTTTCCCTCTTTTTGCAAAGGAAGCGGTCGGATAATCCAGGTAAATCAAAAAGTCTTCACCAGACACCTGGTAATAATGACGTGGCACGATACCAAAAGCCACACCTGCGCCATACACTTCCTGGCCCACGGCGCCTGATTTTTCCCAGCCGTCATGGATGTCTTCGATAGCGATCCAGAGTTTTTGATCGACCTGCCCCTTAGCAACTTCTTCGGACAACATTTCCATTGGCAAGTTAGGCGGATAATAGTAAGCAGCCCTGTTAAGAATATAGCGGATGAATTCAGGGATCAGTAAATTCACGGAAGGCAATAGGTCCTCATCTTCGGCATAAAGCAGGAAATTGTGCATCGCCGCAAATACCTCCTGTTCTTCGTAAGCTGCCGTATAGGGCGCGTCATTTAAAGGGAACATGGCAAAGAAAGTGGCATAATCTTTAGCGTAACCATAATTGCATTCCCAAAGCTGAAAATTTTTAAAGATATTGGCCAGGCACAAATAAGCAAGGTCGAGGTATAATTGATCCTTTGTCTCCTTGTAAAGCCATAACATGGCATTGGCAGAAAAAGCGGTATTATTGGCCTGGTAAAATAATTCAAAGCCCTTGCCCTGTAAAGTTTTCGCGGCTTTCTTAGCTTCCAGCAGATATTTGTTTTCTTTAGTTAAATCCCAGGCATGCAGCATTACCAGTGCGTACAAACCAGCTACGTCCTTCTCGCCGCCTTTTCCTTCTTGCGTTTCCGCTTTAATCACTTCCAGGGTATCCATATTATAAAACACCGGCCATTCATAGTTAAAGTGAAGGGCCACCTTTATCGTGAAATCCAGCGAATCCAGGAATAGTTTTTTGCCCTGCTTATCGCCCCGGATCGCCAGTCGACCTAAGTTAAGCAAGGGATGGTGCAGGTACCATGAATCCATGACATTAGGTTTCAGTTGTTCTTCAGAACCATCCAGTTCATCTGCCAGTGCAGGAAGAAATCGCACCACAGTTCCTAAGTCCTTGTTGTAGAAGGCATCCAGCCCATTTTTTATTTTTTTTATCGCCGGTAATTCTGTTTTACACCAATCGTAGTAATCTGTTAGTGGCAATAGTACCGCCAGCTGCACCATTAATTCGGGCGGCGTTTTATAATCAGCCACATAGGCGTTCAGGTAATCCTGCCCCGCGCCGCGCGACCAGCAGCCGTGGCTGTTTTGCAGGTCATCCAGTCCCTGGTTCACGATCTTTGTCCACGGGTGAAATTGCGTGTCCGGCTTGGGCAGCTGTAAATAAATATCCGCCAATAAGTTCAGGAACTGTTTTGCAGCAGCCATCTCATCTGCCGGATGCTCCGGGTCTAAAACAATAAAGGCATCTGAAATGACCAGCTTTTTACCGGCAGGTATGGGTTTATCTTTGGTAGGCGGCAGCGCAAAACCGATCTCCGGCCAGATACCGCCAACGATGTTGCCCAAGGATGTCTCTGTGGCTTGCGCATAATCATTCAGCGCGGTCAGGTTCTGGAAATAAAGTACCGAACCAGATCGAGGCTTATCGAGACTGAAATATTGCAGGCCGGAACGGGTACCGACCTGGCTAACGTAAATTGTTCCTTCCGGTATGGCATCTTTGCCCTCCGGCGCGATGATCACCAGATCACGCGGCCAGAACGGTACCAATAACGGTTCCGATGCGATAAGCGTAGTGGTATAACGGAATAAAGTCTTTTCTGTATCCGGGAATTCCATATCAACCATGAATTGGCCCATGCCCGCCTTTAAATGAATGGCAACGCCATTTTCGCGTTTAAGGATTTTTTCGGTTTGCAACTCATCATTGGGCGCGTAAGCTGCTCTAAAAATGAGTTGGGTGCCCTTGGCGGCATTAGTAACAATCCATAAGGCATTGTTAAGCAAATGTACCTTTAATTCATATCCACGCCGGTTATGCTGGAAAATGACCGGTTGATCTTGTTCTTTAAAAATGTCTTTGACGGCTTTCGCCCAGGGAGATAGTGCATTCATTGTATAAAAAATTAATCGTTAAACAATCCTTAATTACGCAGTGAACGCTGCTGCTAAGCGTTGTGAAAACTCTTGTATCAAAACCATGCCAAACCCCATTTGTTTAATGAAAAATTTGAAAACCTAAAGCGCGGCTGTTGGTTTAGCCTAAATGAAAGATCTGGCCAGGCGTTTCCCGGAAAACCCGTTGTTGTTACCCAAAGATATTAGTCCAAGTGATCCCGGCTTGCAGGTCATCAGCCTGCTTAATCCCGGCGTATTCCGTTTTAGTGATAAAATCTGGCTGCTTGTTCGTGTTGCCGAAGGCATCGGGCAAAAAGAGGGCATGATCAACTTCCCGGTGTTGAACGCTACCGGTAATACCGAGATCATCGAAGTGCCGCTAAACGACCCGGACCTGGTAGCCGGCGACGCACGGGTGATCAATTACAAAGGGCTGGATTATTTAACGACCATATCCCATTTGCGTTTGCTATCTAGTGTGGACGGTATAAACTTTAAGGAAGACCCGGCTTACCCCGGCCTTTTCGGGCAGGGCTACCTGGAGCGGTACGGGATCGAAGATTGCCGGGTAGCGCAATTAGGCAGTACTTATTACCTGACTTTTACGGCAGTTTCGGACAGCGGCGTTGGCGTAGGCCTAAAAATGACCACAGACTGGCAGCATTTTGAAAGCCCCGGTATGATATTGCCCCCGCATAATAAGGACTGCGCGATCTTTGAAGAAAAAATAAACGGGAAATTCTTTTGCCTGCACCGGCCCAGCAGCAAGGACATCGGCGGCAATTATATCTGGCTGGCGGAATCGCCGGATGGTGAACATTGGGGAAATCACCAGTGCCTGATCAAAACCCGTACCGGACTTTGGGATAGCGCCAGGGTTGGTGCAGGCGGTGCACCAATCCGAACGGAACGCGGGTGGCTGGAAATTTATCATGGTGCCAATGAAGCGCATCAATATTGTTTGGGCGCTTTCCTGATGGATATAAACAATCCCTCAATAGTACTGGCCCGTACAGTTGACCCGATCATGGTGCCAATCGAAACCTATGAGCTCAGCGGATTTTTCGGCTACGTGGTATTTACCAACGGGCATATCGTTAACGGCGATGAGCTGACCATTTACTATGGCGCGGCCGATGAATTTGTCTGCGGCGCGAAATTTTCAATACGCGAGATTCTGGACGCATTAGAATAATTAAAGCAGGATTGCACAATCCACCCGACCCCGTCCTGCTTAATTAACTTTCAACTGACAGTGATCTAATCTGTTAGTTATAAGATCTTAACGATTGATTTTTAAATAAATTATTCTCCTATTAATTAATTGGAAATTATTTTGTCGCACAAAAAACGCCGCTAAAACTTAGCGGCGCTCTCGAAAAAACTACAATAATAACAATTATTTCATGCTGTCATGGATCTGCTGAATCTTGGACAGGTGGGCCTGAACTACCGGCGCTGTTTTAGTGGCAAAGGCCTTCAAATCTGCATCCTTACCAATAGCAGCCTCAGACTGCATTAAAGCCAGTGTCTTTTTGTGGCCCTCGATCATGGCATTCACATAAGCGACATCAAAATCCTTCCCGCTCAGTTTGCTCAAGTTGTCGCTTTTGGCCTGGTGTTCTGCGTCAAGCCCCGTAGGCAGCATAATATTTTTTGATTTGGCGATGCTCATCAGGTCTGCGTTTGCTTTACCGTGATCCATCACCATCATATTCCCAAAATCTTTGATCTTACTGTCGGTACTTTTGGCGGCAGCCATTTTACCTAACGCCACTTCAGCCATGCCACCTACTGCCGCCTTGGCTGCAAATGTGGTGTCAGCCAGAACGGTTGCCGAAGAATCTGTTTTAACGGTAGTGACTTTCGTCGTATCCGTAGTCGTGGTGTTGCTACTGTCCCCGGCTGCTGAAGTCTTATGACTTGAGCAAGCCTGGAATGTACCCGCAACTGCTGCGGTCAACAAGAATAGATTTAATTTTTTCATAGGTTTATTTATTAATGGTTTTTAGCCTGCGCTGTTATCATCTTCCAGGTCTCCGGAAGGAAAAGTTTCGGTTTTACCATTGTCCAGCTTCACCACAATCTTATCACCAATGGCATCGATAACTTCTCCTTCACCTTGCGGCGATATTACCCGTTGACCCTTTAAAAATAAATGCTCGTTCATGGCCCGTTATACTTCTACCTCACCGTAAGTGCTCCATGATGCAACCCCTTTCGGTTCCGCGTTTTTAACTTCAGCGCTTTTTACTGCACTCATTTCCTTATCCAGCTTTTCGCTGGCTTTCAATTCTTTGCTGAAATCGTCCGGTAGCCTGGTCTGGCCCTCTGTTTCCTGAATTTGCTGCAAAGGCCTTTCTACATAGATATATTCCTTGCCCATCCCTTTGATCTCACCCTCGTTCCATGGCCCGCGAACGGTGCCGTCAGAAAGGTTGTAAACGTTTTGAAGGTACCTCGGATCAGCGGCTAATACACCCGGCGGGAAATTTGGCTGGATGCTTTCTAAAGCTGCCTCGAACATTTTATAATGTGTAACCTCGCGGGTCATCAGGAAAGATAACGTTTCGTGGATGTACGGGTCGTCCGTAAATTTCATCAGGTGCTCGTACACTAATTTCGCCCTCGATTCTGAAGCTAAATTAGTGCGCAGGTCAACCGTCAGGTCACCATTGGAATTAATGTAGGAGGCGCACCAGGGAATGCCCTGGCTGTTTCTTGGTGTTGGGCCGCCGCCGGTAATGATCGGAAATTGCGGATTAGCGGATAAAGCAGCATGAATGACGCTTTCTTTTGCAGCCTTTCCATTCATGGCGACCATGATCTCGCTTTGTTCAGCAGCATTTTTCAATTCGCCGTTTACGCCCTTGAGTAACATCTGGATGGTAGCACCGACGATCTCCAGGTGACTGAATTCTTCGGTGGCAATATCCATCAACATATCGTATTTATCCGGGTGCGGTTGCTTAGCGCCGAAAGCCTGGGTAAAGTATTGCATCGCCGCGGCCAGCTCGCCATTCTCCCCGCCGAACTGCTCCAATAACAAATTTGCAAAGCGTGGGTCAGGGCGCGAAACCCTGGCGTTGAACTGTAAGTCTTTTACGTGGTGGAACATAATATTTTAATTTTAATTGGTTAAAAATTAAGAAAAGAAACCTTTTTCTTTTTCTTCACTGGCTGCTTCATAGTTGACATGATTTTCAGCGATTCCGGTCAGTAGGTCGTCCGCTGCTTTCTCTTCATTCAGCGTCAGGATCAACAAATCGGCAGCCTCATGGTAACCGAGCGTTTTAGCCAAGCTTACCATACCTCCGTAGGATGCAATCTCATAATGCTCGACCTTCTGGCCGGCGAAAATTAATCCCACGTCCCTTGTGGCTGTGCCATCTTCGGTGTCGCTGATGATCTCTTCACCCTCATCAACAATTCCATCCATAGCGTCGCATTTAGTGGTATCCGGTTCAAAACCAAGCAATCCGAAAATTTGCTCCAGGCGTTTTACATGACCTTCAGTTTCTGCTAAGTGATTTTCAAAGGCTTCCTGTAATTCCGGAGAAGTAGCAGCGTCCTTCATCTTCGGCAGTGTATCCGCAATTTTCTTTTCCGCCCACAGCAAATCCTTTAATTCGTTGACAAAGAATTCCTGTAGCCTGGAATCGCCTGATGCCGGTGAATCCGTTTCCTGCTGTCCGGGCAGGTCATAATTATTTTGATTGATCTCCTGGTTCAAACTTTGGTATTCACCAACGTCAATCGGTCCCCTGTCAACTGCAGGGCCTGCCGCAACTTCATTGGCTAATGCCAATTCATTCTCATCGAAATCATTGTCTTTATCAGTAGTCTTATTATAATCGTTTGAAGCGAAAGGCTTAAAGTCTTCTTCTTTATTTTTCCATTCTTCGTTATCCTGGGTGGTGATGTAATTAGCTTGTGCATCTCCGTTGGTCTCCAAATCTCCGGCCTTGGTTTGATCACGCAGCGATTTGATCAGATCATGACCCGCTATAATCCCTTGCTGCTGATTAGTGATCAATTCCACTACCTCATAAGGCAGTTCATTAGCATCTTTCAAAGCCGAACGGTAAGCTGCTTTAATGGCATCCTCACCTCGTTCACACTCGTCCAGGATGCTTTCCAAATCGTTTCCGTTGAAAGTAGATTTTACCTCCAGCCAGGCGCGGTGTAAACTACCTGAAATGCTGGTGCCTCCTTCTGCCTCGCCATTAAATTGCCTGGCCTTCTCTGCTAAAGCTGCGGCATTGTCGCGGCTTTCACCAGCGAGCTTATTGAATACCGGGCGTAAGCCTCGGCCGTCCTCGTCTAAGTTTTCACTGGCTTTTTCAAAACCGGCAACGCGGTCGTTATTGATCTTTACCAGGTCATTCAATACATCGATTGTTTTTTCTGTCGTTTCCATAGCTATTGGATTATTCGGCCATTGCGGCTTCGTTTACATAATTTTCTGCGACTTTGGTTAATAGGGAGTCGGCTGTTTTTTCTTCTTCCAGCGTTTGAGCAAACAGATCGGCAGCCTCGCTATAGCCTAATGTAGTTGCCAGTGTTTTTAAAGTGCCATACGAAGCGATCTCATAATGTTCGACTTTTTGCGCGGCAGAGATGATCGCCACATCTCGCACTTCGGTGCCTTTGTCTGTTTGTGAAAGGAGCTCCTCAGCTTCTTTTAATAAACCTTCCATAGCCAGGCATTTTACGGCTTTCGCTTTTTCACCAATGGATTCAAAAGCGCTTTCCAAACGAGTCACATGGTTCTTGGTTTGCTCAAGGTGATCAGTGATGGTCTGCTTCAGCTCGTCTGAAGTAGCGCCCTTGATCATCTTTGGCAAAGCTTTCGCCAAATGATTTTCCGCCCAGTAAATGTCTTTCATTTCGTCAATAAATAATTCCTTCAACGCACTTTCTGCTTCAGGAGTGCGGGTTGCTGCTGGTGCAGTTTTTTTTGTTTTTGTTGCCATTTTGGTTAATTTTTATTATTTATAAATGTGTGAAGCCGGAAGCAATACCTGTTCCAAAAAAGCAGTATATTGTTATTTATAAGAAATATTATTTCTAACTAAGTAAGTATTGTACAAAAAAATTGACTTGATGTCCTGTTAAATAATCGGTAAAGCATACACTTTCTTGGAATTCCGAAAAGGTTATGTATGAAGCCTATAGCGGTGAATAATTGGAATAGTTTATGACAGAACGGTCAAATACAATAACCACAAAACATGAAAGCAGCAGTATTCCACAAACCCGGCGAGATCACCTATGACACCATGCCTGATCCGCGTATCGAACTGGCGACGGATGTTATTTTAAAAGTTACTTCAACCGCTATCTGCGGATCTGACCTGCATATCCTGAGCGGCGCGGTGCCGCAAAAAGAACCGATGATCATGGGCCATGAGTTCATGGGTATTGTCGAAGAAGTTGGCGCGGAAGTAAAAAATTTAAAAAAAGGTGACCGCGTGGTGGTTCCTTTTCCGATTGCCTGCGGGCAGTGTTTTTTTTGCCGGCACCAGGCATCACCAGCCTGCGAGAATTCCAACTATAAGCATTACGGGCCGGACGGCGACCTGGCCGATCAAAAAGGTGCTGCACTATTTGGTTATACTGACTTATATGGCGGTTACTCCGGCGGACAGGCAGAATACGTGCGCGTTCCCTATGCGGATATCAGTCCGCGCGTAGTTCCTGATAACATGACCGATGAGCAGGTATTGTTTTTAACAGATATTTTCCCGACAGGCTGGTCAGCAATTGACTGGGCGCAATTAAAGGGCGGCGAGGTTGTCGCTATTTTTGGTTCAGGGCCGGTTGGGCTTATGGCACAGAAAGCAGCCTGGATTAACGGAGCTAGCCGTGTTATTGCCATAGACCCATTGAACTATCGTTTGGAAAAAGCAAAGGCCGTAAACAAAGTCGATACGCTGAACCCCAATGAAGTAGATGTGGTAGAAGCCATCCGGGAAATGACCGGCGGACGCGGCGCGGATGTATGCGTGGATGCGGTGGGTTTCGAGCCGGAACGTAGCTTTCTGGAGAAGGTGAAAGCCACTGTGCATATGGAAGTTGGAAGTATGAAAGTACTGGATATGGCTTTTAGAGCTGTTCGCCGGATGGGAACGGTAAGTATCATGGGCGTATATGGTTCACCTTATGATAATTTTCCGTTATTCCGTTTGTTTGATAAAGGCATTACACTGAAAATGGGACAAGCGCCGGTGCTCAACCATATTGATAAGCTTATTGAACTGGTAAAAGAAGAAAAAGTAGTGCTGGATGATATCATAACGCATAGCCTGCCCTTAAGCCAGGTCGCCCATGGCTACGATATATTTAATAACAAAGAAGAAGATTGTGTGAAAGTTGTTTTAAAACCCGGCAGCTAATGAAAACACCCGCAAAACAAAGCCGTCAGCCGGGCATCGAAGCGAAAATGGACCCGGCACCGGAATATACCAAGAGCACTTATATAGGCGCCAAAAAGCTATTGGATAAAGTAGCGTTAATTACGGGTGGCGATAGCGGTATCGGCCGGGCGGTATGCGTTCATTTCGCCCGTGAAGGCGCGGATATTGCGATTGTTTACCTGAATGAAGACATCGATGCCAAGGAAACAAAACGACTGATCGAAAGTGAAGGACGCAAATGTTTGTTATTGAAAGGAGATGTTAAAAAGGCTGCCTTTTGCAAAAAAGCGGTAAGTCAAACCGTAAATAAATTAGGAAAAGTGAATATCCTGGTTAATAATGCGGGTATGCAGGCCCCGCAAAAAGATCCCAAAGCGATCGATGAAAAGCAGCTTGAGGATACTTTCCGCGCCAACATTTTCGCTTATTTTCATTTTGCCAACGAAGCATTGGATTATTTAAGCGAAGGCGATTGTATTATCAATACCACTTCCGTTACCGCTTATCGCTCATCGCCGAACCTGATCGATTATTCGGCGACCAAAGGCGCAATCACCAGCTTCACACGGTCATTAGCCACCAACCTGGCAGAAAAGAAGATCCGGGTGAATGCCGTCGCGCCGGGACCTGTTTGGACCCCATTGGTCGTTTCCACTTTTGATGAGAAAAAAATAAAATCATTTGGATCAGAAACTGCCATGAAACGAGCAGGCCAACCATCCGAGTTGGCACCGGCATACGTGTTCCTGGCTTCGGAAGATGCCTCCTTTATAACCGGCCAGGTAATACATGTAAATGGCGGTGAAGTTGTTAATGGTTAATAATAAAATCAATTGAAAACATAGGTATGAAAGACGAAAACAAAATCAGCCGGCGAAAAGTCATTGCCGGTCTTGGAACCACCATTGCTGCGGCGGCAGTTTCACCGGCGCTGGCGATAACAGGAAAATCAACAGAACCTGCGGGTACAGCGATCAGTGATCCCACCAAACTTTATCCGAAACCACCTTTTAAATTCCAGCCGCAGCCATGGCCGGGATTACAAAGCAAAATGAACCCGGTGCCGGACTGCGGCGAAACGAGTTACAAAGGTTCAGGAAGATTAATGGGGAGGAAAGCGCTGATTACCGGCGGGGATTCCGGTATGGGACGTGCGGCAGCTATTGCCTACGCCCGTGAAGGTGCCGACGTGGCCATCAATTATTATCCCAGCGAAGAACAGGACGCACAGGAAGTAATTGCTTTGATCAGAAAGGAAGGCAGGAAAGGCGTGGCCATTCCGGGCGATTTACGCGATGAGGCCTTTTGCAAGCAATTGGTGCAAAAAGCGTTGAGCGAATTAGGTGGTCTTGATATCATCGTGAGTAATGCCGGAAGGCAACAGGCAGCGGAATCGATATTGGATGTAACCACTGAAGAATTTGATTCCATTATGAAGACCAACATTTACGCACCCTTCTTTATTATCCGTGAAGCATTGCCGCATTTACCGCCGGGCTCGGCAATAGTTGCTACAACTTCTGAGCAGGCTTATAACCCCGATGCCTGGCTCTATGCTTACGGGCAAACCAAAGCCGCGACCATGAACTATGTTAAATCTTTAGCTAAACAATTAGGGCCAAAGGGTATCCGCGTGAATGGCGTAGCGCCCGGCCCGGTCTGGACCGCTTTGCAGGTAAGCGGCGGCACCACGCCCGATAAGCAGCAAACTTTTGGCGACTGGACAATGTTCGGACGGCCAGGCCATCCTGCGGAGTTGGCCTCTATTTATGTGCAATTAGCCGCGGCCGATGCCAGCTTTGCCACCGGGCAGATCTATGGTTCATCGGGCGGTGTTGGTATGCCTTAATTTAAAAACTATGAAAAAGTTAATTATATTGATTTTAAGCGCAGGTCTGGCAAGCACGGTCTACGCACAGGCTCCCGACCCGGATACCACTGCACGCCATTTTCTCATTATGGCTAGTATAGGTAATTTGCAAGAGGCCGGTTCGGGGAAACTTGCCGCGCAAAAAGCGACAAGGACCGATGTGAGATCCTTTGGTCAAATGATGGTGACCGATCACAGCGACGCAGAGCAAAAGCTATTGCAACTCGCCAGATCAAGGGGTTATCAGCTGCCTACGGCAGCGACCGACACGCCGCCGCCGGACCTGAACCTTTCTAAAGCTTCAGGGGACGACTTTGACCGGATGTATATTCATGCCATGGTTTCCGGACACCGGAGCACAGTAATGATGTTCCAGGATTATGCACTCACTGGAAAAGATCCTATGGTAAAAGCATTCGCGCAACAAATG
>JAMFSA010000071.1 GCA_026225055.1 Mucilaginibacter xinganensis | reverse complement strand
ACTATCAGTACAAATTTTATGATTATATCTGCTAATTCCATTATAAACGTGTATCCCTTTCAAATTGCTCCTGGTTTGCTTCTTTAAGCACAGGGTTTGTTTTTACAACCGGCAGCGGGTGTAAAGTATCGTAATGATTTGAGCTGATAACCGACTGGTTTGATACCTTGCGCGGGCCTTCAATTACCCAATCAGCAGTTTTCTTTTTATCAAAACGACATTCGTTGCAAATAAATTCTTCCACCTCGCCATAAACATCCTTGCGTGCGGTAACACGTAATACGTCTTCGCCTTTATACCAAAGGGTTACTTTGCCATTGCAGTTAGGGTGATTACAATCCCGGTGTGCCTCAACCGGTTTGGTAAACCAAACACGATTTTTAAAGCGGAAAGTTTTATCAGTTAATGCGCCTACCGGGCAAACATCAATTACGTTTCCTGAGAAATCGTTATCAATAACTTTATGTATGTAGGTTGATATTTCGGAGTGGTCGCCACGATTCAGGATGCCGTGCTCGCGCTGATCGGTGATCTGGTCGGCGGTGAAAACACAACGGTAGCAAAGGATGCAGCGGGTCATGTGCAGCTGGATCTTATCGCCAATGTCTATTTTCTCAAATGTACGGCGGTCAAACTCATAGCGGGTTTTTGCAGCGCCGTGCTCATAGCCCAGATTTTGCAAATCGCACTCACCGGCCTGGTCGCAAATTGGGCAATCAAGCGGGTGGTTTATCAATAACATTTCAACTATCCCTTTACGCGCCTCTATTACCTCTGGCGAAGTAATATTTTGCACTTCCATCCCATCCATAACCGCGGTACGGCATGATGCTACCAGCTTTGGCATTGGGCGCGGGTCTTTTTCTGATCCCTTGCTTACCTTTACTAAACAGGTACGGCATTTACCGCCGCTGCCTTCCAGCTTGGAATAATAGCACATAGCAGGCGGCACAATATCACCACCAATTTGCCTTGCGGCATTCAGGATGCTTGTTCCGGGTTCTACTTCAACGGGTATTCCGTCTATTGTTACCTTCATTTTAAAGTCAAAATTAAAAATTCAAAAGTCAAAAATAGCCTTTGAGTTGATTTTCATTTTTGCAGGTTGATAATTATTGAAGCGATGATCTTTGACAGTTCGTCGGCTTCTTTTATCAATCCGTTTATTTTATCTTTTTCGATATTACTATCTATCGTATCTCTTATTAAACAAAGCCAGTATTTTGTTTCGTTTGCAGATTTTAGCGCAATTGTATAAAAATTCCTAAAATCCCTTGCCGAACTTCCCGACTTCGCTTCTATTATGTTGGCTCCAATTGAGGTGCCGCTTCTTATTAGTTGATCAAATATTGAAAAGTGTATTCTTTCAAATTTAGCTGCTGATACAAATTGAACTATCTCCTTTGAAAACTGGTAACATCTGTGTTTGATGTCGTAAGGTTTCTCGTTCAACGTTCTTGCTTTCTATTTTTGAATTTTGACTTTTTAATTTTGACTTTAATTATGCCGTTACAGTTAACGGATCAGCATAATGTGCTATTCCATAATTCCTGGTAACTGCTTCGGCGCTGTTTGTTACGTGCCATTCAAATTCATCCCTGAAATGGCGTATGGCGCTGGCCACCGGCCATGCAGCCGCATCACCCAGCGGACAAATTGTGTTTCCTTCTATTTTCTTTGATACATCAACCAACAGGTCCATATCGCTCAAGCTACCATGACCATGCTCTAAGCGGTGCAATACTTTTTCCATCCATCCAGTACCTTCACGGCATGGCGAACATTGTCCGCAGCTTTCGTGGTGATAAAAACGGGTGAAGTTCCAGGTATTACGAACAATGCACTGATCCTCATCAAAAGCGATGAAACCACCTGAACCCATCATGGTACCGGTAGCAAACCCGCCATCAGCTAATGACTCATAGCTCATCAGGCGCGGTTCGTTATTGATAGTTTTCAGGAACAGGTTAGCCGGTAAAATTGGTACTGATGAACCGCCCGCAACAACTGCCTTTAAGCGTTTGCCATTGGCAATACCACCGCAATACTCATCGGAGTATAAAAACTCTTCAACCGGTAAGCCAAGGTCAATTTCAAATACACCTGGTTTTTTAACGTTACCACCTGCTGAGATCAGCTTAGTACCAGTACTACGGCCGACACCAACTTTTGCATATTCTTCGCCGCCTTCGTTGATGATTGGCACTACTGCCGCGATTGATTCCACATTGTTAACCACCGTTGGGCAACCATATAAACCAGCAATAGCCGGGAATGGTGGTTTTATGCGCGGGTTACCACGTTTACCTTCAAGCGACTCTAACAAAGCGGTTTCTTCGCCGCAAATGTAAGCGCCACCACCGGGTTGTACGTATAGCTCCAGGTCGTAACCTGTACCTAAAATATTTTTTCCTAAAAATCCTTTTGCTTTTGCTTCCGCGATTGCTTTTTCAAGAATGCGGATCTGCGGCATCATTTCGCCACGAACGTAGATGTATGATGTTTTAGCACCTAATGCAAAACTGGCTACTATCATCCCCTCAATTAATAAGTGAGGAATATAGGTCATCAGGAAACGGTCCTTAAAAGTTCCGGGCTCTGATTCATCGGCATTACAAACCAGGTAACGTGCAACACCCTCTGGCTTAGCCAAAAAGCTCCATTTCATCCCGGTAGGGAAACCAGCACCACCACGGCCGCGCAAGCCCGATTTTTTAACCTCTTCAACAACCTCTTCGGGTGTTAGGGTTTTAAGCGCCTTTTCAACAGCTGCATAACCGCCTTTTGAGCGGTAAACATCAAATGTGTTGATGCCGGGTACGTTTATATGTTCTAAAAGTAATTTACGCGCCATGGCTACTAATAAATCTTTTT
>JAMFSA010000004.1 GCA_026225055.1 Mucilaginibacter xinganensis | reverse complement strand
TTCCACCGAAACAGAAGTACTGTTTACTGGTATCAAGGTAATCGACTTGCTGGAGCCTTATGTAAAAGGTGGTAAAATCGGGTTGTTCGGTGGCGCCGGTGTTGGTAAGACCGTATTAATCCAGGAATTGATTAACAATATTGCAAAAGCATACGCCGGTTTATCTGTATTTGCAGGCGTAGGCGAGCGTACCCGTGAGGGGAATGACTTACTTCGCGAAATGCTTGAGTCGGGCATTATAAAATACGGCGACGAGTTTATGCACTCCATGGAAGCTGGCGGCTGGGATTTGAGCAAGGTTGATGAAGCAGCCTTGAAAGATTCAAAAGCAACTTTCGTTTTCGGACAAATGAACGAGCCTCCCGGCGCACGTGCACGTGTAGCCTTGTCAGGCTTAACCCTTGCCGAATATTTTCGCGATGGTGACGAAGAAGGCAAAGGCCGCGATATATTATTCTTTATCGATAACATCTTCCGCTTCACCCAGGCAGGTTCAGAAGTATCGGCGCTATTAGGCCGTATGCCATCAGCCGTAGGTTACCAGCCAACGCTGGCAACTGAAATGGGTACCATGCAGGAACGTATTACTTCAACCAAACGTGGTTCAATTACATCAGTACAAGCGGTGTATGTACCTGCGGATGATTTAACTGACCCTGCACCGGCTACTACCTTCGCCCACTTAGATGCTACTACTGTACTTTCACGTAAAATTGCCGAGTTAGGTATATACCCTGCGGTTGATCCATTGGATTCAACTTCACGTATCCTTAGCCCTGCTATCTTGGGTGATGAACATTATAATACAGCTCAACGTGTGAAAGAAATTTTACAACGTTACAAAGAGCTTCAAGACATTATCGCGATCCTGGGTATGGACGAGTTATCTGAAGAAGATAAACTGGTTGTATCACGTGCGCGCCGTGTTCAGCGTTTCTTATCACAACCGTTCCACGTTGCTGAGCAGTTCACTGGCTTAAAAGGCGTTTTGGTTGATATTAAAGAAACCATTAAAGGCTTTAACATGATTATGGATGGCGAAGTTGATGAGTATCCTGAAGGTTCATTCAACCTTGTAGGCAGCATTGAAGAAGCTATTGAAAAAGGTAAAAAATTATTAGCGGAAGCTAATAACTAGTAGCAAGTACTTAGTATCAAGTAGCAAGACAAATTTTGACTTGCTACTTGATATCATCTTTACTTGATACCTGATACTAAATACTTGATACAAAAAAAATGACTTTAGAAATCCTTACTCCTGATAAAAAAGTATTTGAAGGCGAAGCCACTTCGGTAACGCTGCCGGGTACATTGGGCTCATTTGAAATTTTGAACCACCACGCTCCTATTATCTCAACCCTGCAAGATGGTAAGTTAGTAGTACGCGGCTCAGGTAAAGAAGAAATATTTTTTATACAAGGCGGCGTTGTTGAAGCCTTAAATAATGTAGTTACTGTATTAGCTGAGGGCATCACCCACAAATAAGCAGAACTTACAAAGATTTTAAAAAGCCCTTCGGTATTGCCGAAGGGCTTTTTTTGTGGGTGATATCATTGTAAAAGATCACAAATCTCGGCATGACCACTATCCTTAGCTATATCACAAATAGTTTTACCGTCTTTATTAATAAAACTTTTATCAGCATTATATTTAAGTAATAACTTAACTATATCAACCCTGCCTTCTTTTGCAGCTAGCAACAAAGCTGTTTCGCTATACTTGTTCACCGGCTTGGTATCAGCACCTGCTTCCAATAACAGTTTTGTTATTTCCAAATGTCCTTTAAACACTGCTAACATCAATGGTGTTGATTTGTCACTGGCTAAACAATTAACGTTTACTCTTTTTTTAATGAGCAAATCTACAATTCCAATTTTTCCATTTCTTGAAGCGATAATAATCGGATTCCAACCCTCGTTTTGCTTTGCATTAATGTCCGAACCATTATCAATTAAATATGCAGCCATTGTCGAGTCTGAAATCTGGCACGCAACCATTAAGGGCGTCCATTTTGAAAAAGGTGTAAGTGTAACATCAGCTCCGTTTTCAACTAATATTTTTACTGTTTTAATGTCATTTAAGCCTACTGCCACTATTAAAGGAGTCATATTGTTTAAACCTCTAATGTTTACGCTATCTTTTAATTTCGCAAATTCGTTTATTTTGGGATAATCCTTTTCCTTAACAGCTTCGAACATCCCTTGTGCAAAATTTATTGTTGGGCAAAACAGTAGCAACAATAACAACCATCTTCCCATTATATTCATCCAGTATTTTAACATATAATTTTCATCCTCATAATTACACAAATAACGCTATAAACCAAACGACAATCCATCATATTTTTTTAAGGTATTACAGATTTCAGGAAGAAAATCGGCACTTTGCTATGCATGCATAAAATTGATACCGAATACCGTTTTAAACTTTGGTATGTTTTGTTAAAAATTATATTATGCATAATTTAAATATATAAGAATATAATTCCGTATATTTAAAATTAACATCTATAATATACTAAATAAAAATAAAGGGTTGAGTGTATTGATATTCGCGATAGCTATATCTACCTTACAAATACGGATTTGCAGCGGTTTTGTAAATCTAAATCAATAAAGAACCTGTAACAAAATTAGTATAAATATTCTACCATAATGAGCGCACCTGATACAACAGAAGCAATAGAATTGAACCGGTACAGTAAAACCTTTACCCAGGATCCTACGCAGCCAGC
>JAMFSA010000070.1 GCA_026225055.1 Mucilaginibacter xinganensis | reverse complement strand
TAATTGAGCCTTATTTAATATAAAGGGTTTTAAATTACCTTCTTTATCTACAATTTTTAAGCAAGTTTTAGAGAAAAATTCAAAATCTACCCAGCATCGCTGAGCAACTATCTTCATCGCTTCATAGTCAATATCTTCGGACATTTATTCTTACTCAGTAGCGCCGAGAGGCCGTTTCTTAGCTTCATTTTCATTATTAGCTTGCTCTAACCAACTATAAGCATCTTCCATATATGATAACAGTAAATTAATATTTTCCTCGGTTACACCCATTGCTGAATGTGTCTGAACCATTCTTAAATTTTGATGAAACTTATTTAATAATTCAGGATTGAGCATCACTTACCCTTCTGAAGTAAAGCACGAACCTTACAAGTGCATTCTTCACAAAGATCAAATTTATTATAAATAGCACTTGTTGAAATAGCAGCAAATGTAACTTGAGACCAATCTTTCTTGTCATTGTCAGTTTCATCAGTCATGTGATGACAGCAATCGCAATAAAGTTTACGAGCCATATTTTTTCCTTTAAGAATAAATTATTAATTAGATAATTTTTAATTAATATCTCTAGCTAAATTAAAATGCATCTGATTATCTTCTTGTTTATTATTTAATTGTCTGTACTCTTGACATTTTAGCATTAAAGCTTGCCAAAGTTCTTCGGCTTCTTCGATGGTTATACTAATTATGCCTTTATCTGTAATTATATTAATAAATGGATTTTGATTGTTTTCGTTAAAATAAATGTTACTTATCATTCTTTAACCTTTTCATAAGTAGCTTCTTCATAACTAGCTTCAAAAATATCTGGCTTACAGGGATACAATTCGCCTTTAATGCCTCTGATAATATAATCTCCTGGCGATGCTATATGCATTCCTTCTAGTATATGAATAGTTAGCTCGCCATGTTGCGACGATAATGTTGAATGAAAGTGGACCTTTTCTTCATTAATAGCTGCTAGCAACCAATTTGTCATATCTTCGTAATCATTAGAGCCGTTATATTTAACAGCATCAATAACAACTGGTTTCTTCCTATACTTGCCCATTAATTATCTCCCCTTTCGCTCATAAATCTAAATTGTAAAATATTAACACCAGCAGTCATATCATGTTCATCGCAATTACCAGCCCACCCTGTTCCAATTGCACGATCTCTATTAATCATTGTATATCCTAAAGCTCTTAAATGACCTGACCTTGCATCTGCTAATAAGGCTTCTAACTTTTCAATTAACTCTTGATCAGGTTTCATAACAGTTGCTGGAATTACGCCATCTAGACGCATAGGAACAACTTTAAAATTATTAGTTAGATTATCGTCAACCATTAAGTTATGCTCCATATGCATCAAAGCTACTTGGACGCCATAGAGCTGCCGCTTACGGTGTTGCCCCCGCCGGCCGGTGGGTCGAACATCAAGCCGATCCCGACTAGACGCTCGATCTCCGCTTCAATCGTCCGCCCCGTTTGCCCGGTCCATTGCTCTACGAGAGCGTGATCTTCATCAGACAGTTTGATCTGCACATACTGACTCATCGTTCATCTCCTCTTGTCGCTGTCTAACCTGCCGTCGCGGACTAACTTTTCCATAGCAATGTTCCTCGTGCCTCTGTCTAACTAGGGGATGACCGACATCGGCTCGGACGCGGGTTCGTAGGTCGCGGCGAAGATGTCGGGCTTGCAGGGGTAGAAGTGTTCTCCATCCGGCTCGGGGATCACGAAGTCGCCAACTTCCAGATTTACGATCTGTCCAGCGTGGATGGTGTGGACGTGTGGCTCGGTGTTCCCCGCACCGAAGCAGCTCATTGAGTTGCACATGCCGGGCACCAGCTTTCCGTAGGTGGTGTACTGAACAGCTTCTATTACGACGGGCTTCTTGCGATACTTTGCCA
The DNA here is from genome assembly GCA_026225055.1 of Mucilaginibacter xinganensis. Lineage (GTDB taxonomy): Bacteria > Bacteroidota > Bacteroidia > Sphingobacteriales > Sphingobacteriaceae > Mucilaginibacter > Mucilaginibacter xinganensis_A. Next base: position 60,882 of record JAMFSA010000070.1, on the reverse strand, counting down.
TTTCATTCTCCTTGAGGGATGCGGAACCCAACACGGCCTTACTCAGCGGCAGCGGTAATTGGCGAAGCAGAGCCACGCCAGCGGGATCAGTGTCCCGCGCGCCCAGGGCTCGGTTCCGACCAGCGCCCAGGGCTCGGTTCCGACCAGCGCCCAGGGCTCGGTTCCGACCAGCGCCCAATCCGCGAACGAGGCGGCGACGGCGGTGAAGATGGCGAGAAGCAGGCTCACGACCCCTGCGCCAGCGCGGCGCTGGTCATCGATGTGGTGCGGTTCACCCCCAGTCCCCTTCGTGTTCATAGATTTTCATTTCTTCTTCCCTTTATTTTTAACATCAAGCTTCTTTTGACCAAGCTTATCAACATCCTTGTCAATCTTACTGCGCTCATAAGTCTTTAAACTCATGCCAAAAAGCTTAGAAGCCTTCTTGTCTTTCTTGTTATCGTCTAGCGAACCTTCATACTTCTGTTTCATAACAATTCTCCCGTACTTTTCATGAGATTTTAGGACTAAAGGCCATCTTCAATATATTCCCAAGGATCATACCAAACAAAATAATTAGGTTCAGAATTATATTCAGGACTTAATAAATCATCCATTTGTTTATGAGCAAATTCTTGTAAATTTTTACGTAATATAGCTTCATCTAATAAAAATTGTCTAAAGGTATAATTTGAACTAACCATTCTTCACCTCATAATTTCTACCTAAAGTCCAATTGGCTACAATTCTAATATCTTTATTAGAAACACACCAAACTTGACCTTCTAATGTAACGACTACAAATATTAGATCGGCTTCAGGTCCATAATCAATAATTGCAAATGTATGACCTTTAGTATCTTTAGATAAAATCTTACATTCGAGCGGACATCTTAATTCAGTTAACATAATTAATTCGACCAGTTGAATATCTTAATTCAGTTAGCATAGCGAACTCGACGAGTAGCAGAATATCTTAATTCAGTTAGCATAATTGGCTCGTAACATAGGGGCTCGACTAGCAGGATATCTTATTTTTAAAATTAGCCTCTCAAGCTTGACATTAACCCTTGACAGCCCAGCTTGCAAGCTTCAGTTTGCCCACACTAAGGCTTGACTGTTCCGACGACAAGAGGAAATTTTAATGAACGATGATAAGTTTAAAGAAGAAGTTGGGTTAGCTAGCGGAGAGCCCTTAAAGCCCAAATCACGTAGAGGCTTTGCAAGCATGACGCCTGAACGTCGCCGAGAAATTGCCCGCAAAGGCGGTGCATCCGTTCCTAAGGATAAACGTTCCTTTTCTCAAAACAATGAGCTTGCTATTCGCGCCGGCAAGAAAGGTGGCGAAGCTTTTGGCAAGTCAAAAAAGAGAGATAATAAGGAAGAACAATGACACATATCCAAATTCTCCAAATATTTGAACTTAGTGTGCGCACAGCTTTAGAATTTTTACTGTTAGTTTCGGTATTTATTTATCTTTTTGTGGGGACTGATGATGACTGAATGTGAACAGGATCATTAATTTTAATAGCAACAATAATTTATATCATTGGTTGAATTAGAGAGAAATAAAATGATTAGATTAATTCAATGGTTAATTTGGGGTCACATTCATAAATGGAATACAATTTTTAACACCCGTTTAACTTTAGTAGATAGTAAAATGGTTGGTACTAGATATATTCTTCGTTGTGATCATTGCGGCAATATTAAGAAAGTGGATTTAATTTAAATGCCCACAAAGACAGGCTAAATATCGATAAGTAAATAAAGATCGCCAGAAAGGAAGAAAATGACACATTTTTTAACAATTTTAGGAGTTATTGCTGCAGTTTTATTAATTTTAGCAACGGGACTTGGTTTTTTGCTATTCTTATGGGAGGTTGGTCGCAATGATTGAAATTTTTATTTTGTAATTTTTTATGGGTGATATTTAGGATTTATATTTGGAATCATTTTGAGATTTAAGATTGTATTTAGTTTTCATAAATTTTTATATGTTATTTTAAGATTTAAAATTGACGGTATTTTTGAGATTTTTTAGTTGGTGCATATGGTGATATGGGACCCTTAATTCTCACCACAACGAGGCCACCACCCGGTCGACCCAACCATGGTCGCAGTTTTTGAAATCAGTTCCCAAAGGCTGTCGGGAAAAAGAAAGGGCGTGAGCCCTTATTACTTACTTTGGCCTGTTGAAACTAATCTTGAACTGTTCATTGGGTTCATCGGCCTTATAAATATCAATCCATTGTTTAGCTGTTTGCTCGCTAACGGTTCTTATAAGCACCCAATAGCCTGTAACCTTATTATATTTCCACAAACGCATAGCTCTCGCCTCCGAGCTTGATTGCTCAATCACCTACATAATCATTTTAACTGCTAGTTCAAGCCTTATTTTGATAGCTGCTGACGATTGTTAGCACAAAACTAGAACAAACCGCGCTGGCAATGTGTCGGCTACTACCCTACCCAAAACCCTCCAATCGGCCTCAGCAGCCATTTAAGGGGCTCTGTGATGGCATTGGTTTGAGCCGCCATATCGCTATAAGTTTGTTAGCGCCACGGTACGATTTTTATAAAATAGGGCTTGCAATCTTATTTGCTGCCATTAGATTGGTGTCAGTAAGTGAGTTGCCCCGCCGGGGCAGGCACAATGGGAAGGGCCAGAACCCGCACCCTACATTTTCCGACTTGTGCTCTGATTGGTTCAGAGCGGTCTCAAGCGGAACAAACAGGAGACTAAGACAATGGCTCATATGATTGACAACTCGAACGGCCAAGACAACTTCGCTTATGTTGGCGATAAAACTTGGCATGGTCTCGGTCAAAAGCTTGAACAAGGCGCGTCTCGCGAAGCTTGGATTAAGGCGGCCGGGTACGATTGGGAATGCCTTACGGTTCAATCCCAATACGAGTTTCAAGGCGAAATGCGCAAGTCGGACAACTATCACATGGTCCGCTCTGACACTGGCGCTTCGCTAGGTTGTATGACTGATCGTTATAAGCCTGTTCAGCCGAGTGAAGTCCTCGAATTTTTTGATGACTTCATTAGTGCTGACGACCGCTTCCATCTGGAAACGGCTGGCGTGCTCAAGGGTGGCAAGGTTTTGTTCGCTACGGCGCGTTTCAATGAAGATTTGACGGCTGGCGGGGATGCACACAATCCCTTTGTGCTGTTCACGACTTCATTTGACGGCAAGCTCGCGACCACGGCTCAAGCCACTATGGTTCGCGTTGTTTGCAACAATACTCTAACCGCTTCTATGTATGACAAGGACGCTCAAGTTAGGGTTCGGCATTGCACGAAGTGGACGCAAGACGTCAAGGATCGCGCCCATGAACAGCTTGCCGAAATTGCTGGCCAATATTTCCACTACAAGGAAATGGCCGATGCGATGGCGCTTTCTAAAATGTCCAAAAAGGACACTGAAGATTTTCTTACGAAAGTTTTCTATGGTCCCAAGGATGTTCCTGAAAAGGAAGATCGCACCACAAATGCTAAGAACCAACTTGAAAGCTTGTTCGATGCTTATAACGAAACGGTCAAAGAAGGTACTGTAAAGGGTACGGCTTGGACGGCTCTAAATGCCGTCACGCGCTATGTGGATCACAACCGCACGACCCGCGATCATAGCGGCGAAGGTGCGGATGCGGCTCGCATGTCCTCTTCGCTCATGGGTTCTGGCGCGGTTCTCAAGTCGCGTGCGCTGGAAATGCTTCGCGCGACGCTGGCCAAGCCTTTGGTTGCGGCTTAAAATTAAGGGGCGGCCTTCTACGTTAGCAGGTCGCCCTTTTTAAAAATCATTTTAAAAATCATTTTCGCTTGCAATCGTAATTAGAAGGCTTATAACAAAGTTGTTCCTCGGTTGAGGCCGGCGTTATCCGGTCCCTCCTAGGCGAGGCTTCCTAAGCCGGGCCGCTTGAGCGGGAAACAGGGTGAGTCGGGGCACTTTCCCCGGCGTCAAAAGGATTGCCAAAGATGAATATCTATAATGTTAAAAAGAGTTTTCAAGAGGTGCTTGTTTCTATTGCTATTATTGAAGCTCTTAAAAACAAATGGTCGTATTGCCCTATTAAATTTGTTTCTTATGTGAAACCTACTCAAAAAGCATTTAATATTATGGGATTTAATATCGAAGAATTTGAACCTAAAATAAAAGCTGTTTCTTCCCATAATTTTAAATATACTTAATAAAACCCCGGCAGGGTTGTGGCTTAAAATTAAGGGCGGCCTTCGGGTCGCCCTTTTTATTTGACTTCTGCATTAGCTTCTAATAAAAATGAATTATCAAATTGGAGTGTGTGAGATGCAGTTAGACATGTCTAAATTAAATCCAATGCAGCTCGGACGTGTTCAAAAAGCTCTTTCGGTTAAAATGCGATATGACGGCGTTATTCGCACCTTGGCCGAACAAATTGCTAGCCTGCCGGACGATGCGGAAAAGCGCGAATTGGACGGTATGTGCGATTGGTCCCGTACGAAATTCAATCGGATGGATGGGAAGGCGCAACGCGAATATGAAACCAAGCTCCGTGCGCGGCGCTATTATTCGCTTGCAGGTTGGACCGTTCCTAAAATTATCTATGATATTGCTGTTTGACTTCTATCTAAAATATAGACTATAAATAGCAATCAAATTGGAGGATATAATATGTTTGATAATGAAGCTTGGGAACAACTGATCGATGAAGTCGCGACTATTATTGAAAATACGCCTCAAAATGTTCTCAACCAATGGGAACGCGAGGCTTATTATGCAGCCAATAAAGGTGATGAATGATCTCTGACATCAAAGCCTCGCTCTTCTTTGGCTGCATTGCTTTCTTTATTTATGTTCTTATTCAACTTTAACTAACACCAAAGCCCGCAGGGAAACTTGCGGGCTTTTTTGTTGCCTGCAATTCCTACTAATCCGATAGGAATTATCTCAATTCTAGCAAAGCCATCTGAGCCAATCCAAGCGCTTGGGCCATAGGGCTAGCCGACCCATCCCCAAAAGCCGCTCAGAACGCGCTCCCAGGGCCTTTGCGGCCATTCCTGGCCCATCCGGTCAGTCGGAGGCATGTTCGAAAATAAGCGCCGTGGAGGCTGATCGAAGGTCAAACCTTCTGGACCTATCTCCAAACCTCCAAAAGCCGCCCAGCGCCCCTTTCAGGCCCGCTATGGCCCATCCAAGCGGCTTACCCCCACCGCGAATTGAGTTGAGCGAACCCAGATGGCTGCGGCGCGGCGGGTTCAGCATCGGGTATGGCTTCTAATTCAACTTCTAATTTAATTTCAGGCATAACTTCAATCTCGACTTTAGGTATAGTTTCTATTTTCGTTTCAGGTACAATTTCAGGTACAATTAATTCAATAACTTCTTTTAAAATTGGTTTAGGTAATGCCTCGACAGGTTTGGCTTCAACAACTTGTGGAGTAATATTCAAAACTTCTGTCTTATCTTGTGGTTGATCACCGGTCGCACTAATGAGCCACGCTCTAATGTCAGCTTGCAAGTTTACATCTAATTGAGTTGTTTCTTTCCATTCATCTGGACGACGGTTTTTAAGCCAAAATTGAGCCGCGCTAGTATCGGGCGGAAAATATTGTTCTGTAACTAATGTCTCAACTGTGCCTTGCCGAGTGATGACATCTTTTCTAACTTTCTTTGTAAAACCTAAAGCTCGCTTGGCCATGGCTGCTTCGACCTTATCGGTCATGTGATCGCGCCATGACTTATAGATTTTTCTTACACTGTCGTAGTTATCAACCCATGCTTTAAAAGCAAGCGGGTTCATTTCTAAAAATTCTGCAAAGTCTTCAATTGTTCTACAAGTAAATGTTGCAACTTTAATTTTATCTAAATCATGTTGCGAAGGCGCAGGCATTTGCACATAGGCCTTAGCAATTTCTTTAAAATGTTTTTTAAAATAAGCTCTCGCCATGGCTCTTAGTTGCCCACAAATAGCCTCGCGGCTTAAAATTTCAGATTGCCCACAAAACTATATAACAATTGAGCTTCTTGCAAGGGGCAGCTCGGCTTCAGCCGCTCGCCACGCGAATGCATAGGAGGCCTAGGGCTGTCAAGTGCAAAGTGTGATAAATTTGTCACTTTGCCACCGTAAAACAACCGTAAAACACATCACATTTTCGTTTCTTCAATGAATTCAGGAGGATTGGATATGTTTGTTTTATGTTTTAGTTGTTTTATTTGTTTTATAGGGGGTAAAGAGAGTTATAGTAGAGCTATTCTTTGTATCTCAAAATGATTTTGAACGGTTCTATACGGTACTTATAACGTAAAATAGTACAGACCCCACCCTAAAAACCGTAAAACATAAAACAAACCGCGATTTCCTCAGCAATTACAAACACTTCCGCGTGTTTGTTAAAGTGCTGCCTCACCTAAAACGCCCGTAAAACAACGTAAAACAACTAAAACATTCAACCTCCGACTTAACTATCACCCGTAAAAGGAAACACCTGTCAAACGATATATGTCAACTGTCAAGCTATTTTTTAATTCTCACAACTCTAGTTAAACTAGTATCAGCTATTCCTTAATTCTCAAACTAGTATCAAACACTCGTTTAACTCTACTCAAGCTATTTCTTATTTCTTAAACTAAACTCTAAAAATGATTTTAATAGCTACTATAAGCTTAACCATAAGCTAGACAGTTAGCTATCCATTCCTTAATTCTAAAAATGCTAACGAAAAAGGCCACCAGCTTTCACCAGTGGCCTTTGCCTTAACTAAACTATATTAACCTACAAATGTTTTTGTGGGAACATTAACTGTCTTTACCCGTCTATTTGTGGGCAAAAATCAAACAAGTTGGACAAACCCAACCTAAAAACTTACTATTGCCACTATCAATATATTTGGCACGCCAGCCATTTGCGATGGCCTTATCTCGTGCGAGATCAGCCACAACTCTAAGAACAGTTCCTGTGGCATTAGGTGCAACAGGAGCTAAGTTTTGTGGGAAATGATTTAAATCATCACATTGAATTTCAATTCGGTATGTCATTAATTAATTCCTAACAGGTTTCCAATTTGAATAGACAAATTTCATTGCTTCTTCAAATGTAGGAAAAGCTGCTACTTCTTTAAAATTTTTATAAACAACACAAACTTTTCGCTGTTTATATTCGATATCACATTCGCGAGTAACTTCAATTATATCTTGTTTATTAAATTCCATTTTATTAATTTTCCCAAATTATAAGCTGATATTCGAACTTATACCTCAAAATGATAATTGATACAACGATTAATTTTGATGGACGGGGGTTAAGATTAGCGCGCTGCGGGAGGACGAGGGAGACGCCGAGCGCCACCATTGACGCGCGCGCGTAGGCGTGGGAAGATTTCTGAGCTGGCCTGAATCGGTGAAAAACCGGCCGCCACCATTTGCGCTAAAATTATAGCTATATCTTCCACAGCCATGCCTGCACGTGGGTAGTTCAATAAGGAATTTATAATGGCTAATATTGTAATCAACGGTTCTTCGCAAAATACCATTCAAGGCAATAATATAACTTATGGGCCTGCACAAGGCAATCGTTATGTGGACAGTTCGCCCTGCACTATTACGATTGCTGCAAATCATGGTTTGCAAACTTTAGTGGTTACAACTGATATTTCAACACGTATGAATATTAATGGGCCTGTAACTCCATCGGCTGGCGATACGCCTATAAATTCTGCTATTGAAAATTATATCTGCGTTACAGGGTCGGGTCAGTTGCTATGTAATTTTTTGTAGATATTTACTTCTTATTTCGGTTCAATTTCTTATTTCATTTCAATATAAATTGGTAATTTAAATGCCCACAAGAATTGAACGTGCATATAAAGGTTTGTGGGCAGATTTATATGCACGCTTGCAATATGTTCCTGCAACAGTTCCGGCCCAAGCAGCATCTGGGGCAGCTGCGGGTAGGCTAACAAGCGATTTGGTTGGAGCAGTTTTTTCTATTGTTAGCGGAAATGTTGCGGTAAATTCTTCTACTGGCGCGTTAACTACAACTACAACTGCGCCGGTTGGCGGAACTATTGCAGCTAAAGTCCGCGTTGAAGATGCTAGCAATACATTAGCTTATGAAATTGACATAGCAATTCCAATTTCATTGCCAACCTTCCCCATTGCCAATAATAGTAAAATTATATTCTTAGGTCATAGCTATATTGGTGGCGGCGTATTTTCTAACTATCTTTCCTCGCAAACAGGGACGCAAGGTTTACAGGGCTATAGCGCCAATCCATTAGGCGTTCTTAACAACATATCTGCTATTAATGGCAGTTATAATATTGATATTTTCGCAAGCGCTAATAATCCTTGGTTAACTTTAGCTCTAAATCCGACTGGCTTGGAGTTAATGGACGGGGCTGAACAAGGAATTAATGGCGATCATATTGTCGCTGCGGTTAATGGCTTTCCAGGTATTACAGCTCGCATACCTTATTGTTTAACTTTAGGGCCGCAAGCCCTCTATATTGATATTGGGGTAAACGATATTGATATTGGTTTAACTAGCCAAGGAGACAATTCTCCGAATATTATTATTCCAGCACTTATGAATGCAGTTAATCTTATTCTTGCCGGAGGCGTTCCGTTATTTATTAAAACAATTGCAACCGGTCTTACACTTTGGCCACCCGGCGATATTAGATATACATATGTTAATCAAGTTAATAATGCTATTGTTGCATTAGAAGGTACGCAAGGCGTTGTAGTTCTTGATTGTAGAACTGTTGATAATGTTCAAACAATCAACGGCATTGCGGCTTATGATTCCGGCGGATTACATCCGACTTGGCCATTAGTGCGTGCTGAGGTTCAACAAGTTATCGCCCCGGCTTTTGCAGCGAATGTTATTCAAGGTGACAATCGCAATCTTAATCCGCTCAGCATATCGAATGTGTTCCCGTTCCCCGGTACACCGGGCACAGCCGGAACCAAGAACACGGGCGTTACGGGCGTTGTGGCGACCGGCATGGCCTTACAGCGCAATGCCGGGTCCTCGACCTATGTCGGCTCCAAGCAACTTATTAGTGCGGGAAACGAGTATCAGGTTATTGATGTTACGCCAGTTAATGACGGCACAGCCATCCATGAAATTATTTATAAATGTCAAGCTGACTTATCACTTGCAACATTAGGTTTTACCCCGGGAACTTGGTTTGTTGCTTATGTGCCAGTTGCTTTAGATAATTGGGCGGGATGGCAAATTAATACGCCTAGCACACCTGCACCAGTTTCATTCTTCAATGAAATTTATAATACGAGCTCAACAAAGATTTGGGCCGCCGATCAGGTTTTATGCCCAATCAATACATTAACTAACCCAGAAGTCTTTACTGTTAAAGTGCTTGTACCTCCAACAGGTCTTAATCCAAGCATTTTAAAATATGCTACACAACCTATTCAAATTAGACATAGAGCTGATGCAGGCGTTATTGGCACAACAGGTCGCGCTATTGTGGGGTCCTTTATTCTAGAAGCCATTTCCAATCCCATGACAACTTGGAACTTAGGTGCGCCTTATTGATAAATTGGCCAGGGCTTGATTGACCCTGGCCATTTCCTATCAATGTGTCGCTTGGCTCTGTTGCACCGCTTGGCGAGCATGACGACGGCGCTGAGTAGGAGAGCCCACAGGAGCCTGTTGCGCCCTGGGCTTGGGCTTTTTGAGCTTAGGGGCCTGGACGGCTTCAGTGACCGGCTCAGGGCTCTCCTGGGCCTCCTCACCCTCAAACAGGCTATCCAGGCTGGGGATGCGGTCAGCTTGCCGCCAGACGCGAATGCCAATGCCGCGCTTGTCATCTTCGCCAACAGTACGCAGTGAAAACTTGCGTGGAGCCAGACGCTTAGCAGCATGAATGGCCATAACAGAAAGTTCCTTAGAAGCTTCCTGAATGGTTTTGTTTTCTTCAAACTCATCAAGCTTAATATGAAAGCTTTGACCAACTTCGAGTTGTTCGAAGGGGAAGCTCTGCCACTTAGCTTGACGCCGCTTATTCGTCAGCAAAACATCATTATCAATTTCAATCGTCATCATTATCTCCTATGCCCTTTGTGGGCAATCTGATTAGCCAAATCGGCTAACTTAGAGGATCATATGGGATATTAGTTTGAGATGCAATCTCTAAGTTGGATTAAAAGTTAGAAGGCGCCCAACGCTGTCGAACTCACCATCGCGGCCCGGAGCTCGTCCTCGGTCATCTCTGCAGGCTCTTTGACGTCAGCGATTTCCATCGAATTTCCTCGGGTGATCTGACAGCGGACAGGAGACGAACTCAGGCGGCGTCTGCTGGGGTGAGTTCTTCGATCAGGTCATCCAGATCGGAGACCCCCCACTTGTCGCGAAAGGCCATTGCAGCGGCCCGCAGCCGATCCGCCTGAACTGCACCATCGCGGCGCCTCTGATCGTGCCGCGTCCAACCAGCGTCATCTGGGCTGCATGCCCGATGGTGGGTGACGTAGCCGTGCTCCCCGCCCTTGCTCTGCGTACAGCGACGCCAGGGGCCGTCCGCGATTGGCTTGCCGCATGACCGACACGTCATCGAGCCGGCTCTGCTGCCATTCGTGTCGTCGTAATAGACATGGTCGAAGGGGCGTCCCATGAGGCTAATCCTTGGGATTGGAGTTGGAGATGGCGGTCGAACTCATGCTGCGGCCTCGGCCACGCCGAGCGCTTCGACGGCGGCGCGCAGCGGCGCGATGATCTTGCCCTCGGGATCGGCGTAGACCCCCAGCCGGCTGATCCAATCGCGCCGGCCGGTCTGGTACTCGACGCAGACGCGCCCCGTGATGTCGGTCATGCGGATGGCGACAGGCACGATCCGGCGCGCCTTTTCGTCGTACGAGTAGAGCGTCTGTCTCATGTGGACCTCGGATTTTCGGAGCGGACAGGAGACCGTCTGCAGGTCTTGAGGATGCCTTGAACCGTGACGCCCAGCGGCGTGAGGCGCATCTCTCCGCACCGCCCGTTCGGGCTCGTGGGGTGAAGGTAGAACAGGGCCTTGTCGCGAAGGGCGCGGACGGTGGACATCGTGACGTCGCCGTGGATGCAACCGTCGATGACGAACCGCTTCTGGGTGGCTGTCAGGCCGCTCAACGCGTCGGCCACGTACTTCGGATGTTCAGCCTTCATGCTCGCCTCCAGAGATGGGGACCCAACATCATTCTTATTCACGGTGCAACTCCCACTCCTAAAATTTTGAAATACTGTCCTATAAAATTAGCATGAGCGTATTGCTTACAAGCATCATACGTTGCATTTGCAATAACACAATGCCAATTTTCCTCGTCAGGTTTGATCCATAAATTAAACATTTAATCTCCTATTTAATACGAGTTATGCGAATACCTTGATTAGTTTTTTGTGCAGACCATTTTGCATCATAAACGCCGCAATAAGCTCTTGCTCTCTTACGATCATCATCGTAAATATAATTAATTTTTAAAGTTTTAATTTCTCCAATTACCATTTTCGATAACATATAAGCAGTTGAAGTTTCCCTAGGTTGAAATTGAGTTTTCCAATATCTTTTAATAAAAATAGAATTTATAATTCCATGAAGACTTTTAAAATCTTCATCAGAAAGCTTTTCAATTTCTTCACGCGTTAACATTGTCAATTAATTTAGTTATTTACTAAACTCTACTTTATCTAAAGTAGCAATCTTAAACCATTGCTCATGATATATTCCGCAATCAAACCATCCACATTTAACGCTTTCATATTCAGACTTATCTCTAATAACAGCCATATGAGGACCGTTAGACTTAAATTTTACAATGTCACCAATCTTAAATTGATTCATTTGTCCATACTCCTAAGAACTTCAAGCATTGCATAAATGGTGATGAATAGTCCTAAGCTGATTGTAATCATTTTAGATGTATCTCCAATAAATTATAAATAGAAATAAGTTTGCCTAAAATTGATCTTAGAAAGATGACGATAACAATTCTTTGTCCCATGGCTATATAATCAGTCATAACTCAAAGCCTCTTGTCGAATAGCGTCTTCGGCATATTCGCGAAGAGTGTCATTATCGTCAATCAATTCATTAAGGGCTTGCATAAAATACGCATTGCACTTTAGCCAAGTCGTCACCCACTTATTATCCTTACTTGTGGGGATACCCACACGAACAACCTTTTCAACCTCGATAAATTCAGGCTCTTCGGGACAGCCAACATCATCTGAGAAATTGGGCATTTTAGCCGGTTCGCCGGGCTGATAGGTTCCCTCGATCTCAAACTCAAGTTCGAGAGAAAATTTAGCGGTAATGGTTATCATTGTTATTCCTTAAAAAATTGAATGTTAATAAAATATTTTGTTCCGTCAGATGTTGTCAATACAAAAGCTTGTCCGTCTCCACAAGAAGCCGGTAAGGACACATGATCATTTTGAAATTTTTCTAAAATAGCCGTGCGAATATTATTTGCAAGAACTTTTGGTTGGTAATTATGTTCATTCATCAATCATTCTCCATCGCAATCTTATAAGAATATTGAATAGCGCGTTGTTCAGGTCCGTCAAGAAGATAAATCAAATCGCTTAGAGCTTGTTCTGCGCTAATGCCATCGGGTGGCAAATAAGCTCTAATTACATCTTGCATTTTATCGATATGGTCATTTAAATCTTTAGCTACTCTATAAATGTTTGTCATTTTCGTCTCCTATTTGATTTAGCTAAGTTGAGCATAATTTTAGGGAGAAGTCAAGTACGAAAAAGCCCGCTAAGCGAACCTAGCGGGCCTAATCGATTTCTAATTTGCAGTCATTAAAAGTTCTGGCCCCTTGCATTTTTACCCTGCAAGGCGTTATGGCGGTGGGATGTTATCCGCTCGCACCAAAGCTATTACGCGTCCCGGAAGACCCGCGCGCCTGGGCCTTTCTTGTCGTCCGCACCAACCGAGCGAATGGTGAAGTGACGATCATAAACAATCTTCGGACGTTGGACAGCTTGCTCACCAATCTTCTGGTAAGAGCCGTCTTCATTCTTGATGCGCTTGCCGTGCTCATCCTTCGCGTATTGAGCCATCACCTTAGTTTCAAACGCGCCAGTCGGATCAGGACGACTAAACTTATTGTTGGCATTCGTTACGGCACCGGCCAGGGTCTTAGCGGGCTCGGGTTGTTCGGTCGTAGCCACAACGTGGAAGCTTTGATTCACTTCCAGCTTATCGAAGGGATACTTAGCCGGACGCAGGAGATGACGTTGACGCGGCGTTAAAACCACATCGTCATCAATTTCATACGCATCCGTACCAGCGGCAGCCGCTTCTTGGACTTCTTGGGTTTCGTCAAGAGTTTCGTCGAACTGTTCAGTTTGAGCGGCCTTGGCCATAATCATTTTCCTTTAATTTCAGAGCGTTTAAAATCGCCTAGCGGCAACCAATGATTAGTAGATAACCTATGAAATAATGAACTGCAAGAGCGGTTGCAATTAAAATTTTAATTATCGCGACTATCCATTGCAGCCAAATGACCCGCTTCTAAAATCTCCCGCTCGCCCACAAGATCACGCTCATTCGCATGGGTTTCAGTAAATTTTTCAGGGAACCTTTTGCGCAATTTCTCGATGTTGCGCTTTTCATCGGCATCCCATTCATTGCCCAGGGCGCGGGCCAGCATGGCCAGATACCACTTGATATCGCCCGATTCCTCTAGGAGATTGACGTGATCGAAGCCAGTGCGAAAGGCTATTTCCAATGCTTCAGCTAATTCGCCAGCTTCTGTCATGACGCCCAGCAAAGCGTGTAGAATATGCTTAGATTTTTCAATACTTTTTTCATTGTTGGCACAAGCTAATTTAATAATAAGATCATCGCCATCTTTATCAAAAACAGTAACAAAATCATTTAATCTATTTTTAGTTTTGTCCTCTCCATAAAATATCAACTTCTTATAACGATCTAAATCAGCAGCAGCCTCGGCAAACTTTATAAGCTTTTCATAAAAATATCTATAGTTAATTAAGTTACCATAAAAACTGCTGCTAGCAGTTCGCTCGCTTTCCTTTAAATAGTCGAATTTGGGCTCTGTGGGCATTTCTATTTCATCTTTAATTCCAAAAACTTTAGCATATTCATCGACATATTTTTCAATTAACTTTTCTAACTCTTCTTCAGTCATCTTATTTAATCCTTTCAATTTCACGCCTAGCTGCAATTTCAGCCAACTTATAAGATTTCAAAGCATTTACAGCCTTTTGTCTATTCCAAGTTTCAGTTTCATCTTTAAATTCAAGATCAATTTCAATAACTACAATTGCTGACTTTAGATCAGTCAGATATTCTTGCATTTCATCAAGAGTAAGCGATGAAAGTTCTTCCTTAACTACAAACTCTACCTTTGGTTGATAAGCCTTATACGCAAATTCTTGTTCTTCTGTCATTTTACTCTCTGTTAATCGATTGGTTCTTCGCAAAATCAATGGCGAATGTCATTTTTAGGTGTGAATAATTTGCCGCTTATAATTATTCATCAAGCAAGTCTAAAAATTTAATAGCAGGAACATTCATTTCAATAAGAATATCTTCAACAAGCTTTGCAAATCGCATTAGTTCTTTATCTTTTACATCAGCAACAGCAGCATCATATGCAGCATATGCTGCATTTGCAGCATATGCTGCATTTGCAGCAGCAGCATCATATGCAGCAGCAGCATTTGCAGCAGCATCATATGCAGCAGCAGCATTTGCAGCATTTGCAGCATCATCATATGCAGCATATGCAGCATTTGCAGCATTTGCAGCAGCATCATATGCAGCATTTGCAGCATTTGCAGCAGCATCATATGCAGCATCATTTGCAGCAGCATCATATGCAGCATATGCAGCATTTGCAGCATATGCAGCATTTGCAGCATATGCAGCATTTGCAGCAGCATATGCAGCATTTGCAGCATATGCAGCATTTGCAGCATATGCAGCATTTGCAGCAGCATCATATGCTTCGCGACATGCCATTTTTAATTCTTGATAAGTTTCAGCCTTTTTAATAGCCTTACCATGTTTTGGCCACTTCTTATCAAACAACGGTGCAATAAATTCCCGCGCAGTTCTAAAAATAAGTTTTTCTATAAACTCTTTTTCGTTTAGAAAATTTTTTGTACCAATTTGCAAAATAGCAAGTCGACGTAAACCTTTAGAGCGCATTTGATCAGAAGACCAATTGCTATCATTAAGGCGAATTTTTACTCTCCTGATAGAGGATGCAACACAATCCGGTTCATCCGAATGCGGCAAACCAAGACCGTAACAAACAGCCGCTTCTACACACATTTGACCTGGAACAGGGCTGCCAAGACCTTTTACAAGACCGGCGTCAACTGTAGCGATAACCTTCTTAATTTGATCGATATTAAAATTAAATTCAGACATTTTTATTCTCCTATTTGATAAAATTTAAATCAGCTTAATAGTCAACATGCCCACAATAACAATAACCGGAATGACCCACCATTTTGAAATCAGACGTTCTGATAGAGAGCGGTTTTCTGTGGGCATCCAACCTTCAAAGCCTTCGCGATATTCGGTCCTAGGGGACTCATTCATTCCATACCGCTCCCATTGCACTTAGGGCATTCTCGAAAAGTATTTACAACTTTTGGTTCTTCTTGTTTAGTATAAATAATTCTCGAAAATAAAGTTCCTTCGCCATTGCAGAATTTGCATGTGATGGATTTAATTGCTGCTTCTAATTGATGCGTCATTCAAGTTAATCCCAAATAATTTAAAATAATATCTCTGGCTTCTTCCCAGCCATAAGCCACAATAGCGCAGTAGCCTTGCGATTGCAAGAAGTTAATCCAATCTTCTTGTTGAGTTGAGGCCTTACCTGCACGCTTATCAATAATTTCAGCCTTGCGTACACCGGCTTTCATTTTATTTTTAGTTTTTAGTTCGATGTATAGGCCGCAGTAAGCTTGAGATGTTTCAGGAACATTATATGGAGGTTGCCGTTGTAAATGAGAACAAACCAAACCTAAATATCGAGTTACAGGCAAGCAAAGATCAGGCACACCTGTCTTTAGACCTTCGGCCTTAGCTCGCGCACCTCTAACTTGATCGCCATGACCTTGATTATGGATGGCAAAGAGACGACTTAGAAGCGGTTGACGATCATCATTTGATGCACGAGGGTCTAAAAAATCTATTGCCCTTCCTTTTATATTATAACTATCAGGAAAATTTGCTGCTCTTAATCCAAAATTAGCAGCCATATTGGCCCATTGGATTAAAGCTTGCTGTTCTGCGTGCTCTGAGCCTTTTAAGGCGGTTGACCATGGATCGAGGTTCATTTAAATATGCTCCAATCATTTTTTTAAAAACCAATATAATGATTGCTCGCTTAAAGCGTAATTTATTTTTGTATAACTATTTAAAATTATATAATAAGGTCTATTGTATATCCATTTTTGTCTAACTTTAATCATCTTCTTCATCTTTTAAAATCCACATTTGACCACCTTCATATTTAAGTATTTTGCGATCAATTAATGAACCAACAGTTCTGGCGTCTTCATCAGAATAAGGATTTTCAATATAACATTTCATGGGCTTATCTTCAGCACCAAAGAGTCGGTAAGCAATTAATACCTTTCCTCCCTTAAGTCTTTCTATAAGAGCTTTTTGTTTATTACTAAATATTTTATTTGATTTCATCAGAATAATTCTCAATTAAATCCTTAACAGCAGCTTCTTCAGTTTCTCCATATCCATAATTTCCATTTTCCTCTTCGCCATCATAATAAGCACACCAATCATTAGTGCGAATAGGAATTGGCGGATATATAAAATTGGTAATAATTTTCTTATTCATTTTCATCTCCGTCATAATAATCATAATCAGTATCGTTGCGCCTAATGCCGCAATATTGACACATCTGCCCTTCACCGGACTCATAATAAAATTGATGGCCGCTTTCTTCGTCCCAATGTGTCGCTTTTGGACAACATTCGACGCAAATTGCACGCTCTAAATGCTCGGGATCGTAAACGCCAACCCATTCGGTTTTGCCGCATATGCGACATTTAGGAGTTTCCATTTAAACCTCCTGTTTAATCGAATTTAAAAGTTTGCAAATACCACTGCGAGTATTTTCATACTCAATATTAAAATATTGTGTTTCACATCCCATTTCTAACCATTCTTTAATAGCTTGGTCGGCCTCTTTAAGAGTGGAATAATAATTTAAGGTTGCTCCGATTTCGTCACGATGTTCATATATTGTGGGCATTTAAATTTACACTGGATCATCACTGTTCCATTCTTTATGAACGATTAGTTCGCTAATGCGAACTGGCCTTGGGCGCATTACCGAGAGCGCTGATCTGTTCATCCCGCGAAAGGGTGCCCCAGTCTTCCAATTTTACCTCCATTTAATCCAATATCTCAATCTAGCACCGAAGCTTCTATCTGTCAACTCGTAAAACGTTTAGAGTCCACAACCCTAAAACATTTTGCTCTCTTTCCAAAATGCTCTTTAATTTGCATCGGATTAACTTCTTCAATATCGCCCGAATCAATTAGAACTTTAATGATATTATTAAATGCATTATTGCTGCCATTTCTGCTTTTTCTAAATGAAGCAATATTGGCTACGCGCTGTTGAAGCGAGCTGTATGTATAAATTTGCGCAAAATTCATTTCAGGAATGCTTCGAATGGGCTCCTCTTCTTTTTTAATCCATTTGGCAATAATTCTAACTAAATCATCTAATTGATTTTTATCAGAAGAAAATGTAATAGAAGATTCTTGGCCAACATCGCCCTTATCAAAACGCTTATAAATATTGCGGGCATCTTCATCAACCAAGCTTTGTGCCCATAAAGCATTTTCTTTAGTAATAAAAGGTTGCCAAGGGTTAACTCCCACGGCAACTAATGCTGCTAACTTTAATGTTTTAATATGGACCCGGTTCCAAATCTGACGACCAACTTCTCTAGAATTATTAATTAAATTTGTTGTTTTAGTTTCAAGAGCATCAAATATTTCTAATGCTTCTGGTGAAATCTGAACATCAATAACTTGATTGTTTTGATTTTGAGCCAAACAGTGTGATGTTAATGTGCAAATATTATCAATAAGCGCCTTTTGTGGCTTAGCTGTCATATGAGTTTTAGACAATGCTGGACGCAAACCGTGATATTCAATAATTAAAAAACGTGGTAAAAGACCATCGTAAATAACATCTTCATCAATGTTTGAATAGAACGATTCTGGCGTACTTTCGCCTAATAGTGTAAATGAAGGCGAATGAATAAAATCAGTATTCTTAGCATTATCGCTATAAGCCATTGGACTTAGAACTGAACCCTTACCCGATTTATTATAAAGATCGAGCATTACTCTTTTAAGCCCAAGTTCAAAATTATTACGACCTGTCGAGGTCATCTGTTGAAAACGATAACCAAACTCTCCAACGACAGATACAAATGACCTATTTTTACTAATCCATTTTAAAAGACCAGCGTCCGAACGAATTTCTCCTGGACCAATAAACTCCATAGCAGATGGAACTTGAGTTTTAACCTCAAGCATTATTTTAGAAATACCGCCTGAAATTTGTTCTTTATTGGTTCCTGTAATACCAAGAACTAGAATATATTGATTAAGTCCTGTTCCGGAAATATTGTAAGTTTTACCACAAACACCGGCCATAAATCCAATCGCGCCACCGAGAGCCATTTCAAAAACAGGACGCGGAGCTGCGGCGTAAATGAACTTTGTAATTTCACCCAAGAGACCGGGAGGCCAAGGCTCATGTTTCGGAATGTTCAGATTGACATGCAACTTTTCGGCAATTAGATTTGCCGCTGCAATCGAAGACGCGGGTTTCGCCTCCCTATTGTCTTCGTGTACCTCGTTGAGCTGGCTCACGGGGGGTTGGGAAGGGCTCGCCGGTTGGTTCCGGGCGAGCCCTTCTTGCATTTTAGACCCGCCATTCACATACATTTGCTGTTCAATTTGTGTGCGCAACCCATCGATATCGATGTATGGAAGTTGTCGATCAAATGAACGATAAACCATATTTTTAATATAATCATTACGATAAGCTTTAGCACGCTTACCTAAATTTGACATTTTGAATAGTCGTTCAATTTGTGCTAAATTGTTCGTATAAAATGCTAAAATATCTACAAGAGCAAAATCAGCTTCTGATTGCGATGGATATAAACTTCCATAATCAGCAAGCCAAAGCTTCATAAATTTTTCGCCATTTTGCGCGTGAGTTGCACGCTTTAGAATAACTTCGTCTTCTTCCTTTTGTGGGCCCTCCGTCACTTTATATTCTTTGGGAGGAGCTCCCATTTCTGCCCACAAAATATCCAGTAGAGATTGACGGTCCTCGATAGGTGCAGAATTTAAAGTCTTGCCTGTAAAAGTAATATATCTATCTTGAGAATAAACCTCAATATGATCGCGTCGGCGTCCTTGAGGAATCTTTCCCTTGCAAACAATATGAATGCCTTTGCCCGAAGGACTATATTCAGAATAAGAATTAAATGCTTTATATATTTCAAGCTGCCGATTATATTGATCTTGGTTATCACCTGTGTCATCAAGATCAATAATGGCATAAGGGTTGACGCAATTTAATGCGAAGCCAATGCCATCAATCTTGTCGGGATATTTGCGTGCAATCGCCACCGCTTCTTCAAAGGTTCCCCAATGAGCCGGATTGGTGATATCAGCATTATATCCATTTGCCACTTGTAACGGCGGCTTATCAATCTTGCCGTTTTCCTTAGGTATTCCCTTCCAAACTAGCCAATGTTTGTATCCCTTTAGTTCTGTGGGGATATTTTCGAACATTTTTATTCTTCTAAATTAGAATCGATATTAACCTCAAATGTAAAAGGTTTTTCGTTTAAATAATTATAAAGAGTTTCAATCCTTCTAATACCTGGATCAAGGCCTTCATTGCGCTTAAAATTTAAGCTCTCTAGCCATGATTGTTTAAGGCCGGTTTCTTCTTCAATTAGCGCATAAGTTATATTTTTAGAACGATTTTTTAAAAGTTCTAAAGTTCTTTCTAGAAAAACGCTACTCATGCGCGCCGCTTTCTTATTGATTTTAAATAAGTTTTCGGCATAAATCGCCCCGCAGCCGAACCGCTACCGTAGACCTGACGAAAATCAGGGTCAAGCTCGTCCTTTGGTCATTTTTCGGCTTGACCAATCCTAAAAGCTATGCCGTTATGGGTGCATTAGATGAAACTCTAACGGACATATCAAATGCAATCTAATCCCTCACCCAACGCAGAATGGCACGCTAAGCGCGACCAATTCATTCTAGAATGGCAACGTGCTAAGACACTTTTGAACAGTGCTAAAGAAGTTGAAATGGAGCTTCGCAAGCAGCTTCAGGATATGCTATTTCCGAACCCCACAAAGGGTACGCAGCGTTACGATCTTGGTAACGGTTATAAGATTAAGCTTGTTCACAAGATCAATTATAAGCTCGGTGACAAGGAACGCATTGATCCTGATACGGGAGATAAAATTCCTGTTGTTGATCAAGTTGAAACTATCATGAGCGAAATTGAAAAGTGTGGTAACGAAGGCAAGTTTTTGGTTGATCGTTTGATCAAAACCTCATACGATCTTTCGATATCGGAATATGAGAAGCTTGATAGCACTAGCCCAATCAAGAAGCTTATTGATGACATCTTGATCACGTCTCCGGCCGCACCGGCGATTGAACTTGAGGAGCCTAAAAAGTGAGTGAACCAGAAGAAACAATGGAATGCGATGAATGTGGTCGCATTTTTCCAGCAAGCGAGTTAAATGAGAATTTTACTTGCGATGATTGCGCCGAGCTTGAAGAAGAAGCTTTCGGCGAAGATAATCCAGACTAGACAGTTCACTTCAGTCCCATTGCAACAGGTGAAGTTTAAAACGATCTTTCTGCGCTAAACCACTTGGAGCTGTCTGCTCGCAGCCTGTTCCCGGTTAAAGCGTCAAGCAAGGGTTTGGTCTGGTATCTGTCACTTGACCTTGTAAGAAAGATAAGTTGTAGTTTAAATTAAAATTAATGGGCGTGTGGCGAAGATATGGACTTATCTAAATATATAATTTATGGTCCATATCTTCGCAAAGATGGACGAAAGCATATAATTTTATACGATCCTATTAATCGTACTAGAACTACAGTGTCTTATCCTAAATATTTGCTAATTGCAAATGGTATACATTCTAACTATAATCCCGATGAAACAACTGATCATATTGATGAAGATTTTACCAATGATGATTTAAACAATTTGCAAGTTTTAACTCGTGCTGAAAATGCTCGCAAAAGCATGGAAAGATCCGATAGAAAGGCCCAGAAAGCTTTTTACATTTGTCCAAATTGCAATAAAGAATTTGAACAATTTGTAAGACAAGTTAAGGGAAATCAAGAAGTAAAGAAGCGATTTGGTCCATTTTGTTCTAGAAGTTGCGCAGGAAAATACAATACAACTAAACAATACGCTATTGAAATAGATGATATAGATTATTAAAATTAATGCCCATGTAGCCCAACTGGTAGAGGCAACGGATTTAAGCTCCGTACAGTTTCAGTTCGAATCTGAGGATGGGCACCAATTTTAATATTTGCGCTAGTAGCTCAGTTGGATAGTAGCACTGTTTTTCTAAATCAGGGGTCACAGGTTCGAGTCCTGTCTAGCGTGCCAATAATTTTCAGGGTATAGTGTAGTCTGGTAACATGAGTGCTTTGGGAGCATTTGTCCTTGGTTCAAATCCAAGTACCCTGACCATAATTTTAGATAATTTTAACGGCGTATAGCTCAATGGTTAGAGCAAACAGCCTATAACTGTTGGATTCGCGTTCAACTCGCGATGCGCCTACCACAAAGGTTCATAGCTTAATGGTAAAGCGTTCGACTTTTAATCGAAATATCTGGATTCGATTTCCAGTGAACCTACCAATTGCCTCGTTAGCTGGAAGGTCAAGCAGCGCTCTTGTAAGGCGAAGATGATAGGTTCGATTCCTTCACGAGGCACCAAAGGATTTTAAATGTCGATTTTAGGTCAAGTTTCAAATGAAATTAATCAATTTTAAGAGAAATTTATGACAATAAACATTCAATCTACAAATACCGCCAGTCAAAAGCACGGCATTAAATGTATGATTTACGGTAATTCGGGTGTAGGTAAAACTCGCCTTTGCGCAAGTGCGCCCGCGCCTATTATTTTATCTGCGGAAAGTGGTCTCTTATCGCTCAGACGATTTAATTTGCCGTTTATTAATATAAATTCATCTAAAGATTTAATTGAAGCTTATACATTTTTAATCAGCAACGGAGGAAAACAATTTCAAACAATTTGTTTAGATAGTGTTTCTGAAATTGCTGAAGTTTGTCTTATAGAAGCCAAAAAAGCTACAAAAGATGGACGTAAAGCTTATGGCGATACTCAAGAAATTTTAATTGATATTTTTAGAAAATTTCGTGACATTCCGGCCAAACATATTATCTTTCTTGCCAAGCAAGAATTTACAATAGACGGCTTGACAAACACTAAATTTAATGCGCCGTCTTTTCCAGGCAATAAACTTGCTCAAGCAGCTCCTTATTTCTTTGATGAAGTATGGCAATTAACGCGTTGGAACACTGAACACGGTCCTCAATGGGGATTACGCACTCAGCCCGATGGGCAAAATGCGGCCAAGGATCGTTCCGGTGTATTAGCTGAATTTGAAAATGCCGATCCTGCAACAGGAGGAGGATTAAGTTTTATTTTTAAAAAAATGATGGAAAGTTAATTAGAACTAAATAGTTAATACTTTCAACAGAGGATAAGAAATGGATAGTCCTATTGTGCCCAGCATTGGGCGTGTGGTTCTTTATGTCGCGGAGGGCGGCGAAGTTGCTTGCGGCTTAATTACAAATGTACATTCTAATAACTGTATTAATATTATGGTTATGTGCGATAGAGATAAACCACGACCCGCTGTTTCCGTTATGTATAATGAAAATAAGATCATGGGCACATGGCACTGGATGGAATATCAAAAACAACAAGCCATTAAAACCACCGTCGCTGAATTAACTTCTACTAATAGTCAATAAGGAAAATACAAATGGTACAATTAGCGTTTAATGCCACCCAATTCGAACCTAAGTATGGTTCTGGTGGTGGCGGTTTGTCTATTGGCAAGCACAAGGTTATTATCGAGAATACGGAAGCTAAACCCACAAAGGACACAACTGGCAATTATCTTGCCATTATATTAAAGTCCATTGAAGGCGGATCGGCTGGTCAAACTCAAATTGATCGACTCAATCTCTTCAACGTTAATCCTATGACGGTTGAAATTGCTAATAAACAACTTGCTGCCTATTGTGCAGTAACTGGTAAGCCGGGCATTAACGATACAACTGAGTTGCACAATATTCCTTTTATTGTGGAAATTGTTGCTCAAAAGACTAACCCAGATTATACCGAAGTTAAGCAGATTTATGACATCAATGGCAATTTGCCCGGTCAAGGCAGTGCGCCTCCGGCTGCGGCCCCGGCCCAAGCACCTCTGCAAAGCTTTGGTGCGCCTCCGGCTGCGAACCCTGCTCTCCAAACGGCTCCTGCACAGCAAGGATGGGCTCCTGCGGCTCCCGTTGCTGGACAGGCTCCATGGGGCCAACCTGCTGCCGCTGGGCCGGCCCCTGTGGCCTCGAACGGATTTTCTCAAAGCCAGCTTGCCGGTCAAGCCGCTGCTCCGGCTTCTGCGTCAGGGGGCTGGGGGCAACCAGCGGGCAATGGCGCTGCACCGGGGTGGTCTAGACAATAATTTTTACGTTTTGCCAGTTGTACGTTAACAACTGGCTTATAATTTGGAGAAATAAATTGAAAATAACACCTTCTTCTTATGAAGAAATGACGCAAGAATATTTATTATCCAAATTTAACTACTGTGAGCATACAGGAAATTTATTTAATAAAAACGGTAAAATTGCTGGATGGATTGATGGAAATCTTCCCAATGGAGGTTACAGAAGAATAAAAATTAATAATAAATGTTTTTATATTCATAGAATAATTTGGTTAATGTGTACTGGCAAACATGTTCCAATAAATATGGAAATAGATCATAAAGATAATAATAGACAAAATAATAAAATTACAAATTTAAGATTAGCTACAAGAAATAATAATTGCTGGAATTATAGTATTCAATTTGTAAACACAACTGGGATTAAAGGTGTCAGTTATATTAAAAATAAAGGTTATTATCGTGCTCGAATTAAATTTAAAGGCACTAGAATAGATTTAGGATGTTTTAGAACATTAGAACAAGCAGGAAATGCTTATGAAGAAGCAGCCTTTAGACTATTTGGCGAATTTGCAAAAAGTTAATAATAGTCTTCGACTTCAATCTAAGGCTTTTAGTCTCGGCTTAGATTGAAGGATCATCCTCGTTAGCCACTCATGAGGGAAGAAAGTAGTGGCACTTTATCTTAAGGAAAAGCTAGGCTTAACTAAGAGTAGGGCTGACAGGCGCACAGTAAGTCCTTAGCCGCTCGAAGTGTGTTAAACACTACTACAGTTTAAGATAATCTAGCTTTTCACTTAAGATATTTGTGGGAATGGTAAAATGGATAGTCGATTTGCGATTATTGAAATTCACATGAGTTTTGATAATGAAAAACCTATGCTACCATGGAGAATTTTAGAACAATATAATTGTTTTGATGGTCCTCGAACTAGAATTTGTGAAGATGCTTATAAAACTAAAGAAGAAGCATTAGAAAAATTGAAATCTTATTTTGAATTTTTAGAAATGGTTATTTGAAATGATAGTCGCTGAGCTAATTGAAAAGTTGAAAGAGTTTGATAGTAATTTAGAAATCGTTGATTATCGCCGCGAAAAGCTTAATAAAATTAATTTAGTAGATTATTTTAGAGATGATTTAGGTCAAATGATTAATAAAAAATGCGTTAGATTGGCTTAATGATTAACCTTTCCGATCCAATCGAACGCTCTAAACTAGCTTTCAAAATTAAGCAAGATATTGATAACGCTAGTCAGGCTTTTTTAGAAGAGAATGAACCGCGTAAGCACTTGGGCGCTTCGATTGTTGGTCATAATTGCTCTGCATATATTTGGGGCGTATTTCGTTGGCTAAAGCAAGAAAAACACGATGGACGTGTTCTTCGATTTTTTAATAGAGGTCATCTTGAAGAAGCACGCTTTATTAAATGGTTGCAGCTTGTCGGCTTTACTGTGTGGGATGTTGATCCGCAGACAGGCAAACAGTTCAGGATTAACGGAGTCAACGGGCATTTTGGAGGATCGCTCGATGCTATCATACAACCGCCAGGGCCATACAACATTACACAAAGCTCAATCTTCCTAGGTGAATTTAAAACCCATAATGATAAGTCCTTCCAAAAGCTGAAAAAAGAAGGCGTTAGACTTTCCAAGCCTCAACACTTTAAGCAAATGTCTAG
The DNA here is from genome assembly GCA_026225055.1 of Mucilaginibacter xinganensis. Classification (GTDB taxonomy): domain Bacteria; phylum Bacteroidota; class Bacteroidia; order Sphingobacteriales; family Sphingobacteriaceae; genus Mucilaginibacter; species Mucilaginibacter xinganensis_A. Next base: position 35,432 of record JAMFSA010000070.1, on the reverse strand, counting down.
TTATGGCAAATGTTATAATTTTAAATATGGATTATATCTAGCTGTAAATAAGAATGATGATGAAATTTGGCCAGAGATTATAGAATTAGATTTTGCATTGGCCGACGATTTATTTCGCAAAGCTGATAGCATTATCAATTCACAAACTCAACCGCCTAAAATTGCTAAAACTGAAACTTATTTTGAATGTCGCTATTGTTATTTAGCCGGCATTTGCCATCGCGGCGAAGAGCCTGAAAAGAATTGTCGCAGTTGCATTCAAGCTATGCCCACAGAGAATGCAAGCTGGACTTGTATGAAATTTAATTCTGTCATTCCAGATGAAGTTATTATTAAGGGATGTAATAGCTGGGAGAGGATTATATGAGATATTTTCCAAATTTTAGACAAAGATATAAAACAGAAGCTTTTATAGGCAGATTAACTGATAATGGATATTATTATGTGCCAAAGATGCATGGCTGGGGAAATAGATTTTACAGGTGTGGAAAATATGAAACTTTATATCTTAGAAATTCAGATAGTGTATTAAAAATTTATCAATGATCCAGCCTAGGCAATATCAAATCGAATCAGTTGATAGTATTTTTCAATACTTTGACACTAATGGCGGAACTGATCCAAAAACAAACTTTCCTGTTCAAGCAAATCCTATTGTTGCTATGCAAACAGGATTGGGAAAATCAATTTGCATAGCCTTATTTATTCAGCGAGCTATGCAATATTATCCCCAAACACGTTTTATTATGGGAACTCATGTTAAGGAATTGCTTTTACAAAATTTTAATAAATTAAAAACAATCTGGCCCGATGCACCGATTGGATTCTATAGTGCTGGATTAAATAAGAAAGAATATTATAAGCCCATTGTTTACGGAGGAATCCGTTCAATGATTAAAAAGTTTCCCATCTTTGGATATAGAGATATTTTTATTATTGACGAGGCTCATCTAGTATCTGAAGATACTGAAGGAAGCTATATTAAATTTATATGGGAATTGAAATATGGCGAATATGTTTTACCCGGCGAGCAGCCTACAAAAGAGCAATTCGAAAAAGCTTTAGCAAATCCAAATTGCAATCCTTATTTGAAAGTAGTTGGTTTTTCTGCATCACCCTGGCGCGCAGGTTTAGGGTTATTGACCAACGGTTCAATTTTTACAGATTTCTGCTACAATAGTTGTAATATTACCGGCTGGACTAAAATGCTGGCTGAAGGCTATCTCGCTCCTTTATATCCGCGACCGACACAAACTACATTAGATGTATCTGGTGTTAAGATTACAAACGGCGATTTCAATCAAGCTGATTTACAAGCCAAGATTGATCGCAAAGATATTACGTCGCGCTGCTTGGTTGAATTGCTTCAACATGCCCACAATAGGCGTTGCGGCTTAATTTTCGCTAGTGGCATTGAACATGCTGAACATATTGCCGAACTAATGAACGGTACTTTTAATGAAGAGTGCGTTATTGTTCATTCGGGCAATAAAGAATATCCACGCACTAAAGCCGATAATGATAAAGCCTTAAAGCTTTGGAAGTCTGGTCAAGTTAAATGGGCCGTAAATGTTAACGCTCTGACAACTGGCGTTGATAAGCCCGAACTTGATATTATTGGAATGTTGCGGCCTACGCTCAGTTCCTCTTTGTGGGTACAAATGTTAGGGCGTGGAACTAGACCAGCAGAAGGCAAGATAGCGTGTATTGTATTAGATTTTGCAGGCAATACACCTCGCATTGGTCCTGTTGATGATCCCAAGATTCCAAGGCAGAAGGGCAATGCCGATGGAGACATGCCGGTCAAAATCTGCGGTGCGTGTGGGACCTACAACCACGCCAGGGCGACCGAATGTCTAGCTTGCGGCACACCTTTTCCTATCAATTCTAAGCTCAGTTCAACGGCTTCCCTTCAGCCCCTGTTGCGCTCAGAAATGCCAATTACTGAAACGTTTAATGTAGTTAGGGCGATTTATCAACCGCATATTCAAAAGTCTACAGGACGTAATTTTATTAAAGTTGCTTACTATTGCGATAAATTAAAAACTTTTTTTGAATATGTAACCGTTGAACCATTTAATGGTAAGAAAGATTATGCCTATAAAATGGGTCGCGATTGGTTTAGACAAAGGATGGGCGAACCACCAGAAACCAACAAAGAGGCTCTTGACTTGTCTGAACATTTGCGCTTACCTGCTAAATTGAACGTGTGGATTAACGCACAAAAACCTCAGATTATGTCAGTAGAATTTTAAAAATGGAAGAGATTGCCATTTTAGAAGTTGAAGAACTTGTGGAGAGGCTAGAAGTCAGCGCGGGCTTGCTCGACGGGCTTGCTGAGATCGAGCGCTCGCACGTCGCCTTCTGGCGCGAGGAGCTGAGCGAGTGCCAAGAGGCGGTTGAGCGAGCTGCTAGTGCCCTCTTAGCCCTAGTGAGGGAAAGGAATGAGTGGAAGCAAGTCGCAGAGCTTCATCAGACGACGATTATCGAGATTGGTGACGAGCGAGACCGCCTCGAACAGGCGCTTGGAGTGCTGCTGCGCACGGCCGATCAGGTTCCCGGACCCGGCATCTTCAGCCTTGAGACGGCACGGGAGATGGCCAGAACCGTTCTCGTCCGGGAGAGCGGGGCATGAACTTAGATCAATTTAAAAACGAAATGGCCTGATGCAAGCCTCAATCAACAAAGCTCGATTATCTAAAGATCGTGTTGGCAACACATATCAACTGACTAAACACTTAGTTGATACTCTCACTAGAACTTGCATCAATTGTTTAAATTGGTCACAAAATCCTGCTAACGAATATCAGTATATTTGTTTGCTAAATAATCAACCTCCGCCACCTAGAATCATTATTGTTGGATGTGATAAACATACAGACATAATCCCTTTTTAATTGGAGAAGTTTTATGGAATTAAATCAGCAAGAACAAAAAAATATGGCTTATGCATATGTTAGCCAAGAATTAGAAAACTTTAGAAAATATGTTAATGCACTTGCTGCCTATAGGATTAATAACGAAAAAGTTCAGCTTACAGATAATTTTAATTCTTTAATTAAAGCGATTGAATATGAAGCTAAAATTTCACATCTTTAATGCGAGTCGTTCGCCCAGGCTATAGAGAGCGCCAAGATGCGCAAGTAGCCTTGCAGGCAAAAATGCAAATTCAATATTGCGAACAAAAGCAAAGAGAAAGAGACGAAATGGCCAGAGTGGCTAAGAAACCAACCCAAGCGTTGAAATTAGTTGAAGCACTTAATTTTGTTGAATTTGCAACAGGCGATTATGGCGTCAGCACTTCACCATACGTAAATCTATATAATAGATGTGCTGTATGTTGGGATGGCACTATGGCCGCCGGTATGGAGATTGAGGAAGATTTAACTGTTGCGCCCAAGCTGGAAACCTTGAAAAAGGCGCTCGGCAAATCCGGGAAGGCGCTGACGCTCACAGAGCTGCCAAACGGTCGCCTCAGCGTCAAGGGCGAAAAGATCACCGTTCAAGTCCCCTGTTTGACGCCGCAGGAAATGCCGGCCACTGGCCCCGATCCGGCAAATTGGCCGCTCAATGATGAAATCAAGGAAGCTTTTAAAAGCTTACAAGGCATTATTGAAGATAGCGGCGATGCAGTTTGGCAAACAGCAGTTCTACTAGAGGCTAATATAGCGACTGCAACTAACGGCAAGGTTATTATGCAATATCGGCACGGCATTGATTTGCCGCCAGGATTGCTATTGCCACGCCCCTTTGTACAAGCAGTTGCAAAGCAATTTAAACCATTAATAGCCTTTGGATATAATCCAGGCCATTCGTTAACATTTTGGTTTGAAGATGCGTCGTGGTATAAGACGCAACTTTACCAAGACGCTTATCCTAACTGCGCTCCTATTTTAGATGTTGAAAGTACGCCAATTAATTCGCCAGCGGGTTTATGGGAAGGCTGCAAGGAAATCGCTGAATTTGATGATAATGAATGGATTAATTTTAAAGAAAATGCAATCATTGCCGGCGTTGCTAAATATCCGGTTGAAGGATTAACGGGCGGACGTCAATTTGATTACAAGTATTTAAAGAAGATCATTCCTTATATTAAGACTATTGATATTACAACTCATGACAACAAAATGATTTTCTTTGGTGATAAAGTGCGGGGTGTTGTTGTGGGCATTGTTCATCAGGAAGAGGAAGTTGCGGAGGCGAGTGAATGATAGATTTAAAACTAGTAGAAGAACATCTTAAACAGTTTATTGAAAATAGAGCTTTAAATATTATTACTCCTGAGCCTTATGTAATACAAGGATTTGGATTAGCACGACTTAAAGAAGAAAGTATTGAAATTAAGTATGCCAATCAGATACATTTATATTTTCCAAATGACGGTTATTTTATAAAAGGAAAAGTATCTCCTTATAAACTTGAAAGGTTGCTTTTAAGAGCATACAGTTATATTAATAAAACTGTTGGTTTTTATAGATGGGAAAATTTAGCTTGGCGAGCACTGCCTGAATTTATACAAGAACGAGATTTTGAAATAGAAGAGACTTATACAAAATTAATTTTTAGATGTAGTCTTTTTGACAAATAAATGTTCTTCGAAACAAGTCCCCATAATAAGAAACGTCATAAGGACGTTAAGTTGACGCGCACGCAGTTGCCGCCTCCTAAGGCAGTGACGCTGTGCAGCCCTTTCGAACTGACAGGCGTTCTTACGCAGATAATTGATATCGAATGTTATCCAAATTATTTTATGCTTGGCATCAAATATTTAGAGATTGATCAATATGCCTTTTTTGAAATATATAATGCAAGAAGCCAAAATAGCAGCCAAGATATTTATTCATTTAATGGCACTATTGTTGATTTTTCCAATTGGCGTGATTTGGTTTCTTTTTTACTTCATCGCTTTCTGTCTGTGGGCTTTAATAGTTTATATTACGACTTACCGATTATCTTCGAAGCTCTAAAAGGTTCCCCTACACAGAAATTAAAAGAATATTCAAACGATATTATCTATGACCGAAAAAAGGCCGGACGGTCAAATTATAAACTAAATCATATTGATATTATGGAGGTTGCTCCTCTTCACGATGGTCTTAAAACTTATGCAGGACGAATCCATGCACCTCGAATGCAAGAGCTTCCGTATCATCATGAGCAAATTCTTAGTGAACAAGAAGTTTACTACGTTCGTTCTTATAATGTTAATGACCTTGACAACACTGGATTACTTTACTCAGAATTAAAAGGGCAAATTAGACTTCGCGAAAAACTTGGTCAGCGCTATTCTTTAGATTTACGCTCGAAATCGGATGCGCAAGTCGCTGAAGCGGTCATTCAGTCTGAGTTAAATAAGGTTGGGATTCGTGCGCGTCCACCGACTATACAGCCCGGCGCGCTCTTTCATTACCGCGTTCCTGATTTTATTCAGTTCAAAACGCCGCAATTGCAGCATGTTCTTGATGTTGTGCGTCAGACGCCGTTTGAGATTGGTATTGATGGATCAGCCAATACACCAAAGGCAATTAGAAGCCTAAAAATTAAAATTGGCCAAACTGATTATCAGATGGGCAATGGCGGATTGCATTCTAAGGAAGAATGTGTTGCTTATTTTGCTACAGATGATTTAAAGATTATTGATAGAGATGTTGAATCTTATTATCCAAGAATCATTCTTAATCAAAATTTGTTCCCAGAACATTTAGGAGCGGCATTTTCAGTTGTTTTTAATAATCTTGTAGAATTAAGATTAGACTGTAAAACAAAAGCAAAAAAATATAAACTTGAAAATAATATTGATATGACCACTTATTGGGATGAAGAAAGCTCAAGTTTAAAAATTAGTATTAATGGTATCTTTGGCAAGCATGGTAATAAATATTCAATTGTTTATTCTCCACAGCTAGTTACACAGGTTACTGTTAGCGGGCAATTGCAATTGTTTATGCTAATTGAAGATTTATCACTGGCTGGTTTTAATGTTATCTCTGCAAATACAGACGGCATTGTCACACTTGTGCCCACAAACAGAAAAGCCGAATTTGACGAAATCTGTTCTTTGTGGGAAAAGCAGACCGGTTTCAAAACCGAGGAGACAAATTATGAAGCGCTATTAATGAAAGATGTAAATAACTATTTAGCGATGTATTAAAATGAAAATTCTTACAGCTCTGACTGAAATTGCTGGAATTTATAAAATCGAAAGTCCCGATGGAAAAATTTACATAGGGAAGACTAAAAATTTTAAAGCCAGATATAATCATTATAAATATGACTATCAAAATCAACGTGGAGATCATATTAATGAATATTTAATGCGAGCCTTTGATAAGCATGGATATGAAAATTTTATTTTTGAAATTGTAGAAATTTGTAAATTTGAAGATTTAAGTGAAAGAGAATTTTATTATATGGATTTATATAAAACAATCGAACGAGATAAAGGATATAATTTAAGAATGGACTCTTCTTCAGGAATGTTGATAGCAAACGAGACTAGAGAAAAATTATCTTTAAGTTTACAGAAAAGTTGGGCTCGTGGAGATAGAGAATTTCATGGCGAAAAATTAAAAGAAAGTTGGGCCAATAATCCTGAAAGAAGAGTTGCTCAAAGTAAATTATTTTCAGAAATTAAAACCAAATATTTATATAAAGTAATTTTTCCAGATGGAAATATAAAACATGTAGATTATATCGAATTAAAAAGGTTAAAACTTGCTTCTGCAATAGCACATTTTTCTAAAACAAAAACAGATTTTTATAAATCTAAAAAGGGATATATTGTAGAAAGGCAGCATTTAAAATGAAAATTAAAGAAAAAGGAATTTATTCTAAGAATGGATCAGCATTAAATTCACCGCTATCTAAAAATCCTGAAAGTAGAATTTGTGTAGAAGCTATTGAAGCTTTTATAGCAGATAAAATACCAATTGCAGAAACCATTGAAAATTGTAAAGATATTCGCAAATTTGTTTCTGTGCGTAAAGTAGAAGGTGGCGCACAAAAAGACGGCCAATATCTAGGAAAAGTTATTCGTTGGTATTTTGCTGTTGGCGAAACAGGAACAATCAATTATGTGAAGACTGGTAATACCGTTCCAAAGAGCGAAGGTGCAAAACCACTTATGGACTTGCCAGAGGCCTTCCCCAATGATATTAACTACGATTATTACGTGAACGAGGCAAATTCAATGTTATATGACCTGGGATATTATCAACGGCCTAAGACAGGTTCGTTGTTCATTTAAGAGGGAAAATAAATGATCATTTATGAATTAGGGCCTAATTTATCTCACTTGGGCTATTTTTCTGTTTTCTTAATTTGTTTAACTATTTTTCTAGTAAAGATTTTTAAATGATAGAAATTGGCGAAAATTTACAAATGGTATTAGCATTAGCAATTGTTGCCATGTTGTTTGTAATTATTACTTGGATTATTATGCGATGATCGGCTATCAAACAATTGTTGAGCAAGGTTGGAGTGCTAATCGCACTCGTAAAGTCTCTTTGCAAGATTGCCCTTATCCGCAAGGGAGCATGGCCAGCAAAGAATGGTATGATGGCTGGTATCGCTTTGAACGCGGCGAGCATTGGAAGCATCAGCCAAGACGTAAAGTTAAGAAGGAAGAAGAATAGTAAAAGGCCCGGATCATCTCCGGGCCTTAAGTTTTAATTAAAGATAAATTATTAAGAAGCTGGCGGTGTAGGGGGAGTTTGACCAAGAGCCGTATAAACATTACCTACAGCAGTAGTTACAGCAGTAGCTGAATCAGTCACGTCTTGTTGAGACACTTCGCCAGCAGCACCAATCACGATTGTGCCGTTTTGAATATCAGTCACAATAGTTTCTAAGTTAGTTACAATAGTTTGGAATTGAGCTAAAACAGCCATAAGGGTTTCCTTTTCCGAATGTGTTAAATGGTAGAATTCGTGTTCACGAAGTTTTTGTAGAAGATGACTTAGATTTTTCATTCATATAAGACCATGCAAGGCCCCCGATAATGAATGCTCCATTAACACCCCAATTTACAAATTGTTCCGCAGCCGTTTGACTTGGCAGCACATGAGCTGCCAAAAGCGTTGCACCGAGCCCCACCAGGGCATGGCGGAGAGCCCCGCCAAGAGCCCAGCGGACGACGGCAGGGAGGGCGGGGAGCTGACCGGTTGAATCGGACATGGCGCAATCCCCTTTAGGTGTTTGGGAGTTGGGCCAAGATCAGGCCGATCAGAGCTTGTAGCATGTTGGAACCCAGGCCCTTAGCCAGCGTCAACAGGTCGCCACCGACCTTTTCAAGTCCATTCATGACGGCTGTTTCCCAATCCGCCAGTGTACTATAACCGGCGGCCCCAGTTAAAACACCGCGAATAAATTGCATTAAATCTTGTACAACCGTAGCTTCAGCCGCAACAAGTAGAGGCTTCATCAGCGTAAGAATTTCTTGTTCTTCCTTGGTAAAAGTAAGTTCAACAGTTGTAAATTCTCCCTTAAACCAAGCAACAATCTTATCCCAAAGATTACTAAAGTTCATAATTAATTCCTTTTAAAATTATATGACATTATTGTCATATTGTTGCAAATCTTCAATTCGTATTAAGTTTATCAACTTAGTTGCATACAGCTTATCTGTTGCATAAATTGGTCCAATTGTATTAATAAATTGCTCCATATTTGCCAAGTATGGAACTGCTTTCGCATATGGACCATAAATATTACTTAGTAATTCCGAATGATATTCAAAAGCTTCTTGGATTGAATTAAAATCTGCAAATTTTTGTTGAATAGCAATTGTTTTACCATTGACAATTTCATGTGTCCAGCAAGTTGTAAAAGTATGATTTGGAATTTCTTTAATTCCAAAAAAATTAAATTTACCAGTACACCGTGCTCCCCAACTGCTTTCAAGTACAAACTGACCTAACTGAATACTAGGTAAAACCTTGTATTTATTATAAGCATCTGTAGCAGCATCAATTGCATCTTTAGGAGGTCTAATCATTAGCGAACATATCTATTAATATTATAAGGTAAATTTGTATAATTTGCAATTGGAGCATTAGTATTTGAAGCAACAGATGGCGCAGGTAAAGTTTCAGCATGAGCTTTTGTTACAACATTGCCGTAGATTTGTATCAAACTCCATCCGCAAACAGCAATAATAGCAGTAACACTAATTTTAATCAAATTTTCTACAGTAGTTTTAATTTCATTAATATCTTCTTTAAGACTGCTCAAACAACCTGTAAGACCACTAAATTTTGTTTCCCAAAGTTCTTTGTTAAAATCATCCATGATACGCTACCAGCCCCAAGCAATCCAAAAGAACCCTGCAACCGGATTAATAGTTCCGCTTTGATAGCCCACAAAATTAAAATTGGCTACTGTTGTAGTCGGACTACCAATTAACTGAATACCGGTGGGGGTAGATGTCGCAGTACTAGAGTTATTCATAATGGCATTGGCAAAAACACAAGCGTTTGGAAAAGCATGTGGAAATGTTAAAGAATGCGAGCCGCTTCCACTAGAAGCATTTACAATGCCAGCTTGCATAATTAAGCCGCCGGGAAATGTATAATAAAGACTATTGGTTGTTAAACTGTTGTTGGCGTTTTCTGTAAGCGCTACAATGAAAGCGGTTGTAGCAATATCAGTACTATTATCACCAGAAGCTGGCGTTGGAGCTGTTGGTGTTCCGGTAAATGCAGGACTATTCAAAGTCGCAAAATTTTGACCTTTAACATAAGCCGTAGTTGCGATTTTGTTTGAATTGTCACTTCCGCCAGGAGTTGGCGCAGTTGGAATTCCGGTGAATGCCGGGCTATTAATAGGAGCAAAGCCGCTAAGACTTTGCTGAGCTTCTAAAACATAAATATTATCAAAAGTTAAAACAGAACCATCAGGAAAATTAAGCGCTACATCATAAGCGTTTGCATCGCTCGCCCAAATGAGCGTAGCTTGATCTGTAAATCTGCCAGCCGAGTTTGCTGTTAAAGGATTTACAATAGGTGTCGTTAAATTTACATCCGCATAAACAGATGCTAATGTTAATGTACCAGTATTATAAATATCCATGACGGCCCCTGCCGCCACTTCGCCAATAGAGCTTAAAACTGGTGTCGAAAAAGGTATAATTAATTGACCGCCCGACATTGACGCTTGACCTTTTGTAAAAACTAAGCCACGTTATGGGCAGGAGGACTTTTAGATGTTGTGGATGGAACGATTTGGTATTTCTTTTAGTTTAATTGCAGTTTTTGTACAAAGCGCAGGTATATTATTTTTATCTCTTTATGATAAAGGAGAAACTTCATTTTCTGTTGAAATGATTGAAGCGATTCTTAAAAATTCAATTATTTTTGGATTATTTTTTTGGATAACTTTTAGACTTATTGATTATTTAGGCGCAGGTCCTATGCGTCGTAAAGCTAAGGGTTTCCATAGGCGCTAAGCGCGCCTTGCATTTGTTTATTATGACCCAATGTATAAGCACCGGCTTGAAGCGCTTTTCTAGTTAAATCTTGAGTTAATGTTGATTTAGACATCGGTATAGCAGCTTTTTTAGTTTGTAAATCACGAATGTCTTTAGCTGTCTGTTGTGGACTTTGAGTCAATTTTTCAACTAAAGCTTTTTGTGCACCTTTGGATAAATTGTTTTCACTAAGTTTTGCAGGATTAAAAGCTTCGGCTAAACCCACCCCTTGCAAAGCGTGCATCCCTTTGCCCACAATACCGTGACCGCCCATTCCGCCCAATACGCCGCCAAGAAGAACGTTTGAATGTTCTTCGGCTTTGCTTTTTGGTGAAAATTTAGAAATTTGTTCACCACTTTTGGCCAAATCAATCTGCTTTTGAATAGAAGCTCTTAATCCGGCTGCTCCTTCAGAACCAAAGATTTTATTTTGAACATGCTGTTCAAATTCATCTGTAGTAAGTTTTTGCAGATTTTTTAAATGTTGTTGAGTTACATTACTAGATGCGCTATTAATATCGTTGACTGTATTGGCTATTTTTGCTCTATAGTTTGCTTCAAATGCAGATTTTTCTGCGTCTGAAGCGCTATTATAATTTTTATCAAATTGAGCTTTATCTCTAGTGTTTAAAACAGCATCTGCAAAATTATGAGCACGTTCAATTGTGCCACCTTTTTCAGCCTGCATTTTTGTATTTTTGATATTATCTAAAGTATTTTGAAAATCTTCTTTGCCGGACTTTTTAAACATGGTTTGTTGGAATTTTTGGTGCGCTGGTGATTGATATTTGGTTACAGCAGCAGTAGGATTTGCTTCAATATCTTCATTGGCATGTTGCACATAACCGTGCTTGGTGGCTTCTTGATCCCTATCAGATAAGCCATTGAAACGAGTGTCGAATGTGTTTGTATTTTCAGCGTATTCGCCATGTTTTCCTAAAGCATAGCCAAGTCGCTTGTTATTTGTTCCAGAAATAGTATCACCAGAAGCAGCTTTGGCTTCAGTCAAACCAGGAATTTCGGCTTTGTTCAAATTATTAAGGCGAGCTGCTAAACCGGCTATTTCGTAGTTTTGATAATTTTTTCCGTTAGCAATTTGGCTTCCAGGCATAATTTTGCCATAATCATCTCTAGCAACTTGACCGTTTAGAGACTCAGCTGTTTTAATTCTGGCTTTATTAGATGGAATTGTTTCTGGTTCGCCAACACTTGCGCCATTTTGCTGATTTATAAAATCGGTAGCGGCTTGGGGAAATTGGCTCGGTTCTAAACCTTTGCTTTGTTCGCTTTTAAAAAATTGATTATAATGATCATTTGTTAAAGTAGCAGGTGTAACAGGCTCAGCAGCTTGTTTATAATTAGGATTAGGAACTGAGCCTTCTGGCCCTAAAGTAGCTTGAACGTGTCTTAATGTTTGTTGAACAACAGGTTCGTCAGATAAAAGTTTATTAAATTCAGCACTAGACTCTGTCGGAGCATTATCAACAGCTTCCCAAGCTTTACGATCAATCGTAGCTTTTTTATTTTCTACAACCTTATCGTAATCGGCTTTAGCTGTTTCGGCCTTAATTCCAGTTGCACTTGTAATGCCATTAGACGCCACTTCTGCTAAGTTTTCAGGACGTGCAGCTTCTTTATTAGCTGCACGTTCGCTAGCAATTTGATCGGCAGCATTATTAGCAGACTGATTAATATTTCCACCAATAGCAGAATTTATATTGTTAACTAAAGAATCTTTAACATTAGATTGATGTTGTCGATTTGCAATAGTTTCTTTTAACGGAACAATTGCATTTGCGTCATGTTGAGAAGCCGTCGTTAAAGCTTCATTAGGATTAGATAAAGATTCTGCCGTTGTAGGTGCAGAGCTACTTTCAAAATCTTCAGGAGAAGCTTGTTTAGCCAAATGACTAACAGCTTCATCGTGTTCCGCTTGAGTAGGCGCAGGCTCAGGTTTGCCTCTATCAGCAATGGATTTTACTGTAGTAGCAATACCATGTGTCGCACTTCCCCAGAGAAAGCCTTGTTCAGCATTGTGTAAAGCTGAACCAAAATTGCCGCTTAAAAGTGCAGGTGTAGCGCTAGCAATTGCACCGCCGACGCCTGAAGCTACTGGGGCAGCAAGCGCTCTAACGGCAGGATGAGCATGTTCCGCAAGCGCTGAAAGCTTTCCAATTCCAGGCGCGATCAAATCACCAGCCGCTCCAAATTCCGCGCCTGTTTTAGCCTGATCCAAGCCCGATTGGAGCGCTTGTGGAACCGTCTGGCCATCGCTTAGCCCCTGGCCCACGCCAGCAGCTCCAAGCGTTCCAGCGCCTTCAGCAGCGCCCACGCCAGCCCGTGCGGCAAGTCTCGCGGCCATGGGAAGAGCCGCGACAGCATCGCTTTCTCTGGCGACGTTGGCCAATGCGCCCGCGCCTTGAGTGACGGGAGACGCTAAGAAACCGGCAGTATTTCCAACAGTACTTAAAATCGGATGCTGTTGCTGATTTTTGTTTAAAATATCAGTTGTAGCTTGACGACCAGCGTTATAAGCTTCTTCAGCACTATATCCAGCACCTTTGCCAATTCCCAGTTTATCGTGCAAAGCATTAACTGCACCTGTACTCAATGCTGATAAACCGCCAGCCGCAATAGGCAATGTATCCATTGCATATCCATGCAAAAACGATCCCGATAACGCACCTAAAGCATCGTTAGCACCGGCCTTTTGTTGAGCGGCAATGCCCATGCTGTATGCTTTATTATAACCCGGCGTTTGGGTTTGAGGTCCGGCAGTAGTTCCCCCATTGGCGCTTTCCATAGCGGCCAAAGAAGGCGGTTGCGGACTGCCGTCATTAGCCGCTTGTGGCGCAGTCCAAGCTCCGTGCTGAGCCTCCATTTGTGAAAGCGACGGAGGTGCAGGAGGAGACTGTCCGGGCTGTTGTTGTGGGGATGCAGTCTGATCGTAATTTCCACCAAAAAACACATGCTTGCTACCTTCAGGTCTAAAACCTGTTCCAGTAGCAAAGGAAGGAACTACAGGATATTTACTAGGATTTTCAGCATGTAATTGATTTTGTGTATCAGGAGCATAATAAAATTGAGCATCTGTGCCCACAGGAGAGGTATATTCTCCATTTAACATTGGAGAAATTAGATCGGCGGCTCGCTGTTTTACGGCAGAAGAAGCATTTGCATAATTATCGGGCTTATAACCATCAAATTGTCCAGGAGCTGAAACAATTTCAGAAACTGGCTTATGTTGAGTAGCCGCGCGATTTAATGCAACTTGAGTAACGCCTTGAAAACCTGCATCGCTATCGTTAGCCGCTTCGCCAATGGCCATATTGGCCAATGCGATGAAGTCTGGATTTTGTCTAACAGATTTGTCTGCGGTCAATTCAATAGGCGCAGTTGCAGACGGCTGAGCAGGAGCCGCCACAGTTGTAGAAGGATCACTCCAAGGATTTTCAGCTAAAGGCATTATTTTAACAACACCCAATCTGCTTTATTGTCTGGAATATCTTTAGGATTGCGACCTAATAAAACAACACCCCATTGATGGCCATCTGTTTGTGGCGGATAAGCTTTAACAATAGGTTGTCCGTTATATTTATATTTTTGCATTACCGGATCAGCAAATAAAGATTTAGCCGAGTCAGCATAATTAGCTTGTGCAGACTTATATGAAAGTTGTTGCGGTTGAGTTCTTACAGATTCAGCTAAACCTTGTTGTCTATTAGCTTCAGCCACACCTAAAGCTAATGATAAGGTGGCTGCATCTTTGGGCGTAGTTAAACCGCCTAAAGATTGATGTAACATTTGGCCATCAAATTGAGAAAATTTGCCGCCAAAGTCATGAACTCGACTTAAAATATTTCCTTCAACTAATTGCTTATAAGCAGATAAATTATTAACTTTATCTTTATCAATAGGAAGACCTAAAGAATAAAAGGCATCATAAACATTTTTAGCTTGAGGCGTTAGATTTGTTGGATTGATTTTTCCAGAATCTAATAAATCTAACTGTGTTTGTGCTTTTGTTTTTGCTGTTGCAATATCCTGTTCATGCTGCGGAAGCGTAGAGCGATATTTATTCATGTTATCGTAATCACCAGCTGTCGCAGCCGTATCAACAGCAGGTGGAGTTTGACCAACATTCGCTCCGTTTTCTAAGAAACGGCTTGGAACTGTACCATCGTGACGATAATCATCAGCTTCTTGTCCAGCCAATGTTATCATTTTACTACGGCCATTTCCTAAATCAATAGGAACAGCAACTTGACTTGCTGACGCTCCACCAAAAGCAGTAGCTTTAGCTTGAGCACCGCTTTCTGGTGACGTAGAATATCCTACATATTTATCAGGGTGTTCGCCAAATTCAGCATTTGTAACAGTAATCCCTTGAGTTTGGCCCGGAGCATATAAAGTTAAGGCTTTATAACCATTTTCAAAATGAGCTTTAATTTGCTCTAAGGCGGCTTCAGCAGGTAATTTACCAGCTTCGGTTTCAGAAGCAATTCCACGAGCATTAGCTAAATCAGCATTTTTATCAACATACGGCTGAGCAAGTTGACGAATCGCTTCTAAAGAAGGACCCATATCAATACCGGCAGTTTTCATAAGAGGAGCAAATTGCAAATCTCGTGCAAATTGCGGATTGTTTACTCTATCAACATACCAAGGTTGACCATTGGGCGCACTTGCAGTGCTAGGACTAGCGGGACTAGCAGCAACAGCAGCTTGTTGGTCTGGCGTCGGTTGTTGACCTTGAGCTACTGCACCGTGTGCATCGGCGTGAGCTTGATAATGACTAGCTAATTCATCTAAGCGCGCATTTTGTGTGGGCACATCAGGCGCACTCAAAATATGATTAGCCTCTTGATCAAAGGCCGCAGGATCAATGCCTCTTTGAACAAAATTGTCTTTTAAATTAGCAATAGCATTTGCACGCTGTTCAGGAGGCAACGCTTTAATGTTTTGAATTGCCGCAGAAGCTTGATTTAGTGTATCGGCCGCATGAGCCGATATAGCTTGTGCATAGCGGCTGTTGCCATCAGTTGGCACAGGTGTATCCGCAGGCGGAGGCGGTTGATCAGTA
Organism: Mucilaginibacter xinganensis; assembly: GCA_026225055.1. Lineage (GTDB taxonomy): Bacteria > Bacteroidota > Bacteroidia > Sphingobacteriales > Sphingobacteriaceae > Mucilaginibacter > Mucilaginibacter xinganensis_A. Next base: position 19,884 of record JAMFSA010000070.1, on the reverse strand, counting down.
GCACCGGGGGCACTAGGGGGCGCGCCCGCAGTTGCAGGAACTTGATTGGGTGTACCGTTTAAATAAGATTGAAAGCTCGGTGAATTGCGAATTTGCTGCGTCAAGCTCAATCCAGCAAGCGCCGAGGCTTGATCAGTGTTACCCGACTTGACTAAATTGCCAACAGCATTCTGAATCGAGGTTGGATCATTAAAATCAACGCCGGATAATGCCGAATAACCTTGTTGTGCTTTCTTAAGCGCTAAATTGTTCTGAACATTTGTATCAATCTGACTTTCCCAATCAGGATGATTAGCATTAGACAGAGCCCAGCCGACACCTTCAGACATTTAATATAATCCCGCAACATCAGAACCGGCCAAAGAAGATTGTCCCCCAGTTCCACCCCCAAACAAGCTGCCTAAAATACCGCTAACACTACTTCCACCAAAACTAGACCCAGATTGTAAACTTTTACCAAGTGTTGACAATGCATTAGAATAAGCATTTCCACTAGCAATATCAGCGTTGCCTGTAGCTGAAGCAGCAGCATTCGTACTTGCCGAATTTTGACTAGAAATAGTTGTACCGACATTATTTAGAGCAGCTGCAGCATTGACACCTAAACCTTGTTGACCAGACAGCAAGCTTTCATAACCGCTTAAAGCGCTTCCAGCTTGTCCTTGCGCATAATTATTTAAAGCCTTTGCAGTCGCTCCACTGCTAAACGCAGGAGCATTGGCGTATTCAATTCCTTGCTCGCCTTGACCTAATTGGAACTTATAATTTGTCGAATTTAAATAGTTATTAAATGCTGTTTGAGATGCAGCCGGATCGCCGCCTGTACCTAATAAGCCGGCAAGGGCGCTTCCAGCATTATTGCCGGTGGAAATATCAGGATTTAAATTAGTTTGAGCATTGCCGTAAACTTGCTTTTGAAATGCAAGTTGTTCTTGTTCAGCTTGTTGTTGAGCAGCAGCAGCGTCGCTAGCGGCTCCTGATGTTAAAGCTGCTCCACCTAATGTGGCTGCTCCACCAATAACGGCTCCAATGGGCATTTATCAGGGACCTTTAACACAATTATGTCGGTCCCATTGAGGGCTAAAATATGAGATTCAATATTTACCACAAGGGGCTGAACTGACACAACTGAAATCGGTGCATAGCCTGTGCGATTCGCCCATTTGTTATAAAAAGAAATCGCTTTAATGTAATTAAAATTTTTAACAGCTCTATAAGTAGCACCGGCCCAATAATCATGAACATCATCATCTTCATGATTGGCTTCAATAACTGTATGAAAATTTTGACCCTCTATTTTATTATCAATATCTTTTAAAACCCAATCTTCATAAGACATCGAATAGTAAGTTAGACCAACTTTTGTACCATCCAAATCAAAACAATTTTCACGCTTAAAATCTTCGCGAAATCCTGAATTAGACGCCCACAAATTAATATTAGTTAATCCTTCAGGAACATAAGTTTGAAGCTCTATGCAATCTGTTCGTAAAAACATGAAAGCTCGTGCTTGACGCATGAGCTTAAACATCGTTTTACCGCGAGCACACGGATAAGAAAAAGTGTGAACCTCGTAAGAGCCTGTTCCTTTATTGATTACAATATAACCGCCGTTTTCTTCATCAGTAACAAAACAAAAATTATTTAAATTTTCTACAATAGATTTTAAATCTAGAAATCCTTTGCCGCCTAAAAATGGCCTAACTTCTTTATGATTAGCGATTTCATTAAAAATTTTATAATTTAATGTACGAAGCATTATATACCTTCTTTAGCTTGATTGAGCATAACTAATTGAAATATTAACAACGCCGCCGGTATCGCAAGCGCCTTGTAAAGTTTGTGACTGCACAAGTGAGTGACCGCTTAGTGGGATCACAACCATTTCTCCCGCAGCTAATACGCCGGGCCAATTGCCGGAATCAACTATTACATTCGCGAGAGAAGGCGAAGTCCCTTGTGCCACACGCCATAGTGAAAAATTATGAGGAGCCGTATCCGTATTTACAGCCGTTATACGTGTAATAATCAATGGAACGCTAGAAGATGAAGTTAAAATAATTTGCGTAGAATTTGTTAATTGAAAATCAATGTTGCTATAAGTTAATGCCATTTATTAATTCCTAAACAAGTATTAAGCCATATCTCCATATAGCATTACACAAACTGGCCTCCGGTTGCTGTACTACCGGCGGTGCTCCCAGGAAGAGTACCTCCATTTGTATAAATCATACTATTGGCAGTGATATCATATTGCGAGCCAGTAGCGCTACCGGAATATGTGTTGCTATTGATTTCCATGGAAGAAAATTCAGCAGCGCTTGCAAATGCATCGCTAAAAGCGGGGATACTAATTATTGTAATTGTTTGACTAACAGAACGAATAATGCCTTGAAGTTCAGTTCTCCAAAAAGCTTTAGAACTACCGGCAATTGTAACAGGTCCATTTAATTCTATAATGCCCTGAGTTCTAGCATATAGATGATAGCCAATATTAGCGCCAAAGATACAATTATTAACATTTATAATTGAATTAAATCCAGAATTTATATAAGAAGTTACATTTGTTCCGCTAAATTGAATTCCTTGAACAGTGCAAACTGAACTTAATCTGGCTTGAATTGTGTTTGAACCACCAGAATAACTAAAAACTACATTTCCGGGAGTAGTTGTATCACCTTGTATAATAAGCGTGCCAGTCAACCATAAGCCATCTAAAACTATAATATTGCCGTTATAAGTTCCATTTTCGAATTGAATAGTAATTGTAAAGCCATTTAAATCCCATGTAGATGCGATATTAATAGCATGTTGACCAGTCAAAAATGCTGTGGGTACAGTTAGACCATTATTAGAATCACTACCTGTCGTAGAAACATAATAAATTAAATTACTAGTTAATAAAGGACGGCCGCTTCCTGAAATTGCTATAGAAGAAGCTGCGGTTAAAATGCCTTGGTTGTCTACAGTAAATTGACCAATATGTGTGCTATCGCCATAAGTACCTGCTGTCACACCACTAGCTGGCAAATCAGTTGCAGAAAAGGTTCTAAAAGTTGGAGCTGAGGGAGAACCGGAAGAAGGACCCGCAAAAATTAAATTGGCACTTTGATTAGCTAATGTAATGCCAAAAGTACCAACATTATAAACAGGAGAACCTGAAATATTGAATATAGATGGAACAGTAAGGTTAATTTTAGTTTGTGGCTCATTTAATGCGCTTATACCTAAAAGTGAAAAAATTGATGCATCGGTTGTACCTCCCGATCCGGCAATAGCAATCGCCTCGTTAGCCAAATCAACAGCATTTGTTGCGGCAGTAAGAGCTTGTTGAATTGCAGCTTTTAGATCAGCAATAACTGAAGGATCAATTCCGCCATCTTGCAAAAAAGTTAAAAGCGATTGTAAAAATCTAATCCAGCCTAGTTGAAACGTTCCATTGCTTGTTAAAACAGGCTGATTAAATTGTGGGATAGTAATAGCAAGACTGCCTGATGACTCAGACATTATACCCTTCCCTCATTGAAGGTCGCACTTTCAATTGTAAAAGGAACATTGTCAGATGCACACCATTCGAAATAGCGTCCAGGCTGATGCATTGTACCCAAATAGCGCCAAGTAGCTTTCCAAGAATAATCGCCAGTATAACCAATTTGACCTTGTAACCAACTAGACCACGTGTGACCCCCGTCATCACTATAACGCATTTTTACAATAGCGCTTTGAACATAACTACCTAAACCACGAACACATTGAATTGAAACGTTATTGCAACGAATTTTATCGCTATCCATTAAAATAGCGCCTGCAACAACACAGCTTAAAGTTTGACCCGCATCTGTATAATTATAAGAATCTACAAGATAAACATTTCCGTCTTTATAAGAGCCAATAAAAAGTTCTGTAGAAGTTTGGCCAGCCGAACAATAACCTAAATATAAAGTTGGATCGGCATCATAAGGATTGTAGCTTCCCCAAACACTCCATTCTTTAACAGAAGCATCATAAGCAAAAGTAGTGTTAATAGATGGTAAATTTAATATATAAAAAGAATGTCCTTCAATGCCTAAATAATATGCAGTTGCTTCAGCAATTCCATTTGCACCTGCATATTGCAATCTATCATCAATATAAGGAGTTGAAATTTTCTCTGGAACATTTCCAGAGCGATAAACACTCATATCATCGCCAACCCAAAATAAACCGTTATCCATATTGGTTACAACGGTTCCTTGAGAAGCGCAGCCGCGAGAATAAGTTCGACCTTGAGACAAAGCAAATGGAGCTGTTAAGCTGCCTGTATAATCCCAAATTTCAACAGCTTTTGGTTTAAAGAAATATATTTCTTCAGCAAGAACTTGAACTTCAATAATCGGGTCTGGTGAAGTTTGAGCTGCACTAAAATTAGCAGCATTAATAATTGTAGCATCTCCAACGCTAGAAAAGAAAAATTGATTGGAACCAGCTACTGTAAAAATAAAAATATTATATAAAACAGCAACACTGCTAAAAGAAGGTAATGGCGAAACACCATCATCAAAAAATTGAACTGTAGTTAAAGGGCCCCCTAAAGGATAAACATATAAAGTACCACCACTAACAATAACAAGCTGATTATTTGCAGACACAATCCGGGGATTGATTCCATATGTTACCTCCCCTAATAAAACTGTATATTCATATAATTCACCACCGGAGATTTGAAATAAATCTCCGTTAAAAACACCTGGAATTTGAAACATTCGGAGAATTGGCCCGATACCCACAGAATGAAATCCTGTAAGGCCGGGACGCGTTGTTCTTATATCAGGAGTTGGACCACCTTCAGATTTTTCAACCATCGCATTTATAAGACGAGTTGAAGGCAATCCTATACGAGGTCTTCCATTATAAGAACTAACTAAGGGGATAGGTGGAATTTTAAATACTCCCCTTTAAATAGTCCGAGGCCAAAGCCCCGGACTATATTAACCAATAACCCAAGTATTAACTGCAACTAAATTGTAAACAGCCGCTGTATTAGCAGCTAAAGCGCTGGCCGCATTAGCCGAACCGCCTTGAATAGTGCCCCCTGTTGGAGGAAAAACATTTGCAGAAGTGGCAGTACGATTAATTACCTTTTGAGAATAACCAATAACAGTACCTACTAAAATAACGCTGTCACCGGCTGCCGCAACAGTAGTCAGCACATTGATGGTAGATGTTAGTGGAACAGCATTTGTCTGAGCGCCTCCTGAATGGGCCGTAATTGTGGCAGCCACTGTGTTAGCTTCGCCAAACGGCAAGACCGCAGGTCCCGTGCTGTGAACGCCATTCGGACCGAAGGGCACGCCAGCCACCAGCGGAGAATAGAAACCATCAGCCTGAACGCGGCCTAAGCTTTGACCTGTAGGACTAGCAATCGCATTAGAAAAAGAAGTTGTAGGCATTTTTACTTTTCCTTCTTAGACTTAGGCGAATTAAATCCCGGTACATAAGTACAGCCAGTGCTCTTGTCCTTCTGAAAGGTCTTCACCTTTCGTTCAGTCATTGGCAACTCATAACCAGAGGCCATGGCATGATGTTGTTTTACAACACCTTTAGGTCCAGGCGTAGGACCCGGAGTATCAAACGGACTCTTCATCGTTATTTATCCTCAAAACGGTAAGTATGACCAGCTTTTGAAAAACCTTTAGCAGAAGCAAACTTTCCACTATTGGCACGTTTTGGTAGCGGTTCGCGTGTAATGGTTTGCCGTTGACCATGCTTGAATTCTTTAATGGGCATTGGCGCGTGTGGATCACGATTCATAACGCGATCCTTAAAATATGAACCTTCCATTACTTTTTCATCTTTTTTAAAGTTTTGGCCAGACGCGCACGCTTGCCTTCAACACCGCCTTTTTTGGCGGCCATATCTAATTTCTTTTCAGGAATCTTCTTGCCCATGGAAACACCCAATTGACGATGGAGAGCCCCTTTGTTAGAGGGTTTAATAGCACCAGCAATCCAATGATCTTTATGTTTACTTTCTTTCATATCCATAGTCAATTCTCCTGTTTCTTATTAAGCGGAAGAACTTTAATATTTCCAAATTTTCGAATTACCAGTTTTCCCATAAGGCCTGATAAATGTTGCATCTGGTCTATCAAAATCAAGTAACATTTTATAAAATACACCCGCATTGCTTGTAATAAGTTGAGCAGTTCCTGGATCACTTGCAAATACACCCGCATCGGCAATTAAAAGGTCAGCAAGCATCCAAATAATGCCTTGCGTCCATTCTACAGGAAGGTCAATAGGATCGTTAACAGTAAGAATATCATTAATTGTACGCGCAACAGTGGCATTTACTACACAACCACTAGCTGCTAATGGCCAAATATAAATATTGGAAGCATTTACTTGCCGATCAAAACAAATAACGGAAGGACCGCTAGTTGTTGTTTGCATCTTATTTGGCAACAACATATAATCTTCGTAAGAATAAACACCTAATGGCCGTTCATATAAATTAGGCGCAGGTGTTATAACGGACCGAGCATCGGCTAATGTAAGAAATAACGGAGTAACTTGAAATGGATTGCCGGCATAGCCAATTCCAGCCGGAATAATCATTTGAATTTGAGTTAAGCGAAATAAATTCGGTCCATTTGTTTGAATTGCTTTTAACATAAAATTTAAATTAAGCAAACCAATAGAATATTGATCAGCAGTGGGAGTCCACGGCGGTTCTAAGTTACCAATCTTACGAAAAGATTCAGTAACGATTTGACCAGCGTTTAAAGTATAGGTTGTTGACATGATTAATTTTAGCCAAATTTAGTAGCCAAATTATTAATGATAAGTTACAGTTAAATCAGTTGCAGCAGAAGTTACAATAGTTAAACCAGTTGTAAATGCCAAATTATAACTAAGTGAAATAGGACTATCGCTTGTAATTGTAGATGGTAACGTTAAAGTAGCAATTTTATTACCAGTAGCGGTCGTATTATCATAAATTGCAATTGTAGCCGAAGCTACAAAAGTATTTAAAATAATATTATAAAAAGTTCCAGCTCCACTTTTAACTGTAGTTGTAGCAGCGGTTGTAATATTTGCAAAGGAAGCAACTGCATTTGTAGTATTGGAATTTACATATAAAGGATTTGCAGAAGTGCCTAAAGAAGCACCACTTGCATCAATAATATTAATTGCTTCGGATAAAGCTGTCGCTGTACCATCGGCAAAATCTCGCTTAACAAGCGCAGCCCCATTAGCCGGTACAGATATAACAGCTCTATAATTACCACTAGAAACGTCTTGTTGATTAGCCATTTTATTTAAACCTTTTTAAATTAACCTGCACGCCAAACAGAACCATCACTATAAACTGGTGTAGGTGTAGTACCGCCCCCTGTTAAAGTGCCTTGGAAAGTTGGTGAAGTTGCATCTGTTACAAAAGCACGCGACCCTACAGCCGCTGTCGATGCGGCTGGAAGAGTGGCCACTGTATAGTTAGCGGTTCGAATCCATGAACCAGCCGCCCCGCCAGCAATCGCCGAAAGCGAACCATCACCACCAATATTCCAACGGTCAGCAATAGTTGTTGTGCCAGTAGTTGTGGTACGAAAAATAATGCTTGTGCCTTGAGCAGTATCGGTCCAAACTTCAGTAGATTTAGATTCGATAGTTGCCCGCGTACCGGCGTACGCGGTTGCTCCATAACCAGACCCATTAATTGCAAATAAAATATTGCCGCTTGTTATATTTGTAGGAGCAGCATTTGTTCCATTGCAACGATTAAAGAACATTCCTCCATTGGCGGCATACGCATTAAATTGAATACCCGAAGAAACGCCATCAGCGGCGGATAATTGAAGTTGAAGAACGCCTGGGCTAGGCGCAGTCGTCGCATTGAAGTTAATAATTTGCGTGCCGCCGGACCATGTATGACCAGCGTTTAATAAAGGAACAGTTGATCCGATAATACCTGTATTAATAAAAGCAGCCGTACCAAAAGCTGTTCCGTTACTTTGCGTAACAGTTAAAACACCTGTTGATGTATTTAAAGTACCATCACCACTAATTGTAAAACCACCAAAAGCGCTAGCATTATTATATTGAATTTGACCTGAAGAACCGCCGGGAGAAGTGCTCCCGCTAGTTCCATTGCTGGCGTTAGTAATGCGACCTTTGGCGTCAACTGTTAAATTTGTATTAGTATAATTTCCAGCAGAAACACCAGAAGCTGCTAAAGTAGCAGTTTGGCTACCACTTCCAGGCCCAGCAGTAACATCGCCAATTAATTGATTAATGCCAGGATTTGTAGTATTAAAAGCACTTACTGCAACTTGACGCGTTTGGCCATTTTGAACAATAGGTGTTACTTCCGATCCAGCCAAAGGTGTTGTGGCATTTGGAAGTTGATCTATTGTAATTTGATTGGCCATATTAGTTTCCTAAGTACTTAAAAAATTGCCATCGTCAGTTATAATAAGAGCGCCATTATTAGTAATAAGTTCTTGACTTAAAGATGGCAAATCGAATGCCCCTGTCGTCCCAGTAATAATTGTAATGTCGTCTTGTAATACATTTGGTCCTTGGGGAACAGTAGCTTCTCCACTTAAGAATAAATCACCATCATCTGTAGCTAATATAAAACCAGTTTCTGTACCAAGATTGGCTTGAACTGTTTCAAGAATATCTTGGGGAGAAAGAGCGCCAGGACCTAAATTATTGTACTGGCCAATTGTAATATTTATACCACCAACTGTTGGTTGCAAGTAAGTATCATCTTGCATTCTGTCTGGATTATCTTGAGGTGAGCGAGCATCGTAGAAAGGCAAGCCTTCTGGATAAATAACAGGCGGAATCATTTGCGGAGGTCTTGGATCAAGACACCGCGCATCTACTTTTAAACCATCCCATTCAGTAATCATAGCAGAACGTCTATAACGGCCGCCGCAGCGATCACAGATGAACCAAGCATTGCCTGCTACATAAGTATCATTCCTAAATAAAGCGCTGCGACGATTTCTCATTTTATTTATACTAAATTCAAGGTATGCTTTCCATTAAGCCAATGTTACAAAGGAAGCGCCATTGTTACTAGTAAATAATAAATTAGTTCCATTCCACTCCATATAAACAGAAGCTCCGACACCACCAAAATAATATGTAGGGTTTCCTGTACCGGAAATGTCGTGAACAGTGCCTATGCCACTATGGGCTTGAATAGAACTTGCACTAAAAATACTTCCTCCAAAATTAACCCCTGTTGGATTAATTTTTATACCAATTTTAGAAACGCCGTGACCTTTACCATTAAAGCCAATAAAAATGCTATCCAAACCACTATCGGTTTCAGTTTGAATAACCATATCGCCTTGAGTATTGCCAAATAAAGGCGGATATTGACCTGTACTAATACCACCACGACCTGTATTAGAAGCAGATGAATTTAAATAAATGCGTTGGCTAAACGCCATATTAATAGCAGAACCGCCTGAAGTATAAAAAACTTCAGCGCCTACAGCTAGCGAACCTGTAATAGAAGGTGTAACAGTAATGCTAGTTGTTGTAGGAATAGTTACAATAGTTCCAGAGTACGAACCGCAAGTGACTGGATCGCCTGGAACAGCTCCATTTGTAGAATTAACTGCAATTGTTGTACCAGTAGCTGTGCTTGTAACAAATGCAGTTTCTTCAAGATCAGCAAGTGTAACATCTAAACCGTTTCTAACAGGACCACCTAAAGACCATCCTGCATCAATTGGCTTACTTCCTACACTTTGATAATAATCTCCAATCCAAGTTGTACTTAAAGCCCCGGTATCATTGGTGCGACCAAAAGATTGAACATTGGCGACAGTAGCAATGTCATTACTACTGTCCGTATAGTGAATTTCAATACCTTGAGCATATACACCATTACAGCCAGCTCCTACTTGAATCTGGCCTGCAAGAATGCCCACAGAATTAGATTCTAAAAAGTGAACTTGGCCCGGAAGTGTTTGATAATTATTCAAACCATTCGCAAACATAGCAGTTATATCGCCGCCACCCGCAGGTTGAGCAATGTGGCGAACATAATAAGGAGAAGAGCCTGTTCTTGGAGCTTGATAAATAGTAGCATAGCCTGGAACAGAAGCCGATGGAGTAACAGCAGGATAATTGGAAGTTAAAGCAGGCGTAAATGTAATTACATTACCAACTATATTTGTAATTGTAATCGTATCAGTTAAGGTACCACCAGGACTATAAGGTGTTAATCCGTATATATTGCCAATTGATAAGCCTGTTACAGAATTAAAAGTTATAGAAGTTGCACCAATAGAAGCAGCTGCTACAGCATGAGCAATGGTTCCAGTAGAACCATTGTAACATTCATACCAACTTGGATGGGAAAAATAACCCGGCTCATAGTAATGCGAAGATAAATTTCGCTGAGCATTAGGACCAATTACAAACCATTCCGGAGTAACATGCGATGTATCGCCTGTCCAAAAGTGTAAATCGCCAGTTCCATTGGCATTAGTAAGAGTAGTTGGAATATAAGTAAAATTGCTTGGCATATAATCAGTAGAATCACTGATTTTGCCAGTACCAACGTATTTTTTAGTTAAAAAAGATTGAATATGTGTTGTAGCATAAACGCCATCGGGAATATAAATACAAGAATTGGTAGCATCCGCTTGAGCTGCGCTAAACGCAGCATCGTTTTGAGATGTATTGACACCGCCGCCATCAATAGGACCGTAAGCACTCAGCAACGGGGGTGTTTGACCACTAGAACCGCCGCCGGTAATAGCAATATTGGCTGCGCCTGTAACTTGACCTTTGGCATTAACAGTTACCTGCGCCACATGAGTGGCGTCGCCATAAGTAGCAGCAGATACGCCGCTGGCCGGTAAATCATTGACATTCAAAATTCTAAAAGTAGGTGTTCCTGCACTTCCATTGGGAGCAGCAAAAACGGTGTTTGCAGTCTCACTATTTAATGTCGCAGTTAATGTTCCAGATGTTGTAACAGGCGATCCGCTGATACTAAAAATAGAAGGTAACGACAAAGCCACAGAAGTGACTGTGCCCGAACCGCCTCCGCCGCCACCGCTCGTAATAACCGTAGCTGGAACTTGCAAAGTACCAACACCAATCCGATCAATCAGGAAAACATCACTGTTTTCTAAAGATGATGTTTCAGGATATGCGCGAAAGACAGGCACCTTGCAAGTTTCCTTTAGAAGTTAGTCTGTGTATTTCTTAATAGTTGGACATCGGAGGTCAGAATCCAGGCGTTCCGAAAGTGCTTCGCCAATCTCCAATCGAGGGGGTGAAACGGCTCGTAGCCTTGCACTTGGCGTTTTCTGTATCGAATTCGCTGTCGCGTTCTAATTCAGGATCACGACGCCAAATCGAAACCATGCCCTTATTCTTTTGCGTAGATGTAAGCATGTACCAAGCTTGCGTAGTTTCCACACCTAAATAAGGGTTAGTAATTGCACCTTCAGGAATAAGGCCCATCTGCTTAATGGCGTTAATGTCATTGTTAGCAGTCGAAGTACGAAGTTGCGATTCAAGAACACGAGTAGCGTTAAACATATCAGCCGCACTCACAATAATTTTGCGAGGGCGAAGGCTAATTTGCAAACCACGCGAGTTTTGCGCCAGATAAACACGCTTAATCATATCTTCCAGAGAAGCTTCCGAGAAGTCAGCATTTACTGTGGGAAGATTAGATTGAAGCCCGCTTTTTGTGGGGTGCGAAGCCGAATAGAGAGGTTGGCCATCACCATACACATAGCTATTACTAAAACCATTAAGGAACACGTTAGCATGCGAAAGCTCAATGGTAGTGTGCATCGAGAACGCAAGCTGTTCAGCACGCGGCATAGATACTTCAGTATAAAGATTATCTTCAAGTTCTTCACGAGTAACTTGATAACCAAGGCCAAGCACAAAAGGTGTGGCCAAAGTCGCATAACCCTCACCGTCAGCATCATAAGTGACAGGGGCCGATTCAGTCTTAACTCGCGCCAGACCAAAGCCAGTGGCTTCAATTAGACGTTCAGTCGCAAGCGAACCCTCAATGCGGTCAAACATTTCCGGCCAAATGTCCGGGAACTGTTCGTAATTTAAACCAAACCATTCAAGTACACCGGGCCAAAGCGCGTCCGGATGATTACTGCGAGTAATAACAGCGGCCATTTTAAGTTATCTCCTAGATTAAATGCCCGCCGAATTAGGCAGTTCAGTGTGAGTGTTGATTTGAACAATAAGCTTACCATAGAGACCACCAGGATTACCGGTAGGATCAGGAGTAAACCCAATGATGCGAACTTGAAGGGTATTACCAGTACCAACCCCGGTAACGTTAAGCATCCAACCAGACCAGCCCGTATAAACGCTGCCTGTACCAGCAATTAAGTTGGCATTCTTACCCACAGAAGCAACACCGAGCGGTGTACCGGTTCCGGTGTCATTTTCTTGGATATAGAATTGAGCCTCGGGATCGTCATTAACCAAGACGTAATAGTCTAGGGCCGTGGAGGCTGGACGATAGACCGGACCTGGATTGCCGCTAAAACGGAATAGGCCAACTTGACTGAGAGTTGGACCACCGGGGGCACCCGCAGTGCAAGCACCCACAAAGCCACAGACCACACCAGTGATCTTAGCCGCTGTGCCGGCAGCGGCGAGGTCAACACCATTAATACCATTACTATCAGCAGAACCAGCAACTTTAAGTACCGGATCGCCGTCAAAGAGAGCATTGGTATTCGCAGCAGGGACGTAATAGACGCGGAGGCTGTCATTCCAGACAGCTCCGTCCAGGCGTGCAACAGGTTGCAAGCCAAAGGGAGTATTGTAGTTAGTGGCCATAAGAATTCCTTGCCAAAGACAAAAAGGCCATTGAGGCAAGAAATTAAATATGGCCGCTAATCTTAGGCCGGAAAATTAAGTACGGCTACGCCGTGTCCCGAAGGAAGGGTTTAGTTAGCGAAGACTGCGCTTAGGAATGGGACCGCGCCGACGAGCAGCAGCACCACCAATAGTCGTATCACCAGTTGCATAGAAGTTGTCATCTTGAACTTGGTTATCGGTATCACCAACTTCACCACGATAAACTCTACCTGCCATCATGTCTTCGCGAGCGTTGACAACTTCTTCGTTGTCAGATTCCCAAAAAGACCGACGCTTTTTTAACAGATAAGTATAGACAGGATTTCCAAACTTATCGTTACCGGCTAACATACGAACTGTCTCGCCGCCTTCACCATCAAACCCTTCTGGGTCAAATCCTTTTAATTCGCTAACCGGAACATGATTATAATCGTCATATTTGGTGGCAATGCGAATTTTACCAGCTTCATCGTTCACCCAACGGTAAACGTAATTTTCTAAATCTAAACATTCTGGCGGAATGCAGTCAAGTTTAAATTGCACCATTCGATTAAGAGAACCCCCCTGGCGGCGACGGCGACGCTCTTGGTGTTCTTCTTCGCGAGGTTGGCGCTCACGCGACTCATCAACTGTCGGAATAACAGGCGCAGCAGGTTGCCAAGCTTGTTTGGGCGGAAGAGGACCAGTCTTAATAGGAGGGGTTTCAGACATTTAAATGACTTTCAAAAATTAAAATTAGCTATCGCCACGATTAATCCAGTACGTTTTAGCGTACTTGTTGCGAGCTTCTTCGACAGTTAAACCGCGCGATACAAAGTTTTTAGCGAAATATTTTTCATAGGAAGCTTGAGCCTCAGCCGGAATATCGCTGAAGCCTTTAACCTTACCTGTGCTTGAACTTCTAGTGCGAGCACTATTCATACCGGGAGCATAAACAGCCGAAGCCACTATCTTGCTATCGGACATCCGAACTTCTCGTTGAGGTTCTAGATGTTCTTCTTCAATTGCAGGAGGTTTGGCGACCATTTCAACTTCTTCTTTTGGTTGCTTATCAATAAAATCACTTAAGTCATCTAAAGATTCGTTTTCAAACAATTCTGGAAAACGCTTGCGAACGCTATCTTCAGCGGCCTTGAGTTGTTCCGAAACCGACGCGCCGGCTTTATAAGCTCGCTCCGTAACTCCCTGGGCGAGTGCCCTAGCCTCAGGCTCCTGAGCGAACCACGCATTGCGCTTTAGCCAATTATCCACTTCGGGGGGAGGGGCTGACGTGGCCTTGCGAACGGCCTCTGCGGCCTTGTCAGCATCGCCGGCCGCCGCAGCCTCGCGGGCTTCACGAATGGCTTCATCGCGACTCCGCTGGCGTTCTTCCTCGATCATCGCCGCCGCAGCCGCTGCATTGCGATCAACCGTGGTTTTCAACTCTTTATTAACCTTACGAACCTTCTTAACATATTCCGGGGTGGCAGCTAAAAAGTGATCATAGTCATGCCACTTGGAGACATCTTGCCCGCGCTTTTCCCATTCATCTTTAGGCGTCCAGCCTAATCTACCGGCATATTCGCGCTTAAAACCTTCAACCTTATCTTCATTTTGGTTTTCAGATTCTAAAGCACCTTCACCTTCAATAGGAACCCCGCTATCTAGTGAAAAACTTTCCTTTTTGAAATCAATTAATGGTCGCGATCCCATTTTAGGCCACCTTAGCTTCATTGTTAGCAGCTTTCGCTTTAGTTAAAGCCTTAACTTGTGTAAGGCGATCTTGATCAATTTCAGGTAAAACACCGCCAATGTCCTTATCCTTAACAATGCGATATTCCTTGCCATCAACACCTTCAAAAATGCCGCCGGCAAATTTTGCAAACCAAACAAGCTGGCCAAGTTGTGGAGAATGCGATTCGCCCCAATTGGCATAATTAAAAGCCAAAGGAGAAATTTCAACAATGCGACCGACTTGTACAGCCATATCTAATAAATCTTTGCTTGATTCAGCCATATGAATCAAACCAAGCTTGCCAACTGTCTTATTTAAAACAGCAGGAGCAATAACAACATTATACTCTACAGGATTAAATCCCGCATAACATTCTTCCGAAGCCGGAATATTCATCTTTAAATGAATATCGCCGATCTTGCCAAAATTAGTTAATTTTTCAGACATTTTTAAATCTTTCACCAAATGTTTTTAAATCATTTTCTAAATTATTAATTGCTTCAATAGTAGCATTTAATAATTCTCTTTGATGTTCAACTGAAAGCATAACTTTAAGACCATTTAAATCTTCAAATTTAAACATTGTAATTAAAATTTGTTCAATCCATCTATTTTTATCTTTTTCTAAAATCATTTCTTTTTCTCTTCTTTTATTTCTTCGTAATGCTCACCTACTACAATGTAGAAATAGTTAGCATATTCTGTTTCAATAAATGCTTTATAAGCATCTGAGCGAACCTTAAGTTCAACAAAAATTTCCTTATCTACTTTATTTTGATCCCAAGTAAAATTTATCCAACCTTCTTTTTGAGCTTCAGCTACTTTTTCGTAAGCTAAAGCAACGAAGGATGTAACAGGGTTTTCACACCAAGTTTCAAATTCTTCTTTTGTGGGAATTAAAGCCGGATTGCCCGGCGTAGGTTTGATATAAGTTTTTCTAGCCATTTTTAATTATTCAGCCGCTTGAGGATGAGGTTGTGCTGCAATTTGAGCCATTTCGGATTCGTGTTCAGCTTGTTGCTGAGCCATTGCCGATCCGTGTTCATTGGCCTGTTGAGCCATTTCCGATTGATGTTCCATAGCCTGTTGAGCTACATCTGTTCCTTGTTGACCCTGAGCTAGTTGCGAAGTTGTGCCCGGCAATTGACCTTGTTCATCAACTGTAGGATTCTCCTCAGGCAAACCAGCAATATGTCGATGTAACTTATGTACATCTTCTAATGCAAGGGCTGTTTCATGACCGGCTTTCGCTTTATCAAGATCAGCACTGGCCGCTTCAGTTTGTGTTTTTGCCTGAGCGAGACCAGTATCGGCTTGAATTTTCTGCACTTTAGCAACGAGTTCGGGATTAGGCTGAACAGCTCCAATAAAGCGCTCCGGTCTATCCCAATCCATCGCATTCAAGCCTTCTTTAACAATTTCTTGAGCCGGTCCTGTTGTTAACATACCGGCAGCTTGTCCAACTGGACTTTCAGCCAATTGAATTAAAGTTTGTAAGCGCGCTATTTTTTGTTGCTTAGTAACCACAGCAGGATCAGCAATGGGCTGTATATCAGTGCCATCGCCAGAGAAATCTTCATCGAAATCGCCCCCTGTAATTTCTTTATATTCTAATTTATCTTTATCGGTACCCCAGCGTTTTAAGGCATGATACATCAAATAAAACTCGTGCTTAAAGCCGCGATACATTCTTTGATAAATTGCACTAAAAACTTGCAAAGCTTGATCTTGCAAAGCTAGGGTAGTGCCCACAGGAGCAGTCGCCGGAGTATTGCCGGTAATCACGTCTTTGACCGAGGCAATGTCCTTAGCTGCACCCAACAGCAGTTCAACCAGTTGGAAGGTAATGCCGGAGGGATTGGGCAGCGTGCGCTCCCAAATAGCCTCTCGTAGGTTCGCGCCAGGGGCTGAAACCGTCTGGTATTCCCCTGGGCGCTGATAGATCGTCCCGGCCGCCCCGGCCCCTTGCAGACGCACACCAGAGGCCATGAAGCCGCCCCCGGCGATCTGGGCGTTTCCGGCGTCGATAAGCTGATTGATACCGGTATCAATCGAATCGTCGATTTGTTCTAAAAGTCGGCCAAAACCAATTCCATAATAACGACCTTTAGGATCAGGCAGGAAGAAGAATTCCGAGTAACCTAACCAACGATCAATTTTAATAACTTTTTTCTCAATTTCATTAATAACAATATCATCTAACGTATAAGCAGGTTCTATACGAAGAACCTTTTTTTCCCTAACATCAATAGTAACATTATAAGGTTCTAAGTAACCATCGTCGTCTAAATCTTCAAAACGTTGTTGTTCAATAAGTTGACGGGGTTCTTCTGGATCATCACTAGAACGAGACAAGTTAACGTCTTCATTATATTCACCAGAGCGTTGTTTTTGGTCAATTTCATAAGGGTAAGCATCAAAATCCCAAGTGATACGAGGTGAACGATAAATTGATTTGGTATCATTATGAACAGTTAATCTCGTAGAAGAAATATAATCCGATTGTAAACCATCTTGCGAATAATAAACTTTTTTGAAACCCGCGCCAACAATAGGAGCTTGATGCAACAATTGATCGGTTTCGCCTTCCCAATCCGTCATTTTATAAAAAACGGTCCAATTTAGATAATGCTTAACACGTTCAGCGCGTGAAGCTTTAGCTTGATTTTCTAACGTTTCTTTTTGTTCCGCAACATTGGCAGCTTGAAGTTTAACAGATGCTTCAATAGCCTGTTGTTGGTTAACAGGTTGCGGCGCAGCCTTAGCTTGCTCTAAAACAGAAGGTTGTGCAGTCGGCGGTTGAAAAACTTTAACACCAACAACTTTATCGCCTCTAACTAAGGCTGGATAAGCTCTTGCTGCAAATTGCTGAGAAGCGGTTGTAAGCATGGGATAGTGAACATTTGAAGCTCCATCAAAAGGATATGTCTTTTCTCCATCGGAACCTTCTTCATCTTCTTGGCAAGCAATTGATAAAGCGCGATTGGCTTGATTTAACCAACTTTCCCGAGAAGAATCATCAATTTCCCATTGGCGCACAGCATCAACACCAATGCGAGCAACCACACCTTCATCTAAAAGATGACAAATATTGCCATTTGTGGAAGCAAACCTAAAAAGTTTAATTAAACTTTCAGGAAGATCATCTTTAGTTTCTTCTTCATCACCATCAACAATCGAACTGTCAGTTCGTCGACTATCATCGGTAGAAGTTGTAATAGAAGCTAAAGGAGAAGCAGAGGGATGGCTGCGACGGACTTTTGTGGTAGCCATTGCTCAAGAGCCTATTCGCGACAGATTCTAAGATTAACCCAATCATTATCCTTACCCGCCTGAATGATCAAGGCTTCGTTAGGATCGTCGGTTTGAACGCCTTTTGAATTTAACATATTGTTTATCGGCAGAAATCGATCTGGATTAATCTCAACTTCCATTGTTTCAAAATAAATGTATGCCTTATCATATAACTTTTCGCCCAGAAGGACTTTTTCAAATTCTGTCGGATTACTAGTCATTGCAATAATCGTCATAAGAATCGTAAACTTTTGCTCCACCTACCCATTTAAAATTAGCTTTTGGCCAAGAAGTTTCTGCGCGCACATAACTTTCCTTTTGAAGTTTTAAATGAGCTTCTTGTTCTTCTTTAGATAAAGAATTAAACCACGCAACTGATTTTTTAACTAATTCATCAAATTCTGTCGGATTAGACATTATTAATATCCCGTCCTTCTATTTTTAACTCTTCTTGTCATTGGCGGTTGATAGCTGGCTTGATGACTATGTTGAAAAGTAATGGCAAAAGTTAATGCAAGAGCATCGCCAAGATCAGGTGAAAATCCTAAACGAGATTTAATCTTAGCCTTTTCTTCAATTACAAGTTCATTGTTAACAGTATAACGTGTAGCTCCCGGACCCATTTGAGCAGATGTTAAGTCAGTCTGCAATGAATCATCATCTGGGATTTGTACACCGCCTTCTGTTTCCAACCACTGACGTAAATTGTCATACATTTCCGCACGTCTATTAAAGTATAAATCGTCTCCTGTTGGACCTCGACCGATTGGGTTTGAGCCGAAGTTAACGGCATGAAGTACATTATCGAAACCCCATTCCAACAAGTTATCATAAACACCAGAACCGTTGCCGCCAACATCAATACAAACAGCATCCGGTCTAATTTTATGGATGGTGTGAGCAACCTGTTCAGCCAGTCTTACCAGATTGCCGCCCGGCTCCCATCGCTCGGCGATGCGTTCGCCCGCGCGACGGCCGCAGCGGTCAATGATCCCCACAAGATCGCCCGTTCGTGCAGGATCAACTCCGAGAATAATCGGGCCAGTGCCACGGATAGGCTCGGCCGGTCTTCTTGCTCTAAGTACACTCATTGCTGGAATGAAACTATCGCCGCTTGTTTGAAATGCTTCATCAGCATTTGCGGGATATTCTTGCTTGAACTTAGGACAGAACTTATCGTCATCTAAGCCGGCGGCAGTAGCACTTTCTCGATTCTTAATATAAGCCCAATAAAGTTGTTCCCAAGTTAAATCGTAAAGTTGGCCGTATTCTAAGAATTCCGAAGGTGCATCCCAATTTTCAGGACATTCGGTAGTATAGCCTTCATCCCAAAACCAGGGAATGAAAATAGCCTCATAGTCGCTCTTATTCTTAATTGCTGCTTGCCAATATTTATGATAAACATTTCCAATCCCATTGGCCGTACTTTCAATAATGCTTTCTGTACCATCTGCACCAGAAAGCGCTGTATTTAATAGGGATGTAACGTGCATTTCAGCATTTGGCCAAAATGCTGTTTCACTTGAGTGAACAAAATGAAGGGTTAAACTTCTACCAATTTCAACACCCCCCGCTGTGCCCACAGTATAATTGCATTCTGTGTCTTCAAAAATAAGTTCTTTAACGTTGGACTTTTTGGTTCTTGGACGCATCGGTGCAGGTAAGTTATCATGGTATCTCTTTGTCATATTAAAGAGATTGTCAGTAGCTTCGTCTTTGTGGGTAAGAATAAAGGTTCTTAAAGTTTTACCTTTCTTGGTACTCCATAAGCGCCAATAAAAACGAGCGGCAATGAGCGTACTACAGCCCATTTGCCGCCCTTTAAGAATAATCGCTCTAACTTTTTTCTTTTCTTTTAATTGCTTTTCTAATCGTTCGTGAAGTTTTAATTGAGCCTTATTTAATATAAAGGGTTTTAAATTACCTTCTTTATCTACAATTTTTAAGCAAGTTTTAGAGAAAAATTCAAAATCTACCCAGCATCGCTGAGCAACTATCTTCATCGCTTCATAG